>UBKJ01000050.1 GCA_900465915.1 Hyphomicrobiales bacterium
CCCCCGCCGCCCCGGCGCAATGACAAAGAGCGGTTCCGGTATAACGGAACCGCTTTTTCCGTTCCGGTTCGCCTTTGCGCGCCCTCGAACGCGCCTCATGGTGGGCCATCCCAGAGCTGCGCATATGCACGCGGTAACGGCGCTTCGCTGGCCGCCCCGGTGGCGCCGATGGCGTCGTGACAAGCGCCTTCTTGCGCACGCCGCTGAGCGATAAGCTTAGGTGGTTTCCACCGAGCTGGTGAAACATGCTGCCGATACGGATTGTCGTATCGCGTCTCGCCCTTGCTGTAGAACGGCACCGACACAACGGCTCCGTCTGTTCCGCGTCGTTGATGAACATGGCGCCGCCATCGACGCCGCAGCCGAGCGGCTTGGCCAGGCAGAAGCTGGCGGCGCCGACATGGCCGAACGCGCCGCACAGTTGGTCGAGCCTGTCAGAGCGTAAGAAATCCGTCCCTACACCCCTCGCAGTTCCATCGGCTCCAGCGATCATAGATTTTGATGTCGGAACCGTAGACCATGGGACAGTCTAGTGACCGCCCGAGCGCAACATATGCATGACGCCGGAGATTATTCGACGGTCATCCGTCCGCCGACCGTTGAGAAGGGTGCCGCTGATGGCCGCCCACTCCGCATCTAATACCCGATAAACCTCCTGTTTTCGTGCCATCCGGCCGCCTTCGGATCACACGGAATCAAGCAAGCGCAATCGCGTTTCGATCTTGCCCTGTTCGGCGTGCTCAATCGGAGGCGTGCAGTTCCTCGTAGTCGATCATCACATGCTCGCGGAAGGCGGGGCGGCGGGTAAGCGCGTCGTAATAGCGGCGCAGGGCCGGGCGGTCGGGGCGCGCAATGGAGATGTCGAAATAACGGAACAGCACATGGCCGAACTGGATGTCGGCGAGAGAGAAGGCCTCTCCGGCGAGGAACGGCCCGCGCGACAGTTGCGCCTCGGCGATGTCGAGGAAGCGGTCGAGACAGGCGATCGCCCCGTCGAGCGCTGCGGGGTCGCGTTGCGAGGGCGGGGTTCTCACGACGCGCCAGAAGATCGGGCCGGTGAAGGCCATGGCGACGTTGATCTTGGCCCATTCCGCCCATTTGTCGACCCGCGCGCGGGCGGCGTCGTCCTTCGGCCAGAACGGATCGGGGCCGTAGCGGCTCGCCAGATAGCGCAGGATCGCGCCCGTCTCCCATAGCGGTTCGCCGTCGCCGTCGCGCAGCACGGGGACAGTCCCGTTCGGGTTCATGGCGAGGAATTGCGGCGTGTCGGTTCCGCCAAAGCGGTGGCCGGCGTCGTGGCGCTCATGGGGCAGGCCGAGTTCGCCGACGCACCACATCAGCGCCTGCACGTTGGAGGAGGTCCGCCGGCCCCATATTTCCAGCATAGCCCGTCAGGCCAGTTCGCCCGCCAGCGCCTTCCTGATCAGCGCGCGGGTCTCGTCCACGCCGTAGAGCGCCACGAAGGAGCCGAAGCGCGGACCGCGCTCCTGTCCGATCAGCACCTCGTAGAGCATCTGGAAGAAGGACACCGACACGCCGGGTCCGCCTTCCGGGCTCTTCTTGGCGTGGTCCTGATAGCGCTCGATGGCGCGGGCCACGTCGAGGATGGCGTTCTGGATCGCGTTCCCGTCCGTCTCGCCGGCGAGCGTGGCGAGCTTGGCGTCGAGCGCCTCCAGCGCCGCCCGCTCCACCGCGTCCGGGGCGCGGAACTGCTTGGTCGGCTTCACGAAATCGTTGAAATAGCGGATGGCGTAGCCGACCAGCGCGTCGAGTTCGAGATTGTTCTGCGGCGTCACGCCCTGCGCATGGCGCGAGATGAAGCCCCACAGCACGGCCGGGCTTTCGGCGTTCGACGCGCTGACGAGGTTGAGCAGCAGCGCGAAGGGCACCGGCAGCTCCACCTCGGGCGGATTGCCGTAATGGATGTACCAGACCGGATTGTTGAGCCGGTCCTTCCATTCCTGCCGCCGATAGGCCGAGAGATAGGTGAAATATTCGTCCACCGCCTTGGGGATCACGTCGAAATAGAGCTTCTTCGCGGTCTTAGGCTTCTGGAAATTATAGAGCGCGAGGCTTTCCGTCGGAGCGTAGGTCAGCCATTCGTCGATGGAGATGCCGTTGCCCTTCGACTTGGAGATCTTCTGGCCCAACTGGTCGAGGAACAGCTCGTAGACGAAATGCTCCGGCGCGCGGCCGCCGAGGATCACGCAGATGCGGTCGTAAATGCCCGCATTGGTCTGATGGTCCTTGCCGAACATCTCGAAATCGACGCCCAAGGCCGCCCAGCGCATGCCGAAATCCGGCTTCCATTGCAGCTTCACATGGCCGCCGGTGACAGGCAGCGTGGTCTCCGTCCCGTCCTCGTCGTCGAAGGTCACGGTTCCGGCCGCGGCGTCGACCTTTTTCATCGGCACGTAGAGCACGCGGCCCGTCTTGGGCGAGATCGGCAGGAAGGGGCTGTAGGTGGCCTGACGCTCCTCGCCGAGCGTCGGCAGCATCACCTTCATGATGTCGTCGTAGCGCTCGGCCGCCTTCAGCAGCGTGGCGTCGAACCTGCCCGACTTGTAATACTCCGTGGCGCTGGCGAATTCGTATTCGAAGCCGAACGTGTCGAGGAAGCGGCACAGCATGGCGTTGTTATGCGCGGCGAAGCTGTCGTAATCGCCGCCGAACGGGTTCGGCACGGCCGAAAGTGGCATGTGCAGAAAAGGCTCCAGCGCCGCCCGGTCCGGCACGTTGTCGGGGATCTTGCGCATACCGTCCATGTCGTCGGAAAAGCAGATCAGCCGCGTCTTCACCCTGTCGCCGGTCAAAACGCGGAAGGCGTGCCGCACCATGGAGGTGCGCGCCACCTCGCCGAAGGTGCCGATATGCGGCAGGCCGGAGGGACCGTAGCCGGTCTCGAAGATCACCGTTTCCGGCAGGCCGGTCTTCTCGTAGCGCTTGAGGATTTTCCGCGCTTCCTCGAAGGGCCACGCTTTCGCCTCCGCGGCCGCCGCGGTCATGTCCGGGGTCAGCGTGATGTCGGGAAGGCGGTGCGCGGTCATGTGCATATCCTGATGGAACTGGGGGATCGTCGGCGCGAAAAATCGCTGTTGTTCTATGGCGCGCCCGGTTCGCGGCGTCAATTGTCGCGGCGGAATTTCCTTGCGCGGCGGGCCGGCGCTTCCTACCTTCCACAACCGGATCGCAGATTCCACGGGGAAGGCGCAGGAGCATTTCATGAAAAACATCGCCGCGCAGGACGCGCTCGTCTACATCATGGTCACGACCTCGGCCGCCGACATGCGGATGACGGATGCGGAACTGGCGTCGATCAGCAACCTGGTGGCGCGGCTGCCGGTGTTCTACGGCTTCGACGCCGCGCGCCTGCCCAGGCTCGCCAGCGATTGCTACAAGCTTCTGTCGGACGAGGACGGGCTGGAGAAGATCCTCGACCTCGCCCATGACGCGCTGCCCGAAAGGCTCTACGAGACCGCCTATGCGCTGGCGGTGGAGGTGGCGGCCGCCGACCTGCATGTCGAGCAGGAGGAGCTGGAGTTTCTGCAGATGCTGCGCGACCGCTGGACGCTGGACGACCTGACCGTCGCCGCCATCGAGCGCAGCGCGCGCCTGCGCTACCGCAAGCTGTGAGCCGCCCCCGCCCGGAGGCGGGAGCGGTATTCAGGTCAGCCCAGGGCGGGCAGGCGTCTCGCCCTGCGGCGCTCCAGCGCGGCGCTCATGATGCGGGCGGCCTCGGCGATGGTGGCGCTGTCGCGCCATTGGCCGGTGGGGATGACGCTGTGCGGCACGATGTCCTTCATCGCGTCCAGCGTGTGGCGCGGCGTCGGGTCGGTGCAGTTCCACAGCCGGCGGAAGATCACGCCGATGCGCGCCAGCCGACCGTTCACGGGGACGACCGGCTCTTCCGGCCCGAGCGTCCAGTCCTCATAGGCGTCCACCGCCTGCTGGAAGGCGTGGTGGAGATAGATCGGCGCGTGGCCGTCATGAAGCGGGGGCAGCAAACTCGTCATTTCTGTTTCCTCTCTTCCAGGGTTGCGCAGTCTCCATGCGCGCCGCGACGCGGGTAACGCATGGTTAACCATGATCGGCGCAAGGCCGCGCCGGGGCAAGAGGGCGGGATTCTTTTAAATCGGTAAAAGCGGAAAAATATTCTCCGCGGCTTGAGGCGCGAATGCGATTCGCCGGACGGATTGCGGAAACGCGGTAAAATTTTGCCGGCAAGCTTTCGCCGGCCATACGAAGCCGATTGTCGCGGAGACAGGAAACGTCCTGATTTTTCAGGCGGATCGGTATAAAAGCGCAGGCGTCGTCGCATGCGCGAGGAAGGGATCATGCAGGGAAAATCGCCGTGGCCGGCCGTCTCGCGCCGGTCGTTTCTGGTGGGGTCGACGGCGCTCGCCGCGGGCGCGGTCTGGCCGGCGGGTTTTTTGCGCGCGGCGGAGCCGGCGCGGGGCGGGCGGCTGGTGGTGGCGTCCGATTCCGAGCCGCGCAACCTCAATCCCGCCATCGTCGCCTCCAACGGCGTGTTCTTCGTGGCGAGCAAGGTGATCGAGCCGCTGGCGGAAGCCTCCTTCGAGGGCGAGAACGGGCTTTCGCCGCGATTGGCGACAGCCTGGGAGGGCTCGACCGACGGGCTGAGCGCCACCTTCCACCTGCGCAAGGGCGTCACATGGCATGACGGCCGGCCCTTCACCGCCGCCGACGTGGCCTTCTCGGCCATGGAGGTGTGGAAGCCGCTGCAGAATTTCGGCCGCGTCGTGTTCGGCGCGCTGGAGGCGGTGGAGACGCCGGACGATCACACCGCCGTGCTGCGCTTTTCCGAGCCGACGCCGTTCCAGCTCATCCGCAACGCCCTGCCGGCGCTGACCGCCGTGCTGCCGAAGCACGTCTTCGCCGGCGCCGACATCGCCGCCAATCCGGCCAATGAGAGGCTGGTCGGCACCGGGCCGTTCGAATATGCCGAGCACAAGGCCGGCGAATATTACCGCCTGGTGCGCAACGAGACTTATTGGGACGCGGGCCGGCCCTATCTGGACGAGGTGATCTATCGCGTGCTGCCCGACCGCGCCGGGGCCGCCGACGCGCTGGAGGCGGGCGAGATCGACCTCGCCGCCTTCTCCGCCGTGCCGCTGGCCGACCTGGCGCGGATCGCGAAGGTTCCGGGCCTGACGGTGATCGCCAAGGGCTACGAGGCGCTGACCTATCAGCTCGTGGTGGAGATCAACCACCGCCGCAGGGAGCTGGCGGAGCTGAAGGTGCGGCAGGCCATGGCCCACGCCATCGACCGCGATTTCGTGGTGAAGACCGTCTTCCTCGGCTACGCCAAAACCTCGACCGGCCCGGTCCCGCGCCACGACGCGCAGTTCTATACGCCCGAGGTCGAGACCTATCCTCTCGACGTCGCCAAAGCCGAGGCGCTGCTCGACGAGGCCGGCTACAGGCGCGGGCCGGACGGCGTGCGCTTCCGGCTGAGGCTGCTGCCCGCGCCCTATTTCAACGAGACGAAGCAGTTCGGCGATTATCTGCGCCAGGCGCTGGCGGCGGTGGGGATCGACGCGCGCATCGTCAACAACGACGCGGCGGCGCATCAGAAGGCGGTCTATACCGACCATGATTTCGACATCGCCGTCGCCCCGCCGGTCTATCGCGGCGACCCGGCCATCTCCACCACCATCCTCGCGCAAGGCGGCGTTCCGGCCGGCGTGCCCTTCTCCAACCAGGGCGGCTATGACGACAAGGCCATGGACGCGCTGATCGACAAGGCCGCGCATACGGTGGACGAGGCGACGCGCGTCGCGCTCTACCGGCAATTCCAGCAGAAGGTCGCCGCCGACCTTCCCTTCATCAACGTGGCCGAATGGGGCTTCATCACCGTGGCCAGCGACCGGGTGCATAACGTCTCCGACAATCCGCGCTGGGCCGTCTCCAACTGGGCCGACGTCTGGATAGAGCCGGCGTGACGCAGATTTTCGCCCTCCTGAAACGACGCCTCGTCGGCGGCGCGCTGGTGCTGCTGATCGTCGTCGTCGGCTGTTTCTTCATCCTGGAGGCCGCGCCCGGCGACGCGGTCGACGCCTATGCGGTCAGTTTCGGCGGCGACGCGGCGCAGATGGCGGCGATGCGGGCGCGCTGGGGGCTCGACGCCTCGGTCTGGCATCGGCTCGCGGCCTATCTCTCCGCGTTGGCCCATGGCGATCTCGGCTGGTCGGTCAGCCAGTCGCGGCCGATCCGCGACGTGGTTCTGGAGCGCCTGCCCGACACGCTTCTCTTGATGGGGGCGGCGACGGCGCTGTCCTTCTGCGTCGGCTCGCTGCTGGGCGTGGTCGCCGGGGCGCGGCCGGGCGGTTTTCGCGATCGCTTCCTGTCGGTGGCCTCGCTGGCGCTCTACGCCGTTCCCGGCTTCTGGCTGGCGCTGGTGCTGGTGATCCTGTTCTCGATCCGGCTGCGCTGGCTGCCGTCGAGCGGCATCGAGACCATCGCCTCGGGCAAGCACGGCCTCGCCCGCGCCGGCGACGTGGCGCGGCATCTCGCGCTGCCGGTGGCCTCGCTGGCGCTGATCTATCTCGCGCTCTACCTGCGCGTCATGCGCGCGGCGATGGGCGACGTCTGGCGCATGGATTTCGTGCGCGCGCTGGCCGCGCGCGGCCTGCCGCGCCGAACGATCCTGCGCCACGTGGCGCGCAACGCGCTGCTGCCGGTGGTCACCATGCTGGGGCTTCAGGCGGCGTCGATGCTGGGCGGCAGCGTGGTGATCGAAAGCGTCTTCGCGCTGCCCGGCCTGGGCCGGCTGGCGCAGGAGGCGGTGGCCGCGCGCGACACGCCGCTGCTTCTGGGCGTGATCCTCATCAGCGCGCTCATGGTGGTGCTGGTCAACGCCGCGATGGACCTGATCGCGCTGCGGCTCGACCCGCGCATCGGCGCGGAGGCGGCATGAAACATTATTTCGCGACCGGCGAGGGCAAAGTGGGCGCGGCGCTCCTGACGCTGCTCGCGCTCGCCGCCCTCTGCGCGCCGCTGCTTTTCCCCGGCGATCCGCTGCGCATCGCCGCCGCGCCCCTGCTTGGCCCCTTCCAGACGCCCGGCCTGCCGCTCGGCACCGACCGGCTCGGCCGCGACGTACTGGCCGAGCTGGTCCATGGCGGGCGCGCCTCGCTGACCATCGGTCTGTCGGCGGCGCTGGCCTCCATTCTTTTGGGCGGCGTGGTCGGCACGCTGGCGGGCTTCGCCGGCGGGCTGGTCGACGAGGCGCTGATGCGCGTCGCCGAGGCGTTTCAGACCGTGCCGGGCTTTCTGCTGGCGCTGGCGCTGGTCAGCGTGGCGGGGCCGTCGCTGCCGGTGCTGGTGGCGGCCATCGCCCTGTCGAGCTGGACGCAGGCCGCGCGGCTCACCCGCGCGCAGGTGCTGTCGATCCGCGCCCGCGACTATGTCGCCTCGGCCCGCGTCGTCGGCATGCACCCGCTGGAGATCGCCTTCCGCCAGATCCTGCCCAACGCGCTGCCGCCGGTGCTGGCGCTGGTTCCGGTCGTCGTCGCCTCGGCCATTCTGGTCGAGGCGGCTTTATCCTTCCTCGGCCTCGGCGACCCCAACCGCGTCACTTGGGGCGGCATGATCGCCGAGGGCCGCACGGTGCTGCGCGCCGCGCCCTGGCTGTCGATCGTCCCCGGACTGGCGCTGGCGCTGACGGTCGTGGCCGTCTATCTGGTCGGCGAGGGCCTCGCCGTCGCGACCCGAAGGCGGCCGCAGCCATGAGCGCGCTGGCCGAGATGCGCGGGCTTTGCGTGCGCTATGGCGGCGGCGTCGCACTGGAGCCGCTCGATCTCGACCTCTTGGCGGGCGAAATCCTCGCCGTCATCGGCGAAAGCGGCTCCGGCAAGACCACGCTGGCGCTGGCTTTGGCCGGTCTCCTGCCTGCGAACGCCCGCCTTTCCGGCCGGATCGGCTGGCCCGGCTTCGCGCAAAATCCGCGTCCGGGGCGCGACATCGGCTTCGTGTTCCAGGACCCGGCGGCGAGCTTCGACCCGCTGATGACGGTCGGCGCGCAGCTCGCCGAAGTGCTGCGCGCGCATCTGCCGATGGACCGCGCCGCCGCCCGCGAGCAAGCCGCGGCGCTGCTGGCGCGGGCGCGCATCCCCGAGCCGGAAGCCGCCGCGCGCCGCTATCCGCACCAGTTCTCCGGCGGGCAGAAGCAGCGCATCGCCATCGCGCTCGCCATCGCTGCACGGCCGCGCCTGCTGATCGCCGACGAGCCGACCAGCGCGCTCGACACCATCGTGCAGAGGGAGATCGTCACGCTGCTGCGCGATCTCGTGCGCGCCGACGGCATGACGATGCTGTTCGTCACTCACGACATCGCGCTCGCCTCCGGCCTCGCCGACCGCATCGCCGTGTTCCGCCACGGGCGGCTGGTGGAGTGCGGACCCGCCCGCGCGCTCCTCTCCGCGCCGCGGACCGATTACGCCAAGGCGCTGATCGCCGCCGTCCCCACGCTGGAGGCGGCCGATGGTTGAGGCCCTTTTTCAAGCCCGCGGCCTGACCGTGGTGCGCGGCGGCGTCCCGGTGCTGGCCGATGTCGATCTCGACATTCGGGCCGGCGAGACGCTGGCGCTGGTCGGCCCGTCGGGCAGCGGCAAATCCACTCTGGCGCGCGCGCTGCTGCGGCTCGATCCGCTGCGCGCCGGCGCGATCCGCTTCGCCGGCGAGGACTGGCTGGCGCTGAAGGGTGCCGCCCTGCGCCGCCGCCGCGCCGCCATGCAGATGGTGTTCCAGGACCCGCTTTCCGCCTTCAATCCGCGCGCCACGGTGGGCGAGGTGCTGGACGAGCCCCTGCGCATCCACGGCCTGCCGCGCGCGATTGCGCCGCTTCTGGAGCAGGTGGGCCTCGCCGCCGATCTCGCCGCGCGCGGCGTCGAGGAGATTTCCGGCGGCCAGCGCCAGCGCGTCGCCATCGCCCGCGCGCTCGCCACGCGGCCGGCGCTGATCGTGCTGGACGAGGCGGTGTCGGCGCTCGACGCCACGCTGCGCGCCGAGGTGCTGGCGTTGTTGCGGAGGATGCAGGCGGAGCGCGGGACCGCCTATCTCTTCATCACCCACGACCTCGCGGTGGCGGCGCGCATCGCCGACCGCATCGCGGTGATGGAGCGAGGCCGAATCGTCGAAAACCGCCCGGCGCGCGAGCTGATCGCCGATCCGCAGACGGCCCTGACCAGGGCCCTGATCGAAGCCGCCCCGCGTTTGATCGTCCAGGGCTGACGCGGCTTCCTGCCGGCGCGCCGATTGCTCGCGCGGAGGAAGCTTTCGGCGCGGGAGATGAACCGCCTGATCTGCGCATTACCCACGATCCGGCGGTCGCATGCCTATCGCGGAAGACAGGTCGCTCGCGTCCGATTGTGCAAGGTTTTCGCAGCCTCGGACGCTTCTTTAGCCGGAGGTCATCGTTGCGCCAAGCGCCCCAAAGCCGGTCGCCGATGGCGGAACAGGGCGATCCGTCGGGCGCCCATGACGACGACCGGCCGCATCGCCATGATAAAAGCGCGGGGCGGGTCGCAAACGCCCGCCCCGCGCCTGATCGTCAGGCCTTGCCCAGTTCCACCGAGCGGGCGCGGGCGGCTTCGACGGCTTCGGCGACCAGTTTCTTGAGCCGGTCCTCGCCCATCAGCACGTTGAGGGCGGCGGCGGTGGTGCCGTTGGGGCTGGTCACCTGCTCGCGCAGGGTGGTGGGGCTGTCGGGGCTGGCGGCGGCGAGCGCGCCGGCGCCCATCACCGTCTGCATGGCCAGCATCGCCGCCGTGTCGCGCGGCAAGCCGGCGGTGACGCCGGCGTCGGTCAGCGCCTCGATGAAATGGAACACATAGGCAGGGCCGGAGCCGGAGACGGCGGTCACCGCGTCCATCTGCCCTTCCTCCTCCACCCGCGCCACCTTGCCGGAAGTGGCGAGCAGGCGGTCGACGAAGGCCTCGTTTTCGGCCGTCACGTTCGGGTTGGTGTAAGTGACCAGCATGCCCTTGCCGATGGCGGCCGGCGTGTTGGGCATGCAGCGCACCACGGCGGCGTTCCCGCCCAGATGCGCCTCGAACAGCGCCACCGGAATGCCGGCGGCGACGCTGACGAAGGTGGCGGCCGGCGCGAAGCGCTTGTAGGCCGGCAGCACCGCCGCCATCACCTGCGGCTTGACCGCCACCAGCACGACGCGCGGGGCGAGACCGGCCGGCAGCGCCTCGGCGCCGGCGTAGACATGCACGCCCGCGCCGGCCGCGCGCTGGCGCAGCGCCTCGCCCGGCTCCACCACATGCACGTCGCCGGCCTTGACGACGCCCGCGTCGAGCCAGCCCTTGAGCATGGCGAAGCCCATATTGCCGCAACCGACGAGTACGACCGAATCCTGCATGACGATAGTTCCACCTTTGCTGCGCGGGCCTTGCCCGCATGAGTCTTTTCTCCCCCGGATATAGCCCCGCCGCGCCCCGCCGCGCAAGCGCGCGAAAACCGCAAGCGGGCGATTGATCGGCTTTTCTCCCTGGGCCACAATGGTTTTCCGCAAGAGGGATTTTTTGAAACGGGGGCAAGAATGAACGCCACGCTCAGCACCAACGTTCCGCCGGCGGAGGCCTTCGCCCATGTGCGCACCATCATCGGCATCGTGCTCGGCCTCTGCGTCTCGCGGCTCCTGACCGGCGTGGCGCGCTTCATCCAGCATCCGGGCAAGCAGATCATCTATCCGGCGCATCTCGCCTGGGTGGCCTGCGCGCTGCTTCTGGTCACGCATTTCTGGTGGTTCGAGTTCAACCTGCGCACCATCCCGGTCTGGACCTTCGAGCGCTACATGTTCGTCATCTTCTACGCCGGGCTCTATTTTTTGCTCTGCACGCTGCTCTTCCCCGACACGATGGGCGAATATACCGGCTATCGCGATTATTTCCTGTCGCGGCGCAAATGGTTCTTCGGGCTGCTGGCGCTCATCTTCGCGGTCGACGTGGTCGACACGCTGCTCAAGGGCATGGAGCATTTCAACCTCTACGGGCCGGAATATCTGATCCGCGCCGCGGTCTTCATCGCGCTCAGCATCGCCGCCGCCTGCACCGAGAACCGCCGCTTCCACGCCGCCTTCGCCGGGCTGGCGCTGGTCTACCAGACCGTCTACATACTGCGCCATTTCGCGATCCTGGCCTGACGCGCTTGCGCGTTTTTCCGGTTTCGGGTTAAGTCGGCGCAGGGCGCGCCGCGCCGATGATCACGCGACGGGTGGGGACGATGGTCGAGCGGGACGACAGCAGAACCGGGGAAACGAGGCGTCCGCTTCTGGCCTATGCGCCGGAATTCCTGGCCCCGCGCGCCGTCGAGCCTATCTCGCCGCCGCCCGCAGCCGCCGTCATGGCCGAACCCAAGCCCGCCGTCGAATCCGCGCCCAAGCGCAAGCCGGCCACGCGTCCGCGCTGGGCGGCGGCGGTCATCACCGCCGCGCTGGGCGGGCTGGCCGGGGCGGGGCTGGCGGCTTTGGCGCCGCCGCATTACCTCGCCGGCGCGACCTTGCAGGTCTCCCCGCCCGAAAAGCGCAGCGAGATCGCCTCCAGGCCGGTGCTGGACGCCGCGGCGCGGCTCGCGCATGTCGAGACGCCCGCCGATCTCGGCCCCATGCCGCCGGTCGAGGCGCTGCACCGGAAGCTCGCCGCGCTGATGGGGCGCGGCCCGGCCTCGCCGCCGCCGCAGCCGGTCGGCGGCGAGGCGCTGCGTCCGCATCTCGATTTCCGCCAGTCGCTCGATAGCGGCGCGATCACCGTCGAGGCCAGCGCCGCCTCGCCGCAGACGGCGGCGCTGATCGCCAACGCCGTGGCGCAGGCCTTCCGCGACCAGGTCGCCGGCGACATCGACGACCTGCCCGACCGGCTGCACCGGCTGGAGGCCGAGGCCGCCTCGGCCAAGGCGGCGCTGGCGGCGTTCCGCGCCAGCCACGATTTCGGCGAGGAGGGCGAGGCGCAGCAGGCCTTCGCCGCCGCCAAGGCCGAGACGGCGCGCATCCAGGCCGGGGCCGATGCGCTGGCGGACGCCACGCCGGACAGCCTCGCGAAGAACGGCGTGCCGGAGGCGCTGCGCTCGGGCGCGCTGGGGCCGCTGGTCGAACGCTACGGCAAGGGCGAGAAAGCGCTGGCGCCGCAGATTACGGCGGAGATCGTGAAGCTGCGCGCCGGGCTCCAGGCTGAGCTGAAGGGCGCGGTCGAGCGCGAGCAGAAGCTCGCGGCCGCCAGCGCCGCCCAGAACCCGGCCGGCGAGGACGACCGCAAGCGGTTGCAGGAATTGGAGCGCGACGCCGAGGCGCGGCAGGCGCTCTACGAGGATTTGCAGATGCGCGCCGCGCGCGGCGAAAGCGCCTCGGGCGCGACGGTGCGGGTGCTTTCGGCCGCGACGCCCGATCCGAAACCGCATGGCGTGTCGCCGGGCGTGGCCATTCCGGCCGGCGTGGTTCTGGGTGGCCTGCTGGGGCTGCTCGCGGCCCTGCTCGGCCGCCGTCCGCGCACGGAGAAGGCGCGCGTCGAGGAGGCGCGGGCCGAGCCGGAGCCGCTCGGCGAAACGCCGCTCGCCGCCGCGATCCGCGAGGCCAACGCCCGCTGGGAGGCGGAGCACGGGACGCGCTGAAGCCATAAAATCGCCGCGCGCCGCCGCTTGACGATTGTCATCGCGGCGGATGACGCTTATGGGCATGCAGGCGGAGGAAAGCAGGGGTTATATCCCCTTCACGCTGACAAACGGAGCATGCGCGATGGCCCAACTGATCGATGGCAAGAAGCTCGCCGAGGACGTGGTGTCCACGGTGAAGACCGAAACCGAAAAACTCGTCGCCGCGACCGGAACCGTCCCCGGCATCGCCGTGGTGATCGTCGGCGAGGACCCGGCCAGCCAGGTCTATGTCGCCTCCAAGAGCCGCAAGGCCAAGGAATGCGGCTTCCACTCCGTCCAGCACGACCTGCCCGAGACGGCCTCCGAGGAGACGCTGCTGGGCCTGATCGAAAGCCTCAACGAGGACCCCGCCATCCACGGCATCCTGGTGCAGCTGCCGCTGCCCAAGCACATCGACGCCGGCCGGGTGATCCAGACCATTTCGCCCGACAAGGACGTCGACGGCTTCCATTTCATCAATGTCGGCAAGCTCGGCACCGGCGAGGTCGAGACGGCCTTCGTGCCCTGCACGCCGGCCGGCGCGATGATCATGATCGAGCGCGTCCACGGCCGCGACCTGTCGGGGCTGAACGCGGTGGTGATCGGCCGCTCCAACATCGTCGGCAAGCCGATGTTTAACTTGCTTCTCGCCCACAACGCCACCGTGACGGTGGCGCATAGCCGCACCACGGACCTGCCGGCCATCGCCCGCACGGCCGACATATTGGTGGCGGCGGTGGGGCGGCCGCAGATGGTCAAGGGCGACTGGATCAAGCCGGGCGCGACGGTGATCGACGTCGGCATCAACCGGATCGCGGCGCCCGAGCGCGGCGAGGGCAGGACGCGGCTGGTCGGCGACGTGGATTTCGCGGAGGCCGAAAAGGTCGCCGGCGCCATCACGCCGGTTCCGGGCGGGGTCGGGCCGATGACCATCGCCATGCTGATGGCCAACACGCTGACCGCCGCCTGCCGCAAGGCGGGCGTGAAAAAGCCGGCTTTCTGACGCAAAGAAGCCGTCTTTTCGCCACGAAATCCGCGCCCGAACGCGCGGTTTTTCACCCAAACAGCGCGGCGAAACGGAATTCGCGTCCGTTTCGCCACATTTCACGACGCCCGGATCAGAACACCGAGGCGCCCTCGTCGGCGCGGCCGGCGATCTGGCGGAAGGCGCGGAACAATTCGCGGCCCATGCCGTGCTCGTTGCCCGAAAGGTCGGGGCGATGCTCGAGCCGTCCGTCCAGCACGGCGTGGTTGAGCAGAACCTCCAATGTGCCGTTGACCGCGTCGAGGCGGATGACGTCGCCATTGTGGATCTTGCCGATCACGCCGCCGTCGAGCGCCTCGGGGGTGACGTGGATGGCGGAGGGCACCTTGCCCGACGCGCCCGAAAGCCGCCCGTCGGTGACCAGCGCCACGCGCTGGCCGCGATCCTGCAGGATGCCCAGCACCGTCATCAGCTTGTGCAGCTCCGGCATGCCGTTGGCGCGCGGCCCCTGGTAGCGCACCACGGCGACGAAATCGCCGGTGAGGTCGCCGGCCTTGAACGCCGCCTGCATCTCGGCCTGGTCGTTGAACACCTTGGCCGGAGCCTCGATGACGTGGCGCTCCGGCTTGACGGCGGAGACCTTGATGATGGCGTTGCCGATATTGCCGGTCAAAAGCTTGATGCCGCCGCTGGGCTGGAAGGGGGCGGTGATCTTGGCCAGCACCTTGTCGTCGCCGCTCTTCTCCGGGACGGGCTCGCGGACCACCACGCCGTCGGGGCCAAGCTTCGGCTCGATGGCGTAGGGGCGCAGGCCCTCGCCCCAGACGGTGCGCACGTCCTCGTGCAGGAGGCCGCCGTCGAGCAGCTCGCGGATGAGAAAACCCATGCCGCCGGCGGCGTGGAAATGGTTCACGTCGGCGAGCCCGTTCGGATAGACGCGGGCGAGCAAGGGCGTCACGTCGGAGATCTCGGCGATGTCCTGCCAGGTGAGCTTGATCCCCGCCGCCGCCGCCATGGCGATCAGGTGGATGGTGTGGTTGGTCGAGCCGCCGGTGGCGTTGAGCCCCACCACGCCGTTGACGAAGGAGCGCTCGTCCAGCATCTCGCCCACCGGCGTATATTCGTTGCCGAGCGCGGTGATGGCGAGCGCGCGCTTGGCGGCTTCCCTGGTCAAAGCGTCGCGCAAGGGCGTGCCCGGATTGACGAAGGAGGCGCCCGGCAGGTGCAGGCCCATGATCTCCATCAGCATCTGGTTGGAGTTGGCGGTGCCGTAGAAGGTGCAGGTGCCGGGGCCGTGATAGGATTTCGATTCCGATTCCAGAAGCTCGGCGCGGACGACCTTGCCCTCGGCGTAGAGCTGGCGGGTTTTCGCCTTCTCGTCGTTGGGCAGGCCGCTGGTCATCGGCCCGGCCGGCACGAAGACGGCGGGCAGGTGGCCGAAGGCCAGCGCGCCGGCGATGAGGCCGGGCACGATCTTATCGCAGACGCCGAGATAGACGGCGGCGTCGAACATGTCGTGCGACAGGCCGATCGCCGTCGCCATGGCGATCACCTCGCGCGAGAACAGCGACAGCTCCATGCCGGCGAAGCCCTGCGTGACGCCGTCGCACATGGCCGGCACGCCGCCCGCCACCTGCGCCACGCCGCCCGCCTGCCGCGCGGCCTCTTTGATCAGCGCCGGGTAGGTCTCGAAGGGCTGGTGCGCAGATAGCATGTCGTTATAGGCGGTGATGACGCCGAGGTTCGGCGCCACGTCGGCGGCGAGCCCCGCCTTGTCGGACGGGCCGCAGGCGGCGAAGCCGTGCGCGAGGTTGGCGCAGCCGAGCCCCGTGCGCTTGGGCTTGTTGGACGCGGCGGCGCGGATGCGGCCGAGATAGGCCTCGCGGGTCGGCCTGGAGCGCTCGCGGATGCGCGCCGTGATGTCCTGGATGCGGTGATGTGCGGTCGTGGCTACGGTCATGGCTTCAACCCCGTGAGGCGGATTATCGCGTCCTATTGCGCCCAGTAGAGGGCGATCGGCGAGCGGGCATGGGCGAAAACGGCGCGCACCGGCATGTCGTCGACGTCGTCGCCGGCCAGCGCCTTCTCCAGCGTCGCCTGCTTGGCGGCGCCCTCGATGTGCAGCACCAGCATGTCGGCCTCGGCGATCAGCGGCAGGGTCAGCGTCAGCCGCGTCTCGCCCGCGCCCTCGGCGTGGATCGGCAGCACCAGCGCCCGCGTGTCGGGGTCGATGGCCTGATGCAGCCGGTCGGCGCGCGGGAAGAAGGAGGCGGTGTGGCCGTCATTGCCCATGCCCAGCACCACCACGTCGAAGGGGCGGCGCAGCGCGTCGATGCGGCTGGCGGCGGCCAGCGCCGCCGTCTCCACCGTGGCGGAGGCGTTGTAGAGGCCGACGAACTTCGCCACGCCCGCATGGTCGCGCAGCAGGTGGTCGCGCACCAGCTTCTCGTTGGAGCGGTCGCTGTCCGTGGGCACGAAGCGCTCGTCGACCAGCGTGACGGTGACGGCGTTCCAGTCGATCATCTTGCGCGACAGCACGTCGAACAGCCGCAGCGGGGTGCTTCCGCCCGACACCGCCAGCACGGCGTGGCCGTGGCTGGCGATGGCCGCCGACAGTTTCTGGGCGATGGCCTCGGCCAGCGCCTCGGCCAGTTCCGATGCGGTGGTGAAATCGTGCCGTTCGATGCTCATGCGCTTCCTTTCCTGCGCCGAAGGGACGCGGGGTTCCCGCGTCCCGTCCGGCGTTCTCACAGCGTTTCGTGCCAGGTGCGGCCGTCGCGCTCGATCAGCGCGATGGAGGAGGAGGGACCCCAGGTGCCGGAGGTGTAGCCCTGCACCGGCATGGCGGTGGCGTCCCAGCCCTGCAGGATCGGATCCACCCAGCGCCATGCGGCCTCGACCTCGTCGCGGCGCATGAACAGCGTCTGGTTGCCGCGCACCATGTCCATCAGCAGCCGCTCATAGGCGTCCGGGTTGCGCTCGTCGAAGGAGGCGGCGAAGCTCATGTCCAGCGGCACGTGGCGCAGGCGCATGCCGCCCGGGCCGGGGTCCTTGATCATCAGCCACTGCCGCACGCCCTCGTCGGGCTGCAGGCGGATGACGAGCTGGTTGGCGATCACCTTGCCCGCGCCGTCGCCGAAGATCGAATGCGGGATGGGCTTGAAGGTGACGACGATCTCCGAGACGCGGGTCGCGAGCCGCTTGCCGGTGCGCAGGTAGAAGGGCACGCCGGCCCAGCGCCAGTTGGCGATCTCGGCCTTGATGGCCACGAAGGTCTCGGTGTTGCTGACATCGCTTTCGAGATCCTCCAGATAGCCCTTGACCGGGCCGCCGGCCGAGGCGCCGGCGCGGTACTGGCCGCGCACGGTCAGGTCCTCGACATTGCCGGCGTCGATGGTCTTGAGCGAGCGCAGCACCTTGACCTTCTCGTCGTGCACGGCGTCGGCCTCCAGCGAGGCCGGCGGCTCCATGGCGACGAGGCAGAGGAGCTGCAGGATGTGGTTCTGCACCATGTCGCGCAGCGCGCCGGCGGTGTTGTAATAGCCGGCGCGGCCTTCGAGGCCGACCGATTCCGCCACGGTGATCTGCACATGGTCGATATGGGCCGAGTTCCACAGCGGCTCGTAGAGCGCGTTGGCGAAGCGCAGCGCCATCAGGTTCTGCACCGTCTCCTTGCCGAGATAATGGTCGATGCGGAAGATCTGGTCCTCGTGGAAGACCGAGCCCAGCGTGGCGTTGAGCGCGATGGCCGATTCCAGGTCGCGGCCGATCGGCTTCTCCACCACGATGCGGGTGTCGCGGGTGATGAGGCCGTGGCTCTTGAGCCGGGTGGCGATCTCGCCGAACAGCGCCGGGCCGACGGCGAGGTAGAAGGCGCGGATCTTTTCGGGCTTCTTGGCGATTGCCGCCTTGAGCGCGTCCCAGCCGGCGTCGGACTTGGCGTCGACGGGCACGTAGCTCAGCCGCGCCACGAAGGCGTCGACTTCCTTGTCGTCGATCTCGGCGGCCTTGACGTGCTCCTTGATCGCGGCGCGGGCGAACTGCCGGTATTCCTCGTCGGTCATCGGGCTGCGGGACGCGCCGATGATGCGGGTCGGGTCGCTGAGCTGGCCGGCGCGCTGGCGCTGGTACAGCGCGGGGATCAGCTTGCGCTCGGCGAGATCGCCGGAGCCGCCGAAGACGATGCAGTCGAACGGCTCCACGGGTATGGTCTGGCTGGTCATTGGTCGCTCTCTGTCTTTCAACTGCGCAGGCAACTGCGAGGGCCGTTCCGCCCGGGGGGAGGCGTCTTGGGGGCGTTTGCTCCAGGACCGGCGTCTGCGCATGGGACCCTCTGTATGATCTAATCGATTTAAATTCAACCGCCCATCATCTTATTCGCAAGATTGTGACAGGCTTAACCGCCTGTGCATAGATAATATGTTCATGTTTGGGGCCATATTGGGAGGATGGCCGCAATTTTAACGCGAGCGCATAGGCGCTCGGCGAAGGGAGCACGACATGAGGCTGAAGGACAAGGTGGCGATCATCACGGGCGCGGGTTTCGGCTTCGGCTCGGGCATGGCGCGCCGCTTCGCCGCCGAGGGCGCGAAGCTGGTGCTGGCCGACGTCAACATCAAGAGCCTGGAGGACGAATTGCCCGAGCTGGGCGACGGCGCGGTGGCCGTGCGCGCCGACGTGTCGCGCCGGCAGGACGTGGAGGCGCTGGCCCGCACGGCTTACGACACTTTCGGCCGCATCGACGTCATGGTCAACAACGCCGGCTTCACCCATCGCAACATGCCGCTGACCGAGGTCAGCGAGGACAGTTTCGACCTCATCGCCGCCGTCAACATGAAGGCGCTGTTCTTCGCCGCGCAGATCGTGGCCCCGATCATGGAGCACCAGAAGAGCGGCGTGATGATCAACATCGCGTCGGCCACCGCGCTGCGGCCGCGCAAGGGCCTCACCTGGTACGGCGCCTCCAAGGGCTTCGTGGTCAGCGCCACCAAGGCGATGGCGCTGGAGCTGGCCGACCGCAACGTGCGCGTCAACTGCATCTGCCCGGCCGAGGCCGAGGGCAAGTCGCTCGGCATGTTCCTGCCCGAGGACACGCCCGCCGCCCGCGCCGCGCTCAAGGCCTCGATCCCGCTCGGCCGGCTGTCGAGCCCCGAGGACGTGGCCGAGGCCGCGCTCTGGCTCGCCTCCGACGACGCCGCCATGATCACCGGCGTGGCGCTCAACGTCGACGGCGGCTACGGCATCTGAGCGTCCGGCCTCGGTGCTGAAGCCGGAAACGGCCGTCTTCGCGCGTCAGTCCTGCGCCGCCCTTTTCAGCGCGGCGCGGTTATAGATGGCGCCGAGCGCCATCAGCACGCAGGTGCCGAGGAACACGGCGCGCATGCCGAAATGGCCGCCGACGAAGCCGCCCGCCACGGGGCCGGCGACCTGGCCGACATATTGCGCCGACACCGACAGGCCCAGCGCGCCGCCCGCCACCCGGTCGGGAACGTTGTGGCGGATGACGCTGGAGATGCAGGGCAGCAGCCCGCCCAGCGCCAGCCCCATCAGGAAGCGCAGCGCGATCAACTGCCAGGCGGCGGTGACGAAAGCCTGCGGGACGAGCAGCGCCGCCGCCACCGCCATGGCGCCGATGATGACCTGGGCGTGGCCGACGCGGTCGGCGAGCCTGCCGAGCCGCGAGGCCGACAGGATGCTGCCCAGCGCCGCCGCCGCCATCACCACGCCGGCGACCATGGTGACATGGGCCGCGTCGTTGGTGAGCTGCATGACGTAGACGGTGATGATCGGCTCGATCGACATGTTGGCGAAGAGCAGCAGCACCGAGGTGATCAGCATGGCGACGACGGGCCGCGTGTCGGGGATGGCGCTCCACACCGAGCCGGAATGCTTTTCCTTGGCCGCGCCTGCGGGGCGGCGCTCCTCGCGGATCAGGAAGGTGGTGGCGAGGAAGGTGACGAAGATCAGCCCGCCCGCCAGCCAGAAGGTGGCGCGGATGCCGATCAGCGGCGGCAGCGCGCCGCCGATCAGCGGCCCGGCCAGGTTGCCGGCCATGATGCCCGCCGACAGCGCGCCCAGCGCCCAGCCGGTGCGGTCCTTCGGCGTCTGGGTGGCGACGAGGATCATCGAGCCGGAGGAATAGCCGCCGGCCACGCCGACGAACAGGCGCAGCGCCACAAGCTGCCAGACGCTCGTCACCATGCCCGTCAGCGACATGGCCACCGCCATGCCGAAGCTGGCGCGGATCAGCATCAGCTTGCGGCCGTAGCGGTCGCCGAGCCGGCCCCATAAAGGCGCGACGATGGCCGCCGACAGGAAGGTCGCGCCATAGGCGATGCCCGACCATTGCACGATGGCCGCGTGGTCGGCCACGCCGAGCTGCTCCACGTAAAGCGGCAGGAACGGCAGAAGCAGCGACATGGCGATCAGCGTCGTGAACGAGCCGAACAGGCATATTGCGAGGTTCCGTTTCCAGGAGCGGTCGTGGTCGGGGGTCATGATGGGTTCCGGTTGATTTGTATTCCGGTTTGGGATACCAAACTGGTCGCCCTGCATGCGCCCCCGGCCGGCGCTTGTCAATCCTCGCCGCAGCCCAAGGACGGACCGCCCATGTCACAAATGCTTGAAGTGGAAGCGCAGCTTCGCGACATGATCCTCGGGCTGGAGCTGGGGCCGGGCGAGCGGCTGACGGAGCGCTGGATCGAGGGGCGCTTCTCGGCCTCGCGCACGCCGATCCGCGCCGCGCTGCTGCGGCTGGAGGCGGAGGGGCTGGTGCGGCGCGAGGGCCGGGCCGAGGGGAGGGCCGAGGGCAGGGGGGGCTGGACCGTCTCGCCCATCGACCTCGGCGAGATCGGGCAGCTGGGCGTCTATCGCGAG
>UBKJ01000042.1 GCA_900465915.1 Hyphomicrobiales bacterium
GGGCTGCGGGGCCGGCTGGGCGGGCGCGGCTTGAGCGGGCGGCGCGACTTGTGCGGCTTGCGCGGCCGGCGGCGCGGCCGCGAAACGGTCGATCGGCTCGTCCGACAGCGGCGCGTCGACGCCCGCCTCCGCGTAAAAGCGGAGTAGCGCCTCCAGGTCGGGCATGTCGTGGCTGTCGCTCATCAATCGCACCTCATGGACTGAGGTGGCGAATTTTGGCCGCGAATGCAAGAGCGCATCGGCCGAATTGCGCCTCTGCGCCGGCCCGCGCCGCGAAAACGGCGCGCCATGACCGGCGCGCGGCGGATTTGGACAATTGGACGCATAGGCTATGGTGTTCAACTCTGCGACAGGAAAAGACGAAACACGGGGAAGCATGCGCCCGAATATTGGCTTCGCGCCGGTTTATGGCTATTCGGGATCGGATCATGCGGAACGATGATTGGATACGTCGCCGCAATCGTCGTATGCACGGAGCGGCGTCACCGGACGGAGGGATGAATGTCTGAAGCCCCAGAAGCTGCAAGCCAGGAGCTTCCCGAACGCGAGAGCATGGAGTTCGACGTGGTGATCGTCGGCGCGGGCCCGGCCGGCCTCGCGGCCGCGATCCGGCTCAAGCAGGTCAACCCCGAGCTTTCCGTCGTCGTTCTGGAGAAGGGCGGCGAGGTCGGCGCGCATATCTTGTCGGGCGCGGTGGTCGATCCGGTCGGTATCGACGCGCTCCTGCCCGGCTGGCGCGAGGAGGAGGGCCACCCCTTCAAGACGCCGGTGACGGACGACCATTTCCTATTTTTGGGCCCCGCCGGCTCCATCCGCCTGCCCAACGCCTTCATGCCGCCCTTGATGAACAATCACGGCAATTACATCGTCTCGCTCGGCAATGTCTGCCGCTGGCTGGGGACGAAGGCGGAGGAACTGGGCGTCGAGATCTATCCCGGCTTCGCCGCCACCGAAGTGCTTTATAACGACGAAGGCGCGGTGATCGGCGTCGCCACCGGCGACATGGGCGTCGAGCGCGACGGGACGCCCGGCCCCAACTACACCCGCGGCATGGCTCTGCTCGGCAAATACACGCTGATCGGCGAAGGCGCGCGCGGCTCGCTCGCCAAGCAGCTCATCGCGAAGTTCAAGCTGGACGAAGGCCGCGAGCCGGGCAAATTCGGCATCGGGCTGAAGGAACTGTGGCAGGTCGACCCGTCGAAGCACAGGCCGGGCCTCGTCCAGCACTCCTTCGGCTGGCCGCTCGACATGAAGACGGGCGGCGGCTCGTTCCTCTACCATCTCGAAGACAATATGGTGGCGGTGGGCTTCGTGCTGCACCTCAACTACAAGAACCCGTATCTGTCGCCCTTCGAGGAGTTCCAGCGCTTCAAGACGCATCCGGCGATCCGCGACACGTTCGAGGGCGGCAAGCGGCTCTCCTACGGCGCGCGCGCCATCACCGAGGGCGGCTTCCAGTCGGTGCCGAAGCTCAGCTTCCCCGGCGGGGCGCTGCTCGGCTGCTCGGCGGGCTTCGTCAACGTGCCGCGTATCAAGGGCAGCCACAACGCGGTGCTATCGGGCATCCTCGCCGCCGACAAGCTGGCCGAAGCCATCGCCGCCGGCCGCGCCAACGACGAGCCGGTCGAGATCGAGAACGAATGGCGTTCGAGCGCCATCGGCAAGGATTTGAAGCGGGTGCGCAACGTCAAGCCGCTGTGGTCGCGCTTCGGCACGGCGATCGGCATCGCGCTGGGCGGGCTCGACATGTGGACCAACCAGCTTTTCGGCTTCTCCTTCTTCGGCACGCTGAAGCACGGCAAGACCGACGCGCAGGCGCTGGAGCCGGCGGCGAAGCACGCAAAGATCGACTATCCCAAGCCCGACGGCGTCTTGACCTTCGACCGGCTGTCGTCGGTGTTCCTGTCCAACACCAACCACGACGAGAACGAGCCGATCCACCTGCAGGTGCGCGACATGGAGCTGCAGAAGACCTCGGAGCACGACGTCTTCGCCGGCCCCTCGACGCGCTATTGTCCGGCGGGCGTCTATGAATGGGTGGACAAGGACGGCAATTCGGCCGCCGACCCGAACGCCAGGGATGTGCGCTTCGTCATCAACGCGCAGAACTGCGTCCACTGCAAGACCTGCGACATCAAGGACCCGAACCAGAACATCAACTGGGTCCCGCCGCAAGGCGGCGAAGGACCCGTCTACGTGAACATGTAATGTTCGCGTTCGGGACGGCGTCCGTCTCGACCGCCGTGGGCAAAATGTCGGCGAAGGAGCCGTCTACGTGAACATGTAAGGAAAAAGCGGCCTCCGGGCCGCTTTTCTTTTATTGCGCCATCACCTGCTGCGTCGGCGCTTCGTCCTCGTCCGGATGGACCGGCATGGGGACGGAGAAATCGAGCCGCACCGGCAGGTGGTCGGAGCCGGCGTCGGGGCGCGCGGAGGCCTTGGGCGCTTCGATCTCCTTGCTGACGAAGACCTGGTCGATGGGCAGACCGAGATAGGGCGCGAGGCTGGCCGGCAGGTAGCGGATCAGCCATGTGCCGCCGATCCCGGTCATGTGGCGCGCGCCGGAGGCGGCCTCGACGCGGCGGACCGTCTCGCTCCAGGGCGCGGCGTTGAGATCGCCGCCGATGACGAGGGGGCCTTTCAGCTTTTGCAGCTCCGGCTCCACGCGCCGCAACTGATAGGGCTGCCGGCGCGGCCACGGCCATGAGAAATGCAGCGCCGCGACATTGACGTCGGTCCCGCCGAAATTAATCGACGCGATGGCCAGAAGCCCGTCCCCGACGCAATCCTTCCGCCCGTTTTCGCTGAACGGCCGCCGCGACAGGATGCCGACGCCCCATGTGTGCTCGGCCCATGCGCAATTGAGGCGATAGGGATAGCTGCCCTGGAGAATGTCGAGCCACGGCTTCCAGGCCTCGCCGGCTTCCTCATAGGTGATGACGTCGGGCTTCTCCCGCGCGATCATTTGCAGGATGCGCTTGGGCTCGGGATTGTCGAAGCGGAGATTGATCTGCACCAGGCTGTAGCGCGCTCCCGACACCGGATCGGCGCGGGCGCTGTTCCCGCTCAGATAATCCTGCACCCCGCCGAGCGTGGTCCCGAAAGCCATCACCGCAAACAACAGCGCGACCGCGCCCTCCCGCCGCAACCCGGTGAACAGCAGCGGCAGGGCCAGCACGGCCATCGCCACCGCCAGATGCGCGCGCAGATGGGAGAAACTGTCGAAGGCCGGATGCACGGTCCCGAAAAACCCCAGCACCACCGGCACGGACGCTAACGTCGCGCCGACCAGCAAAAACAGCGGAAGACGGGTGCGGAATCTGGACATGCGGGCGGCTGTAGCGGGGGATTGAGGCGAAAGGGAGGGCAGTAGGGCAGTAAGGGAGGGCAATAGGGCAGTAAGGCAATAGGGCAGTATGTTTAAGCGTCAGGAGGCGGGCTCACCGCTTATCTCCAAACATACTGCCTTACTGCCCTATTGCCCTACTGCCTTATCACTGAAACGCCGTCTCATAAAAACTGCGCAGTTTCCGCGAATGCAGCCGCTCGTCCGGCATGGCGGCGATCTTCTCCATGGCGCGGATGCCGATCTGGAGGTGCTGGGCGACCTGGCGCTTGTAGAATTCGGTCGCCATGCCCGGCAGCTTCAATTCGCCGTGCAGCGGCTTGTCGGAGACGCAGAGCAGCGTGCCGTAGGGCACGCGGAAGCGGAAGCCGTTGGCGGCGATGGTGGCCGATTCCATGTCCAGCGCCACGGCGCGCGCCTGCGACAGGCGCTGCACCGGGCCGCGCTGGTCGCGCAGCTCCCAGTTGCGGTTGTCGATGGTGGCGACGGTGCCGGTGCGCATGATGCGCTTGAGGTCGTAGCCCTCGTAGCCGGTGATCTCGGCCACCGCCTCCTCCAGCGCCACTTGGATTTCGGCCAGCGCCGGCAGGGGCACCCAGACCGGCAGGTCGTCGTCCAGCACATGGTCCTCGCGCATATAGGCGTGGGCCAGCACGTAGTCGCCGAGCTGCTGGCTGTTGCGCAGGCCGGCGCAATGGCCCAGCATCAGCCAGGCGTGCGGGCGCAGCACGGCGATGTGGTCGGTGATGGTCTTGGCGTTGGACGGCCCGACGCCGATATTGACCATGGTGATGCCCGAGCGGTCGGCGCGCTGCAAATGATAGGTCGGCATCTGCGGCAGGCGCGGCGCGGCGCCGCCGCTGGTCGGCGCCGTCTCGCCGGCGCGGGTGATCAGGTTGCCCGGCTCGACGAATTGCGTATAGCCGCCGCCGCCTTCCGCCATCAGCCGGCGGGCGTAGTCGCAGAACTCGTCCATGTAGAACTGGTAATTGGTGAAGAGGACGAAATTCTGGAAATGCCGCGGGCTCGTCGCCGTGTAATGGGCGAGGCGGTGCAGCGAATAGTCGACGCGCTGGGCGGTGAAGGGCGCGAGCGGCATCGGCTCGCCCGGCGCGGGGTCGAAGTCGGCGTTGACGATCTTGTCGTCGGTCGCCGCCAGGTCCGGCGCGTCGAACAGGTCGCGCAGCGGATGGGTGAAGGCGTTGGCCACCGCCGCCTCCACATAGGTCCCCTCCATGAAGGCGAAATGCAGCGGGATCGGCGTCGCCGATTCCCGCACCATGACCGAGACGCCGTGGTTGCGCATCAGGAGCCGGATCTGCTCCTTGAGGTAATGCGAGAACAGGTCCGGCCGGGTGATGGTGGCCGAATAGTCGCCCGGCGTCGTCACATGGCCATAGGCCAGCCGCGTGTCGACATGGGCGAAGCTGGAGGTCGACAGGCCGATCTCGGGATAGAAGGCGCGATAGCGCTGCGCCGGCGCGGCGCCGCGCGCCACCTGCTCGAAGGCGTGGCGCAGGAAGGCCGTGTTGCGGTCGTAGAGCTTGCGCAGCGCCGCCACGGCGGCCTCGGCGTCGGTGAAGACCTCCGGCTCGAAGGCGGGCGGCGTCTTGATCTCGGTCAGGAAGGGTGTTTCGATTCGCTGGGTCATCCGCCGAGTATAGCAAACTCTATGAATGTGACATGACCCGTTCACGCCTTTCGATGCGGGCCCGCACCCCAGCCCGGACCCCCGCCAAGACCCTCGCTCTGGCCCCAGCCGGGGCCGACCACCGGCTGGTCGTGATAGACGTCGTATTTACGGTCGATGAAGATGCTCGCGACCGCGGCGCAGCCGGCGATCATGAGGCAGAGGATGGTGAGGCGCCGAAACAGCATGGTTCCCCCGAACGGCTGAGCGTGTGACGGGATCGAGGCTAGACCCGCCTTGCTGAACCGGCGCTGAGGCGGCCGTTCATCCGGCGTTCAAAAATATTGATGTGAGGCGATTGCGGGCCGGCGGCCCCTTGCGGCGGGGCGGCGGGGTCTTATGTTTCGGTGCATTATGGACAGGCCGAACCGACGGGAGAGTCCCATGGCTGAACAGACCAAGCCCATCGAACTGTATTACTGGCCGACGCCGAACGGCTTCAAGGTCAGCGTCATGCTGGAGGAACTGGGCGTTCCCTACGTGGTCAAATATGTCAATATCGGCAAGGGCGACCAGTTCCAGCCCGATTTCCTCAAGATCGCGCCCAACAACCGCATGCCCGCCATCGTCGACCCCGAGGGGCCGGGCGGCGCGCCGATCTCGGTGTTCGAATCCGGCGCCATCCTGCAATATCTCGGCCGCAAGTTCGGCAAGTTCTACCCCGCCGACGAGCGCAAGCGCGTGGCGGTGGAGGAATGGCTGATGTGGCAGATGGCGGGCCTTGGCCCGATGTCGGGCCAGGCGGGCCATTTCCGCATCTATGCGCCGGAAAAGATCCAGTACGGCATCGACCGCTACACCAACGAGGTCAACCGGCTCTACGGCGTGCTGGACCGCCGGCTCGAAGGCCGCGACTACATCGCCGACGACTATTCCATCGCCGACATGGCCTGCATCGGCTGGGTCAACGCCTACAAGAACTACGAGCAGACCCTCGACGACTTCCCCAATCTCAAGCGCTGGCACGAGACGATGAACGCAAGGCCGGCGGTGGCGCGCGGCCTCGCGCTCGGCAAGGAGGAGCGCGAACGCGCCAACGCCTCCGCCAACAAGGAGGAGGAGCGGAAAATCCTCTTCGGCCAGAAGGCGCGCTGACGAAAAAGGGCGGCCCCGGGGCCGCCCTTTATTCTTTACTGGCGGGCGAGGTTCTCGCTCTTGCAGATCAGCCCGCCCATGACGCAGCCCGACAGCGAGAGCGTGTCGCCCTTGACGCTGGCCTTGCCGGCGTAGGTCTTGCCTTCGTCCAGCTTGTTGACCTCGCCGGTATAGCTGCCGTCCTTGCCCGACATCGAGCCGATGGACTGGCCCTTGTAGCGCCCGGTCATCACCGTGCCGCAATATTTCCCGCCGCCGCAGGGCGCGTAGCGGATCACCGCGCCGCTGGGCCGCTTCCACGAGCCGACGATCGGGTCCTCGGCCAAGGCCGGCGCGGCGAAGGCTACGGAAAGCGTCACGCCAAGTAGGATTGCGCGGATCATTCATGTCTCCCCTGATTGACCGATACGTAAACGTAATCCAAGTCGCCGCGCCGCGAAAGCGGAATATTTGCGGCGCGGCCCGGGCGCAATGCGTGCGATGGTTAGCGCCCGGTTTCCGCGCCCGCGCCGGCCCCGAGACCGATTTTTGGAAAAATCCAGCGATCCGCGCGGCTTGGATGTTTAACGGAATCCCAAATTCACCCTCTGTCAGGATTTCGTTGGCCGCCTGTTAAGCATCTGGTTTAACGGCGGTTTCAAGCCTGTCCGCTATGTTTGTCCTCATGAACGGAACGCAAATCCGGCGGTTTCGAGGCGGCCTTGGCCGGCCCCGAAAAGAAAGACCGGATGGTTCTCGGGACTTTGACAGGGACAAAGAAAATGGCGCAAGTCGAGAGCTTCGGACAAAGGGAAAACACCGCTTCGCAGGACCGCGTCCTGCTGGAGATGGGGCTGAAATACGCCATCGGCCGCGACTGCGAGATCGACGTGGTCGAGGCGCACAAATGGCTCAACATCGCCGCCATCCGCGGCAGCGACAAGGCCGCCCGCATGCGCAACCAGGTCGCCGCCACCATGAGCAAGACCGAGCTGGCCGCGGCGCTGCGCGGCGCGCGCGAATGGATGACCGCGCACTGACGCCGCCGGGCCAAACGCCAAACCGACGAAGCCGCCTTTCGCCCGTGAAAGGCGGCTTTTTCGTCGCTGCGGCATGAAGGCCGGGGCTTTGAATTTCGTAGCGCGCGAAATCATAGTTCTGCTACGATTGCGTCGGATCATGGATGCGTCGCCGATTCCGGCGCGCTTGGTCCTGCATTTCAGCTTGTCCGAATAAATGCGGACGGCGAGGAATAGAATTATTCTTTTACTTCGCAAAACCCCCGCCGGCGTCACGGGCCAAGAATGGCCGTTAGAAAAATTGTGTTGTCGGGGCGCGCGCTATTGCCCAGATCATTGACTGTCAACTTGCGCGGGCGCAATGTTGGCGGCGCATGCAAGCCGAAACGGGCGTTCCGCGTGTTTTGCGTTTGTTTTTATTAGCAGGATCGCGCGGCGGCCTTCGCCCAAGCGATCGAACGGGCCGCACTCGACAGGAGAGACGACATGTCCATTCGAACCATCACAGCCTTGGCCGGCGCAGCATTGATCATGGGCACGGCCGCCATCGCCTTTTCATCGCCCGCCAGCGCGCTGACGATGAAGGAGTGCAGCGCCAAGTACCAGTCCGCCAAGACCGCGGGCACGTTGGGCACGATGAAGTGGAACGACTTCCGCAAGGCCCAGTGCGGCGACGCGGCCGCCGCGGCGCCCGCCGCCCCGGCCGCGCCCGCCGCGACCCAGAAGGCGGCCAAGACGGCTGCTCCGGCCGCCGCCTCTGACGGCAAGGGCCTGACGATGAAGGAATGCAGCGCCAAGTATCAGGCCGCCAAGTCCGCCGGAACCGATAACGGCGCCAAGTGGAACGATTTCCGCAAGGCCGAATGCGGCCCGGGCGCCGATCCCGTCGCGCTCTCCACCGACGGCGCCAGCGAGCCGGCGGCCCCCACCACCGCCGCGCCCAGGGGCGTGAGCTTCCCGACCGCCGTCTCGCCGAAATATTCCAGCGAATCGGCCGGCAAGGCGCGCATGCACACCTGCCTCGACCAGTACAAGGCGGCCAAGGCGGCCAACGCGCTCGGCGGCCTCAAGTGGATCCAGAAGGGCGGCGGCTATTACAGCCTCTGCAACGCCCAGCTCAAGAGCAAGTCCTGATCTTAGGAAGAGTGAACCGCCCCGCGCTACTCGCGCAGGGCGCGCATGCATGATGAGGCCGGAGCGTCGGTTATGACGCTCCGGCCTCATTTGCATCGGCATGATCGCGACGCCGCGCGGTTTGAGCGTATGCCCTTGCAAGCGGCGTAGTCGCTGCTCATTTTCTGTTCTCGCTCACCTCGCCTCGTAGCGCAGAAAGCGTCACGCGTTGGAACATCATGGTGAAACAGTTCCTTGGCGAAGTATCGCTCGCAATCGCCAGCCCGCCGACTGAGTGCATAAGTGGTGACGCTGGCCGCTTCTTGAAGTAGCCTCGATCCGCTCGACGCCGAGCATGTTTATCGCCGCTTCGACCGCAAGGGCCAGAAACTGACCCGGCATAGTCGCCAACTGTCTGGCGACTTTTAGCTCACGAATTCTTTGAGCAAATTCTCGGATAGAAGGACGGTTTCCGGGATTTTATCGCTCGCCGTTGCGCGAGGACCAGCCGGTCGCGGCGGTGACCAGCCAGCCCAGAATCATCAGCGAGCCGCCGAGCGGAGCTGCGAAGGGAAACAGCCGGTTTCCGGTGAGGTCGCGCATCATCAGGTCGGCGCAGAAGAGGACCAGCCCGGCCGCCAGCGCCGCGCCGCCGATCCGCGCCGCGCGGCTCGTGGGCGCGAACAGCGACAGCGCCAAAAGGGCGGGGGCGTGGCCGAGCAGGATCGGGGCCATGGTGGCCAGATGGTTCGCGGCGCCATGCGCCGCGCCGGCGTAGGCGGCGACGCCGAGCGCGCCGCAAAACCCGCCGAGCGTACTGAACAGCCGGTTGCGGGGCAGGGCGCTCATGCTCCGCGCTCCGCCGTTGCGCGGGCGTCTTTCAACGCTTCCGGCAGGGCCGCCTCGAACAGGTCGAGCTGCTCCTCTACCCCGACGCTGACGCGGATGCAGCGGTCGAGCACCGGCGCGCCGGGCTTGCGGACGAAAATGTCGCGGGCGATCAGCCCGTTCAGCACCGCGGTCGCAAACGCGCCGTCGCGTCCGCAATCGACGGCGACGAAATTGGTCGCCGACGGCAGCGCCTGCAATCCGTTGGCGGCGGCGATCGCTGCGATGCGCGCCCTTCCGGCATGGATTTTCGCCACCACGTCGCGCAGATAGGCCTGGTCGTTCAGCGCGGCGATGGCGGCCGCCTGCGCGATGCGGTTGACCGCGAAATGATCGCGGACGCGGTCGAAGGCGCGGATCGCCTCGGCAGGACCGATCACATAGCCGCAGCGCAGTCCCGCCAACCCGTAAGCCTTTGAAAAAGTGCGCATGCGCAGCACGTTGGGCCGGTCCGTCTCGAAGGCCGGAAAGGCCGAGGCCGGGCCGGTTTCGCAATAGGCCTCGTCCAGCACGAGCACGGTGGTTTCCGGGATGCGGTCCATCAGCGCGCGGATGTCGGCCTCGTCATGCCATGTCCCCATCGGATTGTCGGGGTTGGCGACATAGAGGATCTTGGCCTCCTCGCGCCGGGCGGCGTCGAGCAGGGCGTCGAGATCGGGCCGGTCGGCGGCGTAGGGCGCCGTGACCAGCCGGCCGCCATAGCCGGCGACGTGGTAGTTGAAGGTGGGATAGCCGCCGAGCGAATTGATCACGCGGTCGCCCGCCTGCACATAGAGCCGCACCGTCAGGCCCAGCAGCGCGTCGACGCCGGCGCCGGGCATGACGTTTTCGGGCTTGAGCCCGTGATGCGCGGCGATGGCGTGGCGAAGGTCGTGATTTTCGGGATCGCCGTATTTCCACACTTCGGCGGCTTCCGCCCGCATGGCCTCGATCACCGAGGGAGCGGGGCCGAAGCTGCTTTCATTCGCGCCGATTCGCGCCTTGAAGGGCCTGCCGCGCTGCAATTCCAGCGTTTCGGGGCCGATGAAGGGGACGGTCGAGGGCAGACTTTCGACCAGAGGCGTGAAGCGGGGCGAGGCCATGGCGTATCCTGTCGATGCTCGTTCGGGCGGGCGCGGAACCGGGTTCCGCGCCGTCACGAGGCATAGCAACTCGCCGCCGGACGCGCCACCGTCTTCGGCGGCCGGACGTCAATGAATCTCCAGCACCTTGACGCAGGAATCGAGGTCGTTGGTCGCCAGATGCGCATAACGCATGGTCATTTGCAGGGTCTGGTGGCCGAGCCACATCTGCACGCGGCGGATGTCGATGCCGCCGCGCACCAGGCGCGAGGCGCAGGTGTGGCGCAGGATATGCGGCACGACCTGGTCGTCGGCGCCGAGCCCGACCTCGATCTTCGCCTCGTTCCAGATCTGCCGGAAGCGCACCTGCGTCAGCATCGAGAAGGGGCCCTTCAGGCGCTCATGCGGGATGGCGGCGCATTTGCGAGCGCGGCGGGTGAGGGGGACGGTGCGGCTGCGGTTGGATTTGGTCAGCCAGAAGGTGACGCGCTGGTCCTGGACGTCGTTCCAGGTCAGGCCGATGGCTTCGCCGAGGCGGCATCCGGTGTCGACCAGGAACACGGCGAGGCGATAGCTGTCGGGGCAACGGGATTTCAGCGCCGCGAACAGGCGCTTTTCCTCCTCATATTCCAGAAAGCGGATGCGCCCCACGCGCTCTTTCTGGCGGATGAACTCCGGCAGGCTGTAAATGTCCCCCATCTTGTGGGCCTTTCGCAGCAGCTTGCTCAACGCAGCCATCTTTCGATTGATGGTCGCATTGCTGTTGCCACGCTCGCGAAGCGCGCCGATGAGGGAGTCCAGCATTTCCTGATCGAAGCCCGAAAAGCGCTGGCCTTTCAGGATTTCGTCGATTTCACCGAGGAACGATCGCACATTATACTTGTGAGACCCGTCATCCCAAAGGATGTTGATATATTTCGCCGTCAGTTCAGCGAGGGAGCAGGGCTCTACGAGCCGGTGATTCCTGCTTTTATTGGATGTGTAGTTGATCTGGTAGTCGAGAACCGGCGCATAGGATTCGCCGCCTCCGACATTCATATTCCCAACAGCAATCATCGCACGTCCCCTCTACGCGGAACGCACGATTAGCGAAATAATCGGAGCCAAACAAGATAAGCACGCTAATTTTTGCGGAGACATTGCGCGATCCTTAAAAAAGACCCCTGCTTATCCCCGGTTTTTTGTCCCTCGCTTTCGATCTTCCCTCAAAGATCCCCACCGGAATTCCCCTTCCGACGGGATTTCACGCGTTCACGAGCATTGCGGTGAAACGGGTGAACGCCAGCGGGGAGACCCCGCTGGCGTCTGTCGTATCGTTCGGATTAGAACGAGCGCTGGAAGCGGATGATGCCTTCCACGGCGTTCTTCTTCTCGACGTCGTAATGGTTGTCGGTGAAGTGAACGTAGGAGACTTCCGGGGTGATGGTGAAGCCCGGAACGAGCTCGTAAGCGACGTTCAGGCCAACAGCCGTGCGGCCCCAATCTTCATGCGCAGCCTGGAAGTTGACGGTCGCCTTGTCGGTGGCCTTGTACTTCAGGCCGCCCCAGACGGCCCACTTGCCGCCGAACTGGCCGTAGTTCTGGAAGGGGGTGGCTTCGGACGAGTAAGCGCCCTGCAACCAAGCCGAGAAGCGGTCGGTGATGTTCACGTCGCCGCGAACCTTGGCGTTCCAGTCTTCGATGACCGAGTCGTAAGCCACGACGCCGGCGATCTTGCCCCAGCCGCCTTCGTACTTCACGCCGGCGACGACGTCCGGCACGTAGCCGTCGATCGTGTAGCTGGTGTTGCCGCCCGAAGCGCCGGTGTCCTGGCCGCCCTGCTCCAGAGCAACCACGGCCGAGAAGCCGTTGCCGCCGGTGAAGGTGTAGGAGATCTTGCCCGTGCGGTAGGAGCCGGCCGAGATCACGTCGTCGTTGATCATGTCGCCGAGGTAGCCGGTGAAGGTCAGGTATTCGGATTCGTCGATACCGACCTTGAAGCCGCCGAGGGTGATGTAGGCGAATTCGATGTAGGAATTGCCGCCGCCAGAGCCGTAGAAGCCATCGCCGTCAAAACCGACAGGGTTATGATGGGAGTTGAGCGCGGCCCAGTCGTAACGCAGCTCGGTGAAGGTCTTCAGGGTGCCGAGATCGGTTTCCGAAGCCGTGTAGGTGTTCAGGACGATACGGGCCGTCTTGTCCCAGCCCTTACGGTCCGAACCGTCATAGGCGTTGGCGCCGCCGTGCACGTCGTAACGGACGTAGCCGCCGATGCGGAGGC
>UBKJ01000027.1 GCA_900465915.1 Hyphomicrobiales bacterium
TTCGTGATCGCAGCCGTCAGAGACGTCTTGCCATGGTCGACGTGACCGATCGTGCCGATGTTGACGTGGGGTTTGTTACGTTCGAATTTGCTCTTGGCCATCGCCGTTGTTCTCTTTTTCTAGAACCGCTCAAGCGCCGGCGCGAAAAACCTTCCGGCTCCCGGACCGGCATTTCTGCCAAAACGGAACGGCGAACCGCCCGTCGATGATTCCTTACACGCCAAACCGCTCTGATAATCTGGAGCGGGTAGCGGGAATCGAACCCGCGTATTCAGCTTGGAAGGCTGCTGCTCTACCATTGAGCTATACCCGCGCGCTTCCGATCCGATCCGACAGTGGTGGAGGGAGTTGGATTTGAACCAACGTAGGCTTAGCCAACGGATTTACAGTCCGTCCCCTTTAACCACTCGGGCATCCCTCCGGCACTATCGTCGGGATCGAGCGCTAGGCATTTCGCGGGGGTTCGGGCTGACTGTCCGGCCAGCCGTCGATCCGCGAGGGGCCTTATGACGATAAGCTTATCCCCTGTCAACAGGGTAAAAGCGAAAAGAATGCATATGCTTCCGCAGCATGTGGAAATGCCGCCCGTCCCTCCCCGGCCCGAGCGCCGCCCGGCTGGCGGCGAAGGCTTTTGTCCTGCGGCGCGGCAGAGGATCGGACAGGATCGCGAATCGCCGGAACGCCCCGCGCCGGGATCGCACTGTATATATAGGTTCAGCGTATAGCCGCGCCCAGGGAGGCCGGCGCGATAGACGTGAAGCCCCCGAATGTCGTGACGGAGCGCAGTCCGGCGTAACATAAGCGAACCGGCGCGCGAGAACAGCGCAACGCGGGTCGCCGAACCTTCCACGGCGGGAGCGCGCGAATCTTCCCACCGCAAATCGAACTCGTCTATCTTCCCCGCGCGCGAAGCGTTATAAGGCGCGCATGACCGACCAGACCCCGCCCCGCAGCCCAAAAGATTCCCATTACGCGCGCCTGCGCCGCCAGCATCGCGACCAGAAGGCCGCGTCGGAGGGCAAGCCGCCGCACCGGCCGCAGCGCCCCGGCTTCGCCGCGAGCGCGGTGAGCGAGGGCACCGTGCGCCTCTACGGCCTGCACACGGTGCGCGCCGCGGTGGAGAACCCGGCGCGGAAAATCCTGCGCATGCGCGCCACCCGCAACGGCTTCGCCCGGCTGGAGATCGGCGAGGCCGAAGCCCAGCCTTTCCCCGTCGAGATCGTCGAGCCGCGCGAGATCGACAGGGAGACCGGCTCCGACGCCGTGCACCAGGGCGTGATGATCGAGGCCGAGCCGCTGAAACCCAAGAAATTGTCGGAGCTGACCGAAAGCCCGCTTCTCCTGGTGCTGGACCAGGTCACCGACCCGCACAATGTCGGCGCCATCATGCGCTCGGCGGTGGCTTTCGGCGCCGGCGCGCTGATCACCACCGGCCGCCACAGCCCGCAGGAAAGCGGCGTCCTGGCCAAGGCCGCCTCGGGCGCGCTGGAGCTGATCCCGCATATCGAGGTGCGCAACCTGGCCGAGGCCATAGAGGAATTGCACGCGCTCGGCTTCCAGACCATCGGGCTCGATTCGGAAGGGCCGCTGGAGATGGAGGCGACGCTGTCGGGCGACCGCGTCGCGCTGGTGCTGGGGGCCGAGGGCAAGGGCCTGCGCCAGAAGACCCGCGAGACAGTGACCGCGCTGGCCCGGCTCGACATGCCGGGCGAGATCAAGTCGCTCAACGTCTCCAACGCCGCCGCCATCTCGCTCTATGCGGCGGAGCGTTTTTTGCGCGCCCGCAGGTGAATTGAAATCCGGGCCGGATGCGGCCCGGATCGCGCGCCCTCAGGCGGTGGCGATATAGCTGCGGATCTCGTTCGCCTCGCGCTCGACGTCCTCGATGCGGCGCTTGACCACGTCGCCGATGGAGATGATTCCCACCAGCTTGCCGCCCTCTTCCACCGGCATGTGGCGGAAGCGGCTGCGCGTCATGGTCTCCATCACTTGGTTGATCGTATGATGCTCGTGGCAGACCTGCACCTTGGCCGTCATCACTTCGGCGACGGAGAGCGCCAGCGCCTTCTCCCTCTGGGTTCCGACGGCGCGCACCACGTCGCGTTCGGACAGGATTCCCTTGATTCGCCCCGCCTCGTCGCACACCACCACGGCGCCGATGCGGTGCTGCGTCAGCATCGTCACGGCGTGGTCCAGCGTGTCGGTGGGCGCGATGACGACGACGTCCCTGCCCTTGGCCGCGAGAATCGATTTGACTGTCATTCCGGGTCCTCCCATGGAAAGCGGCGACGGCCCGCAAGATGCGGACGCCTCCTCCCCGCCTCGCCGCAATGGTGCGCCTCCCGCCCCTTGTTTGCAAGTCCGATCAGGCCCGGGTCAGGCCCGCAGCGGCCTGTCATAGGGACGCGGGCGGTCGAAGAAGGGAATGGCCAGGAAGCCGACCACGAAGCCGCCGATATGCGCCTCCCAGGCGATGCCCGAAAGGTCGGCGCCGCCGGTGGAGTAGAGCCCGGTGACGAGGTTGATGACGAACCAGAAGCCGACGAAGGTCAGCACCGTGCGCGACGACAAAGTGACGCCGATGGGCAGCACCGGCCCGGCGAATTCCGAGCGCCGGCCTTCGCCGATGCGGCGGAAGCCGTAGCGCGCCGCAGCCCCCATCATGCCGGAGATCGCCCCCGAGGCGCCGACCAGCGGCGACACGCTTTCGGGATGGACGGCGAAATGGGTGAGCCCCGCCGCCACCGCCGTCAGAACCCAGAAGCCGAGCGTCCGCCCGGTCCCGATGCGCCCCGCCAGCGGCGAGCCGAAGGCGGCGAGCCAGATCATGTTGAGCGCCACATGGGCGAAGCCGCCATGCAGGAAGGAATAGCTCAGAAGCGTGAACAGCGCCGCCGGGTCGGAGAAGCCGCCGGCCAGCGAGAAGCGCGCCGGGATCAGCGCGAAATCGAGCGTGAAGGCTTCCGCCTGCCCGTCGTTCAACACATAGAACTGGCACAGATAGACGCCGACGCAGGCCGCGATCAGCGCCAGCACCACGCCGGGAATGTTGAAGATCGGCTCGCCGCCCTGCGGGCGGTCCCGTCGCGTGGCGGGGTCGAAATTGCTCATGGCGCTGCCTTCGTCTGAACGCCCGCGATGCAGGCCCGCCAATGTGATAGGGGAGAATTGGTTAAAAAGAAAGGCCGGCGGAAGGTTCCAACCGGCCGGAGCGCGAACAGGCCGCGCCCTCTCTCAAGATACTGGAGCTTCAGAAAACGCCAATCTTCACAAAGGCTTCGTCTGATGTCCCATCAAAGCGCAGCCGCTCCCGCTTTGCAAGGCTTACCTTCCGTTAACCTTAACGGCGAAGCGCGGTGGACGAAGGCGGCGCGAGGCTGGCCCCGTCACGGTTAATACTATTTTAATGCCCCGAAATCGCATCCGGGAGCGGACGGGCCTCATGAGACATTCCAGCGTCAGCGCAATCTTCGGCGAATGGCAAATTCTGGCGCGCGGCGGCGACGGCCTGTTCCGCGCCCCCGCCCGCGCCGCGCTGGAGCCGCGCCGGCTCGGACGCCATCTGGCCGATCTCTTCATCCTGGAGCCGGACCACAATGGCGATCCCGCCTTCCGGCTCGCCGGCACCCGCATCTGCGCCCTGTTCGGCCGTGAATTGAAGGGCGTTCCGCTGCAATCGCTGTGGCCGGCGCAGGAGCGCCCGGCCCTGCGCGACCTAGTCCGCAATATCGGCGACCTGGGCGTTCCGGCGCTGAGCCTGCATGACGGCGTTAGCCTGTCGGGCCGCAGCCTGGTGTTCGAGATGCTGCTCGCGCCGCTGGAGGACGGCGGCCTCGTCGGCGGGCTGGCGGCGCCCGACGCCCCGGCCTGGCTGGGCGCGGACCCGATCGTGCTCGCCAGCCTCGACCGGATCGAGCCGCTGGCGCCCGATTTCGCGCCTTCCGCCCCGGCGCAAAAGCCCGTCGCCCGCGCCGTCAACGCGCCGCTTCCGGCCCCGCGCCGCGAAATCCCCAGGCTGCGCGTCATCGCCGGCGGCAAGGCGCGCTAAAACGGTTCCGCCGCGCCGGCGTCTGGTGTAGGCTTCCTTCCATGCCCGTTCGCGGCTTTGGGGGGACGACATCGATGAGAGAATTCGCCGAGCCATCGCCGGCAAGCCCTGTCCGGCAGGAGAATTTCAACGACGTCGCCGTCGATCTCAACGGCCGCTACATGCTGGAGAACCGGCAGGAATATCCCTGCATTATCAAGCGCATGTCGCCGGGAACCGCGCTGATGAGCGGCATCGCCACCCCCCGCAACGGCGAGCGGATCGTCGCCTATGTCGACCATGTCGGGCGCATTGAGGGCACGGCGGCGGAGATCACGGCGGAGGGTTTCCACCTGATTCTCTCCAATTCCGAGCAGAAGAAGGACAAGCTGTCGGCGCAGCTCACCTGGCTCGCCAACAAGCACGAATTGTCGCTGGCCGAGGACCGCCGCCACGAGCGCCTGATCCCGCAGCAGCCCAACCACACCGTCACCTTCGCCGACGGGGCGCAGCAGCTCTGCCGCGTCGCCGACCTGTCGCTGTCGGGCGCGGCGATCGAGTGCGGCCTGCGGCCCGACCTGCGCAGCGGCGTGATGATCGGCCCGATCCGCGCCACGGTGGTGCGCCATCTCCAGGACGGTTTCGCGGTCGAGTTCGCCACCATCCAGACCCTGCCCGCTTTGGAGAGCCTGTTCGGCGAAATCCGCACCGCCTGAAAGATGAATGCGCGTCAAGGTTACGGATTGGCGAAGCCCGAAAAGGCCAAAAGCCATGAAAAGGCCGCAAAGAAGCCGCGATCTGGGCCAGATTCGACCCCCGAAAGCCGCTTTTTAAACAAAAAGTTTCGCGGTTTTTCGCAGTTTTAATCGAATTCGACTCGCATTTTCGCGCGCGGATTCGGCCGGTTTCAAAGTCTCGCCGTCATTCTTGTCCCCGACAGGGAGAACAAGAATGATGAGACGATCCATCGTCGCGGCGCTGCTGCTTCTTCTCGCGACCGGCCTGGCCGAGGCCGCCGGCCCCGCCTCGTCCTCGCCATGGATGGGCGTCGGCGCGCGCACCTCGCAGCCGATCGGCCATTACGATTTCTGCCGCCGCCACCCGGCCCAATGCGGCATTCCCGGCCGCTCCTCGGCGCCGCTCAGGCTCGACGCAAAACTCTGGGGCGAGATCGTCGCGGTCAACGACCAGGTCAACGCCCGCATCCGCCCGGCCACCGACATGGAGGTCTGGGGCAAGGAGGAATATTGGGAATACCCGACCACGGCCGGCGATTGCGACGACTATATGCTGGAGAAGCAGCGTGAATTGATGGCCCTGGGCCTGCCGGCCAACACGCTGCTTCTGACGGTGGTGCGCCAGCCCAACGGCGAAGGCCATGCGGTGCTGACGGTCCGCACCGACCGCGGCGACTTCATCCTCGACAATCTCGACGGGCGCATCCTGGCCTGGAACAAGACCGACTACAGCTATCTCAAGCGCCAGTCGACGGCCAATTCCGGCCTCTGGGTGTCGATCCGCGACGACCGCGACATCCCGGTCGGCAGCATCCGCGACTAGAGCGCCGGCCCGATGGATCGACGCTCTATCCCTTTGTTTTCCCTGCATTCATGCGACGACAAGACCTTCTAGGCCGGCTCCATGCCGCGCATGAAGGCGTGGCCGCGCTCGACATAGTGGCGGGCCGAGGCCTTGAGCTTCTCGACCGCCTCGGCGTCGATCTCGCGCACCGCGCGGGCGGGCGCGCCGACGATCAGCGAATTGTCCGGGAAGGTCTTGCCTTCCGTCACCAGCGCCCCGGCCCCGACCAGGCAATTGGCGCCGATCCGCGCTCCGTTCAGCACGATGGCGCCCATGCCGATCAGCGAATTGTCGCCGACGGCGCAGCCGTGCAGGATGGCGCGGTGGCCGATGGTGCAGCCCGCGCCGATCACCAGCGGAAAGCCCATGTCGGTGTGCAGCACGCAATGTTCCTGGATATTGGTGTCGCGGCCGACGGTTATGGTCTCGTTGTCGCCGCGCAGCACCGCGCCGAACCAGAAGCCGGCGTTCTCGCCCACCTCGACCTTGCCGATCAGCGTGGCGTCCGGCGCGATCCAGTTTGTGGCGCGGTCGGCGAAATGCGGCTTGTGTCCGTTATAGGCGTAGATCGGCATCGGCTCCTCCGTCCAGTGATCGCGCGGCGATGATACCATGCTTGAAAACAAAGACCTAAAGCATGTCGCCCGAAATCCCCCGCCGCCGTTTCACGCTCCGTTAACCATGCCGGCCCGATAATCCGGGCTTCAACGGCGGCATGGCGAAGCGATGGCGAACGCGACCGAATATTCCCTTTCGAGCGACGGCGGCAGGCTGGCCGGGCGGCTGGCGACGGCGGTGCTGTCGCTGCTGGCGCTGACGGCGGCGGTGCTCCTCGGCGCGCGCTGGCTCGGCCCGACCATCGCGCGCGGCGGCCATACCGACAGCTTGCGCGCCTATGAGATCGTCATCGGCGACGACGTCCTGTCGGTGCCGGCCAACATGATCCGCTTCTCCAGCCAGCGCCGCGACGGGGCGGCGGGCCGGCTCGACCTCTACGCCAAATGGCCGGGCCTGACCGGCTACGCCGAGGCCGACCGCGCCGCCTTCAACCTGCTGACGCCGCGGCGCGAACTAATCTTCATGACCATCGGCGAGCGCGCCATGTCGCGCGACATGAGCGGGCGCTACCTGCCGATCTATGCGCAACTGATCGAGCCGCAGGGCCGTCCCGGCCCCGCCGGCCTGACCCTGCACGACTTCACCGACCGCACCGCCTACAAGGACGAGGAGCTGGCCCTGTCGGACGCCTCCTCCGGCCAGCCGGCCTTCGTCGCCCGCTGCATGAAAAGCGAGGCGGCCGAGGAGATCGACGCCTGCGAGCGCGACCTGCAATTCGGCCGCGGCCTGCAGATCCTCTATCGCTTCCCCCGCGCCATGCTGGGGCAATGGAAGGAACTGGACGACGCCGTGCGCGCCTTCGCCAAAAGCCGCCTGCTCGGCAACTGACCGGCCGCTTTGTCATCCGCAACGAGGACGGCGAAACCTCCCTCACCCCGAAAAAACGAAACGCCCTCCCCGCCGCGCGGAGAGGGCGTGTTCGCCTTGCCGACAGGCCGGCGTCAGAGGTCGACGTCGAGGATCGCCATCGAGAAATTATAGGACAGCTCACCCTCGTCCTCGTCCTTGTAGATCAGGCCGAGGAACTCGTCCTCGAGGTAAAGCTCGGCCGAGTCGTTCTTGCGCGGCCGCGCCTTCACCTGAAGGCCGGGATTGTTGAAGGTCCGTTTGAAATAGGCGTCCAGTTTCTTGAGTTCTTCGGGTTTCAACCGGATTCTCCTGTCTTGTGTGGGGCGGGTGTATTGCACCCGGCGTCTTGCGATGTAAAGCCCCGGACAATGGTCGTCCACGAGGAGCCTCGGCCCCGGCCGAAAGCGTCCGCGCCGCAGGCGCGAAGCGCCTCCCGCGCCCGGACATGCATAGAAACAATCACATAGAGCGGCTTTCCGCCCTATCAAGCGCCGCCGCTCAAATGCCGTCGCCCAGCATCTGGTCCATCTGGCGCGACGGTTCGGCGCAGCCGCTCTGGCCCATCACCCGCGCCGGCACGCCCGCCACCGTGACGTTGCACGGCACCGGCTTCAGCACCACCGAGCCGGCGGCGATCTTGGAGCAATGGCCGACCTCGATATTGCCGAGGATTTTCGCGCCCGCGCCGATCAGCACGCCGTGGCGGATTTTCGGATGGCGGTCGCCGCCGGCCTTGCCGGTGCCGCCCAGCGTGACGCCGTGCAGGATGGAGACGTTGTCCTCGATGACCGCCGTCTCGCCCACCACAAGCCCCGTGGCGTGGTCGAGGAACAGCCCGCTGCCGAGCCGCGCGGCGGGATGGATGTCGGTCTGGAAGATCGAGGAGGAGCGGCTTTGCAGGTAATAGGCGAAATCGCGCCGCCCCTGGTGATAGAGCCAATGCGCCAGCCGGTGCGTCTGGATGGCGTGAAAACCCTTGAGGTACAGGACCGGGTCCATGAAGCGGCTATAGGCCGGGTCGCGGTCGTAGACGGCCTGGATGTCGACGCGCAGGATCTGCGACCATTCCGGGCTGGCCGCGCGCATGGTCTCGAAGGTCTGGCGCAACAGGTCGGCGCTGATGTCGGCATGGCCCAGCCGCTCGGCGATGCGGTGCATCACCGCGTCCTCCAGGCTCGGCTGGTTGAGGATGGTGGCGTAGAAGAAAGAGGCCAGCACGGGGTCGCTCTTGGCGGCCTCCTCCGCTTCGGCGCGGATCGAGCTCCAGATGGGATCGACCTGCCCCAGCGCCGCGTTCAATTTCGCGGGGATGCGAACCGACATGTTCCTGCTCCAAATTCTGTCTGCGGCGGATATATGATACGCTTCAGCCCGTCATGCAACGCCAATTCCATCATAACGCGGAACCGGCCTTTGCGACATCCGCTCAAAGCGGATATTCTTTCAGGAAATCCAGCACCCCGCGCTTGTAGACCCGGTCGCCCACCGCCAGCATGTGGTCGCGGCCCGGAATGTCCAGCGCCCGCCCGTTGGGCAGGAGGTCGGCGAGCCGGTGCGGGTCGCCGGCGATGTCGTCCTCGGTCCCCACCGCCACCAGCACGGGCTGCATGATGCGCTGGATCGCCGCCGCCGGAACCAGCTCCTTCGAGGTGATGACGCAGGCGGCCAGCGCCACGCGGTCGCTCCTGGTCTGGTCGGCGAATTTGCGGAACATCTTTCCGCGCGGATGGGTGATGGCCTCGGGGTCCGCCGCCATCAGCGCCTCGCCGATCGGCTCCCAGTCGCCCGCCCCCGTCACCATGCCGATGCCGAGCCCGCCGAAGACGGCGCTGTGCACCTTTTCCGGCCGCTCCGAGGCGAGGAAGGCGGTGATGCGCGCGCCCATGGAATAGCCCATCACATGCGCCTTTTCGATCCCCAGATGGTCGAGCAGCGCCGCCGCGTCGCCGGCCATCAGCGTCGGCGTGTAGGCGGCGGGGTCGTGCGGCTTGTCCGACAGGCCGTGGCCGCGGTCGTCGATGGCGACGACGCGGTAGCCCGCCTCGGTCAGGGTGCGGAACCAGCCCGGCGACACCCAGTTGACCAGGCTCGACGAGGCGAAGCCGTGGATGAGCAGGACGGGCTCGCCCTCGCCTTCCTGCCGGAACGCCAGGCGCAGTCCGTCATGGTCGAAATAGTCGATGTCGAGCGCGCTCACGATGCCGTCCTTGTATGATCGCCGTTCAGGGCCGGCAGGCGCCGCAGATCGCCTTGTGGATCGCCCGGTCGCCGCGCCGGATGCCGGCATGTTTAACCGCTCCCGCCAGCAATTCAACCACATAGGCCGCCGGCCCCTCGGAGGAGATGATGGTTTCCGAAAAGGGTTTGGCGCCCTCGGTGATGGCCGAGACGCGGCCCTGCGCGTCCAGGAACACCATGTCGAGCGGGATCGGCGTGTTCTTCATCCACATCATGACGCTGCGCGTCTCGCCGAAGACGAACAGCATGGCGCGGTCCTTGGGAAAGTCGTTGCGCCACATCAGGCCGCGCTCGCGCTGCTCCTCGGTGCGGGCGATTTCGAGGCCGAAGCTCGCCTTGCCATGCGCGGTGACGAAGACGAGCGGCTCGCGGTCGAGCGGCAGCCGCATGGCGCGCATGTCCTGCGCCCCGGCCGGAAGGATCGAGAACAGGAAGGCGACGACGAGGAGAAAGCGGCTCATGAAAGGAAGGCCTTTGCGCCTGGACGGGATGCGGGGAAGAGTAGCGGCGCCGCCCGTCGGCGGCAAGGGGCTCGCCGGTTCGTGAACGAGCGATCTCGTCGGCCGCCAGTGCGAGAGAGATCAGTGCGAGACGGGAATGGCGGTGCCGATGTCGGGATGGATTTCCGCCGCCATCAGGCCCTTTTCGCCCGTGCCGAAGCGGATCAGCACCACCTGGCCGGGGCGCAGCTCCATCATGCCGAAGCGGCGCAGCGTCTCCATGTGGATGAAGATGTCCTCGGTGCCCTCGCCGCGGGTGAGGAAGCCGAAGCCCTTGGTGCGGTTGAACCATTTCACGATCACCCGCTCCAGCCCGCTCGACGGCGTGACGGTGACGTGGGTGCGCTGCGGCGGCAATTGCGAGGGATGCACCGCCGTGGAGGAATCCATCGACAGGACGCGAAAGCATTGCAGGCCGCGGTCGCCCTGCCGCGCCTCGCAGACGATGCGCGCGCCTTCCAGCGCCGTCTGGAAACCGTCGCGGCGCAAAGTCGTCACGTGCAGCAGGATGTCGGGCAGGCCGGCTTCGTCCGGCACGACGAAGCCGTAGCCCTTGGCCACGTCGAACCATTTGATCTGGCCCGCGACCTCGACCATGTCGTCGAGTTCTTCCGGGGTGCGCTGGTCGCGAAGCTGGTCATTCGACATTGACTTGTCCGCCATTACGCACGCCCCTCCTTCGTTGACCGCCGTTGATTCCCATCTGATTCTCGCCCGAACAATAAACACTTCCTTAACCGGAGGCGGCAAGTCTTATCTTGCCGTCATCCCCATGATCGCGCCGCTCTTGCGCGCCATGGCCGGCGCCGCGGCGCTTGACGCGGGGGCCATTGAAGGGGAAATAGAGTCCCATCGATGCTTTGCAACCGGGAAAAACGCCATGCGCTATCTGCACACGATGGTCCGTATCCGCGATATCGACCAATCGCTCGATTTCTACGTCAACAAGCTGGGGCTGGAGGAAATCCGCCGCATCGACAACGAGAAGGGCCGTTTCACGCTGATCTTCCTGGCCGCGCCCGCCGACAAGGAGCGCGCCCTGTCCGAACGCGCGCCGGAGCTGGAGCTGACCTTTAACTGGGACCCGGAGGACTATCAGGGCGGGCGCAATTTCGGCCACCTCGCCTATCTGGTCGACGACATCTACGCCGCCTGCGACAAGCTGCAGAAGGCCGGCGTCACCATCAACCGCCCGCCGCGCGACGGCCACATGGCCTTCATCCGCTCGCCCGACGGCATCTCCATCGAGCTGATCCAGAAGGGCGCGAGCCTCGCCCCGCAGGAGCCCTGGGCCTCGGCGGCGAATATCGGAAGCTGGTAGCATTTTGCAGCCGAACGGAACGTTCGGCGTCGCATAAATGCGGTGAAAACAACAAAAGAAAAGGCCCGGTCGACGACCGGGCCTTTTGCTTTAATGCGCGTCCTGGATGGCGGACACTTTCCACGGGCCGCCATTCTTGCGGGCGAAGGTCCAGACCTCCACCGCCTCGCTGGCCGCGTTCGGATCGCCCTCCAGCACCTTGCCGGTGGTGCGGTCGACCAGCACGTCGATGCTGGAGTAGCGCATCGCCACCGTGGCGTAGTCCGTGTCGCCCTCGCGCCAGGCCTCGGAAATGTCGCCCTGCAACAGCTTGACGTCCTTCACCTCGTTGCGCTTGCCGTGCGAGGCGAGCTCGCCCATCTCCTCGGCCAGATAGGACATGGCCTCGGGCGTGCAGATGTTGCGCAGCGCGGCGTAGTCCTCGCGGCCATAGGCGCTCTGCAATTCGACGAGAATCTGCTCGAAACGGTCGAGATCGGCCTGCTGCACCTCGATGTTCTCGTCCGGGGCCGGCGCGGCCTGACTGCCGCCAAAAGCAGCGGCGAGCGGCCCCGAAAGCGGATTGACCGAAGGCGGACGCCCGCCGAAGCCGGCCTGCGGGCCGCCGGCGGCGCTGGGCTGCGGCGCGCTGCGATTGGCGAAGAGCCGCAGCAGGAACATGCCGAGGAAGGAGAAGATCGCCAGTTGCAGCAGCATGCTGAACACGCCGCCGACGCCGCCGAAACCATGGCCGAGGAACATGCCGAGCAAGCCGCCCGCCACCAGCCCGCCTAGCATGGAGCGGCCGAAGCCGCCGAACAGGCCGGGGCGCTGCGCGGCCTGGCCCTGCATGCCGGGCTGCTGCATCGTCGGGCCGGTGTTGGGCGTCATCGAGCGCTGGATGGGCGAGGCCGCGCCGGGCGCGGTGGGGGTCGGCGCGGGCGCCTGCCAGGTGCGCGCGCCGCGGCTGCCGAAGCTGCTGCCGCCCATGGCGCGGCGGGCGTCGGCCATGTCGACGGCGGCGAATGTCGTGGCCAGACCCAGCGCCACGGCGAGGGTCAGTCTGGTCAGTCGGTTCCGGGAACCCGGCATCGGCGTCTCCTGTAGGGTGTCGAGTCCCGACGCATATGGGAACCCGACCCCCGCCGCCGCAAGGCCGGAGCGCGAAAAAGCCTGATCTTTCAAACGGGCCGGGCCGCGTCCAGAATCTGTATCTGAGGCGTGGCGGCGCCGTTCCAGTGGTTGAGCGACAGGTTCCCCGCCACATGAACGCTCTGGCCTATGTTGCTGAAAAGAAAGCGCCCCAGGTCGCCCTCCGCTGCGCGGAAGGCGATGGCGTTGACGCGCTTGCCGTCGGCGCCGCGCAGCACCGCCCGCACATGGTCGCGGCCGACGCCGCGCACGTCGGCCAAGATATGATGCGGCAGCGCCAGCACCGGCTGCGGATGCGCCGAGCCGTAGGGGCCGGCCTTCTGCAGCGCCTCGTAGAGCGTCGCGGTGGCGCCGGAGGCGGCCAGCGCGCCGTCGATGGAGAGGTTCTGGTTCTCGCGCAGCCGCGCCACGGCCTCGGCCGCCTCCTCCTCGAAATAGGCGCGCAGCGCGCCGAGCTTGCCACGCTCGACCGTCACGCCCGCCGCCATGGCGTGGCCGCCGCCCTTGACCAGAAGCCCGCGCTCGACCGCGCCGCGCACCAGCCGGCCGAGGTCGACGCCGGCGATGGAGCGGCCCGAGCCGGAGCCGACGCCGTTGGCGTTGAAGGCGATGGCGAAGGCCGGCCGCCGCGCCTTCTCCTTGAGCCGCGAGGCGAGAAGCCCCACCACGCCCGGATGCCAGCGCTCGCTGGCGGTGACGACGATGGCCGCGCCCTCGCCGCCCGACAATTCCAGCGCCGCCTCGCTCTCGGCCTCGGCCAGCATCTCGGCCTCCATGGCCTGCCGCTCCTGGTTGAGCCGGTCGAGCTCGGCCGCGATGCGGTCGGCGGCGTTGGCGTCGTCGAGCGCGAGCAGCCGCGCGCCGAGCCCGGCGTCGCCGATGCGCCCGCCGGCGTTGATGCGCGGGCCGATGAGAAAGCCGAGATGGAAGGCGTTGAGCGGCTCGCCGATGCGCGCCACCCGCGCCAGCGCCGCCAATCCCGCATTGCTCTGCGCCCGCGCCACCAGCAGCCCCTTGACCACGAAGGCGCGGTTGACGCCCTTGAGCGGCACCACGTCGCAGACGGTGGCGAGCGCCACGAGGTCGAGCAGCGACAACAGGTCCGGCCCGCCCCCCTGCCCGCGTGCGCGAAGAATCTTCGCCGTCTGCACCAGCGTCAAAAACACCACCCCCGCCGCGCAGAGATGGCCTTGCAGCGAGATGTCGTCCTCGCGGTTGGGATTGACGATGGCCGCGGCGTCCTCCGGCAGCGGCCCGCCGACCTGGTGGTGGTCGAGCACCACCACGTCGGCCCCCGCCTGCCGCGCCGCCGCGATCGACGGCGCGCTGTTGGTCCCGCAATCGACGGTGACGATCAGCGTCGCGCCCTTGGCGGCGAGCTCGCGCATCGCCTCCGGGTTCGGCCCGTAGCCCTCGAAGACGCGGTCGGGGATATAGATCGAATGCGCCACGCCGTAATGCTTGAGGAATCGCGCCATCAGCGCCGAGGAGCAGGCCCCGTCGACGTCGTAATCGCCGAAGATCGCCACCGTCTCGCGCCGCATGACGGCGTCGGCGATGCGGCTCGCGGCCTTGTCCATGTCGGTCAGCGTCGCCGGGTCGGGCATCAGGCTGCGCAGGGTCGGGTCGATGAATTCCGGCGCGCCCTCCACGGTCACGCCGCGCCCGGCCAGCACCCGCGCCACGAGGTCGGAGACGCCGTGATGCTGGGCGATGGCCAGCGCCGTGTTGGCCTCGCGCAGGCCGAGGCGGTCGACCCATTTCTGGCCGGTTGCGGAGCGGCTGACGCCGAGGAAGAGACGTTCTGTGGTCATGCCTTTCCAAGAACACGAAAGGCGGCCGGTTGCAACGCCGGCCTATCCCGAAATCGCGGCGTCCAGCGCTGTGCGGGCGAGAATCCGCGTCGTGTCGACCAGGGGCGCGCCGCAGCCCGCCTCGGTCATGACCAGCGGCAATTCGGTGCAGCCGAGGATGACGGCGTCGGCCTCGCCGGCGAGCGCGCGCGCGATGGCCTCGAGCCGCGCCGTGGAGGCGTCGCGGAAGTCGCCGCGGATCAGCTCCTCGGTGATGATGCGGGCGATGTCGCCCTGCCGGTCCGCGCTCGGGTAGAGCGCCTCGACGCCGCGCGCCGCCAGCGCCGCGTCATAGAGCCTGCGGCGCATGGTGGGCAGCGTGCCCATGACGCCGACCCGCCGATAGCCGGCCCTGGCGCAATGGTCGGCCGTCACCGCAACGATGCTCATCACCGGGATTTTCGCCCGCGCCGCTATCTCGTCAAACACGAAATGCACGGTGTTCGACGGGATGATCGCGAAATCCGCCCCCGCCTGCGCCGTCCGGTTGATCGAAGCCGCCAGCGCTTCGGCGAGCCCGGTGAAATCGTCATGCACCGCCGAGCGGGCCACGGCGGCGAAGAGCGGCGTGTGGGTGACGATTTCGGGATAATCCACCCCGCGCCGCGCCGCCTCGCGGCCGATCTCCTGGTGGCAGACCGTCCCGCCCTCGATGGTGGGAATGCAGATCCCGATCGTCTTCATGGTCAGAACTTCGACAGGTCCTGGTGCTTGGCCTTGATCTCGCGCACCGTCTGCGAGGAGGAGCGCATGACGATGGTGTGGGTCTGGATATAGTCGCGGGCGAACTTGACCCCGGCCAGCATGTTGCCGTCGGTGACGCCGGTGGCGGCGAAGAGCACGTCGCCCTTGGCCATCTCCTCCATCGAATAGACCTTTTTGGGGTCCGAAATGCCCATCTTGGCGGCGCGGGCGATCTTCTCTTCGCTGTTGAGCTGCAAGCGGCCCTGCATCTGGCCGCCGATGCAGCGCAGCGCCGCCGCCGCCAGCACGCCCTCCGGCGCGCCGCCGATGCCCAGATAGATGTCGATGCCCGTCTCCTCCGGGTCGGTGGTGTGCATCACGCCCGCCACGTCGCCGTCGCCGATCAGCCGGATGGCGGCGCCGGTGGCGCGCACCTCCTCGATCAGGCGCGCATGGCGCGGCCGGTCCATGATGCAGGCGGTGATGTCGCCGGGCCGGACGCCCTTGGCCTTGGCCAGCGCCATGATGTTGTCGGTCGCCGTGGCGTCGATGTCGACCACGCCCTGCGGATAGCCCGGCCCGACGGCGATCTTCTCCATATAGACGTCGGGCGCGTAGAGCAGGTTGCCCTTCTCGGCGATGGCGACCACGGCCAGCGAATTGGGCTGGTTCTTGGCGCAGATGGTGGTGCCTTCCAGCGGGTCGAGCGCGATGTCGACCGACGGCCCCTGCCGCGTGCCCACTTCCTCGCCGATATAGAGCATGGGGGCTTCGTCGCGCTCGCCCTCGCCGATCACCACCGTGCCGGCGATGGGCAGGCGGTTCAGCTCCTGCCGCATGGCGTCGACGGCGGCCTGGTCGGCGGCCTTCTCGTCGCCGCGGCCGCGCAGCCGGGCGGCCGCCACCGCCGCGCGCTCGGTCACGCGGACCAGCTCCAGCGTCAGAATGCGATCCAGTCCCTGGGAAGGTTGCTCTGCGGTCTTGGCCATTTGAACGAAATCCTGACTCTAAAATTGCATGGAACGCGGGCGCCGACGGCCGTCGGGCCGCCGCCGGCCCGGCTTCTATCGCGCTATTGTGCAAACCTTTTGACAAAGTCCCATGGCCGCCGCAAGGGTGGAAAAAAGAAAAGCTTGCGCGCTCAAGGACTTAATCGATTTAAGCAAAAATAATTCATCGGCGGGGCCAAAGCCCCGCCTCAGGCTTGCGCCCAGCGCCCGCGCAGCGGCCGGCCATAGGTCGCCAGCACCACGATCAGGCAGATCTCGATCGATACCGCCCAATAGATGTGGCCGAGAAGCTCGCTCGACAGCTCGTAGGCGTTGAGGTTCCACAGCCAGCCCACGGCGCCGTTGGCGTAGACCGGATGGCGGAAGCCGAGCAGCGGAATCAGGAAGCCGTGCATGGTCACGGTGATGACGACGCCGTAAAGCGCCCCGTACCACATGCGCACTTTCGGGCACAGCGCCGACAGGAACACGTAGACGAAGGCGAAGACGAAGCTGAAGCCCCAGTGATAGAGCGTGACCGCGCCGCCCACCGTCGCGCCCTGATAGGCGTAGTCGAGCGAATGCGAATTGAAGCCGAGCCAGCCGAACCAGGCGTCGATATTGGCGGCGGGCGGCGAGACCTCGCCGGGGACGCGCGGCGGCATGTTGACCTCGGAGCCCCATTTGACCAGCGAGCTGAAGAAGCCGCCGAGCAACGTGGCCCAGACGATGATTTGGCGATCGACTTTGTTGGAGAGCACGGCGACATCCTTCGACGGTGGGAGAAAAACGCCCGGACGGGACGCCGCCCGACAGGCGGCGCAACCATATGCCACAACACTATCGGCCGCAGATCAAGAAGATATGACGAAAAAGCCGTCCGCCGGCAGTATTTTGGCCGGGAAAGACTGGGGAAAAGCCGGCGCGGCGCTGCAACGCCGGCCGTTTTGCTCAGCCGGCCCGCTCGATGCGGATCATCTGCGGCTTGTCGATCAGGTGATCGTCCTTGAGGATCGCCTCCAGCGCCTTCTTCACCGCCGCCTCGGTGGTCTCATGGGTGACGAGGATGACGGTCTTGGCGTCGGCGCGCGCGCCGTTCATCGGCGGGCGCTGGACGATGGATTCGAGCGAGATGTCGTTCTCCGCCATGCGCTTGGCGATGGCCGCGAAGACGCCGGTCTGGTCGCGCACCGTCAGGCGGATGAAATAGCCGCCGGCGTGCTTGCGCATTTTGGCGCGCTTGTAGGGCAGCAGCGCCTTGGCCGGCGTGCCGAAGGCCGGGCCGTGCTGGAAGCCGGGCCGGCTCTTGGCGATGTCGGCGAGGTCGCCGATGACCGCCGAGGCGGTGGCGTCGCCGCCCGCGCCGGGGCCGGACAAAAGCAGCTCGCCCAGCAGGTCGGTCTCGATCGCCACCGCATTGGTGACGCCGTGCACCTGCGCGATCACCGACGAGGTCGGCACCATGGTCGGATGCACGCGCTGCTCGATGCCGGTGTCGGTCTTCTGCGCCACGCCCAGAAGCTTGATGCGGTAGCCCAGCTCGTCGGCGGCGCGGATATCGGCCAGCGAGATGTTGCTGATGCCTTCGAGATAGATGTCGTCGGCCGCGATCTGCGTGCCGAAGGCGAGGCTGGTCAGCAGCGCCAGCTTGTGCGCCGTGTCGTTGCCCTCGATGTCGAAGGTCGGGTCGGCCTCGGCGTAGCCCAGCCGCTGCGCGTCCTTGAGGCAGTCGTCGAAGGAGATGCCCTCCTCCCACATGCGCGTCAGGATATAGTTGCAGGTGCCGTTCATGATGCCGTAGACGCGCGACACGGTGTTGCCGGTCAGCGACTCGCGCATCGCCTTGATCACCGGGATGCCGCCGGCCACCGCCGCCTCGAAATTGAGAAGCACGCCCTTGTCCTCGGCGATGCGGGCCAGCGCCACGCCGTGTTTGGCGAGCAGCGCCTTGTTGGCCGTCACCACATGGCGGCCGGCGCGCAGGGCCGTCTCGACGGACGACTTGGCCGCGCCTTCCGCGCCGCCGATCAGCTCGACGAAGACGTCGATATCGGCCGATTTCGCCAGCTCCACCGGATCGTCGAACCAGGCGAGGCCGGACAGGTCGACGCCGCGGTCGCGCGAACGGTCGCGGGCGCTGACCGCCGTCACCGTCACCGGCCGGCCGCATTGACGCGTGAGCATTTCGGACTTGTCACGCAGGATACGCAACACCGAAGCGCCAACCGTGCCGAGCCCGGCGACGCCGATCCGCAATGCATCACTCATACTATCGACCTTCCGACTCTCATGTCTTTATTAGAAGAAGTGCGGGCCGCGAGGGACGCGGCCCGATGGCCGCTATCCGCGGCGGCCGTCCAGCGGAATCACGTTCTGCAGGTTCTCGTCCTTCGTGGCGAGGAAGCGCTTGATGTTGCGCGCCGCCTGGCGGATGCGGTGCTCGTTCTCGACCAGCGCGATGCGGACATGGTCGTCGCCGTGCTCGCCGAAGCCGACGCCGGGCGCCACCGCCACGTCGGCCTGTTCCACCAGCAGCTTCGAGAATTCGAGCGAGCCCATGGCGCGGAAGCGCTCGGGGATCGGAACCCAGGCGAACATGGTCGCGGCCGGCGGCGGCACGTCCCAGCCGGCGCGGCCGAAGCTCTCCACCAGCACGTCGCGGCGCTGCTTGTAGACGTTGCGCACATAGGCGATGTCCGCGCCGTCGCCGTTGAGCGCCGCGGTCGCCGCCACCTGGATCGGCGTGAAGGCGCCGTAATCGAGATAGGACTTCACCCGCGTCAGCGCGGCGATCAGGCGCTCGTTGCCGACCGCGAAGCCCATGCGCCAGCCCGGCATGGAGAAGGTCTTCGACATGGAGGTGAACTCCACCGCCACGTCCATCGCGCCCGGCACCTCCAGCACGGAGGGCGGCGGATTGCCGTCGAAATAGATCTCCGAATAGGCGAGGTCCGACAGGATGATGATGTCGTTGCGGCGCGCGAAATCCACCACGTCCTTGTAGAAGTCGAGCGTCGCCACATAGGCCGTCGGGTTGGACGGGAAATTGAGGATGAGCGCGATGGGCTTGGGGATCGAATGCTTCACGCCGCGCTCCAGCGCCGGGATGAAGCTGTCGTCCGGCTTGGCCTGGATCGAGCGGATGACGCCGCCCGACATGATGAAGCCGAAGGAATGGATCGGATAGGTCGGGTCGGGGCACAGCACCACGTCGCCCGGCGCGGTGATGGCCTGCGCCATGTTGGCGAAGCCTTCCTTGGAGCCGAGCGTGGCCACGACCTGCGTGTCGGGATTGAGCTTCACGCCGAAGCGGCGCGCGTAATATTGCGCCTGCGCGCGGCGCAGACCCGGAATGCCCTTCGACGCCGAATAGCGGTGGGCGCGCGGGTCCTGCACGGCCTCGCACAGCTTGTCGACGATGTTCTGCGGCGTCGGCAGGTCGGGATTGCCCATGCCGAGGTCGATGATGTCGGCCCCGCCCGCGCGCGCCGAGGCCTTCAGGCGGTTGACCTGCTCGAAGACGTAGGGGGGCAGACGGCGGATCTTATGGTATTCTTCCGACATGGTCCTGTTCCGGTAGAGAGTTGAACGGCCCGGCGCCCATGCGCCGCGCGGGGAGAGCTATACACCCGTTCTCGAATCGGGTCGAGACGCCGCCGGGCGCGGGAAGCGGGCTTCGGCGGGCTTGCGCCTATTGCTGCGGCTGTCCGGTTTCGATCTGCTTCAGCGTGGCGTCGATGTTTTCCTGCGCCTGCTTGCGCAGGGTCTTGGCCTGGGCCGCGCTGGGGCCGGCGCCGGCCGAGCGCGAGGTCTTGAGCCGCGCCTTGTCGGCGTCGAGCTTGGCGGTCAGCGCCTTGGTCTCCTCGGGGGTGAACTGCGTCGTCGCCGCCTTGGGCATGTGGCCGAAGGTGGGATAGACGCCGGTGCGCCGGGCGCCCGCCTGCGGCGCGCCGCGGAACTCCGCCCCGCCGCCCGCGCAGGCCGTGAGCGTCGCCGCCGCCAGAAGCATGGAAATGGCGATCCGTGCTGTGCGCTTTTTCATATGTCTCAAATCCCGGTGTCGCGCTTCGCCGCCGCCGCAGGGCCGCGCCGTTGAAAATGAACTGTTCCCGAAGGGATAGCACCTATTCGCGGCGCCGTGTCAACAAGCGAGTGCGCGCGAGCGCGCCCCGGCCGCGCATTAAGCGGCCGCGCAAGGTTGCGTTCGGCGGCCAAAAATCTTAAAAAACGGTTACCGACCGTCGCGAGCCTGATTTGCCGGGGCGGAATCGGAGGGGAAAACGGGGCGAAAACGCCCCGCTATAAATCGCCGGCGGGATTGAGCGGGAGAGGACAGTTTTGACATTCGCGCAATTCTCGCGCCGGGCGACCGGCGGATTTCCTGCGGCCGGCGCGGCCCTGCTGGCGCTTCTGGCCGCCTCCTGCACCTCGACCGGGACCGGCCCCGACGGCAAGCCCATGCAGATGAGCGCCGCCACCGGCTCCATGGTCGCCGACACGCTGCAAAGCGCCGCCGACCAGAAGACCCAACAGGAAGCCCAGACGGCCGAGGCGCAAAAGCCCGGCGAGCAGAAACCGGGCGCCGCGCAGCCCGCCGGCAAGGCCGAGGCCGTCGCCGCTCTCCCCGTCCCGGGCCAGCCGCCGGCCAAGACCGCGGTCGCCCCAACCACGGTCGCTGCGACCGACCCGGCGCAAAAACCGGCCGAATCGGCCAAGCCCGTCCAGGTGGCCTCGCTCTACGGCCTCACGAAGACCGATTTCGCCACCCCGCAAAAACCCGCCGCCGCGCAGGCCGGCATCCAGCGCCTGTTCTCGGACGGACAGGGCGGCAGGAAGACGGCGGTGGCCAAGGCGGTCGTCCCCGCGGCGCAGGGCTTCAACGACGCTTTGCCCGGCGTGCGCCCCTATGGCGGGCTCGAGATCAAGCACCGCAACAGCCTCAACGACGACGCCGACATCGACGCCAACGAGGACGACCAGTTCGCCCGCGTGACGCTTGCCTCGGCTCCGGGCCTGGGCCGGCTGGTGCCGAACGGGCTGCGCGTGCAGCGCGAGACGGTGGACGTGGCCTGCCTCAAGCCGTCGCTGGTGGCGATGCTGAAGACGATGGAGCGGCATTTCGGCCGCCCGGTCATGGTGACGTCGGGCTATCGCAGCCCGTCCTACAATCGCAAGGTCAACGGCGCGCGCCATTCGCTGCACATGATCTGCGCGGCGGCGGACATCCAGATCGACGGCATATCCAAATGGGAGATCGCCCGCTACGCCCGCGCCATGCAGGGCCGCGGCGGCGTCGGCACCTATTGCCACACGCAATCGGTGCATGTCGACATCGGCCCCGAGCGCGACTGGAACTGGCGCTGCTGACTCGCGCCCCGACGGGCGAAATTTTTTCGGGCAAAGCCGTTTTTAAGGCTTGCGAGTCGCCCCTATCCTGCCTATAAGCCCGCTCACACCGA
>UBKJ01000010.1 GCA_900465915.1 Hyphomicrobiales bacterium
CTATTCCCCTATTCCCCTAACTACACATTCAGCAACAGGAACTCCCGCTCCCAAGGACTGATCACCTCCATGAAAGTCTCGAACTCGGCGCGCTTGATGGCGGCGTAGGTGGTGATGAAGGAGGCGCCGAAGAGCTGGCGCAGCTCGTCGTCGTCCTCGAACAGCTCCACCGCGTCGATCAGGCCGCGGGGAAGGTCGATCTCCTTGGTGTTGACCGAGGTCGTGGCCGGCTGGTCGGGCTGGATCCGGTTGGTGAGGCCGATCAGCCCGCAGGCGAGCGAGGCGGCCAGCGCCAGGTAGGGGTTGGCGTCGGAGGAGGGGATGCGGTTCTCGACGCGGCGCGCATTGGGGTCGGAGCGCGGCACGCGGAAGGCGGTGGTGCGGTTGTCGTAGCCCCATTTGACGTTGACCGGCGCCGAGGCGTCGGGCGTCAGCCGGCGGTAGGAATTGACGTAGGGCGCGAACATCACCAGCGCGTTCGGCACGTGCTTCTGCATGCCGCCGATGAAGTGGCGGAAGGCCTCGCTTTCCGAGCCGTCCTCGTTGGTGAAGATGTTGCGGTTGGTCTTCTTGTCGAGGATCGACTGGTGGATATGCATCGCCGAGCCGGGCTGGCCCTGGATCGGCTTGGCCATGAAGGTGGCGTACATGTCGTGCTTCAGCGCCGCCTCGCGGATGGTGCGCTTGAACATGAACACCTGGTCGGCCAGCTCGACGGGGTCGCCGTGGCGCAGGTTGATTTCGAGCTGGCCCGCGCCTTCCTCGTGGATCAGCGTGTCGATCTCCAGCCCCTGGCCCTCGGAGAAGTGATAGATGTCGTCGATCAGCTCGTCGAACTCGTTGACGCCGGCGATGGAATAGCCCTGGCCGCCGCCGATGGCGCGGCCCGAGCGGCCCACCGGCGGGGTGAGCGGATAGTCGGGGTCGGGGTTCTTGCGCACGAGGTAGAACTCGATCTCGGGCGCCACCACCGGCTTGAGGCCGAGCTTGTTATAGGCCGCCACCACGCGGCGCAGCACGTTGCGCGGCGTGAACTCCACCGCGCGCCCGTCCTGGTAGACGAGGTCGCAGATCACCTGCGCCGTGGCGTCGCTCTCCCACGGCACCACGGAGAGCGTAGTGAGGTCGGGCAGGAGTTTCAGGTCGCCGTCGTCCTCGGGGTACTGGAAGCCGTAGCCGTCCTCGGGGTAGTCGCCGGAGATCGTCGTCATGAAGACGGCGGAAGGCAGCGCCAGCGAGGTGTTGGAGGTGAATTTCTTCGACGGCATCATCTTGCCGCGCGCCACGCCCGCCTGGTCGGGGGTGATGCATTCGATGTCCTCGATCTCGCGCCAGGCGAGCCATTCGGTCGCCTGCTTCCAGTTTTTCACGCCGCGAAGCGATTTGACATAAGCGGGCGTGCGGCGACGCGGCGCGCGCGTCACCTTCTTTTCCGTCGTATCTGCAGACATCCAGCACCAAAAAACGAATGAATATAGACGCATGATAGCCGCGTCGCGCCGCGTTGACAAATGAACCTTGCAAGAAATCCCCTGTGCGAAACTCATGAAAAATGCGCGAAACTCATGAAAAAACCCCGGAGGCCGAAGCCGCCGGGGCAGGCGCGGGAACAGGTGAGGCCGGTCCCGGATGGCGTGTGGGTTCGATCAGCGGTTGTTCGTGACGACGACGGGGATCAACAAATCGCCCCAGTCGCCGTCGCCGCACCGCGCCGCCGCAGGCGCGCAAAGTGAAAACCGTGGCGGCGCTTCGCAGGTCTGATCAGCGATTGTTCGTGACGACGACGGGGATGAGCAGATCGCCCCAGTTGCCGTCGCCGCCATGATGACGGGCCGAGCGGACCAGTTCGACCGAGACGCCGGCCTCGACCGCCTTCATGACGGTGTAGTTGAGGCGGTGCAGGTCGTTGGCGAGCATGCGGATCGCCGCCTGCTGCTCGGCGCTCATGCTGGAGGATTGTTCTTCGGCTCTTTCCTTGACGCGGGCTGGCGAGTTCATGGTTCTGTTCCTTGTCTTGCGGCCTATTCGGCGGCGGGCTTGAATTGCGCGGTTTCGGTGGATTCGCTCATGGCGGTGGTCGAAGACTTGCCGCCGGTGATGGCGAGCGACACGGCGTCGAAATAGCCGGTGCCGACCTCGCGCTGATGCTTGGTGGCGGTGTAGCCCACGGCTTCCGCCGCGAATTCCGCCTGTTGCAGCTCGGAATAGGCCGCCATCTGGCGGTCCCTGTAACCGCGCGCCAGTTCGAACATGCCGTAGTTCAGCTGATGGAACCCAGCGAGTGTAATAAACTGGAATTTATAGCCCATCGCCCCCAGCTCGCGCTGGAACTTGGCGATGGTGGCGTCGTCGAGGTTCTTCTTCCAGTTGAACGACGGCGAACAATTATAGGCGAGCAGCTTGCCCGGATGCGCCTTGTGCACGGCTTCCGCGAATTTCTTCGCCTGTCCGAGATCGGGTTTGGAAGTCTCCATCCAGATCAGGTCGCAGTGGGGCGCATAGGCGATGGCGCGGGCGATGCATGGCTCGATGCCGTTTTTCACCTGATAGAAGCCTTCCGGCGTGCGGCCCGCCGCGTGATCGACGAAGGGTTGGTCGCGCTCGTCGATGTCGGAGGTGAGAAGCTTGGCCGCTTCCGCATCCGTGCGCGCCACGATCAGCGTCGGCGTGCCCATGATGTCGGCCGCGAGCCGCGCCGCGTCGAGGTTGCGGATATGCGCCGCCGTCGGGATCAGCACCTTGCCGCCGAGATGGCCGCACTTCTTTTCCGAGGCCAATTGGTCCTCGAAATGGACGCCCGCAGCGCCTGCCTCGATATAGGCCTTCATGATCTCGAAGGCGTTGAGCGGGCCGCCGAAACCGGCTTCCGCATCGGCCACGATGGGCGCGAACCACGTCTCGACCGAAAGGCCCTTGCCCTCCGCCGTCTCGATCTGGTCGGCGCGTTGCAGGGTGCGGTTGATGCGCTTGGCCAGTTCCGGCCCGGCATTGGCCGGGTAGAGCGACTGGTCGGGATACATGGCGGACGCGGTGTTGGCGTCGGCCGCGACCTGCCAGCCGGAAAGATAGATCGCCTTCAGCCCGGCGCGGACCATCTGCATGGCCTGATTGCCCGACAGCGCGCCGAGCGCGTTGACGAAATCCTCCTCATGGATCAGCTTCCACAGGCGGTTCGCGCCCATTTCGGCCAGCGTGTGCCTTATCTCCACCGAGCCGCGCAGCCTTTTCACGTCCTCAGCCGTATGCGCGCGCTCCACGCCGTCGAAGCGGCCCTTGGGTGCGGAAGGAACGAGGCTGTAAAAGTCTGTCATTTCGGTATCTCCTCACAGTGTGCTTACGGCGTTTCGCCTGTGACTGAATTTACATTTCGCACGCCGGATCGCCAGAAAAACCACGATAAAGGCCGGATAATTGAGGTCACGCTGTCGAAGCTTTGACCGGTCGGCACTGTAAATTTGTAAATATTGTCAAGCAGCGGTTTCCCGGCTATCTTGTCATGAATTGTAAAATGGGAGAGCGCGCCGTGAGCGAGCGCAAGATTTTCGCCGGTCCGCGCATCAGGCGCATCCGCAACGAGCGCGGCCTGACGCAGACCGCCATGGCGGCCGATCTCGGCATTTCGCCGTCCTATCTCAACCTGATCGAGCGCAACCAGCGCCCGCTCACCGTGCAGCTTCTCTTACGGCTCGCCAGCGTCTACAAGCTCGACCTCGAAAGCCTGCAGGCCGAGAGCGGGGCCACGGTGACGGGCCTCAAGGAAGTGTTCTCCGATCCGCTGCTTGTGGGCGAATTGCCGGGCGATCAGGAGCTTGTCGAGATCGGCGAGGCCGCGCCCAATGCGGCGCTCGGCGTGATGAAGCTCTACCGCGCCTATCGCGAGCAGCAGCAGCGGCTGACCGACCTGTCGGCGCTGCTCGCGCATGAGGGGCGCGAGACGCAGCTTTCCGCCGCCCGCCTGCCGCTCGACGAGGTGCGCGAGCGAATCGCGCGCCGCCCCAACCATTATCCGCGCATCGAGGAGGAGGCGGAATCCTTCCTGACGCTGCTCGCCCCCGGCGACGATCTCGGCGCGGCGCTGAAGGATTGGCTCAAGCGCGAGCACGGCGTCACCGTGCGCACGCTGCCGGTGGCCGCCATGCCCAACTGGCGGCGGCGCTACGACCGCCATTCGCAGCGGCTTTTCGTGTCCGAACGCCTGTCGCCCTTCGACCGCTTGCAGGAGATCGCCATGGAGGCGGCGCTGATGCGCATGCAGGTGGCCATCGCGGCGGAAGTCGAGGGGCTGAAACTGTCGTCGGGCGAGGCGCGCCGCATCGCCCGCTTCGAGCTGGCGCGCTACGCCGCGCAGGCGCTTTCCATGCCCTATCGCGCTTTTCGCGACGCGGCCGTGCGCATGCGTTACGACATCGACGCGCTGGCTGCGCGCTTCAACGTGTCGTTCCAGCAGGCGGCGAGCCGGCTCGCCACGCTGGCGCGGCCGGGGGCGGCCGGGGTGCCCTTCTTCCTGATCGAGATCGACCATGCCGGCAACCGGCTACGGGTGGCGGGCGCGGAGGGCTTTCCGGCCCGCTTCGGCGGCCAGTGCCCGAAGCTTCCGGTCTACGCCGCCTTCGCCGAGGCGGGACAGGTGCTGGCGGAGACGGCGGAACTGCCGGACGGCTCTGCCTTCCTTCTGGTCGCGCGCACGCTGGAGGGGCCGCTCGGGGCCTATGGCGAAAGGCTGCGCCGCACGGCGATCCTTCTCGGTTGCGCGTTGGAGGCGGGCGCGGAGACCGTCTATGGCGCGGCGCGGCGCGTGGAGAATCTCGCCATCGGCCCGGCCTGCCGGCTCTGCGAGCGGCAGGGCTGCGTCGCCCGCGCCGAGCCGCCGCTGACCCGCCCGCTGGGTCTGGACGAGATGGTGGCGGGGCTCTCGGCTTTCGACTTCCAGTGAGTCGTTGATAAGCCGGCCAATTTTATCCCCGCCCTGTCATCATTCTGTTGACGAAATCGGATCAATCTAAAAGAGTGCGAATATCGAACCGCAGGGGGACCGATCCTGCGCGCCGCGTTCATGACCGACTGGAGGACCCGATGCGGATCAAATCACTACTTCTGGCGACCACCCTTGCCGTGACCGGCGCGTTCTCCGCCCATGCCGAGGACAAGGTCGTCAACATCTACAACTGGTCGGATTACATCGACGACTCGATCCTCAAGGACTTCACCAAGGAGACCGGCATCAAGGTCGTCTACGACGTCTACGATTCCAACGAGATCCTGGAGACCAAGCTTCTGGCCGGCGGCTCGGGCTACGACCTCGTGGTGCCGTCGGGCGAGTTCCTCGGCCGCCAGATCCCGGCCGGCGTGTTCCTCAAGCTCGACAAGGACAAGCTGCCCAACCTCAAGAACATGTGGGACGAGATCTCCACCCGTTCGGCGGTCTACGATCCGGGCAACACCTATTCGATCAACTACATGTGGGGCACCACCGGCCTCGGCTACAACAAGGACAAGATCAAGGCCATCATCGGCGACCAGAAGATCGACAGTTGGAGCTATCTCTTCGACCCCGATAAAGTGTCCAAGTTCAAGGATTGCGGCGTCTACGTGCTCGATTCGGCCAGCGAGATGCTGCGCCCGGCGCTGATCTATCTCGGCCTCGACCCCAATTCGCCCTCGCAGGCCGACCTGCAGAAGGCCGAGGATCTCTACATGAAGATCCGCCCCTATATCCGCAAGTTCCACTCGTCCGAATATATCAACGCGCTCGCCAACGGCGACATCTGCATGGCGGTCGGCTATTCGGGCGACATCTTCCAGGCGCGCGACCGCGCCCAGAAGGCCAAGCAAGGCGTCGACATCGGCTACGCCATCCCCAAGGAGGGCGCGCTGATGTGGTTCGACCAGATGGCCATCCCCGCCGACGCCAAGCATGTCGACGAGGCGCTGACCTTCATGAATTACATGATGCGGCCGGAAGTGGCGGCCAAGGCCTCCAACTACGTCTTCTACGCCAACGGCAACAAGGCCTCGCAGCAGTTCATCGACAAGGAGCTTCTGGACAACCCGGAAGTCTTCCCGACCGAGGACATGATGAAGAAGCTGGTCGTGCCCGCGCCCTACGACGCCAAGGTGCAGCGCGTCGTCACCCGCGTCTGGACCAAGGTCGTGACGGGCCAGTAAGGCCCGGCCTTTCGTGAAACGGCCCGGACGAGGGCCCGGTAAGGGAGCGGCTCTTTCGGGCCGCTCCGCATTTCGCCCGCGAGGAACAGCATGGAATCCTTTGGCAGCTTTCGCCGCAAGTTCGCGCCGTGGAACGATCCGGCGGCGAAGCCCTTCATCGCCTTCGAGAACGTGACCAAGGTCTTCGACGGCTACACCGCCGTCGACGACCTGTCGCTCAACGTGTTCAACCGCGAGTTCTTCGCGCTCCTGGGCGCGTCGGGCTGCGGCAAGTCCACGCTCCTGCGCATGCTGGCGGGCTTCGACGAGCCGACCTCGGGCCGCATCATGCTCGACGGGCAGGACCTGCGCGGCATCCCGCCTTACAAGCGGCCGGTCAACATGATGTTCCAGTCCTATGCGCTGTTCCCGCATATGACGGTCGAGGCCAACATCGCCTTCGGCCTCAAGCAGGACCGCATGGCCAAGTCCGAGATCGACGACCGCGTCGGCGAGATGCTCAAGCTCGTCAAGCTGGAGCAGTTCCGCAAGCGCAAGCCGCACCAGCTTTCCGGCGGCCAGCGCCAGCGCGTGGCGCTGGCGCGCGCCGTCGCCAAGCGGCCCAAGGTGCTGCTTCTCGACGAGCCGCTGGGCGCGCTCGACAAGAAGCTGCGCGAGGACACGCAGTTCGAATTGATGGATCTGCAGTTCAAGCTCGGCCTCACCTTCATGATCGTCACCCACGACCAGGAGGAGGCGATGACCATGGCCGACCGCATCGCGGTCATGGACAAGGGCCGCATCATGCAGGTGGCGACGCCGGCCGAGGTCTACGAGGCGCCGAAGTCGAAATTCGTCGCCGACTTCATCGGCAACGTCAACATCATCGAGGGCGAGGTGGCCAAGGCCTCCGCCGGCGAGGCCGAGATCGCCACCGAGAAATTCGGCTTCCATATCCACACCGAGACGCGCGAGCAGCTGTCGCCGGGCCAGAAGGTCTGGTACGCGGTGCGGCCGGAAAAGACCCGCATCACCCGCGACCGGCCCGAGGACGCCTCGGTCAACGCGGTCGAGGGCGAATTGTGGGACATCGCCTATTTCGGCGACATGACCGTCTTCCACGTCCGGCTCGACAACGGCCGCACCGTCAAGGCCGCCAGCCTCAACGCGCAGCGCCGCACCGAAAACCCGCTGACCTATGACGAGCGCGTCTGGGTGTCGTTCGACACCGACGCCGGCATGGTCCTGACGGCGTGAGGAGCGCTCCATGCAGAAGCTGATCGCCGCCGTCGCCAGCCGCCTCGTCATCGTGGCGCCCTATTTGTGGCTGCTGGTCTTCTTCCTCGCCCCGTTCCTGATCGTGTTCAAGATCTCGCTGTCGCAGGTGGCGATGGCGATCCCGCCCTATGTGCCCGCCTTCGACCTGGCGCAGGGCCTCGCCGCCAACTGGGCCAAGGTCAGGCAGCTGGCCTTCGATAATTACGTCTGGCTGACCGGCGATCCGCTCTACTACAAGGCCTATCTGTCGAGCCTGCGCATCGCGGCGATCTCGACCTTCCTGACGCTGCTCGTCGCCTATCCGATGGCCTACGGCATCGCCCGCGCGCCCGGCACGATCCGGCCGACGCTCCTGATGATGGTGATCCTGCCGTTCTGGACCTCGTTCCTGATCCGCGTCTACGCCTGGATCGGCATCCTCAAGCCGGAGGGGCTCCTCAACCAGTTCCTGATGTGGGCGCATGTCATCGACAGCCCGCTCACCATCCTCAACACCGACACGGCGGTCTATATCGGCATCGTCTATTCCTACCTGCCCTTCATGGTGCTGCCGATCTATTCGGCGCTGGAGAAGATGGACTATACGCTGATCGAGGCGGCGCAGGACCTCGGCTGCACGGCGCTGAAAGCCTTCTGGAAGATCACCTTCCCGCTGTCGCTGGCCGGCGTGGTGGCGGGCTGCTTCCTGGTCTTTATCCCGGCCATCGGCGAGTTCGTCATCCCCGACATCCTCGGCGGCTCGGAGACGCTGATGATCGGCAAGACCATCTGGAGCGAGTTCTTCTCCAACCGCGACTGGCCGGTGGCCTCGGCGGTGGCGGTGGTGCTTCTGGTCATCCTCATCGTTCCGATCGTCATCTTCCAGCAGGCGCAGGCCCGCCAGCAGGAAAAGGGGAGATAAGCCATGAACGCGACCTGGTCCCGCTTCAACATCGCCTCGGTGACGCTCGGCTTCGCCTTCCTCTATTTGCCGATCGTCATCCTGATCATCTTCTCCTTCAACGAGTCGCAGCTCGTCACCGTCTGGGCCGGTTTCTCGACCAAATGGTATCGGGGGCTCCTCAACAACGAATCGCTGATCTCGGCGGCCTGGATCACGCTGCGCGTCGCCTTCCTGTCGGCCAGCGCCGCCACCGTGCTCGGCACGCTGGCGGCGCTGGCGCTGACCCGCTACACGCGCTTCCGCGGCCGCATCCTGTTCTCGGGCATGATCTACGCGCCGCTGGTCATGCCCGACGTGATCACCGGCCTGTCGCTGCTGCTATTGTTCGTGGCGATGAACCTCGACCGCGGCTTCTGGACCATCGTGCTCGCCCATGTCACCTTCACCATGTGCTTCGTCGCCGTGGTGGTGCAGTCGCGGCTGGTCAGCTTCGACCGCTCGCTGGAGGAGGCGGCGATGGACCTCGGCGCGACGCCGGTCACCACCTTCATGAAGGTGACGCTGCCGGTCATCCTGCCGGCGGTGGCCTCGGGCTGGATGCTGGCCTTCACGCTGTCGCTCGACGACCTGGTCATCGCGAGCTTCGCCTCCGGCCCGAGCGCCAGCACCCTGCCGATGAAGATCTACAGCCAGATGCGCCGCGGCGTCACGCCCGAGATCAACGCCATCTGCACCATCCTCATCGCGCTGGTGACGACGGGCGTGGTCATCGCCTCGATCATGAACAAGCGGCGCGAGGTGCAGCGCCGCCGCGACGAGCAGGCGGCCTTCCGCATGGCGGGATAGTCCGCTTACTGCCCCGAAGGGGAGATGAAGGGCCGGTCCCACGAGCCGCCGACGAAGAAATGCAGCGGCGGCTTGGCCGGCGGGGCGTTCTGGGCCGGCTGCTGCCCGTCCTGCTGCCCATCTTGCTGCGCAGGCTGCTGCTGCTGGCCGGGAAAGGCCAGCTCGCCGCTCAGCGCCAGGCTGCGGTCGACGAAGGGCACGATGCCGGCGAGCGTCAGCGCGCCGCTGGTGGTGTCGAGCCGGGTGTTCTCCAGCGTCGCCACGCCGTCGGACAGGTTGGCCTTGACGTCCAGCCGGTTGAAGGCCAGCGCCACATTGTCCTTGCGCTCCAGCGCGAAGAAGCGCTGGCTTTGCGCCTTGGCGAGGAAATCCTGCACCGCGAAGCCCTGCATCTGGCCGTTGTTGAGCTCGATCGCCACATTGCCCTGCGCCGTGGTCAGCAATTGCGACCAGCGGCTCAGCGGCGCCTTCATGAACAAAGACACGTTGCCCTTGCCGCTGACGAAGGGCTTGTCGAAGCCGAGCGCGGCGAAGAATTGCGAACTGTCGATGTCGGAGGCGTTGAAGCGCAATTCGCCGTTGGCGCTTTTGAGGTCGCGCACGATCTGCACGTTGGCCTGCAGCATGCCGTTGAAGGCCTTGGCGTCGCCGATGTCGAAGATGGCGCGGCCGCCCTTGATCTGCACCGCCGCCGCCACGCCCGACAGCGCCACCGGCCCGGCGGTGGCGTTCTGCGCCGACAGGCGCAGGTCGAGGTCGGCGCGGTCGATGAAGCGCGTGTCGATGGCGTCCTCGGCGTCGCGCTCGCCCGGCGCGCGCGCCTGCATGTCGGGCAGCGGCACGAAGGCCGAGAACAATCTGCGCAGGTCGAGCTTGTCGAAGGCCAGCGTGCCGGTGATCGAGGGCTGGTCCTGGTTGAGGCCGACCTCGATCACGCCCTTGGCCGGGCTGTCGCCGGCGGTCATCTCGACGTCGGCGAGCTTGAGCCGCTGCGGCGTGGCGGTGATGGCGGCGTCGAGCGAGAAGGCCCCGACCTCGCCGCTCGCCGCCACCGAGGGCAGGCTCAGCCAGCGCAGGCCGGCGCTGAGCGAGGGCGACTTGGCCGACAGGCTGCCCTGGAAGAAGCGGTCGCGCGACACGTTGGCCTTGCCCTGGAAGGTCAGCGTCAGCGGCTTGGCGGTGAGGCCGGCCGACACGTCCGAATTGCCGCCCGCCATCAGCGCCAGCGCCTGGTTGGCGGTGACGCTGAACTGCGAGGCCTCGCCGCGCCAGACGCCGCTGCCTTTCAGCGTGGCGGGGCCGGAGGTCTGCGGCCATTCGAGCGTGGCGTTGAGCTTGGTGATCTGGTCGCCCGGCTTGTCCTTGTCCTCGCTGGTCTTGTCCTCGCCGGCCTTGTCCTCCTCGCCGGGCTGGTGGAAGGCGACGGAGCCGTCGCGGATCACCACCCGGCCGAAGGGCTGCGAGGCGAGCTGCGCCGCCTGCCTGTCGCCGCCGCCTTCCTTGAGCAGCGCGCGCTGGGCGCGGATGGCGGCGCCCAGCCGGCCGTTGGAGCCGGCGATGGCGTCGAGCAGCGCGCCGAAATTCGACGCCGGCCCGTCGAGGCTGATATGCGGCCGCACGATCTGCGTCTCGGAAAAGGCGATGTGGCCCATCAGCGCGTCGAGCGGCGACAATTCCACGTCGATGCGCTCGGCGCTCATCAGCGGCTTCTGGCCCTGCTCGGTCATCTTGCTCAGCGTCACGCCGCCGAGCGAGGCGCTCATCACCGGAAACACCTTCAGCCGCGGCGCCTGCCGCAGCTCGACGCTGTAGCCGGTCCAGGCGCTGATCTCCTGCGCGATGCGGATGCGGATCGCGTCGGTGGACACGATGAAGGGAATGACGGCCAGGAAGGTCGCGACCGCCGCGGCGCAGAGAATGACGAGCGCCATGACGAGACGCAAGAATTTTGGCCAGCGCATCGACCATCCCACCAGAACAGAGCCGGGGCGGCCCCGGTCGAGGCCGCTCCATCACATTGGAAACGTTCCAGCGGGTTTAACCCAAGCCGCGCCGCCTTGCCAAGGGCCTCTATTGCGCCAGCACGCGGGCGGGCGGGAAGACGATCTCCACCATCGTGCCGCGTCCGGGCGTGGAATCGATGGCGAACTGCGCCCGGTTGGCCTCGACCATGGCCTTGGTCAGCGGCAGGCCGAGCCCGGTGCCCTCGTCGCGCCAGTCGCCGGCCTCCTCGGGCTGGCGGCGCTGGGCGTGCACCTGCCGGAACGGCTTCAGCGCCTGCTCGAGCTCCGCCTTGCTCATGCCGAGCCCGGTGTCGCGCACCCGCATGGCCACGTCGCCGTTCGGCTCGTAGGCGGTGGAGACGATCACCTGTCCGCCGGGCGGGGTGAAGCGCACCGCGTTGGAGAGGAGGTTGAGCGCCACCTGCCGGATCGAGCGCGCGTCGGCCACGATGTCGGGCAGGCCGGACTGGAAGCTCGAGCGGATGATGACGCGCTCGCGATTGGCCTGCGGCTGCATCAGCGCGATGGCCTCGCCGATGGCGTCGTTGAGCGACACCGCCTCGAAATTCAGCTCCAGCGCGCCGGCCTCGATCTTGGAGATGTCGAGCAGGTCGTTGACCAGCGCCAGCACGTGGTTGCCCGAGCGGTTGATGTCGCGCAGATAATCCTTGTAGCGGTCGTTGCCGATGGGGCCGAACTTCTCGTCCGCCATCAGCTCGGAAAAGCCGATGATGGCGTTGAGCGGCGTGCGGATCTCGTGGCTGATGCGGGCCAGGAACTCGGTCTTCTGGCTGGAGGCGCGCTCGGCCTCGCGGCGGGCGTGGGTCAGCTCCTCCTCGGTGCGCTTCCACTGGGTGATGTCGCGCAGCACGGCGCAGAAGCCGCGCTCCTGCGGCAATTTGCCGATGGTCATGAACAGCGGGATGAAGCCGCCCTTGGCTTCGCGCCCGATCACCTCGCGCCCGTCGTTGAGCACGCTCAGCACGCCGTCGCCCGACAGGCCGGCCAGATAATCCATCGCCGCGCGCTGGCTCTCGATGGCGAAGAGCATCGAGAAGAATTTCCCTTCCGTCTCGCTGCGCTCATAGCCGAACAGCGCCGAGGCGGAATGGTTCATCGAGCGGATGCGGCCCTGCGGGTCGATCAGCACCACGCCGTCGGTGGCGGTGTCGAGGATGGTCTTCAGCTCGTCGATATGGGCTTCCAGCGCCTGCCTGTCGCCGGGCTCCGCGGCAAGGGAAGCAGGGGGGGGAGCGGGTTCGGCCGGCTCGGCCGCGACGGGCATCAGGCTCAGCATCAGCGCGCGGCCGCCGCGCCAGGCGATGGCGTTGAGATGGGCGTCGACCGCCTCCTCGCCGCCGTCGGCGTGGCGCAGCACCATGCCCCGGCGCGGCCCGGCGTCGTCGGCCTCGCTGTTGAACAGCGCGCTCACGCCGCCCGCCTTGCGGATGGCGTCGAGATCGGCGTAGCCGGAAAGGTCCAGCAGCGCCTGGTTGACGTAATGCAGGCCGGCGGCGGAATGGATGATCACCGGCACCGGCAGGTTGGCCAAGAGCGCCGTCTCGTCGGCGCGCTCCTCCTGCGGCTCCTGCGCGGCGGGGGGCGGAGTTGACGTCGGGGCGGGGGAAGGCGCGGGCGTCTCGACGGGCGGGACGGCGGCGATCTCGGCCGCCGGCTCCTGCGGGGCGGCTTCCGGCTCCTCGCGCTGTTCTTCGCGGGCCGGCGTCAGGCCCTGCTTGCGCAGGCGCTCGGCGATCTCGCGGAAGGCGTTGCGCTCGTTCTTGGTCAGGCCGCCCTCGGGGCGCTGCACGCGCTCGCGCGCCTTGAAATGCGCCTGCTCGGCGGCGATCTCGTTCTGCGTGCGCTCGTTCAGAAGGCTGATGACCTTGTCCGACAGGCGGCGGCCGGGCGAGGGCGCGATGTCGAGCGGGGCCTTGGGCATGACCGGCTGGGGGCTGTCGTCATTGGCGACCTCCTCCGACAGGGCCAGCACGTCGTCGTCGCCTTCGGCGGGCGCGGCGGCGTCGTGAAGCGGCGCGCGGCGGGGCGGAACGCCGCCCGCCAGCGCCAGGCCGATGGCCTCGGGATCGTCCTCGGCGTCGGCCGGGCGCACCAGGCCGAAGCCGCGGAAGCCGACGAATTCGCGGTCGCGCGAATAGACGGGCAGGGCGGCCAGCTCCACCGGAACGCGCAGGCTCGTGCCTTCCACCGGCCACATCAGTCGCTTGCCCGACCAGGTGTCGCGGCTGTGCAGCAGCGCCGCCACGACGCCGTCGGCGTCGAAGCCGAACACCTTGGCGACGTCGGAGAAGCGCCGGCCGACGATGTCGGCGGCGTTGGGGCCGACGGCCACGCCGAGCTCGGGCGACAGGTCCGAGAAGACGCCGTCGGCGCCGATCTTCCAGATGAAGCGCGCCGGCGGCGCGTCGCGGTCGAAGGCGAAGCCGGCCGGCTTCGGCTCTTCGGCCGGCGCGGGCTCGGCTTCCGGGGCCGGCTCGGCTTGCGAAACCGGCGCGACAGGCTCTTCGGCCTTCTCCACGGGCGCGGGCTGCTCGGCGACGGGCGCGTCGCAGACGATGCAGAGCAGATGCGTGGCCGGGGCGTCGGAAAGGCGGGCGATGGCGCCGGGGACCGACTGGCGGCCGGCGCGGATGCGGCGCTTGACCACGCGGTCGGCGGCGTCGGCGGCCTCCACGACGAGGTCCTCCAGCGTGGCGGGCGCGATGTCGAGGGCGGCGAAGCGGGGGCTCGCGGCGGCCACATGCCCCTCGGCGCCGATCAGCGCCACATGGGTGGTCTCGTCGTCGAGGCCGGAAATGACGGCGCGCGCGTCGGCGTCGGCGCTTTCTCGCGCCAGAAGCAGCGCGGGCGCGCCGTCGGGCAGGGTCAGGCCGGAAATGCGCAATTGCACGAGACCTTCGCCCAGCCGCGTCGAGACGGCGCGGGGCTCCGCGCCGGCCTGTTCGGCGGCGGCGGCGATCTGGCGGCGGGCGATGGCGGGCAGGTCGGGCTCGGTTCCGATCAGATCCTCGACGCGGCTCGCGCCGAAAAGCGCCGCGCCGCGACCGTTGGTCCACAGCACGGCCGACAGGTCGCGCGCCAGCACGATCTGCGCGTCGCCCCTGACGAAGCCCTCGCGGATTGCGTCCAGCGCGGCAATGTCGATGAAGGGGTATGAGCCTGACATACCTGTCCTTACCTGATCTTCTAACGCCCGCAGCGCCTCTTAACGCTCCGTTAATAAGACGGTTGCGGTCGCGGGTCCATATTGAGCAACGGTATGGACCTTGTTTTCTGTTGCATTAGTTAATGTCCGCCGGGCAATTTTACAGGTCCGGGGATTTATTCCGCTTATGCACAGCCGCGATTTCGTAAAGCCCCGTTTGGCGGGCCCTTCGGATTTCTTTGACCAAAGCCGCTATAATCGCTTGCAATCCGAAACGATTCTCCGTATGTGACCCCCTGTCGGCGACGACGCCCCAGGGCGGTCCCGGCGATAGGTACGCGGTCGTAGCTCAGTTGGTTAGAGCGCAGGATTGTGGCTCCTGAGGTCGTAGGTTCAACTCCTACCGACCGTACCATCCTTCCCCAAGCCGTTTCATGAAACAGCGCGCCCGCCGCCTCGCCGCAGGCCGTCTTCGCGCGCGCAGAATCCGGCCCGGCCGCGCGGAAATTCCCGATGAAATTCAGTCCTGTCGCCGCCGCGGGCGGTAGAACGCCGCGTGGCGTAATCCACAGGCGGCGCGGGACGGTTGTCATAAGTCTGTCGGCGGCTTATCATATGCCTCATAATGTATAGGCGTTACGATTATCGATTGCAGGAGACGCGATTGCTGAAGACGTTGTTGATCGCCGCCTCGCTTCTGTTTCCGGCCATGGCCTCGGCGGAGGAGCGAAATTTCACCATTTCTGGCGGGCAGGCCAGCGTTCCTGTCGGGCTGACGGTGCAGGTGAAGTCCGTCGTCGTGGGCGAGGACGCCGTCAAGGTGCGGCTGCTGGCCAGCTTCGACAGCCAGGCCACCAATTCCGTCAACATGAACGACGACGAGAACGCCTATCTCGCCTGGGGCGAGGGCGGCGACGAGCGCCTGCATTTGCGCCAGATCGCCGACAACAAATGGATGCGGATCGGCAACGGCCAGACGATGGAGGGCGACCTCGTTTTCCCCGGCGTCATCCCCGCCGGCGTGAAGAAGGTGACGCTGGTCTTCAATCCGGGGCGGGAAGGCGACGACACCAATGCGCCGGGCGTGACCATTCCGCTGGCGCTGGAATGACGGGGCGTCGCGCCGCCGCGGCGCTGCTGCTGTTTCTCCCCTCCGCGGCCTCGGCCTATACGGTGACCGCCGGCGGCGCAGTCGGCGACCGGCCCTCGACCTTCACGGAATTTTCGCTGCCCGCCTCGCAGTTCCGCGAGACGCCGAAGGAGAGCGGCGCGTCCTTCTCCGCGCAAGGCTCCAGCTTCGGGCTGAAGAACATGGACGCGGCGACCCGCATCAAGACCGAGACGACGCTGACCGAGCTCGGCGCGCGGCGGCGGGGCGAGAGCATCGTCGTCGACCTGCCGAGCGACGTGCTGTTCGATTTCGACAAGTCCGACATCCGCGCCGACGCGCGCCCGGTGCTGGCGCGCCTGTCGGAGGCGCTGAAGGCGATGACGGACGCGCCGGTCGTCATCATCGGCCATACGGATTCCAAGGGCGGCGACGCCTATAACCAGCGCCTGTCGGAGCGCCGCTCCGCCTCGGTGAAGCGCTGGCTGGCGGAGAGCGGCGTCAAGGCGCGCATGAAGACGCTCGGCAAGGGCGAAAGCGCGCCGGTGGCGCCGAACGCGAACGCCGACGGCTCGGACAATCCGGCGGGGCGGCAGAAGAACCGCCGCGTCGAATTCATCATCGGAGGAGGCTGAGATGGCGCTGGTCGCATGCCCCGAATGCGCGGCGCGGGTGTCGGACAAGGCCTTCGCCTGCCCGTCCTGCGGCTTGCCCTTCGCGAACAAGGACGGAAATTCGTGGCCCGCCGTCGTCGGCGGCGTGGCCGGGACCTATATCTCGGCCAAGGCCGTGACGACCATTGTGGTCGGCGTTGTCATGTTCGCCGCCTTCGCCGCGATCATGATCGCGCTGATCCTGCGCTGAAGAGGAGCCCGAAATGAAGCGATCGACAATCCCGCTGGCGCTGGCCGCCCTTCTCGGCGCCGCGCCGGCGGCCTGGGCGAACGACCCGTTCATGATCACCTACCACGTCGAGCGCACGCCCGCCGCCGCGCTGAGCCTCGACCAGTGCACCGACATGATCGAAAGCCAGGCGCGGACGGCCGGCTACAGCGTCGTGGTCAACCGCTACACCGGCCAGCTCGGCATCGTCAGCGGCGGCCCGTCCAGCGGCGGCGCCTTCATCTCCCACTGCATCGCCGTCGACGACAAGACCGTCAGCGTCATCCAGGGCCTGGACTACGCGCCGGCCAAGGGCCCGGTCGGAGATTTCGCCGACCGCGTGCACGAGGCGCTGATGGCGGCGGCGAAGAAATAGGGCGGGCGGCCGGTCGATAGGCGGAAAGCCCAGCGTCCGCATCGTGTTGATGGCTTATGCATTTTGAATACAGACGGCCCGCAAGGCGAACGCCTTGCGGGCCGTTGCTGTTCATTCTGAATCCGCGCTGATCCGCCTGGACCACGGATCGTCCAAATGGCCAGAGCCGGATAGAATCCGCCTCGCGAGACGCCTTCGATGAAGTTTCATCCGGTCCCTTTCGGTGCTCTTCTCCCGACAACGTCGATAGCCCACGGACATAGCACGGTCGGCGTTTTCGCCCGATGCGGCTCGGCGTTGTGTGATCGCTGCGAATACGGAGCGCCGGCCACGAAGATGCGCGCGAAGCTTTCAACATGAATTGAACGTCTGCGACGCGCCGGCCCGTCTGGCTGCAGCAGGGCCGCCAAACCCGTGTTTCACCCCGTCCAACCAGTCCCTTTCGACCCTGCGCAAAGCCTCCGCGCCACGCTTGACTAATTCTGATATCATGTTGTACGTATAACATGACACTATCCGCAGAACCGCGCCGGAGCCAAGCCGGCGCGTTCGAGGCGAGCGCCGCCGCGGAGGTTAAGTCAAGTCACGCAATCGGGAGGATAGACGTGGTCAACATCAACAAGCTTCTGCTCGGGGCGGCCGCCCTGACGCTTTCTTTCTCGGTCTCCGCGCATGCGGCGGACAAGATCCTGATCGGCCTGGTCACCAAGACCGACGGCAATCCCTTCTACGCCAAGATGAAGGAAGGCGCGCAGGCCAAGGCCAAGGAGCTGGGCGTCGAATTGCAGAGCTACGCCGGCAAGATCGACGGCGACAGCGATTCCCAGATCGCGGCCATCGAATCCCTGATCTCCGCCGGCGCCAAGGGGCTGATGATCACGCCGAGCGACCCCAAGGGCATCGTGCCGACGCTGGAGAAGGCGCGCAAGGCGGGCATGTTCATCGTCGCGCTCGACACCGAGACGGACCCGATCAACGCCGCCGACGCCACCTTCGAGACCGACAACAAGCTGGCGGGCGAGCTGATCGGCAAATGGGCCGCCGCCACGCTGGGCGACAAGGCCAAGGACGCCAAGATCGCCTTCCTCGACGCCGTCGAGAACCAGCCCACCGTCGACTGGCAGCGCGACATCGGCTTCCAGCAGGGTTTTGGCATCAAGGTGAAGAACCCGACCCATTACGGCGACGAGGACGATCCGCGCGTCGTCGGCCACCAGTGGGGCCAGGGCGCCGAGGACGGCGGCCGCACCGGCATGGAGCAGCTTCTGCAGCGCGAGCCGGGCATCAACGTCGTCTACACCATCAACGAGCCGACGGCGGCCGGCGCCTATGAGGCGCTGAAGGCGGTCAAGCGCGAGAAGGACACGCTGCTCGTGTCGGTCGACGGCGGCTGCCCCGGCGTCAAGAACGTCGCCGCCGGCGTCATCGGCGCGACCTCGCAGCAATATCCGCTCAAGATGGCGGAGATGGGCGTCGAGGCGATCGTCAACTACGTCAAGACCGGCGCGAAGCCGAAGAACAGCGAAGGCCTCAACTTCTTCAACACCGGCGTCAAGCTGGTGACGGACAAGCCGGTTCCGGGCATCGACTCCATCACCTCCAAGGAAGCCCTCAAGCTCTGCTGGGGCTGACCCTTCGGGGCGGCGCGGCTTCGGCCGCGCCGCCTTCCGCTCCATGATCCAACAAGGACCGCTCCATGACGTCGCATGATGAGTCGCTTTTGACGGCGGAAGCCGCTTTCGAGGTCGACCGGCCCTCGGCGGGCCGGACGCTTCACCGCTTTCTGCACAACAACTTCACCGTGGTTCCGGCGGCGATCCTCGTGCTGAGCTGTCTTTTCTTCGGCTTTCTCGACGGCGCGCGCTTCGTCCATCCGTTCAATTTCTCGCTGATCCTGCAGCAGGCGACCATCATCGGCATCGTCGGCGTGGCGCAGACGCTGATCATCCTCACCGCCGGCATCGACCTCTCGGTCGGCGCGATCATGATCATGGCCTCGCTCATCATGGGGCGGCTCGCGGTGCAGTCGGGCGTGCCGGTCGAGCTGGCCTTCGTCGCCGGGCTTCTCGCCGGCGCGGCCTGCGGCTTCGCCAACGGCGTGCTGGTCTGCCGGCTGAAGCTGCCGCCCTTCATCACCACGCTCGGCACGTGGAGCATCTTCGGCGCGATCAATCTCGGCTATTCGCACAGCCAGACCATCCGCTCGCAGGAGATCGCCGAGACCGCGCCCTTTCTCCAGTGGACGGGCCAGTCCTTCGAGTTTTTCGGCGCGACGCTCACCTACGGCTCCATCCTGCTGCTGGTTCTGGTGGCGCTGGTGTGGCGGCTTCTCAACCGCACGCCCTTCGGCAAGCATGTCTACGCCATCGGCGACGACGCCGAGGCGGCGCGGCTCGCCGGCATCGACATCCGCCGCACGCTGACCGGCGTCTATGTGCTGGCGGGGCTGATCTGCGGCGTCGCCGGCTGGGTGCTGATCGGCCGCACCGGCTCGGTCAGCCCGCTGTCGGGAACCACCGCCAACCTCGACTCCATCACCGCCGTGGTGATCGGCGGCACCAGCCTGTTCGGCGGCCGCGGCTCCATCGTCGGCACGCTGTTCGGCGCGCTCATCGTCTGCACCTTCCGCAACGGCATCGCGCTCGCCGGCGCCGACGCGGTGTGGCAGGAAGCGTCGATCGGCCTCCTCATCCTCTGCGCCGTGGCGCTGGACAACTGGCTGCGCAAGGTGTCGGCATGAGCGTTGAACCCATTCTCAAAGAACCGATTCTCCAGGCGCGCGGGCTGGTCAAGCGCTATGGCCGCATCGTGGCGCTCGACCACGCCGATTTCGACCTGATGCCGGGCGAGGTGCTCGCCGTCATCGGCGACAACGGCGCCGGCAAGTCGACGCTGATCAAGGCGCTGTGCGGCGCGGTCGTCCCCGACGCCGGCGAGATCAGCCTCGGCGGCGACAAGGTGTCGTTCCGCTCGCCGCTCGACGCGCGGCGGGCCGGCATCGAGACGGTGTTCCAGACCCTGGCGCTGGCCCCGTCCATGACCATCGCCGACAACATGTTCCTCGGCCGTGAGCGCCGCACCGGCGGGCTGTTCGGCAAGCTGTTCCACAATCTCGACATCCGCGCCATGCGCCGCGAGGCGCGCGCCGCATTGTCGGAGCTGGGCCTGGCGACGATCCAGGACATCGGCCAGCGGGTGGAGACGCTTTCGGGCGGGCAGCGGCAGGGCATCGCCATCGCGCGCGCCGCCGCCTTCTCCAACCGCGTCATCTTCATGGACGAGCCGACGGCGGCGCTGGGCGTGAAGGAGTCGCGCAAGGTGCTCGACCTCATCGCCGACGTGCGCCGCAAGGGCATCGCCATCGTGCTGATCAGCCACAACATGCCGCATGTGTTCGAGATCGCCGACCGCATCCACATCCACCGGCTGGGCAAGCGGGCCTGCGTGGTCGATCCCAAGCAGATCTCCATGTCCGACGCGGTCGCCATCATGACCGGGGCCAAGCGGGTGGAGGCGGACTAGACGCAAGACATTAAAGCGCCGGCCGCGGGCCGGCGCCGTTCGCTTCCGGTCGGCGGGAACGCGCCGGAGGCCAGGGACAGCTATTTTCAGGAGGCGCCATCATGTCCAATCGCCGCGAACTGGCGAACGCCATTCGTTTTCTCACCGTCGACGTCGTGCAGAGCGCGAATTCCGGCCATCCCGGAACCGCCATGGGGATGGCCGACATCGCGGAAGTGCTGTGGAACGATTTCCTCAGGCACAATCCGTCCAACCCCAAATGGATCAACCGCGACCGTTTCGTGCAGTCGAACGGGCACGGCTCGATGCTGACCTATTCGCTCCTGCACCTGTCGGGCTACGGCCTGACGGTGCAGGACCTCAAGGACCATCGCAAGATGCACTCCAAGACGCCCGGCCACCCGGAATACGGCGTCACGGCGGGGGTCGAGACCACCACGGGCCCGCTCGGGCAGGGCTTCGCCACGGCGGTGGGCATGGCGTTTGCGGAAAAGAAGCTGGCGCGGGAGTTCAACCGCGACGGCTTCGACGTGATCGACCATTTCACCTATGTCTTCGTCGGCGACGGCTGCCTGATGGAGGGCGTGGCGCAGGAGGCGGCGTCGCTGGCCGGCACGCTCAAGCTCAACAAGCTGATCGCCGTCTATGACGACAACAACATCTCCATCGACGGCGAGACGCCCGGCTGGTTCGCCGACGACACCGCCGCCCGCTTCCGCGCGCTGAACTGGAACGTCGTCGAGGGCGTGGACGGCCACGATCCCGAGGCCGTCGCCGCCGCCTTCGCCGCGGCGCGCCGGTCGGCCGACAAGCCGACCATGATCTGCTGCAAGACCGTCATCGGCTACGGCTCGCCCAACAAGCAGGGCAAGGAGGAATCGCACGGCGCGCCGCTCGGCGTCGACGAGGTGACATTGACGCGGAAACATCTCGGCTGGCCGCACGAGGCTTTCGTGGTGCCGGACGCCATCATGAAGGCCTGGGACGCGCGCCAGCGCGGCGAGCGGGCGGAAGCCGAATGGAACGCGCTTTTCGCCGGCTACAAGGCGGCGCATCCGGCGCTCGCGGCCGAGCTGGAGCGCCGTTTCGCCGGCCAGCTGCCGAAAGGCTTCGACGCGGCGGTGGCGGCGGAGGCGACGCGCATCCTCTCCGCCGGGCCGGTGAAGCAGCCGATCCGCAAGGCCTCCAACCGGGTGCTGGGCAATCTCCTCAAGGGCGTGCCCGAGGTGATCGGCGGCTCGGCCGACGTGTCGCTGTCGACGCTGGCCTGGACCGACGCCGCGCGCTCGATCACGCCCGACGACTTTTCCGGCAATTTCGCCCATTACGGCGTGCGCGAATTCGGCATGTCGGCGATGATGAACGGCATGGCCGCGCATGGCGGCCTCATTCCCTACGGCGCATGCTATCTCGTCTTCAGCGATTACAGCCGCAACGCCGTGCGCCTGTCGGCGCTGATGGGGCTGCGCTCGATCTTCCTCTATACGCACGATTCCATCGGCGTCGGCGAGGACGGGCCGACGCACCAGCCCTGCGAGCAGCTCGTGGCGCTGCGGGCCATCCCCGACATGTCGCTGTGGCGCCCGGCGAGCGAGCTGGAGGCGCTGGCGGCGTGGGAGGACGCGCTGCGGCGCCGGGGCCCGAGCGTCATCGTCGCGGCCCGGCAGGACGGCGCGGTCTTCGCGCATGCGCCGGGCGACCTGGAGGGAATCCGCAAGGGCGGCTATGTGCTGAAGGACGGCGGCGGCGATCCCGACGTGGTGCTGGCCGCCACCGGCTCGGAGCTGGCGCTGGCGCTGGAAGCCGGCGCGGCGCTGGAGCGCGCGGGCCGCAAGGCGCGGGTCGTCTCCATCCCCAACGCCAATCTCTTCGCCCGCCAGGACGCCGCCTATCGCGACGAGGTGCTGGCCTTCGGCGCGCCGGTGGTGTTCGTGGAGGCGGCCTCGACGATCTACTGGCACCAGTTCCGCAAGGGGCCGGGCGCGGTGGTGGGCGTCGACCGCTTCGGCGAATCCGCGCCGGGACCGGAGATCTACCGCGCGCTGGGCGTGACGGCGGAACGGGTCGCGGCCGAGGCCGAGGCGCTGCTGCGCGACTGAGCCTTCACGAGACTTCTCCATGACGGGGCCGGGGCGTCTGTCGCGACGCCCCGGCCCCGATCGTCTTTACGGCGCCCGCGCGGCCCGTGGCGTCAATAGGTCCGCTGCAGGTTGATCGTCAGCCGCGTGCGGTCCGGGTGGTGCCAGGATTCGTAATATTCCAGCACGTTCCGGTCCTGGTCGTAGGTCACTTCGCGGTTGAACAATACGTAGCTGTCCATCGCCACGTGCAATTGCTCGGCGATGGCCTCGTCGTCCAGCCGCGCCAGCTCGACCTGCCGCAGGCCGGTGGTGGCGACGGCGTCGTAGCGGGCGGCGAGATAGGCGTAGAGCGAGGCGTCCTCCAGCTCCTTCCGGCAGGAGATCAGGTCGGGAAAGCGCGAATAGGGCAGGTAGTTGCGCACCGTCAGCAGCACCACGCCGTCGGCGTAGCGCAGGCGTTCCAGGAAGACGGCGTCGTCCTCGCCGATATGCTGCGCCACATGCGGCGGCGGCGTGATCCGCTCCAGCTTCAGCACCCGCGTCGTCAGCTTGAAGCCGGCCTTGGCCATGCTCTCGCCCAGCGGGTCGAGCTGCTGCACCAGGGCGATCGGCACCTTGCGCTCCAGCACGAAGGCTCCGCGGCCGCGCTCCGTCTCGATGAGATTGTCATGCGCCAGCGATTGCAGCGCCTGCCGCACCACGCTGCGCGACACGTCGTATTGCTCGCACAGCTCGCTTTCGGTCGGCAATTTGTCGCCCGGCCGCAGGGCGCCCGAATCGATGGCCGCCCGCAGCGTTTCGGCAAGCTGGAAATAAAGCGGTATGGGAGAATTGCGTTCGATGCCCATGCGAATCTGTCTGCCTCCGAAGTGCGAAGCGCCAGTGTGCCCGTTGTCCCCATATCCTGACAAGCGGCGGTTTCCGGCGGCGGTTTCCGGCCTCGCCGCGGCATGATCGCCGCCGTGAAAACCTGCCCGGACGGTGGTTGACAAGCACAGGATAGTTTGATTATGTTGTCCGTACAACATTACAAATAGAGATCCGTACAAAGGATCGCAAGCATCCAATCCGGGGAGTCGCCAGTGGGTGAGAGCATAGACGTCGTCGAGGCGCGCGGGCAGGCCGGCGGGCGGCCTCAGGGCCGGATCAGCAACGCCCGGCCGCATCCTTCCAATCCGGGCGTCGCCTTCACGCTGGACCCGGTCGAGGCGGTGCGCGTCAATCTTTCGGCGGCCGAGCGGCGCGTGGCCTCGCTGGGCGGGCGGCGCACGGTCAAGAAGGACTGGCAGGCGGCCTGGCTGGTGCGCGCGATCGAATGCATCGACCTCACCACGCTCAACGGCGACGACACGGAAGGCCGCGTGCGCCGGCTCTGCGCCAAGGCGCGCCATCCCCTGCGCGACGATCTTCAGGCCGCGCTGGGCCTCGCGGACCGCACCGTCACCACCGGCGCGGTCTGCGTCTATCACCGTTTCGTCGCCACCGCCGTCGACGCGCTGGACGGGACCGGTATCCCGGTCGCCGCCGTCTCGACCGGCTTTCCCGCCGGCCTCTCGCCGCTCGACACGCGGCTGCGCGAGATCGAGGCCTCGGTCGCCGACGGCGCGGAGGAGATCGACATCGTCATCACCCGCGAGCATGCGCTGCGCGGCGACTGGCGCGCGCTCTACGACGAGGTGCGGCTCTGCAAGGAGGCCTGCGGGCCGGCGCATATGAAGACCATCCTCGCCACCGGCGACCTGCAGACGCTGCGCAACGTCGCGCGCGCCTCCTGGGTGGCGATGATGGCGGGCTCGGATTTCATCAAGACCTCCACCGGCAAGGAGGGCGTCAACGCCACGCTGCCGGTCACGCTTATCATGCTGCGCGCCATCCGCGACTATCGCGCCATGACCGGCCATGTCGTCGGCTACAAGCCGGCCGGCGGCATCTCGACCGCCAAGGACGCGCTCGCCTATCTGGCGCTGGTCAAGGAGGAGCTGGGCGACGACTGGCTGCAGCCCAACCTGTTCCGCTTCGGCGCCTCCTCGCTGCTGGCCGATATCGAGCGCCAGCTCGAACACCACGTCACCGGCCGTTACGCGGCCTTCAGCCATCACGCCATGGCTTGAGGTAGGAAAATAATGTCGATTGCTGAGATATTGGACACGATGAGCTACGGCCCCGCCCCCGAAAGCGACAAGGAAGCGCGCGCCTGGATCAAGGGGCTGGGCGGCGAGGCGAAGCTTTTCATCGGCGGCGCCTGGAAAAGGCCCAAGGGCGGCGAAAGCTTCGAGACCATGGCGCCCGCCACCGGCGAGACGCTGACCCGCGTGGCGCAGGCGGGCGCGGCCGACGTCGACGCCGCCGTCAAGGCGGCCGCCAAGGCGCAAGGCCCCTGGGCCGCGCTGCCCGGCCACGCCCGCGCGCGCTATCTCTACGCGCTCGCCCGCCTCATCCAGCGCCACAGCCGCCTGTTCGCGGTGGTGGAGTCGCTCGACAACGGCAAGCCGATCCGCGAGACGCGCGACATCGACGTTCCGCTCGTCGCCCGCCATTTCTACCATCACGCCGGCTGGGCGCAGCTCATGGACGGCGAGCTTACCGACCGCGAGGCGCTCGGCGTCTGCGGCCAGATCATCCCGTGGAACTTCCCCCTCCTGATGCTGGCGTGGAAGATCGCGCCGGCCATCGCGCTCGGCAATACGGTGGTGCTGAAGCCGGCCGAATACACGCCGCTGACGGCGCTGCTTTTCGCCGAGATGTGCCAGAAGGCCGGCCTGCCGGAAGGCGTGGTCAACATCGTCACCGGCGACGGCGCGACGGGCGAGGAGATCGTCCGGCATCCGGGCGTGGCCAAGATCGCCTTCACCGGCTCTACGGAAGTGGGCCGCCGCATCCGCGAGGCCACCGCCGGCTCGGGCAAGAGCCTGACGCTGGAGCTGGGCGGCAAGTCGCCCTTCATCGTCTTCGACGACGCCGATCTCGACGCCGCGGTCGAGGGCGTGGTCGACGCCATCTGGTTCAACCAGGGCCAGGTCTGCTGCGCCGGCTCGCGCCTCCTGGTGCAGGAAGGCGTCCACGACCGCTTCATCGAAAAGCTCAAGGCGCGCATGGAGACGCTGCGCGTCGGCGACCCGCTCGACAAGGCCATCGATATCGGCGCCATCGTGCATCCGGTGCAGCTCGAACGCATCCGCTCGCTGGTCGAGACCGGCGTCAAGGAAGGCGCGCATCTGCACCAGCCCAAAGCGGGCGTGCCGGCCTCGGGCTGCTTCTATCCGCCGACGCTTCTGACCGGCGTGCATCCCGCCGCCACCGTCTCGCGGGTGGAGATTTTCGGGCCGGTGCTGGTCGCCACCACCTTCCGCACGCCGTCGGAGGCGGTCGAGCTCGCCAACAACACCGAATACGGCCTCGCGGCTTCCGTCTGGAGCGAGACGCTGTCGCTGGCGCTCGACATAGCGCCCAAGCTCAAATGCGGCGTGGTCTGGGTCAACGGAACCAACATGTTCGACGCCGGCGTCGGCTTCGGCGGCTACAAGGAATCCGGCTTCGGCCGCGAGGGCGGGCGCGAGGGGCTTTCGGCCTATAGCCGCCCGAAATGGCTGGCCAAGGCCAAGCCGGTCGCGGAAAAGCCCGCCGTCGCGCCCTCGGGCGAGCCGGTCTCCGCCGCCTTCGTCGACCGCACGGCGAAATTCTATATCGGCGGCAAGCAGGCGCGGCCCGACGGCGGCTATTCGCGTGCGATCGTGTCGCCGTCCGGCGCGCTGGTCGGCGAGGTGGGCGAGGGCAACCGCAAGGACATCCGCAACGCCGTCGAGGCGGCGCGCAAGGCCGCCTCGTGGAGCGCGGCCAGCGAGCACAACCGCGCGCAGATTCTTTACTACATCGCGGAGAACCTCGACGCCCGCGCCGGCGAATTCGCCGAACGCCTCGCCGCCATGACCGGCCGCCGCCGGCAGGACACGATGCGCGAGGTGGCGGCCAGCGTGTCGCGCCTGTTCAGCTACGGCGCCTGGGCCGACAAATACGAGGGCGCGGTGCACAAGCCGCCGATGCGCGGCGTGGCGCTGGCCATGAACGAGCCGCTGGGCGTGCTGGGCGTCGTCTGCCCGGAGGAGCCGGGCCTGCTCGGCTTCGTCTCGACCTTCGCCCCGGCCGTGGCGCTCGGAAACCGCGTCGTCGTCGTGCCCTCGGCCGCCCAGGCGCTGGCGGCGACCGACTTCTACCAGGTGCTGGAGACGTCGGACGTTCCGGCCGGCGTGGTCAACATCGTCACCGGCGACCGCGCCGCGCTGGCGCTGGAGCTGGCGAAGCACGAGGAAGTGGACGGCGTCTGGTGCTTCGGCCCGGCCGCCATGGGCGCGGCGGTCGAGAAGGCCTCGACCGGCAATCTCAAGCAGGTCTGGGCGGAGAGCGTCCAGCGCGACTGGTTCGACGCGCGGCAGGGCGAGGGCCGGGAGTTCCTCGCGCGCGCCACGCAGGTCAAGAACATCTGGGTTCCTTACGGGGAGTGACGGGCGCCCGCGCGGCGTTTCCGAAACTCTTTCGCACGGCCTGCACGCATAGTCTGGGAGGACATGACTTGTATCTCGAACGTTTCCGGCTCGACGGCGAGCTGGCGGTGATCACGGGCGGCGGGCGCGGCATCGGCCTCGCCAGCGCCGAGGCGCTCGGCGAAGCGGGCGCGCGCCTCGCCCTCATCGAGCGCGACCCCGCGCTTCTGGAGGAGGCGGCCGCCACGCTGCGCGGCAAGGGCTACGACGTCTCGACCCATCAGGGCGACGTCACCGACGCGGCCCGCATGCAGGCCATCGCCGACGCGCTGGCCGCGAAGGGCGGCGCGACGATCCTCGTCAACAACGCCGGCATCGCCCTGAGCGACGTCCCGGCCGAGGCGATGGAGGACGAGCGCTGGCTCAAGGTCATCGACGTCAATCTCAACGGCGTCTACTGGTGCAGCCGCGCCTTCGGCCGGCATATGCTCGACGCCGGGCGCGGCGCCATCGTCAATGTCGGCTCCATGTCGGGCTTCATCGTCAACCGGCCGCAGCCGCAGGCGCATTACAACGCCTCCAAGGCCGCCGTGCACCACCTGACGCGCTCGCTCGCCGCCGAATGGGCCGCGCGCGGCGTCCGCGTCAACGCCGTCGCCCCCACCTATATCGAAACGCCGCTCAACGCGCTGGTCGAGGACAACAAGCCGATGCTCGACCGCTGGCTCGATTCCACGCCGATGGCGCGCATGGGCAAGGACCACGAGGTGGCGAGCGTGATCCTGTTCCTGGCCTCGCCCGCCGCGAGCCTGATGACCGGCTCCATCGTGGCCGTGGACGGAGGCTACACGCTCTGGTGATTTCGCGGCGGGCTCGAGGAGAAGCCCGCCGCGCGCATGCAAGGAAACGACGTCACGTTATCAAGGAGGAGAATATCGTGAACATCATCAAGTCGCTGCTGACGGGGTCGGCGGCCCTGTTCTGTCTCGCCCCCGCGGCCCACGCCGCGGATTGCAAGGTCGGCGTCACCATGCCGTCGCTCAACGCGCCCTATTTCGCCGCGCAGGTCGCCGCCGTGGAGAAGGCGGCCAAGGACAAGGGCTGCGAGGTCGCCACCGCCGACAGCCAGAGCGATTTCTCCAAGCAGATCAACGACGTCGAGGACATGGTCGCCAAGGGCGTCAACATCCTGATCCTCAATCCGCGCGACCAGGAGGCGCTGGTGCCGGCCGCCGACGCGGCCACCGCCGCCGGCGTCAAGGTCGTGGTGATGGATTCGACGCTCAACCCCAAGGCCAACGTCGTCACGCAGGTGCGCTCGTCGAGCGACGAGAACGGCCGCCTCGTCGGCGACTGGATCGCGAAGAAGATGAAGGGCACGCCGATCAAGATGATCCTCATCTCCGGCAACCAGGGCAATCCCGGCGGGCTCGAGCGCCGCATGGGCGTGGTCAAGGGCATCGTCGAGGGCCAGATCGTCAACGAGGGCGCGGCCAATCTGCAGATCCTCGGCCAGGGCTGGGGCGACTGGTCGACCGACGGCGGCCTGAAGGCGGCGGAGGACCTGCTGCAGGCGCATCCCGACGCCAATCTGGTGGTGGGCGAGAACGATTCCATGGTTTTGGGCGCGGTGCAGGCCGCCAAGGCCGCGGGGCTCAAGAACATCCTGTTCGCCGCCGCCGCCGACGGCCAGCGCGAGGCGCTGGAGATGATCAAGGACGGCAGCTACGGCGCGACCGGGCTGAACGATCCCGACCTCGTCGGCAAGACCGCCTTCGACATCGCCTACAAGGCCTATAAGGGCGAGATCCCGGCCGATTTCCCCAAGCTCACCCTGACGCCCGCCGACGTGATCTCCAAGGACAACGTCGACAAATATTACAATCCCAAGTCCGTCTTTTGAGCGAGGCGCCAACGGGCGGACGCGCCGGCCAAAAGGCGCGTCCGTTTGAGGATTCCATGACCGAACTCGTCAGCCTCAGGGGCATCAGCAAGAATTTCTTCGGCGTGCAGGCGCTGAAAGGCGTGGATTTCGACCTGCGCGCCGGCGAGGTCCACGCGCTGGTGGGCGAAAACGGCGCCGGCAAGTCGACGCTGATGCGGGTCCTGGGCGGCGAGATCGCCCCGACCTCGGGCGAGGTGCGGCTTTATGGCGAGGCGGTCGAGCTCGCCGGGCCGCGCGACGCCGCCGGCCGGGGCGTTTCCGTCATCCACCAGGAACTGGCGCTGGCGCCGGACCTGACGGTGGCCGAGAACATCTTTCTCGGCCGCATGCCGCGCCTCGTCAACCACGCCGCGCTGCGCCGGGCGGCGCGCGACATATTGGAGCGGCTCGGCTTCGCCATCGATCCGGCGGCGCAGGCCGGCGGCCTGACGGTGGCGCACCAGCAGGTGGTGGAGATCGCCAAGGCGCTGTCCAACAAGGCGCGCATCATCGTCTTCGACGAGCCCACCGCCGTGCTCGCCAACAGCGACGCCGAGCGGCTTCTGGCCATCATCCGCGAGCTGCGCGCCGGCGGCACCGGCGTCGTCTATATCTCGCACCGGCTCGGCGAGGTGTTCGACCTCGCCGACCGCATCACCGTCATGAAGGACGGCGCCCATGTCGAGACGCTCGCCACCGCCGACACGGACGTGGACGCGGTGATCGCGCGCATGGTGGGGCGCAGGATGTCGGCGCTGTTTCCGCCGAAGACCGGCCGCGCCTTGGGCGAAGTGACGCTGTCGGTGCGCAACGTCAGCCGCGGCCGCAAGGTGCGCGACGTGAGCTTCACGCTGCGCGCCGGCGAGGTGGTCGGGCTGGGCGGGCTGGTCGGCTCTGGCCGCACCGAGGTGGCGCGGCTGATCTTCGGGGCCGACCGCATGGATTCGGGCTCGATCGAGCTCAACGGCCGGCCGCTGCGCCTGTCCTCGCCGCGCGACGCCGTGCGCACCCGCGTCGGCCTGGTGCCGGAGGACCGCAAGGGGCAGGGCGTCATCCTGGAGGCGCCGATCCGGGTCAACACGACCCTGGCCAAGATCCGCAGCGTCGCCCGGCTCGGCTTCCTCAACGTCGGCAAGGAGCGCCGCGTGGCGACCAAGCTCGGCGCCGACATGCGGCTGAAGGCGGCGAGCGTCGACGCGCCGGTGGCGAGCCTTTCCGGCGGCAACCAGCAGAAGGTGGCGCTGGCCAAATGGTTCCACGCCGATTGCGACCTCCTCATCCTCGACGAGCCGACGCGCGGCGTCGACGTCGGGGCGAAAAGCGAAATCTACGGCCTGATCGACGGGCTGGCCCGGGCGGGCAAGGCGGTTCTCGTCATCTCGTCCGAGCACCAGGAATTGTTCGGCCTGTGCGACCGCATCCTCGTCATGGCGGAAGGCGCCGTGGTGGGCGAACTGGACGAGAGCCGGTTCACCGAACAGGAACTTCTGACGCTGGCGATGACCCAGACGAGCCGGGACAGGGACAGGAACGAGGCGAAACCATGAGCATCATCTCCATCGGAGCGGCCAAGAAACCCTCCTCGGCCCGCTTGCTGGAAGCGGTCCGCAATTACGGCACGCTCGGCATCTTCCTTGTGCTGGTGGTCGTGGCCTCCCTCTGGTCCGACGCCTTCCTCACCGAGCGCAACCTGATGAACGTCGCGCGGCAGGTCGCCTCCGGCGCGGGGATCATGGCGGTCGGCATGCTGTTCGTGGTGCTGACGCGCGGCATCGACCTGTCGGTCGGCTCCGTGGCCGCGGTCGGCTCGGTGCTGTGCGCCCATCTCGTCGCCGTGCAAGGGGTGGGCGTGCCGCTCGCCATCCTGCTGGTCGTGCTGTCCGGCATGGGATGCGGCCTGGTGACCGGCTTCTTCGTCGCCTATATGCGGCTGCCCTCCTTCGTCATCTCGCTGGCCATGATGGCCATCGCGCGCGGCGTATCGCTGATCGTCAGCGCCGGCCGGCCGATCACCATGGGGACGCCGGGCGCGTCGCTGGTCGATTTCGGCAGCGGCTTCCTGTTCGGCATACCGCAGCCGGCGATCCTGATGCTCATCATCTTCGCCGTGGGCGGCGTGGTGCTGACCTTCACCAGCTTCGGCCGCATCGTCACCGCCATCGGCTCCAACGAGGAGGCGGTGCGGCTGTCGGGCGTGCCGGTCGAGCGCTACGTGCTCTCGGTCTACGTCATCAGCGGCGCGCTGGCCGCGGCGGCGGGGATCGTCGCCGCCGCCCGCACCGGCATCGGCACGCCGCAGGTGGGCGTCGGGGCGGAATTGGACGTGATCGCGGCCGTGGTCATCGGCGGCGCCAGCCTGATGGGCGGGCGCGGCGGCATGTTCAACACGCTGCTCGGCGCGCTGATCCTCGGCATCATCACCAACATCATGAACCTCGCCGGCGTGCCGGGCTACCACCAGAACGTCTATCTGGGCCTGATCATCATCCTCGCCATGCTCATCCAATATGTCACGGCCCGCTCGCGGCGCTAGAGGCGTCGCCGGGAAGAGTTCTCAAACAATGGGATAGGGCGTCTTCGCGCCTCAGGGACAGGCGGAGACGCCCTCGGAAAGGAAACCGACATGACCACCGAACGACAGACGCCCGCCGATCTCGCCGCCACCTATCTGCCGGACCTGTTTTCGGGCCGCGCGGTGCTGGTGTCGGGCGGCACCAGCGGCATCGGCCTCGCCATCGCCAAGGGCTTCGCCGCGCTGGGCGCGGAGGTGACCGCCACCGGCAGCAACGCCGCCAAGGTCGAGACGCAGGCGGCGTCGGCCGCGCCGGGCCTGCGCTTCGCCGTGCTCGACGTGCGCGACAGCGCCGCGGTGAAGGCCTTCGCGGACGGCTTCGGGCGGCTCGACGTGCTGGTCAACGCGCAAGGCGTGGGACGCGGCGAGGCCGAGCACCGGGAGGACGTGTTCCTCGACGTCATGGACGTCAACCTCAACAGCGTGATGCGGCTGTCCTCGACCTTCCGGCCGCTGCTGGCGAAGACGCGCGGCGCGATCGTCAACATCGCCTCGATGCTGAGCTATCTGGTCGAGCCGGAAGTGCCGGCCTACACCGCCAGCAAGACCGGCGTGCTGGGCCTCACCCGCGCGCTCGCCCATGCCTACGGGCCGGACGGCGTGCGCGTCAACGCCATCTCGCCCGGCTATCACAAGACCGACATGACCAAGGGCCTGTGGAGCGTTCCCAAGAGCTACGACCTCGTCGCCGACCATTCCGCGCTGAAGCGCTGGGGCTCGGTGGACGACCTGGTCGGCGCGGCGATCTTCCTCGCCAGCCCCGCCGCCGCCTTCATCACCGGCGCCGACCTGCCGGTCGACGGCGGCTATGTCTGCGGCAACACCATTCGCTGATCATCCGGAGTAAACCATGTCCCGTTCCTTCGGCGGCCCCGACCGCTATATCCAGCGTTGCGGCGAGATCGGCCGCATCGCCGATCATCTCGCCTTGCTCGGGCGCCGGCCGCTTTTCCTCATCGATCCGTTCCTCCATGACCGCTACGCCGCGATCTTCGCCCAAAATCTCCAAAACGGCTTCGACGCCCGTTTCGAGAAATTCGGCGGCGAATGCAGCGACCGCGAAATGGCGCGCGTAACCGAAATCGCCGCCGGCCACGGCGCCGACGCGGTGGTCGGCGTCGGTGGCGGCAAGACGCTCGACACCGCCAAGATGGCCGCGCACCGCACGGGCGCGCGCATGATGGCGGTCCCCACCATCGCCTCGACCGACGCGCCGACCAGCGCTGTGGTCGTCGTCTACACCGACGAGGGCGTGCTGCAGGAGGCGCACAACCTGCCGCGCAACCCGGACGTGGTGCTGGTCGATCCCGAGGTGATCGTGGCCGCTCCCGTGCGGTTCCTGATGGCCGGCGTCGGCGACGCGCTCTCGACCTGGTACGAGGCGCGGGCCAATCTGGACGGCGGTACGGACAATTACATCTCCGGCGGCTTTCCCGCCGCGCAGGCCGGCCTCGCCATCGCCCGCCATTGCCATGCGGTGATCATGGAGCAGGCGCTGAAGGCCAAGCTCGCGGCGGAGGCGGGCGTGGTCACACAGGCCGTCGAGGACATCATCGAGGCCAATACGCTGCTTTCCGGCCTCGGCTTCGAGAATTGCGGCGTCTCCGCGGCGCACGGCGTTCACGATGCGCTGACCGTGCTGCCGGATATCCACGGCAAGCTGCACGGCGAGAAGGTGGCCTTCGGCGTGCTGTGCCTTCTGGTGCTGGAGAACCGGCCGCAGAGCGAGATCGACGAGACGATCCGCTTCTGCCGCATGCTCGGCCTGCCGACGACGCTGGCCGAGCTGAACGTCACTGAGGACGTGCCGGCCAAGGTGCGCAAGGTGGCGGAAGCGGCGGTCAAGGGCAAGATCACCCACGCCACGCGCGCCGTCGTCGGCCCGCGCGAGATCGAGGCCGCCATCCTCGCCGCCGACGCGCTCGGTCGCGCGGCGCGATAATTCAGGTCTGAAAACGCAAACGGCCCGCAAGGTGAAAACCTTGCGGGCCGTCTTTTTTTGGTGCGCTCGGCTTAGCGCTTGTTGGAGCGGCCGAAGCGGACTTCGATGCGCGACTGGAGATATTCGAGGCCGATCGAAAGAATCCAGTAGATCATCGAGGCGGTGATCAGCATCTCGATGTGGCGGAACTCGGTCTGGCCCTGGGTGCGGGCGAGATACATGATCTCCCAGACGCCGACCACGGAGACCAGCGAGGAGTCCTTCAGCATGGCGATGAACTGGTTGCCCGTCGGCGGCACGATCACGCGCATGGCCTGCGGCAGGACGACCAGCCACATGGTCTGGGCCGGGCCGAGGCCGAGCGCGGTGGCGCCTTCGGTCTGGCCGCGCGGGATGCTCTCGATGCCGGCGCGGAAGATTTCCGTCATATAGGCGCCGTAGCACAGCGACAGCGCCAGGATGCCGGCCGGCACCGCGCTGATCACATAGCCCACCTGCGGCAGGCCGAGATAGATGATGTAGATCTGCATGAGCAGCGGCAGGCCGCGGAACAGCGAGGTGTAGAAGGTGGCGAGGCCGTAGACGACGCCGTTCTTCGACAATTTGGCGATGGCGCCGATCAGCGCGATCACGGTGGCGATGGCGATGGAGATCGCCGAGATGTAAAGCGTCGTGGTCACGCCCTGCGTGATCAGGAAGCCGATCTTGCGTCCGATGAAGGAGAAGGACAGGTCGAACGAGTAGAAGAACAGCATCAGGAGCGCGAACAGCTCGATCCAGACCGCCACCACCTGCTGCGTGCGGGAAAGCTGCTTCAGCGCCTTCCAGTTGGCGTAGACGATGAGCGAGATCAGCAGCGCCGAGACGAGGCGGCCGAGCGCCGGGTTCTGCTGCAGCCAGTCGGCCGTCGGCGGCACGATCTTGCCGATCCAGGCCGAGCTGATGCCGAGCCAGAACAGGCCCGCCGTCACCAGAACGAGGAACAGCAGCGCGCCGATGCGGCGCGCCGTGTCGGGGTAGGAGAGAATGAAGCGCCCGAGCATTTTTTATTCCCCTTTTTTGGTTCAGGCGGCGCGTTCGCGCCACCAGTCCTGCGCCTGTAGTTTCCAGTAGGTGAGCTGCGCCACCGCGAGGCCGGCGTAGCCGCCGGCCCAGACGAGGCCGAAGGGCTTGAACAGCTTGTAGCGGTCGCTCTGGCCCAGAATGCCCTCCGCGATCACCTTGCCGCCGGCGGCCGTGGTGTTGAGGCCGTGGCCGCCGAAGGCGGTGCAATGCCACACGCCAGGCTGCATCTGGCCGATCTGCGGCATCAGGTGGCGGGCGTAGGCCATCAGCCCCGACCACGACACCTCGGTCTTGAGCTCGGTGAGCTGCGGATAGGTTCCGGTCATCTCGGCGCGCAATTCGCGCGCCAGCGTGGCGGGCGAGGCGGCGCGGGTGGTGATGCGGCCGCCCCAGAGCAGGCGCTTGCCGCCTTCCACCACGCGGTAATAATCGCCGGCGCGGCGGTTGTCGCCGATGCCGTCGGTGGTGCGGATCGCCTCGCGGATCAGGTCCGGGGCTTCCTCCGACACCATCACATAGGTGGCGATGGGCAGGAAGGCGCGCTGCAATTTGCCGTTGAGCGGGCCGGTATAGCCGCCCGTCGTGAAGACCACGTGCTTGGCCGAGACCGAGCCGTTGGCGGTGCGGGCGGTCTTGACGGGGCCGGAAAGCTCGGTCGAGACGACGGCCGACTGCTCGTAGATCTTGCCGCCCAGCCGCTCGACCTCCGCCGCCACGGCGCGCAGGTAGTTGAGCGGGTGGATGTGGAAGGCGTTGGGGTCGCGCACGGCCTGGAAATAGCGCTGCGAGCGCAGCACCGCCTGCACCTCGTCGCGCGACATGAACTGGAGCTGGTAGCCGTATTCGCGCGCGGTGGCGTCGACATAGTCCTTGAGGCTCTGGGCGTCGTCGTAGCGGCGCGCGCTCATCAGGCCGGGCAGCGGCCGGGCGTCGGTGATCGCAAGGTCGCGGATCGTATCCCGGACGAAATCCACGCCCTCGATCGAGAGCAGGTGCAACTTGCGCGCCGCGTCCTTGCCGGCGATGCGGGCGATGTCGTCGCCGCCGGTGGCGTAGCCGGGGCTGACGAAGCCGCCGTTGCGGCCCGACGCGCCGAAGCCGACGCTTTCGGCGTCGAGAAGGATGACGGACTGCCCGGCCCGCGCCAGTTGCAGCGCGGTGGTGAGGCCGGCCAGCCCGGCGCCGATGATCAGCGTCTCGCAGTCATGGCTGCCGGAAAGGGAGGGGCGAACCTTGGCCTCGGCCATGGTCCTTTTGTAATAGGTGTCGGGATAGGACATGTCTTTACCTGAACGCCGCCGGAAATTTCAAAAACGGGCCCTGGGGCGCGGGCCGAGGGCCGGCGCGCCCGCAGGAAGAGGCTCCGGCCCGCATTGGCGGGCCGGAAGCGCTTCGGGATCAGTCGGCGCTGTAGTCCTTGCCGTACCACTTGGTGGTGAGCTTGGAGAGCGTGCCGTCGGCCTTCATGTCCTTGATGATCTGGCCGATCTTGGCGGTCCATTCCGGGTCGCCCTTCTCGGCGATCACCACCAGCGGCTCGCGGAAGGCGTAGCCGCCCTCGAGGATGCGCACCGGATAGCCGTTCTTGATGGCGTTCTGCGCGGTCTGCTCCGGCGCGATGACCGCGTTGATGCGGACGCCGTCGCCCAGGCGCAGGTCGTCGAAGGGCAGCATGGAGTCGGCGAAGGTGCGCACTTCGCCCGGGGTCAGCTTGTATTCCACCGGCGGCAGGCCCGGCGCGTCGATCTCGAGGCGGCGGTTGATGAAGTCTTCCGAGGTGGTGCCGGTCTCGACGCCGATCACCTTGCCGTTGAGGTCCTCGACCGAATGGGCCTTGCTGTCCTTGTGGACCACGTAGACATAGGGGCTGTAGTAATAGATGCCGGCGAAGTCGATGACCTGCGCGCGCGCCTTGGTCGGCGTCACGGAGCCGACGCCGAGGTCGTAGCGGCCCTGCCAGTGGCCGCCCGTCAGCGTGGCCCAGTCCGGGGTCTGGTAGCTGACCTTGACGCCGAGGCGCTTGGCGATCTCGCCCGACACGTCGATGTCGAAGCCGACGAGCTGGTTGCTGTCGTCGAGGAAGCTCTGGGGAGGCCAGCCGCTGTTGGTGGCGACGACCAGTTCCTTCTTCTGCATCACGCGGTCGAGCGTCGCGCCCGCATGCGCCTGGGTGGCGACGGCCAGCGCAAGCGCGCCGAACGCAAATTTCGCGAACATATGCTTCACGGAAGTCCTCCTGTCGGGCGCGCCTCCCGTTCCCGTGGAACAACGCGCTCTATGTAAGATGTCTGACAACGGCATGTAAAAATTATGTCGCCGCGCTGTCAAGAACGCGACGCCGCCGACCCGCGGAATAGGGCCCGGCGGATGATGCATTTTTGTCATGAAGTCATGCGTCCGATATTAGGCGCCCGAACTTCAGCGCCGTCAACCCCGCCGCGCGATCAGGATGCCGGCGATGACCACGACGCCGCCGAGCGCCTGCATGAAGCCGAGCGGCTCGGCCAGAAGCAGCCAGGCGAGAAGCGCCGAGATGACGGGCTGGAGCAGCAGCGTCAGCGAGGAGAAGGAGGTGGGCAGATAGGCGAGCGCGAAGACGATCAGGCTCTGCCCCGCCGCGTGCGACAGCCAGGCGAGGCCGAGCAGCATCGTCCAGCCGAACAGCGAATGCGGGAAGATCTGGCCCTCGACCAGCAGCGCCACCGGCAGGATGAGGATGGCGCCGGCGAGGCTGCTCCACAGCACGATGCGCGCCGTGGCGAAGCGGCCGCGCAGCCGCCCGACCGACAGCATGTAGCCGGCGTAGAAGACGGCGGCCAGAAGCGCCACCGCGTCGCCGGCCGATGTCTGCGAATGGAGAAGGCCGCCGGGGCCGCCCTTGAGCGTCACCACGCCGGCGATGGCCACGACGAGCCCGGCGACGAAGACCGGCGCCACGCGCGCCCCGAACAGAAGCCACGCGCCGATGGTGACGAAGATGGGGGCGAGATTGGCGAGAAGCGTGGCGTTGGCGACCGAGGTCATGGTCAGCGACAGGTGCCAGGCGCCGAGGTCGCCGGCGATGAACAGGCCGGGCACCAGGAGCCACAGCCAGTCGCGCGCCGAGGGAAGCGTGGCCGCCTCGCCGCGCCGCTCGCGGCGGGCGAGGAAGAACAGCGGGATCACCGCCAGCGCCAGCCGCCAGAAGCCGGTGGCGATCGGCCCCACTTCCGACAGGCGCACGAAGATCGGCGAGCCGCCGATGGAGACGCCGCCGATGATGAGCGCCGTCATCGCCTTTTGCCGCATGCTCTGGGCGTGGGAGGTCGGGAGGACGGCTTGCGACATGATGGACCGGCTTTCGTCCGCGAGGCGGATCGGCGGAGGGCGATGGATGTCCGGTCATTAGACCTCGCCCCGGCGCAAGTCCAGCCGGATTCGGCGCATGCTGACGCAAAAACAGGCGCCGCAGCGCCTGTCTTCAGTTTCGTGCAGTTCGGCCGCTTACGGCGACACGCACTGGCGGCGCGGGCCGCTATTGGGCTGAAACGTGTTGTCCGAGGCCCGGTAGCTGCGGTAACGCTGCGCGCACCAGCGCACATGGTCGTTGGCGTAGCGCGGACCCGGAGCCGTCATGGCGCCGCCGATCACCGCGCCGGCGCCGAAGGCGGCCAGCGGATACCACCAGCCGTCGCTGTGGCGGCGCCAGCCGTGGCGATAGTAGCGCGAGCCGCGATGGCCGTGCCACCAGCCGCCGCCGCCATGATGGCGTCCGCCGCGCCAGCCGCCGTGATGACCGCCCCAGCCGCCGTGGCGGCCGCCGAAATGGCCGTGCCGGTTACCGCGCCAGGGATTGCCCTGGGCGAGGTCGACGTTCTGCTGGACCGAAGGCGCGTTGACGGTCATGGGCGCGGCCATCGTCGGAAGTACGCTGGTCGCTCCGAGCGCCAAAGCCAGCAGGCCGGCGTAGGTCTGTTTCAAGATTCCCATGTCATACCCTCCGTTTTAAACGATGTAACCATAACACGGCCGAAGCATATCGGTTCCATTCCTCGTTAAAATAGTTGGGCGCGGCGGGCGCTTCAAGGGATGGATTGCGCGCGTCTCGCGGCGCAGGCGGGCGTTGCTGGCCGGGCTGGTCGCGCTTGTCAGTCGAGCTTGCAGGCGCGCAGGAACAGCGTCGCCACCTCGCGCTCGATGCGGTCGATGTCGAGCGGCGCGTCCTTGCCGACGCCCATCATGCTCCTGACCTGGGCCTCGAAATCCGCGTAATGCTGCGTCACCGCCCAGATATGCATCTGGAACAAGAGCGGATCGACCGGCGCGATGCGGCCCTCGTCCACCCAGGACTGGATCAGCCTGACGGCGTTCTGCGTGGCCGCGACATGGCGGTCCCAATGGCGGGAGAGATAGGGCGCGCCGTTGGCGATCTCGGTGGTGAAGAGCCGCGAGGCCTTGGGGTTGCGGCGGCTATATTCGAGCTTCTCGCGGATATAGCGGCGGATCACCGCGGCGGGATCGTCGCCGGTGCTGGCGCCCAGGAAGATGCGCTCCCACTCGTCGAGGATCTGCACGAGGATGTCCTCGTACAGCTCCTCCTTGCTGGAGATGTAATAGTGCAGTTGCGGCTTGGTCAGCCCGGCGCGCTGGGCGATGGCCTGCGTGGACGCCCCCGCGAGGCCCTTTTCGGCGAATTCGTCGATGGCCGCGAGCCGGATGGCGTCGAGAATGCGGCGGCGGCGGTCGAGAAGCCTGTCCCGGCCGCTGCGTTCGTCGTCGTTCCCGCGCCCGCCCTCCAAGGTCAGTGGCCGAATTTCTTCAGGATGTCGTTGCCGACGCCCTTGTTGACGAAGGCGTCGGTGGCGACCTTCTTCATGTCCAGCTCGTCTCCTTCCACGATGCCGGCCTTGCGGGCGAGGTCGTAGAAATCCTTGACGCGGGTCATGTCGATGGCGCCGAGGCCCTTGTCGCCGGCGTCCATCAGCTTCAGCTCCTTGATGCGGGCCAGCTCGGCGTCCAGCGTCTCCGCCTTCATGTCCGGATTGTCCTTGAGGATCAGCTCATAGGCCTTGGAATGGTCGCCATAGAGGAAATTCGCCCAGCCCTCGATGGAGGCGTTGACGAAGCGCTGCACGAGGTCGGGGTTCTTCTCGACCAGGTCCTGCCGCGTCTCGATGGTGTTGCCGTAGGTGCTGTAGCCATGGTCGGCGAGGAGGTAGGTGGTAACCTTCGCGCCTTCCTTCTCGGCGTAGAGCGGCTCGGCGGTGGCGTAGGCCTGCTGCACGACGGTCTTGTCGTTGAGGAACTGCGCGAGGCTGTAGTTGTACGGGCGGACCTGCTCGTCCTTGAAGCCGTATTGCTTCACCAGCCACGGCCAGAACGAGAATTGCGCGTCCTTGCCCATCAGCACGGTCTTGGCGTTGGCGAGGTCGTTGAAGTCCTTGTATTGGCCCTCATGCGCCATCAGCGCCTGCGGGTCCTTCTGGTAGAAGGCCGCGACCACGATGGTCGGCACGCCGTTGGCGACGTTGTTGAAGGACAAAAGCAGGTTGCCGGTGAGCAGGAAGTCGAGCCGGCCGGCGGCCAGCATCGGGCGGTTGTTGACCTGCGGCCCGCCCATGTCGATCTTCACGTCGAGGCCGTATTTCTCGTAGGTGCCGTCGGCCAGCGCCTGGTAGAAGCCGCCATGGCCGGCCTGCGCCAGCCAGTTGGTGCCGAGCGTCACCTTGTCGAGCGCGAAGGCCATCTGCGCCGAAAGGCCGAGCGAGAGAGCGGCGAGGGCCGCGGTAAGCGTTTTCTTCATCGGTCCGGTTCCCCTTGTTTTCATGCTTACGGGTTGTCAGTTGTCGATGGCCATGTCGGCGGTCCAGCCGCGCGTCTTGCCGGGATTGAGCAGGCCGTAAGGATCGGCCCGTTTCTTGAATTCGATCTGCACGCCGTCGATCTCCTTCATGCCGCCGTCCTCGATGGTGTAGGCGTGCGGGTCGTAGATGGTGCAGCCGTCCTTTTCCTCCAGCTCGCGGATCAGCGCATACATGGCGTCGCGGTCTTCATAGCGCACCAGCGGCAGGCCGAAAATCTGCACCTCGCCGTCGAGCTTGGCCATCTCGTGGTGGAAATACTGCTTGTCGCCATAGCGCGCCATCTGGCGCGTCACCAAGGCCGGGTCGAAGGGGCGCGGATAGGCGACCTGGAGATAGGTCCAGCCGGTCTCGGCCTTGAGCGCCTGAAGCGTGGTGTGGTTCCAGCCGCATTCATAGGCGGGCTGGAGGCCCTTCTTGTGCAGTTCCTCCTGCGTCATGGCGAAGGAGACGCGGCCGGAAAACTCCGCCACCAGCGCCTCGAAGCGCGCCATGTCCTCGGGCGCGATCATGGTGAAGACGGCGTCCTTGTCGGAGGGGAACAGGTCGCCGAACTTGGTGTAGAAGCGGGCGAAGCGGCGGTCGACGGCGGTGAGGAGATAGCAGTCGAGCTTCGTCTCCAGCGCCTTGAGGCAGAATTGCAGCGCCGTCTCGTAGCTGTCGAAAAGGGCCGCCGCATGCACCCAGTCGGTGGCCTTGGTGAGGCCGATCTCCAGCTCCAGGATGATGCCGTTGGTGCCGTAGGCGTGCTGCACCTTGTGGATGTCGCGGCCCTTCAATTCGATGATCTTCGGCTCCGGCTCGACGGTCATCACCTTGACCGAATAGACGTTGCCGTCGTCGCGCAGCATGCCGTGGCGCAGCGAGCCGATGCCGCCCGAACCGCCGGAGAAGAAGCCGCCGATGGTGGCGATGCGCCGGGTCGAGGGATACATCAGGAGTTCCTGGCCCTGCTCGCGCGCCGCGTCGTCGAGCCGCGAGATGCGCGTGCCGGCCTCGACGCGCACGCGGCCGGGCTCGATGGAAAGCACGCGGTCGATCTTGGTCATGTCGAGGATGACGCCGCCTTCCAGCGGCACACACTGGCCGTAATTGCCGGTGCCGCCGCCGCGCACGGTGATGGGGATGCGCAGGCTCGCGGCGGCGGCGGCCACGCGGCGCACCTCGTCCTGGTCCTTGGGGATGACGACGAGGTCGCCGAGATAGTGGCCGATATCCTCGCTCAGGATCGGGCTGTACCAGAAATAATCGCGCGAGCGCAGTTCCACCTGCTTCGGATCGTCATAGATGCGGACGCCGTCGATGGCGGCGCGGAACGCGGCCCAGTCGTAGATGCGTTGCGGAGCGTTCATGCGGTTCTCCCGTTGGATGAGGCGACGCCGGCGCGCCAGACGGCGCGCCGCGCCTGCGGACGGCTGATGAGGTCGTGGATCGTTTCGGCGTCGTGCCAGATGAAATCGGCCGGCGCGCCGACCTCCACCGCATGCGCGCCGCCGATCAGCCGCGCGGGCAGGGTGGTGACGGCGTCGAGCCAGTCCTCCGGCTCCAGATGGCAGGCGGGGGCGGCGAGGCGCAGGACGCCGAGCGGGTCGTAGTCGCCGTAAGGATAGAAGGCGTCGCCGACATTGTCGGAGCCGAGCATGACCGCCATGCCGGCCTTGCGCGCTTCCTTCAAGGGCGCGATGCCGCGCAGGCGCGGGGATTTGCCGCCGAGGCGGTCCTGGAGGTAGAGATTGGTGGTCGGCAGCGAAACCAGCGCCACGCCGGCTTGCGCCGCGGCGTCGAGGATGCGCTGGAGCCGGTCCGGCGCGCGCAGCGACAGCGAGCAGGCGTGGCCGCACAAGACGCGGTCCTGCATGGCATGGCGGCGGGCGGCGTCGACGATCAGCGAGAAGCCGTCGGCGTCCTCGTCCAGCCCTTCGTCGACGTGGAAGTCGAGGTCGAGGTCATGCTTGCGGGCAAGCCGGAACATCGTCTCGACCTTCGCCGGCAGATCGCCGTTCTTGTAGAAAAAAGCGCCGAGCACGCCGCCGTCCCCGGCCACCCGCGCGGCGATGGATTCGCCAGCTTCCGGGACGAGGTCGCCGAGCACGAGGGCGGAGAGTTGCAGCTCTATGCGGCCCTTCCATTCGGCGCGCAATTCGTTCAGCACCGGCCAGGCGACGGGCACGTCCGGCGTCACCCAGTCGACATGGCTGCGCATCGCGCCGACGCCCTGCGCGAAGGCGGCCTCCAGCCCGCGCGTGGCGCGGGCGCGGATGTCGTCTTCGGTCCAGCGCGGGCGGTCCTGCGCCATCAGGTCGATGGCGTCGAACAGGCATTCCACTCTGGCCGGGCCTTTGGCGGCGATGCGCGGATAGGTGTAGGTCTTGTCGAGATGCACATGCACGTCGGTCAGCAACGGCGTCACCAGCCCGCCGCCGGTCGCCTCCGTCGGCGTCAGCGCGGCGACGCGCCCGGCCTCGATCTTTATATCGTAACGGCCGCGCCGGCCGGCTATGTGGACCGCGTTGAGCATCAGCGGCCGCGCCGGATTTCGCTTTCGTGCCAGTGCCCGAGCACGAGGCGCGACAGCCAGCTCGTGACCAGGAAGATCACGATGCCGAGCAGCGAGACGAGGAAGAGGGCGGCGAACATGCGCGGGATTTCGTTGCGGAAGCTCGATTCCAGAATGCGCGAGGCGAGGCCGGTGCTCTGGCCGGCGGTGCCGGCGACGAACTCGGCCACCACCGCGCCGATCAGCGACAGGCCGCCGGCGATCTTCAGCGCCGCCATGAAATAGGGCAGCGCGCTCGGCGCAAGCAGGTAGCGCAGCCGCTGCCAGGGCGAGGCGCGGTAGAGCGTGAACAGGTCGCGCAGATTGTGGTCGGCGCTACGCAGCCCGATCACCGTGTTGGAGAGGATCGGGAAGAAGGCGACGATCCAGGCGCAGATCAGCAGCGCCGAGAAGGTGTCGCTGACATAGATCAGGATCAGCGGCGCGATGGCGATCACCGGCGTCACCTGCAAAATGACCGCGAAGGGAAAGAAGGCCATCTCGATCGGCCGCGACAGGGCGAAGACCATGCCGAGCAGCACGCCGCCGACGATGGCGAGGCCGAGCGAGATCAGCGTCAGCTTGACCGTGAACCACATCGAGGCCATCAGCGACGGCCCGTCTTTCACAAGCGTTTCTGCGATCAGCGATGGCGCGGGGATCAGGTAATGCGGAACGTTATAATAGCGCACCAGCCCTTCCCACAGCGCCAGCACGGCGGCCAGCGCCGCCAGCGGCAGCACGACGCGCAGGCGCCGCTCGCGGCGGGCGAGGCGGTTCTGCTCGGAATTGAGGACGGGGGCGTCGTTCGGAGTGCTCATGGAACGGTCCTCAATGGTCGATGTCGTCGGAGGAGAGCGTGGCGGTCAGCGCGTCGGAGACCTGGGCGCAATATTGGCTATAGGCCTCGGTGGTGCGGTAGTTTTCCGCGCGCGGATAGGTCCCGAGGATCGGGATGTCGGCCACCACGCGGCCCGGCCGCGCCGCCATCACCACGACGCGGTTGGAGAGATAGACCGATTCATAGACGCTGTGCGTGACGAAGATCACCGTCAGCCCATGCTCCCGCCACAGCCGCAGCACGTCGTTGTTGAGCTTGAAGCGGGTCATTTCGTCGAGCGCCGCGAAGGGCTCGTCCATCAGGAGAAGCCGCGGGCGGGTGACCAGCGCGCGGGCGATGGAGACGCGCATCTTCATGCCGCCCGACAATTCGCGCGGATAGGATTTGGCGAAGCGGGTCAGGCCCACCTGCGCCAGCACTTCGTCGATGCGCGGCGCGGCTTCTTTCCGCGACACGCCGGAAAGGCGCAGCGGCAGGTAGACATTGTCGAAGACGCTGGCCCAGGGCATCAGCGTCGGCTCCTGGAAGACGAAGCCGATATCCTGCGCGCCCGAAGCGCCCTTGCCGGGCGCGTGGCCGTTGACGCGGATTTCGCCGGCGGAGATGGATTCGAGCCCGGCGATCATGCGCAGCGCCGTGCTCTTGCCGCAGCCCGAGGGGCCGAGGAAGCTCACGAACTGGCCCTGCTCGATCTTCAGCGACATGTCGCTGACGGCCATGACGCCGGTGCCATATTGCTTGTAGACGCGGTCGATGTCGATCAGGGCGGCGCTGGGGGAGACGCTCATTTCGCTCACCACGCCGGCTGGTTGTCGAGCCACGAAAGCGGCGCGCGTTCGATTTCGTCCAGCGCCTCGACCAGCCGGTCGGCGGCGAAGTCGATGGTCCTGCGGCCCTTCCCGGCGGTGGCGAGGGTGGCGTTCCCCGCCGCGCCATGCGGGTTGATGTCGTGCATCTGCCAGGCCGGCTTCGCGCCGCCGCCAAGCCCGATATGTTTGAAGTCGCGGGCGAAGGTCTCGGTCAGGGTGCGGAAGTCCTGCGCCTTCTCCATGACCACGAGGTCGGGATGCATCTCCAGCATCACCGAGGTCTCCATGTCGCCGGCGTGGATGCCGTGTTTCAGGTCGTGCTCGCTATAGACGCCGTCCGGCATGCCGAGGCCGAACCAGTTGAGGCAGAACACCATCATGCCGTGTCTCACGCGCAGTTCGCGCGCCACGATGTCCATCACCGGGATATTGCCGCCATGGCTGTTGAAAAGAACCATCTTGCGCACGCCGCTCGCCGCCACGCAGGCCCCGATCTCGCACCAGACGCGGATCAGCGTGTCGGTCGAAAGCGTCAGCGTGCCGGGATAGCGGCTGTGCTCGTTGCTCTTGCAGATGGCCTGGGTGGGCAGGAACAGGACATGGCTCGATTCGGGCAGGCGGGCGACAATCTCCTTCACCATGCCGTCCGCCACCGCCGCGTCGACGCAGAGCGGCAGGTGCGGCCCGTGCTGCTCGACCGCGCCGACGGGCAGGACCGCCACGATCTTCTCGCGATCGAGGCGCGAAAACGCCTCGCTCGTATAATCGGACCAATATCGTTTCAAGATGGCGCTCCTGGCATGGCTTGGGGGCATGGCTTGCTGGACGAGCGGGGATGTTACTAAACAATCTGACCGATCGGTCAAACTAAATGTTTGAGAATCGTGCGATGCGTGCAATTAAGATGTGAATCCGTGGCGCGGCCGACACGCGACGCCCGCCTCCGCCCCATTCCCCCGAGGGTCCCATGGACGAAAGATGCATCATCATAGGCGCGGGCCATGCCGGCTCGCAGGCGGCCGTCAGCCTCCGGCAGGAAGGTTTTTCCGGCGAGATCGTGCTTATCAACGACGAGCCGGACATTCCCTATCACAAGCCGCCGCTGTCGAAAGCCTATCTGAAAGCGCCGGAGCAGGGCGCGCTGGTGCTGCGGCCCGAAAGCGTCTATCGCGACAACAGGATCGAGATGCTGTTCGGCCATAGCGTCGCGGCGGTCTCGCTTTCCGACCGCACGGCGACGCTGGACGACGGGCGTGTGCTCACCTGGTCGCATCTCGTCTTCGCCACCGGCGCGCGGGCGCGCCTGCCGGACGTTCCGGGCGTCGATCTCGACGGCGTGGTGACGCTGCGCCGGCTGGATGACGCGCGCCGCATCGCCGAGCGCATGGGCGCGGTGAAGAACGTCGTCATCGTCGGCGGCGGCTTCATCGGGCTGGAGATGGCCCATAGCGCGCTGGCGCTGGGCAAGGACACGGTGGTGATCGAGGCCGCGCCGCGCGTGCTCGGCCGCTCGGTCTCGACTTATGTCTCCGCCCATGTGGAAGGGCGCAGCCGCGCCGCCGGCATCGCGCTGCTCACCGGCGTGGGCCTCGCGGCGGTCGAAGGCGACGGCGGCCGCGTCACCGGCGTGCGCACCGTGGACGGCAAGCTTTACCCCGCCGATCTGGTGGTCATGGGCGTCGGCGCGGTTCCCAATGTCGAGCTTGCGGCCCAGGCCGGGCTGGCGTTGGACAACGGCATCGTCGTCGACGAGCACATGCGCGCCGGTGCGCCCGACGTCTACGCCATCGGCGACTGCGTCAGCTACGAGCATTTCCACGCCGGCCGCCGGGTGCGGCTGGAATCGGTGCAGAACGCCACCGACCAGGCCAGGCACGTCGCGCGCAGCATCATGGGCCGGGACACGCCTTACAAGGAAGTGGCGTGGTTCTGGTCCGATCAGGGCGACATGAAATTGCAGACGGCGGGCCTGTCCTTCGACGCCGACCGGCACATCCTCGCCGGCAGCCCGGAGGACAACGCCTTCTCCGTGTTCCATTTCGCGGGCGAGAAACTAGTGGCGGTCGATTCCATCAACAAGCCGGCCGACCACATGATCGCCCGCCGCCTGCTCGCGGCAGGCGTCAGCCCCACCGAGGCCGACATCGCCGCCGGCGCCGGGCGGCTCAAGGAACTCATCGCCGCCGCGCCGAAAGGATAGGCCATGACCGTTCTGAAGCACCTCCTGCCGCAGGACATGGCGGCCCCCTTCGCCGCCTATAGCCACGGCGTAAAAATCCGGGCCGGGGGCGAGATGATCTTCTGCTCCGGCCAGTTAGGCATCGCCCCCGACGCCAGCGTGCCGGAAGAGGCCGGCGCGCAGGCCGAGATCTGCTTCGAGAACATCCGCCGGATTCTTCGCGACGGCGGCATGGATTTCTCCGACGTGGTGCGCATCAACGCCTATGTGACCGACCGCGCCCATATGCGGCCCTATATGGACGTGCGCGACCGGCTGTTCCCGCAGCCCGCGCCGGCCTCGACGCTGATGATCGTCTCGGGCTTCACGCGCGAGGCGTTCAAGGTCGAGATCGAGGTTCTGGCGGCGCGCTAAGCCGGTTTTTCCAGTCGCTTTTAAACGCCCGCAATGGTAAAAGCCTGAACAGACCTCCCAAGTCTCATTTCAGGTTCATCATGAAAAACACGTCTCCCACCGCCGTGGCGCGGATGGCGGAATTCGCGCTCGCCATTGGCGGCTTCGGTATCGGCACGGGCGAATTCGCCATCATGGCGCTGCTGCCCGACATCGCCCATGACCTGCGCGTCACCATTCCCGAAGCCGGCCACCTGATCAGCTCCTACGCCGTCGGCGTGCTGATCGGCGCGCCGGTCTTGGCCGTCATCGGCGCCAAGCTCGACCGCCGCACGCTCCTGTTCCTGCTGATGGGCCTGTTCGCCTTCGGCAATCTGGCCAGCGCCTTCATGCGCGACTACACGCCGCTCTATATCATGCGCTTCATCGCCGGTTTCCCGCACGGGGCCTATTTCGGCGTCGCCTCGCTGGTGGTGGCCTCGCTGGCCGAACCGGGAAAACGCGCGCAGGCCGTTGGCCGCATGATGATGGGCCTCACCATCGCCACGCTCTGCGGCACGCCGCTCGCCACCGCGCTCGGCCAGATCGCCGGCTGGCGGGCGATGTTCGCGAGCGTAGGCCTCATCGCCGTCGTCACCATGGTTCTGGTGGCGCTCTACGTGCCGAAACAGCCGGCGGCCGAAGGCGCGTCGCCGCTGCGGGAATTGGGCGCGCTGCGCCGCCGGCAGGTCTGGCTGACGCTCGCCATCGGGGCCATCGGCACCGGCGGGCTGTTCTCGGTCTTCTCCTATGTCGCCGCCACCATCACGCAGGTCTCGCATGTGGACGTGAAATGGATGCCGCTGGTCTTCGCCACTTTCGGCCTCGGCATGGTGCTGGGCAATGTGGTGGGCTCCCGGCTCACCGACCGCTCGGTGATGGGCACGGTCGGCGCAGTGCTGCTCTACGACCTCGCGGTCATGCTGGCCTTCCCGGTGCTGATGCAGCATCCGGCGACCGCCTTCCTCAACGTGCTTCTGGTCGGCGGCGGCTTCGCGCTGGTGCCGGGCCTGCAGACGCGGCTGATGGACGTGGCGGCGGACGCGCAGACGCTGGCCGCGGCGCTCAACCATTCCGCGCTCAACCTCGCCAACGCCATCGGCGCGTGGCTGGGCGGGCTGGCGATCGCCTGGGGCTATGGCTGGACCTCGACCGGAACGGTCGGCGCGCTGCTCGCCGTGGCGGGCTTTATCGTCTTCGCCGTCTCGATCCTGCTCGATCGCAACGGCGCCCGCGCGGCGCAGGCGGCCTGAAACGAAAACGCCCGCCGCTGGAGGGAGCGGCGGGCGTCATCTGGAAAGACCGGCTTGGGAGGAGGAGATCCGGTCTTCTGATCGCCGGGGAAATGGGAGGAGGAACCCCCGGCGATATTCCGAATATCAGTCTCGCTTAGCGAGCGGCGGCCTTGCGGGCGACGTAGGGGATTTCCGACGCCAGGATGCCGAGGTCGTTCAGCTCGCGCGAGGTCAGGCGGCTCAGCTCGTTCACGGTGTTGCGGTAACGGCGCCAGTTGTTGTAGGAGCGGATCAGGTTCATTTCTCTCACCTAAGTAAATCGTGTTCGTTTGTTGACGCTGATATAGTCCGGCGGCCGCGCATTGTGGAGAGACAGATTTGCATAGCTGCCCTGCGTTTAAGCCTGTCGATTGCATGCGTTTTGCGCAAACCCGCCATTTTATCCGCACAATTCGCCTGTTGCATGGGCAAATCGGCCGCTTCCCGCCCCAATTGTGAACGAAGCGTTAACGCCGGCGCATGGCTCGGCCTTCCTCCCCAGCTGAAACGCCCTGTCCGCCTCGCCAAGGCTCCCCGAAAGATTGTCGTAAAAGCCCCGGAATTTGTCGCGCGCAGGCGACAATTCCACATGACTTGGATTGCGGATTACGATAGAGCAGGGATGTCGGGCGCGGGAATCGAGATTTTCGCGCTGTCTGTCCGCGGGAGAGCGCCGCAAGGCCGCCGAAGGGGAAATCGCCCGAAATCTCTCAGGCACCAGGAACCGCGGACGGGGAAGACAACTCTGGAAAGTCGGGGAAACCCGCGCCGAAGGTGTAAGTATGGCTTCGAGCGCGTTTCGATCTGATTGCATCAGATCGGCGCTCTCATTGTTTGTTTGACGCGCATCTTATCCGAAAACCGTTACCACTTTTCGGGATGCGCTCTTATCGACGGCCATGCGAGTCTCTCAGGCTTGAGACAGAGGGGCACGAAGCGACCGCATTTCGCGGAAGGCAAACGTGCGACTCTGGAGTTGATATGGGCGACACCGCACAATTGAAGACCCTGCCCTTGCAGGACCTGCACGAGACGGCCAAGGCGCGCTTCGGCGCTTTCGCAGGCTGGAACATGCCGATCACCTATCCGCTGGGCGTGATGAAGGAGCATCTTCACACGCGCGAGCAGGCCGGGCTGTTCGACATTTCGCATATGAAGCTGATCGCGGTTTCGGGCGCGGAAGCGGCGGAGATGCTGGCCGAAACCTGTCCGCTCGACCCGGCCGCGCTCAAGACCGGCCAGTCGAAATACACCTTCTTCCTCAACGAAAGCGGCGGCGTGCTGGACGACCTCATCGTCACCCGGCTCGGCGACGACCGCTTCATGGTGGTGGCCAACGCCGGCAACGCCGACGAGGATATCGCCATTTTGAACGAGGCGGCGCATGGCCGCGCCGTCACGGTCGAGCCGCTCGACCGCGTCTTCCTCGCGCTGCAAGGCCCGGAAGCCGAAGCCGTGATCAAAGACGCTGGCCTGCCGGGCGCGGATCTCGGCTTCATGTCCGGCTTCGAGCCCAGGCCGGGTTGGTTCATGACCCGCTCGGGCTATACCGGCGAGGACGGTTTCGAGATCGGCCTGCCCGCCGGCGAGGCCCGCGCGCTGGCCGAAACGCTTCTGGCCGATTCCCGCGTCGAATGGATCGGCCTCGCCGCGCGCGATTCCTTGCGCCTTGAAGCCGGGCTGTGCCTGCACGGGCAGGACATCACGCCGGAGACCGATCCGGTCTCGGCCGGCCTGACCTGGGCCATCTCCAAATCCGTGCGCGAAAAGGCCGCCTTCGCCGGCGCCAAGCCCGTGCTCGCGGCCATCGCCCGAGGCACCGCCGCAAAACGCGTCGGCCTCAAGCCGGAAGGCCGCCAGCCGGTGCGCGCCGGGGCGGAGCTTTTCGACGATGCGGGCCGGCAGGTGGGCATGGTGACGTCGGGCGGCTTCGGCCCCTCGGCCGGCTTTCCCGTCGCCATGGGCTATGTCGAGGCCGGCCTCGCCGCGCCCGGAACCCGTGTCTTCGCCGACGTTCGCGGCAACAAGGTTCCCGTCGACGTCCACGCGCTTCCCTTCACGCCTCATCGCTATCGCAAAGGATGATTTCCATGGCCAATATCCTGTTCACCGAAGATCATGAGTGGATCGCCGTCGAGGGCGGCGTCGCCACTGTGGGCATCACGATCCACGCACAGGAGCAACTGGGCGACCTCGTCTATGTCGAACTGCCGGAGGTCGGCCGCGCCGTCTCCAAGGGCGACGGCGTCGTGGTGGTGGAATCGGTCAAGGCCGCTTCCGACGTCTATGCGCCGGTCGACGGCGAAGTGGTGGAAGTCAACGAGGCCGTCGCCTCCGATCCGGCGCTGATCAACCAGGCCGCCGAGGGCGAGGGCTGGCTGTTCAAGCTGAAACTGTCCGACGAGGGCCAGCTTTCCGGCCTGATGGACAAGGCCGGCTATGAAAAGCTGATCGGGTGACGGCATGACCGAAAAAATCCTTCCCTTCGTGGCCCGTCATATCGGGCCGAGGCATGACGAGGAGCGCGCCATGCTGGCCGCGCTCGGCGTGCCCTCCATGGAGACGCTGATCACGCAGGCGGTTCCGGCCTCGATCCGGCTCGACCACGCGCTCGACCTGCCGCTTGCGGCAAGCGAGGCGGAGGCCCTGGCCGAACTCGGCGCGATCATGGGCCGCAACGTGGTCAAGAAGAGCTTCATCGGCGCGGGCTATCACGGCACGCACACGCCGCCGGTGATCCAGCGCAACCTGTTCGAGAACCCGGCATGGTACACGGCCTACACGCCCTACCAGTCGGAGATCAGTCAGGGCCGGCTGGAATTGCTGTTCCATTTCCAGACGCTGGTGGCGGAGCTGACCGGCCTGCCGGTGGCCTGCGCCTCGCTGCTGGACGAAGCGACCGCTGTGGCCGAGGCCATCGGCGTCGCCTGCCGCCATCACCGCGACAAGCGCAGCCGCATCCTGCTGGCGGGCGCGTTGCATCCGCAGACGGTGGACGTGATCCACACCCGCGCCGAGCCGCTGGGCTGGACCATCGAAACCGGCTCCACGGTCGATGAAAGCACGGCGGCCGTGGTCGTCCCGTGGCCGGACACGCGCGGCGTCTATGGCGATTTTAACGCCCTCGTCGCGGAGGCCAAGGCCAAGGGCGCGCTGGTCATCGCCGTCGCCGATCCGCTGGCGCTCACCATCATGGAAGCGCCGGCCAGGTGGGGTGCGGACATGGCCGTCGGCTCCATGCAGCGCTACGGCGTGCCGATGGGTTTCGGCGGCCCGCACGCCGCCTATCTCGCCGTGTCCGAACCGCTGACGCGCATCATCCCGGGCCGCATCGTCGGCCAGTCGGTCGACGCGCATGGCCGCGCCGCCTATCGCCTCGCGCTCCAGACGCGCGAGCAGCACATCCGCCGCGACAAGGCCACCTCCAACATCTGCACCGCGCAGGCGCTGCTGGCCAATATGGCGGCGGCCTACGCCATCTGGCACGGCCCGAGCGGCCTGCAAGCCATCGCCGCGCGCGTGGCGGGCCTTGCGGCGCGCTTCGCCGCCGGCCTCAAGGCGGCGGGCGTGACGATCGCCGGCGACAGCCTGTTCGACACGGTGACGGTGAAGCTGCCGGGCAAGGCGGCGAACGTCGCCGCCGAGGCCGACAAGGGCGGCCGCCTGATCCGCGTCATCGACGCGGACACGGTCGGCGTCACCTTCGACGAGACCTCGACGGAGGACGATCTGGCGGCGCTGGCCGTGCTGTTCGGCGCGAAGCCGGTCGAGGGCGAGACGCCGCTGGTTCCGGGCGAGGGTCGCGGCGAGGGCTTCCTCACGCAGGACGTGTTCCATTCGCATCGCTCGGAAACCGAGATGATGCGCTTCCTGCGCCGGCTGGCCGACAAGGATCTGGCGCTCGACCGCGCCATGATCCCGCTCGGCTCCTGCACCATGAAGCTCAATGCGGCGGCCGAGATGATGCCGGTAAGCTGGAACACGGTCGCCAACCTGCATCCCTTCGCTCCGGGGAACCAAGTGCAGGGCTACGCCGAAATGACGGCGCAACTCGAAGCGTGGCTGTGCGAGATCACCGGCTTCGCCGGCGTGTCGCTCCAGCCCAACGCCGGCAGTCAGGGCGAATATGCCGGCCTTCTGGCGATCCGCCATTACCACCAGTCGCGGGGCGAGGGGCATCGCAACATCTGCCTCATCCCGTCCTCGGCGCATGGCACCAATCCGGCCAGCGCCTCCATGGCGGGCATGAGCGTGGTGGTGGTCAATTGCCGCCCGGACGGCGACATCGACATAGACGACCTCAGGGCCAAGGCGGAGAAGCACCGCGACAATCTCGCCGCCCTCATGATCACCTATCCGTCCACCTATGGTGTGTTCGAGGAGGGTATCAAGGCCTTCTGCGAGATCGTGCACGACAATGGCGGACAGGTTTATTTCGACGGCGCGAACCTCAACGCGCTGGTCGGTCTGGCGCGCCCCGCCGATATCGGCGCGGATGTCTGCCACATGAACCTGCACAAGACCTTCTGCATCCCGCATGGCGGCGGCGGGCCGGGCGTCGGCCCCATCGGCGTGGCCAAGCACCTCGCGCCCTACCTGCCGGGCCATGTCGGGACCGGCTCCGGACACGCCGTTTCGGCGGCTCCGTTCGGCAGCGCCTCGATCCTCGTCATCACGTGGATGTATATCCGCATGATGGGCGGGGCCGGGCTGAAGAAGGCCACGGAAGCGGCGATCCTCAACGCCAATTACATCGCGCACCGGCTCAAGGACGCCTATCCGATCCTTTATACCGGCGCGCATGGCCGCGTGGCGCATGAGTGCATCGTGGATACGCGCGTTTTGAAAGACAGCGCCGGCGTGACTGTGGAAGACGTGGCCAAGCGCCTGATCGATTACGGCTTCCATGCGCCAACCATGTCCTGGCCGGTGGCGGGAACGCTGATGATCGAGCCGACCGAGTCCGAGCCGAAGCAGGAGATCGACCGTCTCTGCGACGCGATGATCGCCATCGCCGGCGAGGCGAAAAAGGTGGCCGAAGGCGTCTGGCCCAAGGACGACAACCCGCTCGCCAACGCGCCTCACACCGCCGTCGACACGCTGGCCTCGGAATGGACGCACCCCTACAGCCGCGAAGAGGCCGTGTTCCCGAGCGGCGACGCCGATCCGACGGCCAAATACTGGCCCCCGGTCAGCCGCGTCGACAATGTCGGCGGCGACCGCAACCTGATCTGCTCCTGCCCGCCCGTGGCGGCCTACGGCTGATCGGAGACAAACAAAAGCGCCGCGGAAACGCGGCGCTTTTTGCATGGCGGTGGCTTAAGTCGGCCTTCGCTTGACGGCGTAGCGTTCAGAGATCCCTCCGACATGACCGAGCCGTCCAAGTCCGTGTTATTTTCCCGATTTTTAAATCTTTATTCGCTTGACGCATTCCCACATCGAAAACACCAATAATATTGAAACATTTATCAATAAAAATATATTCGAAATGTGGGCGTTGAAAATGTCCGCATTCAACAAATCCGCTATCGCGATAAAGGTCGGTAGAAAAATATACATCATAAATTCCTTCTTGTATCTATCGTAAATATTATTGAATTTAAACATATCGACTATGTTCAACGTCCATTTTATAAAATTTATGCGGTATAAAATAATAAGAATTATTGATATGAAAACGAGGCCATTCAATAATATCTTATTTCCTTCCAGATAAAGAGAAAAGATAATAGCGATCTGAACCGCCACGGAAATCGCTAAAATCGTTTTCTTCGATATCGTCATTCATCCCCCTGCATCCGATGGCGAAGCGCCTCAGCCTTTCTGCTTCTGCGACAGCATGGCGCCGCCATAGGCCCAGTTGTCGGCGGCGACGTCGTTGAAAAGAATGCTGACGGATTCCGGCGTGCAACGGCAATATTCCACCATCGCCTCGGTGATCGCGGCGGCGGCCTTTTGCTTCTGTTCTTCGCTTCGTCCGGCCAGAAGGTCGATTTTGATCCACGGCATGTCCAGTTCCTTTCACGATCGATTGCGGCTTCGCGCTTCGTTTTTATCCCATGCAATAAAGCCTGCATAATATATTATGCGCGCCGTCGCCTGATCCGGCGTTTTTCTGCTTTCGTCGCGCGATTTGTATGGCGGTTTCTCCGATCCCGGCGTATATGCGCGAAATTGCGACAATCAGGATCGGTCATGATCACCATTCATCAATGGGCGTTGCGCCCCGAAGCCCTGCCGACCGCCGCCGCGTTGCTGATCGGCCTGGCCGGGTCGGCGCTGACGCTGGAGCTGGTGCGCGAGGCCGCCGCCCGCCGGGGCCTGGCGCGCTATGGCTGGCATGTGCTGGTGGCGCTCGCGGCCGGCCTGACCGCCTGGGGCGCGGATTTCGTCGACGCGCCGTTCGCGCTCTCCGACGCGCCCGGCCTCGCCGCGCTGTCGCTGGCCATCGTGGTCGTCGGCGCGGGGCTGGGCTTCGTCGTCGTCACCGGCGGCTTCACCCGCTTCGCCCCCGCCATCGGCGGCGCGATGGTCGGGATCTCCATGGCTGCCATGCATTATATCGGCATGCTGGCCGACCCGTCCGGCGGGCCGGCGGGTTGGAGCATGGCCTGTCTTTGCAGCTCGACCCTCCTCGTCGCGCTCGTCTGCGCCGTCTCGGCGCAGCTTCTCATGCAGCGCGGGGCGAGGGCCTATTGCCTCGCTGTCCCGGTCTTCGCGGCGGCGGTGATCGGCGTGCATCTGACCGGCGCGGCCCTGTTCCAGGCCGCGCCGGCGTCTCTTTAAAGAATCTGGATGAACTCGACCTTCTCGGCGTTCGGCCCCGCGACGGTGAAATAGCGCACGCCGTTCTGCCAGAAGGGCAGCGAGCGCACCTCGCCCTCGATGGCCTGCAGGCCGCCCTCGGTGACGGTCCTGAACACCGCGTCGATGTCGGTGACGTTGACCGCGACATGGTCGATCGCGCCGGCGACGCTGGTGGCCGGGCCTTCCCAGATCTCCACGACCAGGTCGCCCAGGCGCAGAAACACCACGCGGCTGTCGCCGTTCTGCGTCGAATAGATGTTCTCGAAGCCGAGCCCGGTGTAGAACGCCGTCGACCGGTCGATATCCTTGGTCGGAATGCCGATATGCTGAATTCCGGTCGCATATTTCGCGATGTTCATGACGACGCCCTTTCCCGTTGCATCGGTTCTTTGTAGCAAGAAGGCGGGGCGAGGAAACGCGGTTTCCCCGGCCCGCCGCACTTACGAACAGATTTAAGCGTCGACGCCGTAAAGCGCCGCCAGCGCCTTCATGCGGCGCAAGGCGAGGTCCGGCCGGTCGAGCACATGGGCCTTGTCGGCGAGGCGGAAGATCTCGGCGTAATGCGCGATCCCGCGCGCCGACTGCATGCCGCCCGGCATGGTGAAATGGCTCTGGTGGCCGTTGAGCCAGGCGAGGAAAACCACGCCCGCCTTGTAATATTGCGTCGGGGCCTCGAAGATTTTTCGCGATAGCGGCACGGTGGGTTCGATCACCGCGCGGAAGGTCTGCGTGTCGCCCTTGGCCAGCGCCGCCATCGCCCTGGAGGCCTGCGGCGCGACGGCGTCGAAAATGCCGAGCAGCGCATGGCTGTGTTTTTTCCCGTCGCCCTCGATCAGCGGGGCGTAGTTGAAATCGTCGCCGGTGAAGCAGAGCATACCGTCCGGCAGGCGGTCGCGGAGCGCGAGTTCGTAGCGCTCCTCCAGCAGCGAAATTTTTATCCCCTCCACCTTGTCGCGATTGGCCTCGATGATGGCGATCACGGTATCGAGCGCCGCCTCGAATTTCTCCGAGCCCCAATAACCTTTAAGCTGCGGATCGAACATGTCGCCCAGCCAGTGCAGCACCACCTTTTCGCGCGCGCCCGAAAGGATATGGCCGTAGACCCTGGCGTAATCGTCAGGCGACTTCGCGATGCGGGCCAGCGCGCGGCTCGCCATCAGGACGAAGCGGCCGCCATGCTTTTCGATGAAGCCGGCCTGCGTTTCATAGGCCTTGATAATGTCATCAAGGCTTTTCGCGTCGGCAGGGTCGAGATGGTCCGTGCCCGCGCCGCTGGCGAGGTCCGCGCCGGGCACGGTCTTGGCTTCCGTGAGCGAACGGCGGATCAGCTCCTGCGCGCCGGCCCAGTCCAGACCCATGCCGCGCTGCGAGGTGTCCATGGCCTCGGCGATCTTGAAGCCGAGGCTCCAGAGGTGATGGCGGAAGGCCATGGTGGCGTCCCAGTCGATGGCCGGCGTGTTCCACGGGCGCGCGTCTTTGGTCGGATCGGAAACGACATGCGCGGCGGCGTAGGCGATGCGGTTGAAATGCGGAACCTGCGCGGGCCGCTCGGTCGGCGTTCCGGTCAGCCGGTAGGGGCGCAAGGCCCCGTCGGCCTCCGGCAAGGTCAGCACGAGATTGGATGTCGCAGGCATGATGTTCCTCCACTGAAAAAGCAGCTTCCTTCTAATTTAGATCGTTCCAAATGGCAAGCCGCAGATGAATTGTGGCGAAACTGCGGCGCGTATGGTTTTGGCGCTAAAACGGCGCATAACTCACGCGTTCAATCGCCGCTTTTGTATGTTTTCATTGCAGGGCAGGTATAGAGCAGCCCTTTGCCACAATGTTCGCGATCCGCACTCTTGACAAATTTGGAACGTTCCAATTAAATCCCGGAAAAGCGGAGAAATCATGGGCAGGAGCAGCGTCACGGTCGTCGATATTGCGCGCGAGGCGGGCGTGTCGAAATCGACCGTCTCGCTGGTGCTGCGCGACAGTCCGCTGGTGCATGCCGAAACGCGGTCCCGCGTCCATATGGCCATCGACAAGCTCGGCTATGTCTATAACCGTTCCGCCGCCAATCTCCGGCAGGCGAAATCGCGGATCGTCGGCTTGGTGGTCAACGATCTCACCAACTCCTTTTTCGCCGAGCTGGCCGTCGGCGTCGACCGGGTGATGCAGTCGGCGGGCTATGTGCAGTTTCTCGCCAACACCGCCGAAAGTGCGGATCGCCAGCGCGAGGTGATCGCCTCGATGCGTGAGCACGGCATCGCCGGGCTGATCGTCTCGCCGGCACGCGGGACCGAGGCCGGCGATTTGAAACCCTTGGCGAAATCCGGCCTGCCGGTGGTGCAGATGGTGCGCGACGTGCCGGGCTCGGGCGTGTCGTCCATCGTGTCGGACAATCGCGGCGGTGTGGCGAAGGCGGTCGAGCATCTTGTCGGGCTCGGCCACCGGCGCATCGCCTTCATGGGCGGTTACGCCGATACGGCGGTGTTTGCGGAACGCGCCTCCGGCTACCGGTCCGGGCTGGAACAGGCGGGCATTCCGTTCGATGAAACGCTGGTTTTCAGTTCTCCGCCATCCCGCGCGGGCGGCGTCGAGGCGGTGGAACGCATGCTTCTGGGCGGCGCGAAACCGACGGCCACCGTGTGCTTCAACGACGCGGTCGCATTCGGCGTCTGCGACGGCTTGCGCGCGGCAGGGCTGGAGCCGGGGCGCGATTTCGGCGTGGTCGGCTTCGACGACGTGATCGAGGCCAAGACCGCCGTGCCGGCGCTCACCACCGTCTCGGTGGACCCGCAGGGCATGGGCGAGCGGGCGGCGCAGCTTTTGCTCAAACAAATCAATTCGGAACGGGTCGAGGCGGAGGCGCAGCGGCTTGCCGTGCGGCTCGCCGTCCGGGCGAGCTGCGGCGCGCCCGCGCAACATTTGAAGGAGATTTCGGCATGACGAAATGGGGTCTGATCGGCGCGAGCACCATCGCCAAGGAATGGGTCATCGGAGCCATCCGCGCCACCGGCGGCGAGGTGGTTTCGGTCTATAGCACCAACGCCGAACGTGGCGAGAAATACGCCAAGGAGAATGGCATCGCCCGCTCGGTGACGAGCCTCGACGCGCTGCTTTCCGATCCCGAGATCGACGCGGTCTATATCTCCACCACCAACGAGTTGCACCGCGAACAGGCCATCGCGGCGGCGAAGGCCGGCAAGCATATATTGTGCGAAAAGCCGCTGGCGCTGACGCTTGCCGACGCCCACGCCATGCTCGACGCCGTGCGCGCGGCGGGCGTGGTCGCGGCCACCAACCATCATCTGCGCAACGCCGCCAGCCACCGTGCCATGCGCGAGGCCATCGCGGCGGGCCGGATCGGCAAGCCCCTGTTCGCGCGTGTTTTCCATGCGGTCTACCTGCCGCCGCACCTGCAAGGCTGGCGCATCGAGCGGCCGGATGCGGGCGGCGGCGTGATCCTCGACATCACCGTGCACGACGCCGACACGTTGCGCTATGTGCTGGGCGAAGATCCGATCGAGGCGGTGGCGTTCGGCCAGCAGGGCGGTTTGAGCGGCGCGGGACTTGAAGACGGCGTGATGGGCGTGCTGCGTTTTCCGTCCGGCGTGCTGGCGCAGTTCCATGACGCCTTCACCACCCAATATGCCGAAACCGGCTTCGAGGTGCATGGCAGCGACGGCTCGCTGGTCGCCCGCAACGTGATGACGCAGAAGCCGGTCGGGACCGTGGTTCTGCGCGATAAGGACGGCGAGCGCGAACTGCCGCTCGACCACAAGAATCTCTACGAAACCGCCTTGCAGGCCTTCCACAACGCCGTCGCCGGCAAGGGCAAGCCCTCGGCCACGCTGGAAGATGGCGTCTGGTCGCTCGTGACCGGGCTGGCCGTCGCGGAAGCCGTCAAAACCGGCAAGACGACAGCCGTCAAATCAGGACTTTAAATATCATGAGCAAGCATATTTCGCTGGCGGACGCCGCGGCGCTTATTCCCGACAACGCTGTCGTTTCGGTGTCGTCGTCCAGCGGCCTCGGCTGCCCGGACCTGATGCTGAAGGCCATCGGCGAGCGCTTCGACGCCACCGGCCATCCCAAAAACATCACCACGCTGCACCCCATCGCCGCCGGCGACATGAGCGGCATCAAGGGCGTGGATTATATCGCGAAACAGGGCCTGCTGAAGAAGATCATCGGCGGGTCGTACCCGTCCGGCCCGTCCGGCGCGGAGCCGCCGCTGATCTGGCGGATGATCACCGGCAACGAAATTCCGGCCTATAACGTGCCGTCCGGCATATTGTTCGACATGCATCGCGAGGCGGCGGCCAAGCGCCCCGGCGTGCTGACCAAGGTGGGGCTGGATACCTTCGTCGATCCGAAGCGGCAGGGCGCGGCGATGAACGAAAAGGCGTCGAAGGAGCCCATCGTCAAGCATGTGGATTTCGAGGGCGAGGACTGGCTGTTCTTCCCCAACATCGTGCCGCAGGTGGCGATCATCCGCGCCACCACCGCCGACGAGCGCGGCAATCTCACCTATGAGCATGAGGGGGCCTATCTCGGCGGTCTCGATCAGGCGCTGGCCGCGCGCAACAATGGCGGCGTCGTCATCGCGCAGGTGAAACGCATCGCCAAGGAAGGCACGCTGAAGCCGCACGACGTGCGCGTGCCGGGCGTGCTGGTCGATTACATCGTGGTCGATCCCGACCAGAAGCAGACCACGCAGACGCTCTACGATCCGGCGATTTCCGGCGAGATTTTCCGGCCCATCGACAGTTTCCGTTTGCCCGAGTTCAACATCCAGAAGGCTATCGCGCGCCGCGTGGCGCAGGAATTGCAGGCGGGCAGCGCGGTCAATCTGGGCTTCGGCATCTCCGCCAACGTGCCGCGCATTTTGCTCGAAGAAGGCCTGCACGGCGCGGTGACATGGGTGATCGAGCAGGGTGCTGTGGGCGGCGTGCCGCTTCTCGATTTCGCCTTCGGCTGCGCGTCGAACGCCGACGCCTTCATGCCGTCGCCCTATCAGTTCACCTATTTTCAGGGCGCGGGCTTCGACGCCTCGCTGCTGTCCTTTCTGGAGATCGGACGCGACGGCTCGGTCAATGTGTCGAAGCTTTCCTTCCGTCCGCATGTCACGGCGGGGGCGGGCGGTTTTGTCGATATCACCGCGCGGGCGAAGAAGATCGTCTTTTCCGGCATGTTCAACGCCGGCGCGAAGCTCTCGGTGGCGGACGGCAGGCTCACCATCGACAAGGAAGGCAAGCTCAAGAAGCTGGTCAACGAGGTCGAGCACGTCACCTTCTCCGGCCCGCGCGGCGTGGCTCAGGGGCAGGACGTGACCTATGTCACCGAGCGCTGCGTGATGAAGCTGACGCCGGAAGGCGTCGTGCTCACCGAGATCGCGCCGGGCGTCGATCTGCAAACGCATATCCTCGACCAGTCGGAATTTCCGCTGATCGTCTCGGACAAGCTCAAGGTGATGGATGCCGCGCTGTTCCATGAGGAGCCGATGGGTCTGACCCTGCCGCAGAAGCCGGCGCGAAAGCTGGAGGCGTAAATGGCGGGACGCATCGACATTACGGTCGAAGACCATATCGCGGTCATGACCATCAAAAGGCCGGAAAAGCTGAACGCCTTCGACATCGAGATGTTGCAGGAATTGTCGGCGGCCTGCGACAAGGTGGAGGCGGACGTCTCCGTGCGCGTCGCCATCCTCACCGGCGAGGGCAAGGCCTTTTCGGCGGGCGGCGACATCAAGGCGTGGGGCGGGATGGAGCCGCAGGAATTCGGCCACGCATGGGTGCGCTACGGCCATCGCGTGTTCGAGCGGCTGGCGACGCTGCGCATGCCGCTGATCGCCGCCATGAACGGTCATGCGCTGGGTGGCGGGCTGGAGCTCGCCGCCGCCGCCGATATCCGCATCGTGGAAAAACAGGCGAAGATCGGCCTGCCGGAAACCTCGCTCGGCATGGTGCCGGGCTGGTCGGGCACGCAGCGCCTCGTCCGCCGTTTCGGCGCGCAGATCGTCCGCCGCATGGTGCTGGGCGGCGAGATGTTCACCGCCGAGGAAGCGCTTTCGCACGGTCTGGTGGATGCGGTGGCGGAGACGGGCGCGGCGCTGGAAACCGCCAAGGCTTATGCCGCGCGGATGGCGAAGCGCGGCCCGGCGGCGCTGGAAGTGGCGAAGCTGATGATCGCCGTCGCCAATGGCGAGGACAATGGAACCGCCGTGGAAGCGCTCGGCTCGATCCTCGTCGCCAAGACCGGCGACCTCAAGGAAGGCGTTTCCGCCTTCAGCGAAAAGCGCGAAGCGAAATTCAAAGGAGAATGGTGATGAGCGTTCTGGTGAAACCGCAGCCGCTCAAGGGGCTGGAAGTCCGCGACTTCTCCATGCTGATCGACGGAAAATGGGTGGGAAGCGCAAACGGCGAGACAATCGCCCGCACCGCCCCCGGCCATGGCGTCACCGTCAGCCGGATTCCTGCGGGCGGCAAGGCCGATGTGGAAAAGGCCATCGCCGCCGCGCGGAAAGCCTTCGATGACGGGTGCTGGACGTCCAAGACCGCATCGCAGCGCTCGCTGGCGCTGCTGAAAGCCGCCGACCTGATCGAGGCGCGGGCGGAGGAACTGGCCTGGCTCGATGCGGTCGAGGCCGGCAAGCCCATATCGCAGGTGCGCGGCGAGATCGCCGGCGCTGTCGATATCTGGCGCTATGCGGCGGCGCTCGCCCGCGATCTGCACGGCGAAAGCTACAACACGCTCGGCGACGGCACGCTGGGCGTGGTGCTGCGCGAGGCCATCGGTGTGGTGTCGATCATCACGCCGTGGAATTTCCCCTTCCTGATCGTCAGCCAGAAGCTGCCCTTCGCGCTTGCGGCGGGCTGCACGGCGGTGGTGAAGCCGTCCGAACTCACGTCCGGCTCGACGCTGGTGCTGGGCGAAATTCTGGCCGAGGCCGGCATCCCCGACGGCGTGGTCAACATCGTCACCGGCACCGGCGCGGATGTGGGCCAGCATATGAGCACGCATCCCGACGTCGACATGGTGTCCTTCACCGGCTCGACTGGCATCGGCAAGCTGACCATGGCCAACGCCGCGCAGACGCTGAAAAAAGTCTCGCTGGAACTAGGCGGCAAGAACCCGCAGATCCTGTTCCCGGATGCGGATATGGACGCCTTCATCGACGCCGCCGTGTTCGGCGCGTGGTTCAACGCGGGCGAGTGCTGCAACGCCGGCTCGCGGCTGATCGTGCATCGCTCCATCGTGGACGAGATCGTCGGCCGTGTGGCGGACCTGTCGAAGAAGGTGGTGATCGGCGATCCGCTCGACCCGCAGACCCAGGTGGGCGCGATCATCACGCCGCAGCATCTGGAAAAGATCGGGGCCTATGTCGAAGGCGCGAAAAAGGCCGGCGCGGCCTTGGCGCATGGCGGCGAGGCGCTGGACATGGGGCTCGGCCAGTATATGGGGCCGACCATTCTCGCGGGCGTCAGGCCGGATATGGCCGTGGCGCATGAGGAAGTGTTCGGGCCGGTGCTGTCGGTGCTCGCCTTCGACACAGTGGAAGAGGCGATTTCGATCGCCAACGCCGTCGATTACGGGCTTTCGGCCGGCGTGTGGAGCCGCGATTTCGACACCTGCATGACCATCGGCCGCAAGGTGCGCGCCGGCACCGTGTGGATGAACACTTTCATGGACGGCACGCCCGAACTGCCCTTCGGCGGCTATCGCCAGTCGGGACTGGGGCGCGAGCTGGGGCGGCACGCGGTCGAGGATTACACCGAAACCAAGACGCTCAACATGCATGTCGGCCCGCGCACGGGCTGGTGGATGCCGCAGGCTAAATAGGGGAGCGTCATGGCGGGAGAGCCGGATATCGTCATCATCGGGTCGGGCGTCGGCGGGGCAACCGCCGCCGCCGGGCTGGCCGCCACGGGGGCGCAGATTCTCGTTCTGGAGGCGGGCGAACACCTGCCCGACCGGCCGGAAAACCGCGACCCGCGCGCCATTTTCCAGCGCGGTTATTTCCGCCCGAAGGAATATTGGTACGAGGCGGACGGCGAGCCGTTCAACCCCGGCAATTATTACAATGTCGGCGGCAATTCCAAATTCTACGGCGCGGTGCTGATCCGCTATCGCCGTGAGGATTTCGAGGAGATGGCGCATCTCGACGGCGTGTCGCCGGCATGGCCCTTCGCCTATGAGGAGCTGGAGCCGTGGTATTGCCGCGCCGAACGCCTGTTTCAGGTGCGCGGCGAGCTGGGCGACGATCCCACGGAGCCGATTCATTCCGAGCCCTATCCCTTTCCGGCGCTGCCGGAGGAACGGCCGATCGCCGACGTGCGCGGGCGGCTGAAAAAAGCCGGGCTGCATCCGGCCTCGCTGCCGCTCGGCGTCGATATCGACCGCTGGATCGCCAAGGCGAAGACGCCGTGGGACGCGCATCCCAATTGCGACGACGGCAAGATGGACGCGGAGACCACGGCGCTTGCGGCGGCGCTGAAGCACGACAATGTGCGGCTCCAGACCGGCTCGCGGGTGACGCGGCTCGAAACCGGGCCGGACGGCAAGACCGTGACGGCGGTGCATTACGTCAAGGACGGCGCGGCGCAGGTGCTGCGGCCGAAGCTGGTGGTGCTTTCGGCCGGCGCGGTGCAGTCGGCCGCGCTTCTGCTGCGCTCCGGGCTCGCCAACCGCTCGGATCAGGTCGGCCGCAATTTCATGAACCACAACACCACCGCCGTGATCGGCTTCGATCCGCGTTACAAGAACGATTCCATCTATCAGAAGACCTTCGGCTTCAACGATTTCTATCTCACGGACGGGGCGGGCGGGCCGCCGCTCGGCAATGTGCAGCTTTTGGGCCGCGTGTCGGGCGCGATCCTCAAGGCCAATATCAAGCAGGCTCCCGAATGGGCGCTGAACCGCTTCGCGCGCCACAGCATCGATTTTCTGGCGATGAGCGAGGACCTGCCGTCGCCCGAAAGCCGGGTGACGGTGGACGGCGAGCGCATCACCCTGCAATGGGTGCGCAGCAACTGGCAGGCGCATCTGATGCTGGTGGACCGGCTCAAGAAGATCCTGCGGCAGGCGGGCTTTCCGCTGGTGCTGTCGCGGCCCTTCGACCGGCGCACGCCGTCGCATCAATGCGGCACGGTGCGCATGGGCAACGATCCGGCGACGTCGCCGCTCGACCCGTATTGCCGCGCCTATGACCATCCCAACCTGTTCGTGGTCGACGCCGCGTTCCTGCCCACTTCCGCCGCGGTCAATCCGGCGCTGACGGTGGCAGCCCAAGCGCTGCGCGTGGCCGACCACATCGCCGCGGAGGAACTGGCATGAGCCGGAAAAGACCCGTGGCGCTGGTGACGGGCGCGCGGCGCGGCATCGGCTTCGCCATCGCCGAGGCGCTGGCCTTGAAAGGCTACGACCTCGCGATCACCGACCGCGAGCCGGACGAAGGCGCGGCGGAAGCCTTGCGCGCGGGCGGCGCAAAGGTGGCCTTCTTCCAGAGCGATCTCGCGGCGGTGGAGACGCATGAGGCGACCGTTTCCGCCGTGGTGGAAGCGTTCGGCGGCGTCGATTGCCTCGTCAACAATGCGGGCATGGGCGCGGTGGCGCGCGGCGATTTCCTCGACCTCAAGCCGGAGAATTTCGACGCCATCATTCAAGTCAACCTGCGCGGCACGGTGTTCTTCACGCAGGCCGTGGCGCGCGCCATGCTGGCCGCCGAGCCGGTTTTCCCGCGCAGCATCGTGACCATCAGTTCGGTGTCGTCGGTGATGACCTCGCCGGAGCGGCTCGATTACTGCATCAGCAAGGCAGGGCTGACGGCCTTCGTGCAGGGGCTGGCGCTGCGGCTGGCCGAAGCGGGCATCGGCGTGTTCGAGGTCCGGCCCGGCATCATCCGCACCGACATGACGGCGAAAGTTTCCGCCCGCTATGACGGGCTGATCGCCGATGGCCTCGTGCCGATGAAGCGCTGGGGCGAGGCCGACGACGTGGGCCGCATCGTGGCGGCGCTCGCCGGCGGCGATTTCGCCTTCGCCACCGGATCGGCGATCCACGCCGACGGCGGACTCAGCATTGCGAAGCTTTAGGGAGTTACCCAATGGCTTATGATTACATCATCGTCGGCGGCGGGCCGGCCGGCTGCGTTCTCGCCAACCGGCTGAGCGAGGACGCTTCGATAAAAGTGCTGTTGCTGGAGGCTGGCGGCGGCGACTGGAACCCGCTGTTCCACATGCCGGCGGGCTTCGCCAAGATGACCAAGGGCGTGGCGAGCTGGGGCTGGGAAACCGTGCCGCAGAAGCACATGAAGGGCCGCGTGCTGCGCTATACGCAGGCGAAGGTGATCGGCGGCGGCTCCTCGATCAACGCCCAGCTTTACACGCGCGGCAACGCGGTGGATTACGACCTGTGGGCAAGCGAAGAAGGCTGCGAGGGCTGGGACTATCGCAGCGTGCTGCCCTATTTCAAGCGCGCCGAGGACAACCAGCGTTTCGCCGACGATTACCACGCCTATGGCGGGCCGCTCGGCGTCTCCATGCCGGTCTCGGCGCTGCCGATCTGCGACGCCTATATCCGCGCCGGGCAGGAACTGGGCATTCCCTACAACCACGATTTCAACGGCCGCCGGCAGGCCGGCGTCGGCTTCTACCAGTTGACGCAGCGCGACCGGCGGCGCTCCTCCGCCTCGCTCGCCTATCTTGCGCCGATCAAGGACCGCAAGAACCTCACCGTGCGCATGAACGCGCCCGTGCGCACCATCACGCTGGAAGGAAACCGCGCCACCGGCGTCGCGCTGATGAGCGGCGAGGTTCTGCGCGCCGATCGCGAGGTGCTGGTGTCGTCGGGGGCCATCGGCTCGCCGAAGCTTTTGCTGCAATCGGGCATCGGACCGGCCGATCACCTGCGCTCGGTCGGCGTCGAGGTGAAGCACGACCTGCCCGGCGTCGGCGGCAACATGCAGGACCATCTCGACCTGTTCGTGATCTGCGAATGCACCGGCGACCACACCTATGACAATGTGGCCAAGCTGCACCGCACGCTGTCCGCCGGGCTGCAATATGTGCTGTTCCGCTCCGGCCCGGTGGCGTCGAGCCTGTTCGAGACGGGCGGCTTCTGGTACGCCGACCCGGAGGCGCGTTCGCCCGACATCCAGTTCCATCTCGGCCTCGGCTCCGGCATCGAGGCGGGCGTGGCGAAGCTGAAAAACGCCGGCGTCACGCTCAATTCCGCCTATCTGCATCCGCGCTCGCGCGGCACGGTGCGGCTCGCCTCCGCCGATCCGGCGGCGGCTCCGCTGATCGACCCGAACTACTGGGAAGACCCGCACGACCGCGCCATGTCCATCGAAGGGCTGAAGATCGCGCGCGAGATCATGAGCCAAGCGGCGCTGAAACCCTTCGTGGAGGCCGAGCGCCTGCCGGGGCCGCATGCGGTCACGGACGAGGACCTGTTCGACTATGGCTGCGCCAATGCCAAGACCGACCATCATCCGGTCGGCACCTGCAGGATGGGGACGGACGTGGATGCCGTGGTCGACCTGCAATTGAAGGTGCGCGGGCTGGAGGGGCTTCGCGTCTGCGACAGCTCGGTCATGCCGCGCGTGCCGTCCTGCAACACCAACGCGCCGACGATCATGGTGGGCGAAAAGGGATCGGACATGATCCGCGGCCTCGACCCGCTGCCGGCGCAGATTTTCCTGCACGAGCGCAACGACGCCCGGCCGCGCGCGCGGCGCGACGTCCGCTGACGCTTGCCTCGCGCCGCGCGCTCGCGTAATCGGAAACGCTATCGCACGGAGCAGCAATGACGGACGATTCCCTGCCCTTTGACGACGAACTCGAACGCGCGCGCGTGGCCTGGCTCTATTTCGTCGGCGGCCAGACGCAGCAGGAAATCGCGCAGCGCATGAACATCACCCGGCTCAAGGTCAACAAGATCATCGGGCAGGTGCGCGATTCCGGCAATGTGCGCGTCGAGGTGGCGCTGCCGCTCAGCGACTGCGTCGAGCTGGCCGAGCAGGTCTCGGCCCGCTACGGGCTGGTGGAGACGCTGGTCACGCCGGATCTCGACGACTATATCGAGCAGAAGCGCGTCATCGGAACAGCCGCCGAAACCATGGTCTCGCCGCTGATCGACGGCCTCGACCTCGGCGTCGGCGTCGGCTCGGGCCGCACGCTCAGCTTCACCGCGCGGGCGCTGCGGGCGCGGCTCCGGCCGGAAAGCTGGGTGGTGGGGCTGACCGGCGGCGTCACCAGCGGCTCGGCCACCAACACTTTCGAGGTCGCCACCACCTTCGCGCGCACGCTCGGCGTCGAGTGCCATTACCTGACCGCGCCGATCTATTGCGTCAACCCGGAAAGCCGCGACGCGATCCTCCTCAACGAGGAGCTGACCGACGTGCTCGCCCGCACCGAGATCGCCGATGTCGGCCTCGTCTCCTGCGGCGCGCTGCTGGACGACACGTCGCTGACGCAGATCCGCGTGGTCAAGGACCATCTCGACACGGTGCTGCGGCTGGGCGCGGTGGGCGAGTTCATGGGCTGCTTCCTCGACGCGCAGGGCCGGCCCATCGACCATTTCCTCAACGATTCCATCATCGCGCTGCAACCCGACAAGATGCGGCTCAAGCCGGTGTCGGTGCTGGCCTCGGGCGGGCGCGACAAGATCCCGATCATCCGCGCCATCCTGCGCGCCGGCTATGTCAACCGCCTCGTCACCAACGAGACGGTGGCGCGCGCCCTGCTGCAAGGCCCGGCGTAAGCTAGAGTCCATCCTGTGATGCATGTCTCCCGAAACGTCGCCGCTTCGGGAGACATGTCTTCGCGTCAAGCCTGCGCCAGCGCGTCGGCCATGGCGCGCAGCACCACGAAGGTCGAGGCCGCGCCGGGGTCGACATGGCCGAGCGAGCGCTGGCCGAGCTTGGCGGAGCGGCCGCGCCGCGCCTCCATGTCGGCGGTGGCCTTCATGCCGGCCTCGGCGGCGTCGCGCGCCGCCTTCAGCGTTTCGAGCGTCGAGGCGCCGCCGGCGGCGGCCGCGCGGGCGGCTTCGGCGGCGGGGACCCAGGCGTCGATCATGGTCTTGTCGCCCGGCTCGGCGCGGCCGCGGTCGCGGATGCCCTGGCAGGCGGCGGCGATCCAGTCGGCCATGGCGCCGGCGTCGAGGTTGAGCCGTCCGCCCACCGCCGTGCCGGCGCGCAGGAAGGCCGTGGCGTAGAGCGGGCCGGACGAGGCGCCGACCGCGTCGAGGAAGGCGCGCGCCATGCGCTTGCAGGTGGCCTCGACGGTCTCGTCGCCGGCCGCGTCGTCCAGCGCCTTCTGCACCGCCTTCCAGCCGATCTCCATCGTCACGCCGTGGTCGCCGTCGCCGATGACGCCGTCGAGCTCGGACAGCCAGTCCTTCTCGGCCACGATCTGCGAGCCTGCGTTGCGCATCATGGCGCGGAAGATCGCGGGCGTCACGTCGCCCTCGGCGATCAGCTCGCGCGCCGGCTCGCGCCGGGCGGCGCTTTGCGCCTCGCCATGCGCCGGCTTGCCGCTGCGCCGGGCGGGGGCGGCGGATGTCTCGGCCGCGCCGACCGTCAGCGCCGGCGTGCGGCAGGGATGGTCGAGGAGCGCCTGCAGCGTGTCGTCGAGCTTGATGAGCGTCACCGACGCGCCGGCCATCTCCAGCGAGGTGGCGTATTCGCCGACCCAGGAGGCGTGGATGCGCACGCCGAGCGCGTCGAGCCGCTGCTTGACCCGGCGGAAGATGACATAGAGCTCGAGCTGCGAGGTCGCGCCCAGCCCGTTGACCAGCACGCCGACGCGGTCGCCGGCGCCGAGCGCCAGCTCGCCGGTCACCGCGTCCATCAGCGCGTCGGTGACCTGGTCGGCGGGGGCGAGCTTCTCGCGGCGGATGCCGGGCTCGCCATGCAGGCCCATGCCGATCTCCATGTCCTCGGCGCCGATGGTGAAATTGGGCTTGCCGGTCTGCGGCAGCGAGCAGGGGCTGAGCGCCACGCCCATGGAGCGGGTGGCCTCGTTGGCGGCGCGCGCCAGCGCCTCGACGCGGGCCAGCGGCTCGCCGAGATCGGCCGCGGCGCCCGCGACCTTGAACACGAAGAAATCGCCGGCGATGCCGCGCCGCTCGCCCTTGCGGTCGGCGGGCGCGGAGGCGACGTCGTCGGTGACGGCCACATGGCGCACGGGCACGCCGCTGGCCGCCAGCTCCTCGGCGGCCATGGTGAAGTTCAGCACGTCGCCGGTATAGTTGCCGTAGAGCATCAGCACGCCCGCGCCGCCTTCGGCGGCTTCGGCGGCCTCCACGATATGGGCGGGCGAGGGCGAGGCGAAGACGTTGCCCACGGCCGCCGCGTCGGCGAGGCCGCGCCCGACATAGCCGGCGAAGGCCGGCTCGTGCCCGGAGCCGCCGCCGACGACGACGGCCACCTTGCCGTCGCGCGGGCCGTCGACGGCCACCACCGCGCGGCCGGTGCGGCCTTCCACGCGCAGCATGTCCGGATGGGCCGCGACCATGCCCTCGATCATCTCGGGAATGATGTTTTCGGGATCGTTGATCAGCTTCTTGGTTCTGGCTTGTTCGCTCATGGCTTCTTTCCGAGGGGCTGTCTTATGCGGCTTCCTGGCGCAGATATCGGCGCGAGACGGCGTCGAAGGAGATCGCCAGGACCACGATGGCGCCCGAGACGACGCCCTGCCAATAGGGCGAGACGCCGAAAAGGACAATGATGTTTTCGATGATGGCGATGATGCCCGCGCCGATGATGGCGCCGAAGGGGCTGCCGACGCCGCCGGTGGTGGCGACGCCGCCGATGACCGAGGCCGCGATGGGCGCGAGCACCCAGGTGTCGCCGATGGAGGGCTGCGCCGTGCCGAGGCGCGCCACCATCAGCACGCCCGCCAGCGCGGCCAGCGTTCCCGCCATGACGAAGACCACGACGCGCACCCGGTCGACGCCGATGCCCAGCATGCGCGCGGCGGCGCGGTTGTTGCCGACGGCGTAGATATAGCGGCCGAAGGGCGTCTTGAGCATCAGGAAGGTGCTGAAAGCCAGCACGGCCAGCATGATCAGGAAGGGGATCGGCACGCCGAACAGGTCGCCGCGGCCGAGGAACTGCACGTTCTGCGGAATGCCGGTGATGGCGACGCCGCGCGTCAGCACCAGGTTGGCGCCGCCATAGACGCCCGCCGTGCCGATGGTCAGCACCAGCGAATGCAGCCGCAGCGCGGTGACGAGCAGGCCGTTGACGAGGCCGAGCGCCGCGCCGAGCACGAGCGCCAGCGCCATGGCCGCATAGGGCGGGAAGCCGAGCCGCATCATCAATATGCCGCAGACCACGCCGCAGAGGCCGCCGATGACGCCGAGCGACAGGTCGAGCTCGCCTAGCACCATCAGCGTCGACTGGGCGATGGTGACGAGGCCGACGAAGGCCAGCCCGCGCGCGATGACCGACATGTTGTAGGGCGTGAGGAAATAGGGCGACAGCGCGGCCGAGACGGCGAAGATCGCCACCAGCGCCACGAAGACGCCCGCGAGCGGGTTGCGCACGAGCGCTGCGAGGGGTCTAGACTGCATCGGTGCTGATCTCCGTTCCGAATATGGCGCCCACGAGGGTTTCGGTGCTCGCGGCGGCGGTGTCGAACGCGCCGGTGATGCGCCCGTTATGCATGGTGACGATGCGGCTCGAGCATTTCCTCAGCTCGTTGATCTCCGAGGAGACGAGGATGACGCCGACGCCCTCCTCGGCCAGCCGCTTCATGATGCGGTAGATTTCCGTCTTGGTCTGGATGTCGATGCCCTTGGTCGGCTCGTCGAAGATGAGGATGCGCGGGCGCGTGGCCATGGCGCGGCCGATGATGGCCTTCTGCTGGTTGCCGCCCGACAGATGCGCGATGCGCTTGCCCATGCCGGCGGTGCGGATGCCGTAATCCTCGATGATCTTGCCGACCTCGGCGCGCTCGCGCCCGGCGTCGATGCCGAAGGGGCCCGACGTCAGCGACAGGATCGACAGGCCGATATTCTCGCGCACCGACAGCATGGGGAAGATGCCGTGATGCTTGCGCTCCTCCGACAGGTACAGCATGCCGTTCCTGACCGAGCGGCGCGTGTCGTTGAGCCGCCACGGCGCGCCCTCGACCGTCACATGGCCGGCGGCAGCCTTGAGATAACCGAAGATCGTCTGCATGACCTCCGAGCGCCCCGCGCCGACGAGCCCCGCGAAGCCGAGGATCTCGCCGCGGCGCAAATCGAAGCTCACGTCGTGGAAGCGCGGGCCGGACAGGCCGCGCACCTCCATCAGCGCCGGCCCGACCGGGACCTGCGGGCGGAAATGCTCCTCGAAGGTGATGTGGCGGCCCGACATGGCGCGGATCAGGTCGGCCTCGCCGATGTCGGCGACGCGGCCGCTCTCGACCTTCTCGCCGTTGCGCAGCACGGTGTAGTCGTCGCCGATCTCGAACACCTCCTCCATCTTGTGGCTGATGAAGACGATGGCGTGGTCGCGGTCGAGGAAGCCGCGGATGACCTTGAAGACGCGCTCCACCTCGACCCGCGTCAGCGAGGAGGTCGGCTCGTCGAGGATCAGCACCTTCATCTCGACATTGGTCGAGGCGCGGGCGATCTGCAGCAATTGCTGGTCGGAGACCGAGATATGGGCTGCCAGATCCTGCGGGCGGGCCTCGATGCCGAAGCGGTCGAGATAGGCCTGCGCCTCGCGCATCAGGGCGCGCCGGTCCACCGTGGCGCCGCCGTGGCCGGTGCGGTTGAAGGGCATGAACAGGTTTTCCGCCACGCTCATCTGCGGAAACAGGTTCAGCTCCTGCGGCACATAGGCCACCTTGCGGTAGAGCTCCGGCGCCTCGGCCGGGTCGCGCCCGTCGATGAGGATTTTTCCGCGGCTGGGGCGGTCGGTGCCGGTCAGGATCTTGACCAGGGTCGACTTGCCGGCGCCGTTCTCCCCGGCCAGGATATGGGTGCGCCCCAGCTCGATGGCGAGGTCGACGCCGTCGAGCGCGGTCACGCCCGGAAAATCGCGGCCGAGGCCGTGCGCTTCGAGATAAGCCATAGCGAGCCTTTCTGGACGGCGGGAAAGGCCGCCCGGCGCGGGGGCGCCGGACGGGGGGAGCCGTCGCGGGGAGGCGGGCGGCTCCCGAAAGGCCGGCTTACTTGCCGACGTTGTCCTTGGTGAGGAAGGCGTTTCCGGTGTCGATATAGCCCGGAACCGGCGCGCCGGTGGCCTGCGCCCACAGCATCATCACCGACCAGTAGCCCTGCAATTCGGGCTGCGAGGCGGAGGAGGAGTCGGCGACGCCGTTGCGGATCATGTCGAGCATCTCCGGCAGGTTGTCGAGGCCGACCAGCGTGACCTTGCCCTGCTTGCCGGCTTCGACGATGGCCTGGCCGATGCCGATCGGGCCGGCGGCGTCCGAGGCCACCCAGCCCTTGAGGTCGGGATGGGCCTGCATGATGGCGGCCGCCTGCTGCTGCGCGGTGGCGATGCTGTCGTTGTCGATGCCCTCGGCCACGACCTTGATGTCGGGATGCTCGGCGAAGACCTTGCGGTGGCAGTCGGCGCGGATGGCGTGGTTGGGGGCGGTCGGCACGCCCATCATGATGGCCACCTCGCCCTTGCCGCCGAGGATCTCGACCAGGCGGTTGGCGGCGATCTTGGCCTGCTCGCAGAAGTCCGAGCCGATATGGGTGATGTTCATGCCTTCCGGCGGCACGCTGTCGAACAGCACCAGCGGGATCTTCTGGCTCTGCGCCTCCTCGAGCGAGGCGCGGTTGCCGGACGGGTCGAGAAGGTCGATGGCGAGGCCGTCGGGATGGGTGGCGAGCGCGCTGTCGAGGATCTGGTTCTGCTGCACGACGTCGGCGGCCTGCGGGGCGGAATAGACGATCTCGACATCGGCGCCGGTCTGGGCCTTCAACGCCTTGGCGGCGGCCTGCGCGCCGTCGTTGACCTTGTCGAACCAGGGATGCACGACCTTCGGCACGACGACGAAGCGGTAGCTGTCCTTCTTGACCGCGCCGGGCGCGGCGTCCTGGGCGAAGGCGGCCACGGGCAGCATGAGCGCGGCGCAGGCCAGGGCTGTGGCGAGTTTTTTCATGAATTCCTCCCGAAATGACGCATGACCGGACCGGCCATGCCGAATTGGTCGCGATGGCGAGCGCTCTCTGTCCCCGCCCGCAATTGGACTCATACACATGTAATTTCATTTTTACAATAGTTTTTCATTGGGCGATGGGAAGCGCTCGGCGGGACGGCAGGCGGCCGTTTCGATGCGGGATGGTGGAAGATCGGCGCTTACGGCGCCGGCGAGACCGCCTCCGGCGCGTCCTTCGCCTCGGCCGCGGCGGAATGGTCGGCGGCGATCAGCATGTAGACGGCGGGGACGACGAACAGGGTGAACAGCGTGCCGATGGTCAGGCCGCTCGCGATCACCAGGCCCATGTTGAAGCGCGACACCGCGCCGGCGCCGCTGGCGGTGATCAGCGGGGCCACGCCCAGCACCATCGCCGCCGTGGTCATCAGGATCGGGCGCAGGCGGATGCCGCAGGCCTGTTCGATGGCCTCGCGCTTGGACTTGCCGTGATGCTGGAGATCGTTGGCGAATTCGACGATCAGGATGCCGTGCTTGCTGATCAGCCCCATCAGCGTCACCAGCCCCACCTCGGTGTAGATGTTGAGGCTGGCCCCGCCGACGCCGACATTGATGAAGAGCAGCGCGCCGGCGATCGACATCGGCACCGAGACCAGGATCACCACCGGATCGCGGAAGCTCTCGAACAGCGCCGCCAGCGCCAGATAGATGATGATCAGCGCGAAGGCGAAGGTGGTGACGAAGCCCGAGGATTCCTGCATATATTGCCGCGACAGCCCGCCATAGTCGACCGAATAGCCCTGCGGCAGGGTGCGCTTGGCGAGGTCCTGGAGATATTGCAGCGCCTCGGCCTGCGACACGCCCGGCATGGCCACGCCCTGGATGGTGGCGCTGTTGAGCTGCTGGAAATGGTTGATCGATTCCGGGATCGCCTTTGTCTCGATCGTCGCCACCGCCGACAGCGGCACGGGCACGCCGTTCACGGTGGCGACATAATAGTTCATGAGCTGGTCGACATTGAGCCGGCTCTGCTGGCGCACCTGCGGGATGACCTTATAGGAGCGGTCGTCGAGGCTGAAATAATTGACGTAGCCGCCGCCCAGCATGCCGCCCAGCGCCGCGCCGACGTCGCTCATGGTCAGGCCGAGCTGGGCCGTCTTGTCGCGGTCGATGCGCACCGTCGCCTGCGGGCTGTCGATCTTGAGGTCGCTGTCGAGGAAGATGAAGCGGCCGCTCTTCTGCGCCTCCTGCAAAAAGCCCTGCGCCACCGCGTCCAATTGCTCGAAGGCGTTGGTGGTGCTGAGCACGAACTGGATCGGCAGGCCCTGGCTGCCCGGCAGCGGCGGCAGCTGGATCGCCGCCACGCGCTCGCCGGCCACCGCGTTCAATTCCTGTTGCAGCACGGGCTGGAGCTGGTTGGTGGTCTGCTTGCGCTGGTCCCACGGCTTCAGCACCAGGCCGGCGATGGAGGTGCCCGGCGCGTCGATCTGGAACACATGCGCGCTTTCGGGATGTTTCGACAGGATTTCATAGACCTGCCGCGAATAGAGAAGTTTCTGCTGCAAGGTGGCGTTGGCGGCGGGTGTCGAGGAGGCGACGATCAGGCCGGCGTCCTCCTGCGGGGCCAGCTCGCTCTGCGCGCCGGCGTAGAGGAAATAGATGCTGCCCAAAACGATGACGGCGAAGGTCGCGGTGACCGGGATATAGCCGAGGCTGCCGTGCAGCCAGCGCTCGTAGCGCCCGCGCAGGCGCTCGAAATTGCGGTCGACGAAATCGACGAAGCGCTCCTGCCAGCCGGGATTCTCGTGGTTGTGCGGCTTGAGGATGCGCGAGCACATCATCGGCGACAGCGTCAGCGCCACCACGGCCGAGACGGTGACCGCGCCGACCAGCGTGAAGGCGAATTCGGTGAACAGCGCGCCCGTCAGCCCGCCCTGGAAGCCGATCGGCACATAGACCGCGATCAGCACCACCGTCATGGCGATAATCGGCCCGCCCAGCTCGCGCGCCGCCATGATCGCGGCTTGCGCGGGCGCGACACCTTCGTCGAGATGGCGGTTGACGTTCTCGACCACGATGATGGCGTCGTCCACCACCAGCCCGATGGCCAGCACCAGCGCCAGCAGCGTCAGAAGGTTGATCGAGAAGCCGAACAAAAGCATCAGCGCGAAGGTGCCGACCAGCGACAGCGGGATGGCGACGGTCGGGATCACCACCGAGCGCCACGAGCCCAGGAAGGCGAAGATGACCAGCGTGACGATGACCAGCGCCTCGCCCAGCGTCTGGATCACCTCGTTTATGGAGCTGTTCACGAAATCGGTGGAATCGTAGACGATGGCCCCGCGCAACCCGTCGGGCAGTTGCGCGCGGATTTCGGGAAAGGCGGCGCGCACCCCGGCGATGACGTTGAGCAGGTTGGCGCCCGGCGCCACCTGGATGCCGATATAGACCGCCTGCTTGCCGTCGAAGGCGACCTGCGATTCATAGTCGTCGGCGCCCAGCGTCACATTGGCCACGTCGCTGAGCCGCACGATGGCGCCGCCGCTCTGCTTGACGATCAGGTTGCGGAACTCCTCGGCGCTGTGCAGGCTGGTCGAGGCGGTGAGGTTGACCTGCACCATCTGGCCCTTGGTGGTGCCGAGGCCGGCGATATAGTCGTTGCGCTGCAGCACGTTGGCGATGTCGGTGGCGGTGAGGCCGTAGGCGGCGAGCCGGGCCGGGTCGAGCCAGGCGCGCAGCGCGAAATTCTGCCCGCCCAGCACCTCCGCCGTCTGCACGCCCTGCACGGCCTGGAGCTTGGGCTGCACCACGCGCACCAGATAGTCGGTGATCTTGTTGCGCGGCAGCACGTCGCTGTCGAAGCCCATATACATGGCGTCGACGGTCTGGCCGACCTTGACCGTCAGCACCGGCTGCTGCGTGCCGGAGGGAAGCTGGTTGATGACCGAGGCCACCTTGGTGTTGATCTCGGTCAGCGCCTTGTCGGCGTCGTAGTTGAGCCGCAGGTAGACGGTGATGGTGTTGACGCCGGTCTGGCTGGTCGAGCTCATATAGTCGATGCCGTTGGCCTGCGCGATGGCGTTCTCGAGCGGCGTGGCGATGAAGCCGGCGATGGTGCTCGGGTCCGCGCCGTAATAGGTGGTGGTGACGGTGACGACGGTGTTCTCGGTGCGCGGATATTGCAGCACCGGCAGCGAGCCGGTGGCGCGCAGGCCCAGGACCAGGATGACGAGGCTGATGACCACGGCGAGCACGGGCCGGCGGATGAAGATGTCGGTGAAGTTCATCGCGTCCCTCCTTTCCGCCCGAAATGGCCTGCGTCACTTGTCGACCGGCTTGGGGTCGGGGTCGTTGCTCGGCTGCACCTTGTTGTCGACGGCGAGCGGCGAGCCGTTGCGCAGCTTGACCTGTCCGGCGGTCACCACCGTCTCGCCTTCCTTGACGCCGCTCAGGATCGCCACCTGGTCGCCGCGCGTCGGCCCGGTCGTGACGAAGGTCTGGCGCGCGACGAGCTGCGGCTTGCCGTCCGGGCCCTGGCCCTTGTCGTCGACCAGATAGACGATGTCGCCGTAGGAATTATAGGCGACGGCCGTCTGCGGCAGCGTCACGTATTTCCGCGGCGCGGCGAGGTCGACCGCGACGTTGACGAACATGCCGGGCAGCAGCGCGGAATCCTTGTTGTCGAGCGTGGCGCGGACGCGCACCATGCGCGTGGCCGCGTCGACGGCGGCGTCGACGGCCGAGACCTTGCCGGCAAAGCTGCGGCCGGGAAAGGCGTCGACCGTGGCGCTCATCGCCTGGCCGGGTCGGATCTGCGCCAGCGCCTGCTGCGGCGCGTAGAAATCGACATAGATCGGGTCGAGCTGCTGCAGCGAGACGATGGCGGTTCCGGCGGGCAGGAACTGGCCGAGATCGACCTGCCTGATGCCGAGCCGGCCGGAAAAGGGCGCGCGGATCGACTTGTAGTCGACCAGCGCCTGCTGCTGCGCCACCAGCGCCTCGGCGTTGAGCAGCGCGCTGCGGTCGGTGTCGACCACCTGCTGGCTGACCGCGTCGGTCTTGCCGAGCTTGCTGGAGCGCTCGTAATTGAGCCGGGCGATGACGACATTGGCCTTGAGCGCCTCCAGATGCGCGACGTCGTCCTCGGAGGTCAACTCCAGGAGAAGCTCGCCCTGCTTGACGTCGGTCCCCGACTGGAAATGCAGCGCCGAGACCACGCCCGAGACCTGCCCCGCGAGATCGGCCCCGTTGACGGCGCGGAGCGAGCCCACGGCGCGCAGGTCGTTGCGCCAGTCCTCGGTCGCCGCGACGATGGTGGAGACGGTCTGGGTCGGGTTGGACTGCGCGGCCATGAACTTGGCGATCATCCTGGCCTTGAACGCCCCGAAGCCGAACACGCCGCCCAGCACGAGGGCGGTGAGGATCAGCATGATCAGCATACGTTTCAGCATCGCGGGACGTCCTCGGCGCGCGGATCGGCTGCGGCGGAAGCCTATATCACGCCGCGACGGATGTCGATGCGGGCCGCTCTCACGACTTGGAGCGTCATGATTTGGCGCGCGCCTCGATCCAGTCGCGCGCCGCCTGCCAGGAGGGGAAGGCCGCGCGCTCGCCATGGGCGGTGTAGGCCACCCAGCGCGCGCCGGGATCGTCCGTCTCCTCCGACATGACCGTGCCGATGCGATTGCCGAGATTGTCCTGGACCGGGTAGATCATGGCCGCACCGCCTCCCTCGCGCCTGAAGCCGCCTTCTGGAGGATCAAACCACAGGCCGCCGCCGGCGGCAAGTCTTGCGCGAAGGGGCTGAAAGCTTCGCCGGCGCAGTAAAATTCTGTTGAATGGCTATGTTTCCGCGCGCTTTGTGCTATAGCGATGGCGTTTCCGCGAGATGGCGGAATTCGCGTTCCGCCCCGCCGGGCCGGGACCGCCGATCGGCAAAGTTGAACATCATGAGCGTCAGCCTCGATAACGGAACCGCAGTCGCCGGGCAGGCCGCCGGCGCGAAGCCGAATTTCCGCATCATCGCCCTCATCGTCGCCAGCTCCATGCTGATGGAGCAGCTCGACGCCACCATCCTCGCCACGGCGCTGCCCAGCATGAGCCACGACTTCGAGGTCAGCGCGCCGTCGATGAGCGTGGCGCTCACCTCCTACCTGCTCAGCCTCGCCATCTTCATCCCCGCCAGCGGCAAGATCGCCGACCGCTTCGGCACGCGCACCGTGTTCCGCGCCGCGATCGCGCTGTTCATGCTGGGCTCCGTGCTCTGCGCCCAGGCGCCCAACCTGCCGTTCCTGGTGCTGGCGCGCATCGTGCAGGGGATCGGCGGCGCGATGATGCTGCCCGTCGGCCGGCTGGTGCTGATCCGCTCGGTCGAGCGCAAGGACCTGATCTCGGCCATGTCGTGGATGCTGGTGCCGGCGCTGATCGGCCCCATCGTCGGCCCGCCCATCGGCGGCTTCTTCGTCGCCTGGCTCGACTGGCGCTGGATATTCTACATCAACATCCCCATCGGCCTCGCCGGCATGGCCTTCGTGTCGATCTATATAGAGGAATACAAGAGCGAGACGCACGAGGCCTTCGACTTCCTCGGCCTCGTCCTGTCGGGCGTGGCGCTGGGGGCGCTCCTGTTCGGGCTGGAGGCGGCGGGCCAGCCGGGCGAGGGCAAGTGGGCGCTGCGCTTCCTCGCTATCGGCGTCGTGTTCGGGCTGGCGACGCTGGTCCATTCGCGCCGCCATCCCGCGCCGATGCTCGACTTCTCGCTGATGCGCATCGAAAGCTTCGGCACCTCGATGATCGCCGGCTCCATCACCCGCATCACGCAAGGCGCGCAGCCCTTCCTGCTGCCGCTGATGCTGCAGGTGGGCTTCGGCTATTCGGCGGTGGAGGCGGGCTGCATGGTGCTCGCCACCGCGGTCGGCTCCATCTCGATGAAGGCCTTCGCGCCCAAGCTCCTGCGCCGCTTCGGCTTCCGCAACGCGCTGACCTGGAACGGCGTCTTCTCGGCCTGCAGCTACGCCATCTGCGCCGCCTTCACGCCGGAATGGCCGCATTGGCTGATCTTCGCGGTGCTGTTCATGTCGGGCTTCTCGATGTCGTTCCAGTTCACCGCCTACAACACCGTCGCCTATGACCGGGTCGACGAAAAGCGCATGAGCTCGGCCAACAGCTTCTATTCCACTTTCCAGCAATTGATGCTGTCGGTGGGCGTCTGCGTCGGCGCGCTGGCGCTGCATCTCTCCATGGCGGTCGGCAGCCGCGCCGCGCCGGTGGGCCACGATTTCTCGGTCGCCTTCCTGGTCGTCACCAGCATCTCGCTGCTCGCCACCTTCTGGAACATGCGCTTCTCCCGGAAGGCCGGCGAGCAGATGACCGGGCGCAGATAGTTCGGCCGACGCGCCGCAAGAGGCTTGCGGCGCCGCTCCTTTTGCGACATGACCGTTCCGGCGGATCGCGGCGTTCGGGCCGCGATCCGCCGTTTTTGTTTCCACAGGACGCTTTCCCGGTCGGCTACCCGTAAAATGCTGTTTTTATTACAATATAATTCGCTCATGACTAACATGTTAGTTATAAATAGAAAATCACTCAACGATATTGACATTGTCAACCGGTCATTGATAAATCTTCCGCATGTCAGCGGCGGGCCGGGGCGGCTCGCCTTTATGGAGTTTTCTCGATGTTTCAGCCCAATCGACTCAAGGCGCGGCTTCTGGCGGGCGAGGTGGCCTTCGGATGCTGGGTCGGCGGCGGTTCGATCCTAGCGGCGGAGCTGCTCGGCCATATCGGATTCGATTTCCTCCTGCTCGATCACGAGCACGGCGTCGGCGACACCACGGAGCTGGTGGACGAGTTGCGCGCCGTGGCGGGCACGCCGACGCCGGCCGTGGTGCGCGTGCCGTGGAACGACCAAGTCTATCTCAAGCGCGTGCTCGACGCGGGCGTAGAATCGGTCATGATCCCCTCGGTCGAGACCGCCGAGGAGGCCCGCGCCGCCATCGCTGCCTGCCGCTACCCGCCGCAGGGCCGCCGCGGCTACGCCGCCGGCGTGGTGCGCGCCTCGACCTATGGGCTGGTGGAAGGCTATATCCACAAGGCCAACGACAATCTCCTGACCATCCTCCAGGTCGAATCCGCCGCCGCCGTCGATTGCATCGACGAGATCTGCGCCGTCGAGGGGCTGGACTGCGTCTTCATCGGCGTCAACGACCTCGCCGGCTCCATCGGCAAGCTGGAGCGGACCGACGATCCGGCGGTGCGGGCGCTGGTGGCGCGCGCCGAGGCGGCCATCCTGCGCTCGGGCAAGATCATGGGCACGGTGCCCAACGCCGGCGGCTCGGTGGCCGAATTGATCGCGCGCGGCTACCGCGTCATCGCCGGCCCGCACGACGTGGCGCTGCTGCGCGACGCGGCCAGGAGCGCGCTCCAGGCCTATCGCGACCTCGCCGCCTCCGACGCGACCGGCGCTCAAAAGGCCCTGCGCGACTATTGACGCCGGAACCCGGCGGCGCGGACCGGCCGTTCCCCGGTCCGCGCTTCCCGTCATCCTCCATTTTCCGAAGGGTATCATGTCCTATAACCGTCTTGCGCCGCGCATGAGCGTCATCGGGGCCTCTCCGACCGCCGAAATCTCCAACAAGGTGCGCGCGCTGCGCGCCGCCGGCTTCGACGTCGTCAATCTGGGCGAGGGCGAGCTGGATTTCGCGACGCCGGAAGCCATCGCCGACGCCGGCGTGGCCGCCATCCGCAACGGCGAGACCAAATACACCGCCGTCGGCGGCACGGCGGCGCTGAAGCAGGCCGTGGTCGACAAGTTCAAGGCCGAGAACGGCCTGACCTACACGCCGGCGGAAGTCATCGCCGGCGCCGGCGCCAAGCAACTGATCTTCAACGCCTTCTTCGCCACGCTGGACGAGGGCGACGAGGTGGTCGTGCCCGCGCCCTACTGGGTTTCCTATCCCGACATGATCCGGCTCGCCGGCGGCAAGCACGTGCCGGTCATGACGAAGCGCGAGAACCGCTGGATCCTCCAGCCGGACGAGCTCGAGGCCGCCATCACGCCGAGGACGCGCTGGGTGGTGCTCAACTCGCCCAGCAACCCGACCGGCGCGGTCTATTCGGCGGCGGAGCTGAAGGCGCTGACCGACGTGCTCCTGCGCCACCCGGACGTGCTGGTGATGGCCGACGACATCTACGAGAAGGTCATCTATGACGGCGCCTTCGCGACGCCCGCGGCGGTGGAGCCGGCGCTGGCGGCGCGCACCCTGACCATCAACGGCGTCTCCAAGGGCTTCTCCATGACCGGCTGGCGGCTCGGCTACGCCGGCGGCCCGGCCTGGCTCGTCTCGGCGATGGAGATGCTGCAGTCGCAGAGCACCGCGCATCCCTCCTCGATCAGCCAGGCGGCGGGCGTGGCGGCGCTGAAGGGCGGCCACGACTTCATGCCCGGCTGGCTCTCCGTGCTGGCCGAGCGCCGCGCCGTGATGATGGACATGATCGCGCGCGCCGACGGGCTCGAGGCCGACGCGCCGGAAGGCGCCTTCTACGTCTTCGCCGACTGCTCGGGCCTGTTCGGCCGCAAGACGCCGTCGGGCGAGAGGCTCGCCACCGATCTCGACGTGGCGTCCTATCTTCTCGACGCCGCCCATGTGGGCGTGGTGCACGGCGAGGCCTTCGGCGCGCCGGGCCATATCCGCTTCGCCTACGCCGTCGACACCGAGGTCCTGCGCGCGGCCTGCGCCCGCGTGGTCGCGGCGGTCGCGGCGCTGAAAGCCTGATCCGAAATCCAAAACAGGCCGCACGGCCGACAAAAAATGGGGTAATGACAATGAATAGGAAGACGATTTTCGGCGCTCTCGTCGGCGCCGCCGCGCTGGGCATGGGAGCCTCGGCCGCCTCGGCGTCGACGCTCGCGGACGTGAAGGCGCGCGGCGTGCTGCATTGCGGCGTCAACAGCGGCCTCGCCGGCTTCGCCTCGCCCAACGACAAGGGCGAGTGGTCGGGCTTCTCGGTCGACTATTGCAAGGCGGTCGCCGCCGCCGTGCTGGGCGACCCGTCCAAGGTCAAATACGTGCCGCTGACCTCCAAGGAGCGCACGCCGGCGCTGCAATCGGGCGAAGTGGACCTGCTGTCGCGCGAGACCACCTGGACCATCAGCCGCGACACGGCGCTGGGCTTCAACTTCCGCCCGATCAACTATTACGACGGCCAGGGCTTCATGACGCGCAAGTCGCTGGGCGTGAAGTCGGCGCTGGAGCTGGACGGGGCCTCGATCTGCCTCCAGACCGGCACGACGACGGAGATGAACGTCGCCGACTATTTCCGCACCCACAACATGAAATACGAGCCGATCGTGTTCGAGAAGCAGGAGGAGGTCGACGGGGCCTACGCCGCCGGCCGCTGCGACGTCTACACCACCGACCAGTCGGCGCTCTATTCGCTCCGCCTCACGCTCAAGGACCCGGACGAGCATGTCGTGCTGCCCGAGATCATCTCCAAGGAGCCGCTCGGCCTCGTCGTGCGCCATGGCGACGACCAGTGGTTCGACATCGTGAGCTGGGTGCATTACGCGCTGATCAACGCCGAGGAGTTCGGGATCACCCAGGCCAATGTCGAGGAGATGAAGAAGTCGAACAATCCCGACATCCAGCGCTTCCTCGGCGTCGAGGCCGGCGGCAAGATCGGGACCGACATGGGCCTCGACAACGCCTGGGCCGAGAACATCGTCAAGGCGGTCGGCAATTACGGCGAGATCTTCGAGCGCAATCTCGGCGCCGGCAGCCCGCTCAAGATCACGCGCGGCCTCAACCAGCTCTGGAGCAAGGGCGGCCTGCAATACGCGCCCCCGGTTCGCTGAGTTTTGTTGAACGAGGAGGGGCGCGGACCGCGCTCCTCCTCCAGTCAGGCGGGCGGTGCACGACATGACTTCCGAATCTTTCCACGCCGGCCGCACGCGCCGGCTGGGCGATCCGAAATTCCGCGGCGCGCTCTACCAGGCGCTGCTGGTGATCGCCCTCGCCGCGCTGGTCTTCTGGATCGCCGGCAACACGATCGACAATCTGCGCCGCGCCCATATCGCCTCGGGCTTCGGCTTTCTCGACGGCCGCGCCGGCTTCGACATCTCGCAGGCGCTGATCCCGTTCTCGAGCGACTCCACCTACGGCCGCGCGCTGGTGGTGGGCTTCCTCAACACGCTTCTGGTGGCGGTCACCGGCATCGTCGCCTCGACCATCCTCGGCTTCCTGATCGGCGTCGGGCGGCTGTCGAGCAACTGGCTGATCGCGCGGCTCTGCGCGGTCTATGTCGAGATCTTCCGCAACATCCCGCCGCTCCTGATCGTCTTCTTCTGGTATGTCGGCGTCATCTCCGTGCTGCCGCAGGTGCGCCAGTCGGTGGTCCTGCCGCTGTCGGTGGTGATCAACAATCGCGGCCTGTCCTTCCCCCGGCCCGAATTCGGCGGCGCGGGCGGTTACGTCTTCGCCGGAGTCGTGCTGGCCATTGCGGCCGGCGTCGCGCTGAACTGGCTCGCCGCGCGGCGGCAGGTCGCGACCGGGCGCCGCTTTCCGGTTCTGCCGATCTTCCTGGCGCTGCTCGTGGCGCTGCCGGTGGCGGGGCTTTTCGCCGGCGGCGGGGCGCTTTCCTTCGACCTGCCCAAGCTCGGCCGCTTCCGGCTCGAAGGCGGGGTGACGGTGGGGGCGGAGTTTTTGTCGCTGTTCCTGTCGCTCTCCTTCTACACCGCCGCCTATATCGCCGAGATCGTGCGCGCCGGCCTTTCCGGCGTGCCGCACGGCCAGACGGAGGCCGCCGCCGCGCTCGGCCTGCATCCGGGCCGGATCACCCGGCTGATCGTCGCCCCGCAGGCGCTGCGCATCATCATCCCGCCGCTGACCAGCCAGTATCTCAACCTGATGAAGGATTCCTCGCTGGCGATCGCGGTGGGCTACGCCGACCTCGTCTCGATCGGCGGCACGATCATGAACCAGACCGGGCAGGCCATCGAGGTCATCGCCATCTGGGCCGTGGTGTACCTGTCGCTGAGCCTGGCCGCGTCGGGTTTCATGAACTGGTTCAACGCCAGGGTCGCGTTGGTGGAGCGCTGAGATGAACGCAGAGCAGACTTACGTGCGCGGCGCCATGCTGGAACCGCTTCCCGCCCCGGTCCGCAGGACGGGCGCCCTGCAATGGCTGCGCCGCTCGCTGTTCGGCAGCGTCAAGGACACGATCCTGACCGTGCTGGCGGTGGCGGCGCTGGCCTGGCTGGTCCCGCCGGCGCTGAAATGGCTGTTCGTCGACGCCGCCTGGACGGGCGCGGGCCGCGCCGCCTGCGCCACCGTCGCGCAGGGCGGCGTGCAGCCGGAAGGCTGGTCGGGCGCCTGCTGGGCCTTCGTCGACGCCAAGCTGGACCAGTTCGTCTTCGGCCGCTACCCGTCCGAGGAACGCTGGCGGCCGATGCTGGTCTTCGCTTTGTTCGTGGCCCTGCTGGTCCCGCTGATGATCCCCAGGGTTCCGCGCAAGGCGCTTAACGCGGCGCTGATGTTCCTGGCGCTGCCGGTGGTCGCCGTCGTGCTGCTCCTCGGCGGCTGGTTCGGCCTGCCTTATGTGGAGACCTCGCTCTGGGGCGGGCTCCTGGTCACGCTGACCTTGGCCTTCGTCGGCATCTCCGTCTCGCTGCCGTTCGGCGTCGTGCTGGCGCTCGGCCGCCGCTCGACCCTGCCGGCGGTGCGCATCCTCTCCACCGCCTTCATCGAGCTGGTGCGCGGCATTCCGCTTCTGGCGGTGCTGTTCATGGCCAGCGTCGTGCTGCCGCTGTTCCTGCCGCAGGGCGTGACGGTGGACAAGTTCGTGCGCGCCCTGATCGGCATGGCGCTGTTCGCCTCGGCCTATATGGCGGAGGTGGTGCGCGGCGGCCTGCAGGCCATCGGCAAGGGGCAGTACGAGGGCGCCGACGCGCTCGGCCTCGGCTATCCGCACAAGATGATCCTCGTCATCCTGCCGCAGGCGCTCAAGCTCGTCATTCCGGGCATCGTCAACACCTTCATCGGCCTGTTCAAGGACACGTCGCTGGTGACGATCATCGCCATGTTCGACCTTCTGGGCATCGTGCGGCTCAATTTCTCCGACGCCGCCTGGGCCTCGCCGGTCACGCCGGTGACCGGCCTGATCTTCGCCGGCTTCGCCTTCTGGATCTTCTGCTTCGCCATGTCGCGCTACTCCATCTTCATGGAGCGGCGGCTCGACACCGGCCACAAGCGATAACGACAAGGACAACGCCATGAGCGCGCTTCCCAAAATGCAGGTCTCCGAAACCGAGGTCGCCGTCGAGATTTTGGGCATGAACAAATGGTACAGCGACTTCCACGTCCTGCGCGACATCGATCTGAAAGTGATGAAGGGCGAGCGCATCGTTGTGGCCGGCCCGTCGGGCTCGGGCAAGTCGACCATGATCCGCTGCATCAACCGGCTGGAGGAGCACCAGAAGGGCAAGATCGTCGTCGACGGCATAGAACTCACCAACGATCTCAAGAAGATCGACGAGGTGCGGCGCGAGGTCGGCATGGTGTTCCAGCACTTCAACCTGTTCCCGCATCTGACCATCCTGGAAAACTGCACGCTGGCCCCGATCTGGGTGCGCAAGATGCCGAAGAAGCAGGCGGAAGAAGTCGCCATGCATTATCTCAAGCGCGTCAAGATCCCCGAGCAGGCCAACAAATATCCGGGCCAGCTCTCAGGCGGCCAGCAGCAGCGCGTGGCGATCGCCCGCGCGCTCTGCATGAGCCCCAAGGTGATGCTTTTCGACGAGCCGACCTCGGCGCTCGACCCGGAGATGGTCAAGGAAGTGCTGGACACGATGGTGGGCCTCGCCGCCGAAGGCATGACCATGATCTGCGTGACGCACGAGATGGGCTTCGCGCGTCAGGTGGCGAACCGGGTGATCTTCATGGACCAGGGCCAGATCGTGGAGCAGAATTCGCCCAACGAATTCTTCGACAATCCGCAGCACGAGCGCACCAAGCTCTTCCTCAGCCAGATCCTGCACTGAGCG
>UBKJ01000029.1 GCA_900465915.1 Hyphomicrobiales bacterium
TTCCCCGCCCATGATCGGCCTGCCGTTCCGACGCAGCGTCCCCGCCCTGCTGAAAGGCCGGCGCGTGCATCTGCGCGAGCCGGCCATGGCGGATTATCCCGGCTGGGCGGCGCTGCGCGAGCAGAGCCGCGACTTCCTCAAGCCCTGGGAGCCGACCTGGCCGGAGGACGACCTGACGCGCTCGGCCTTCCGCCACCGGCTGCGCCGCTTCCACGAGGAGGCGGCGGCGGGCACGGGCTATCCCTTCTTCATCTTCCGCAACGGCGACAACAAGCTCGTCGGCGGCGTGACGCTCGGCAACATCAAGCGCGGCGTCGGCCAGAGCGGCATGATCGGCTATTGGAGCGGCGCGCCCTACGCCGGCCAGGGCTACATGACGGAGGCGCTTTCGCTGCTTATCCCCTTCGCTTTCGACCAGTTGAGGTTGCACCGGCTGGAGGCAGCCTGTATTCCCCATAATGAACGATCGATCCGGCTTCTCGAAAAAGCCGGATTTCAAAGGGAAGGACTGCTGCGCTCCTATCTCAAGATCAACGGCTTCTGGCAGGACCACCTGCTGTTCGCCCTCATAGAAAGCGACACGGCCATGAAGGACGGGCTCTGGAACAACGGCAGGCAGGTGCGCCCGTGACGGGCTTCGGAACAAGGCCGGGCGCATGGAAGCGGGCCGTCGCCGCGATCCTACGCATGGCGGCGCTCCTCGCCATCGTAGCTCTCTCCGTCAACCGGGCCGCCGCCGTCGAGCCGATCAAGATCTCGCGCGACGACACCGCGCTCGACCTGTCGCGCGCCGTGGAGCTGATCCGCGATAAGGGCGACAGCGTGCAGGTCTCGACCGCCCCCGGCCCGGACGGCATCGTGCGCCGCATCGAGGTGCAGGCCGACCAGAACAGCAAGGCCTCGGGCGACTGGGCCGTCTTCGCCATCGCCAACCCGACCGGCGAGCCGCTCGACCGGCTGATCGTCGCGCCGCATTTCCGCCTCGCCGGCTCCGGCGTCATCTGGCCCGACCTCGGCTCGCCGCGCATCGCCTCCATCACGCCCAGCGAAGGCTTTCCGCCCGACCGCCGGCCGAGCCCCGACGCCGACGTGTTCCGCATCACGCTCAACCCCAACAGCGTCGTCACCTTCGTGGCGGAGCTGTCCTCGCACAACCTGCCGCAGCTCTATCTGTGGGAGCCGGAGGCCTATAAGGACACGGTCAATTCCTACACGCTCTATCGCGGCATCCTGCTCGGCATTTCGGGCCTGCTGGCGCTGTTCCTGACCATCCTGTTCGTGGTCAAGGGCACGTCGCTGTTTCCGGCCACGGCGGCGCTGGCCTGGGCGGTGCTGGCCTATATCTGCGTCGATTTCGGCTTCTGGAACAAGCTGATCGAGATCGCGCCCGGCAACGAGCAGATATGGCGCGCCGGCACCGAGGTGGCGCTGGCCGCCTCGCTCGTCATCTTCCTCTTCACCTATCTCAACCTCAACCGCTGGCACGACCATTTCAGCTACGGCCTCGCCACCTGGGTGCTGGGCCTGCTGGCGCTGTCGGGCGTGGCGATCTTCGACCCGCCCATCGCCTCGGGCGTGGCGCGCATCTCGCTGGCGCTGACCGCCTTTTCCGGCGTCGCCATCATCGGCTACCTGGCCGTCAAGGGCTACGACCGCGCGGTGATGCTGATCCCGGCCTGGCTCCTGGCGCTGATCTGGCTCGTCGGCGCGTGGATGACCGTCTCGGGCCGGCTCGACAACGACATCGTGCAGCCGGCGCTGGGCGGCGGGCTGGTGCTGATCGTGCTCCTGATCGGCTTCACCGTCATGCAGCACGCCTTCGCCGGCGGCGCGCTGCAGCAGGGCCTCCTGTCCGACATGGAGCGGCAGGCGCTGGCCGTGATCGGCGCCGGCGACATCGTCTGGGACTGGGACGTGCCGCGCGATCGCGTCGTGACCTCGCCCGACATCGCCGGCTTCCTCGGCGACGGCGCCAGCAGCCTGCAGGGGCCGGTGCGCAACTGGCTGCCGGCCATGCACGCCGACGACCGCGACCGCTTCCGCTCGACGCTCGACGCCATCCTCGAAAACCGCCGCGGCCGCATCGGCCAGATTTTCCGCCTGCGCGCCAATGACGGGCATTACCACTGGTACGCGCTGCGGGCGCGGCCGGTCATCGGCTCGGACGGCGAGGTGGTGCGCTGCGTCGGCACGCTGGTCAACGTCACCGAACAGAAGAAGGCCGAGGAGCGGCTGCTGCACGACGCCGTGCACGACAACCTCACCGGCCTGCCCAACCGCGAACTGTTCCTCGACCGGCTCAGCAACGTCATGAACATGGCGCGCGGCGAGAGCAACCTCTACCCGACCGTGTTCATCATCGACATCGACCGCTTCAAGCAGGTCAACGACAGCCTCGGCATGTCGGCGGGCGACACGATCCTCTTGACCATCTCCCGCCGCCTCGGCCGGCTGATGAAGCCGCAGGACACGCTGTCGCGGCTGTCGTCGGACCAGTTCGGCCTGCTGCTGGCCTCCGAGAGCGATCCGGGCCGCATCGCCGCCTTCGCCGAGCAGTTGCGGCAGGCGGTGCGCGCGCCCATCGCCTACGCGCGGCGCGAGATCGTGCTGACCGCCTCCATCGGCCTCATCACCTGGACGCAGACGGCGACGGCGGCGGACGACTTCGTCAAGGACGCCGAGCTTGCCATGTATCAGGCCAAGCGCTTCGGCGGCGACCGCATCGAGCCGTTCCGCCCCGCCTTCCGCGCCATCGGCAGCGACAAGCTGCAACTGGAATCCGACCTGCGCCGGGCGCTGGAGCGCGGCGAGATCAGCCTCGTCTACCAGCCGATCGTCAGGATGGACGACGGCGCCATCGCCGGCTTCGAGGCGCTGATGCGCTGGGAGCATCCGCGCCGCGGCGCGATCTCGCCGTCGGAATTCATACCAATCGCGGAAAATTCCGGCCTGATCGTGCAGCTCGGCCTGTTCGCCATGCAGCGCGCGGCGGAGGACCTGTTCGCCTGGCAGGAGAAATTCCCCAAGCTCGAGCTGTTCGTCTCGGTCAACCTGTCCTCGACGCAGCTGATCCGGCAGGACCTGATCAACGACGTGCGCTCGGTGCTGTCGCGCATCCACCTCACCCCCGGCAGCCTCAAGCTGGAGCTGACCGAATCGGTGCTGATGGAGAATCCCGAGCAGTCCGCCCACGTGCTGGCGCGGCTCAAGACGATGGGCATCGGCCTGTCGCTCGACGATTTCGGCACCGGCTATTCCAGCCTCGCCTATCTCACGCGCTTCCCCTTCGACATCATCAAGATCGACCGCTCCTTCGTGAAGGGCGACCAGCCGCAGAAGGCGACGCTGCTGCGCTCCATCGTCAGCATGGCGCACGATCTCGGCTTGGCCGTAGTCACGGAAGGGGTGGAGAACGAAAGCGACGCCCTGCACCTGCGCCAGATGGGCTGCGAATATGTCCAGAGCTTCATGTTCGGCCAGCCCACCAGCCGCGACGAAGCCACGCGGATGCTGAAGGACCAGATCGACGCGGCGGCGGCTTGAGGAAGGCAGTAGGGCAGTAGGGCAGTANNAGTAGAAGAATACGGCCGGCCCAGCCTTCCGCAACCAAAACATACTCCCCTATTCCCCTATTCCCTTATTCCCCTCTTAACATACTGCCCTATTGCCTTACTGCCCTACTGCCCTCACGCATGCCCCGCATCCGACACCAGCCGCGCGATGTCGACGCCCATATGCGTCATCATGCGCCCGTATTTGCCCTCGATGTCGCTGTCGAACAGCATGTCCAAAGGGGCGTCGCAGGTGAGCCAGCCGTTTTCGGCCAGTTCCGCCTCCAGCTGGCCCGGAGCCCAGCCGGAATAGCCTAGCGCCATCAGCGCCTGCGACGGGCCGCGGCCGCCATAGATGGCGCGCAGGATGTCCACCGTCGCCGTCAGGCACACGTCCTCGGCCACCGGCATGGTGGAATCGACCATGTAGTCGTCGGAATGCAGCACGAAGCCGCGGCTCTGGTCGACCGGGCCGCCGTTGCGCACCTTCATGCTTTCCGCCGCGCCCGGCAGGACGATGCGGTCGTCCTCCTCGATCACGCCGATCTGGCGCAGAAGGTCGGGAAAGGCCACCGGCTGCAACTGGTTGATGACGAAGCCCATCGCGCCCTCGTCCGAATGGGCGCAGACATAGACCACCGAGCGGACGAAGCGCTCGTCGCTCATTCCGGGCATGGCGAGCAGGAACCGCCCGTTGAGAAAACCCTGCTCCTTGCGCGACGTCCTGAAAATGCTCATGCCCATAAAGGTAGCAAGACTTGGTGAAATGACAATGGCGATTTGTTACGGGGGCCGCGACGCGGGCGCGCGGCGCGGTGCGGAAAGACTTGAATCGACCATTTTTTCATTCCATCTTCCCCGCATGATCATGCGTCCCCTTCTCGCCGCCTCGCTCGCGCTCTGCGCCCTGCCCGCTTACGCCGCCACCTCCGGCTGGACCGAAACGCCCGGCGGCCGCGTGCGCGTGGTGCTGGAGGAAGGCGGCGCGGCCAGGGACGGCGTCATCCGCGGCGCCTTGCAGATCGAATTGAAGCCTGGCTGGAAGACCTATTGGCGCAATCCCGGCGATTCCGGCGTGCCGCCGCAGATCAGCGCCGAGGGCGCGGCGGTGCAGGTGGCCTTTCCCGCCCCCGTGCGCTTCGGCGACGGCGACGCCGGCTACGCCGCGCCGGTCTCGCTGCCGCTGACCTTCGCCTTCGAGCCCGGAAAGCCGCTGACGCAGTTGAAGGGCCAGGCCTTCCTTGGCGTCTGCCACCAGATCTGCGTGCCGGTGCAGGCGGAGTTCGACCTGCCGCTTGAGGCCGATCCGGCCCCGGCGCTCAGCGTCGCCGCCCGCACCATCGTCGAGACGGCCTTCGACCGCCTGCCCGCGCCGGCCTCGGACGCGTTCGGCGTGCGCGCGGCGCGGCTGGAAAAGGACCGCGCCGTGTTCGACATCGCCGCGCCCGACCCGGACGCCCCGGCGGAACTGTTCCTGTCCAGCGACACGCTGAGCCTGTCGACGCCGGCGCCCGAGGCCGGGCAGTCGCGCCGCTTCGTCGCCCGCCTGCAGGGCGCGGCGCGCAAAAGCGTGGTCGACTACACGCTGGTTCAGAACGGCAAGGCGGTCTCCGGCCGCGTCGATCTCGACTGAGACGCCGCCGATTTCAAATTGTCGGACGCATCATTATCGGCTTAACTGGGATCGTGCGCGGCGGACGGATTCGCCGCCGAACCCATGCCATAACCGGCGGCGCCGACGGCCCGCCCCAGGAGAGTGTGATGACGATCAAAGCTGGCGACAAGCTTCCCGCGGCGACTTTCAAGGTGAAGACCGCCGACGGCGTGAAGGAGATGACCACCGACGACATCTTCGCGGGCAAGAAGGTCGTGCTGTTCGCCGTTCCGGGCGCCTTCACCCCGACATGCAACCTCAATCACCTGCCCGGCTATCTGGAGAACCGCGACGCCATCCTGGCCAAGGGCGTGGACCAGATCGCCGTCGTCGCCGTCAACGATCCCTTCGTGATGGGCGCATGGGCGCAAGCCTCGGGCGGCGAAGGCAAGATCCTGTTCCTCGCCGACGGCAGCGCCACCTTCACCAAGGCGCTCGGCCTCGACCTCGACCTCACCGGCGGCGGCCTCGGCGTGCGCTCGCGCCGCTATTCGGCCATCGTCGAGGACGGCGTGGTCAAGACCCTCAACATCGAGGAGCAGCCCGGACAGGCCGTCACCTCCAGCGCCGACGCGCTGCTCGAACAGCTCTGAGGCCCGGCTGAAACGCCGACCCCCGGCGGATATCCGCGCTGAGGCCCGGCGCTTCGGAGCGTCCGTCCCGCCGGGAAATCTTGCGAAGCATTCCGCGGCCCGCTCGTCGCGGAATGCTTTTTCGTTCCTCGACCGGAAGGATTGATCCGTGCTCCACATCGAAACCCCGCTTCTTCAATCCCGCCCGCTGGAAATGGCGGCGGGGCGGCCCGTGCTTCTGAAGATGGACGCGCTGCAGCCGTCCGGTTCGTTCAAGATCCGCGGCGTGGGGGCGGTCTGCGAGCATCATCTGCGCCATGGAAAACGGCGTTTCGTATCGTCCTCCGGCGGCAACGCCGGCCTCGCCGTCGCCTATGCCGGCCGGCGGCTTTCCGCGCCCGTCACCGTCTTCGTTCCGGAAACGACGACCGAAAGGGCCAAGGCGCTGATCCGCCAGGAAGGCGCGGAGGTCGTCGTCCACGGCGCGTCGTGGCAGGAGGCGAACGAGCGCGCGCTCGAAGCAGTCGACGCCGAAGCGGCCTTCATCCATCCGTTCGACGATCCGATCCTGTGGGCCGGCCATGCGACGATGATCGACGAGGCGGCGCGGGCCAACGCCACGTTCGACGCCGTCGTCCTCTCCGTCGGCGGCGGCGGGCTTTTGTGCGGCGTGGCGGAAGGTCTGGCGCGCAACGGCCTCGAACATGTACCGATCATCGCCGTCGAGACGGAAGGCACGGCGTCCCTTTCGGTGGCGCTGAAGGCCGGAGAGCTGGTGGAACTGCCTGCCGTCACCGGCGTCGCCACCTCGCTCGGCGCGCGAAAAGTTTCCGAAACCGCCTTCCGCGTCGCCCGGACCCGGCCCGTCGAAAGCGTCGTGGTGAACGACCGCGCCGCCGTCGACGCTTGCGTCCGGTTCCTGGACGATCACCGGGTCCTGGTGGAGCCGGCCTGCGGCGCGGCGCTGGCCATCGCCTATGCGCATCCCGACAGGCTGGCGCGCTTCGAGCGCCCGCTGATCGTCGTCTGCGGCGGCGCCACGACGTCCATCGACACGCTGATGCGTTACGGCGCGGGAGCGTAGCGCAGCTCAATCGTTCCAGATTTCGACGTCCGGATCGATCACATAGCGGCTTCCGTCATGCCAGACATAGGCGAGGTAGAGATATTCGCCTCCCGCCGCCGAAACGTTGTAACGGCACATCAGGCGATACGGCCCCTTGCGGTCGCGCGAGACGCCGCGCGCATCGGTGAAAGTCCCCTCGCCCTCGTCGACGCTCCCCGTCACGCGCAACCCGCCATCGCCGCGTATCTCGCGCAGCGCCGCTTCCGCCACCTTCAGCGGCGCGCAAGCGGCCTCGATTTCGGCCGGCGATCCCGAATCGTCCAGCACGATCCGCCAGCGGCCTCCATCGTGGCGGAAGGGAAGCTCCTGATAAGAGGCCGAGCCGGAAGCCTGCAGCACACAGACCCGCACCGTGGCGGGCTTTCCCGCTGCGGGCAGGCAGCCGAGCATCTTCCCGATCCTCCTGCCCTTCCCCACGGCGTCGATCGCCTGCTGCAACTGCTCGACCGATGGAGACGGAACCGCGCCGCCCTGCTTGACAGATTGAGCGTTCGCCATCGTAATCGCGGCGGCCAATATCAGGCAGGCATATACAATACGCATGGTCGTAACCCCTTCATTGAGCGTTACTTTCGCGTTGTTATCGCTTCAAGACAAGCATCGTTGCGCCCTTCGCGCGGCCATTCAAGAGCAAGAAACGGGATGCGCAGCGCATCGGGGCCGACGATGATCGCCTGGTTTCAGGAGGTCCTCATGGCGAACATCAAGTTTCTTCCGCTTCCCGGCGACAAGGTCGGCGCATTGCGGAACGGCGGGCGCGACGCCTATGATTGCGCGCCCGAGCATGCGCTGTCCGACGGCTCCGGCAATCCGTGCCGCCATTGCCTCGGCTTCATCCCCAGGGGCGCGGGGATGCTGGTCCTGGCTTACCGGCCGTTCGATGGCTTGCAGCCCTATGCCGAGACGGGCCCGATCTTCCTGTGCGCCGATGCGTGCGAGCCATGGTCGGGCGCGGGCGTTCCTCCGATATTGGCAAGCCCGGCCTATCTGCTCAAGGGCTATACGGCGGACCAGCGCATCCGCTACGGCACGGGAAAGATCGTGGCGAAGGACGACATCACGGCCTATGCGGCCGAGCTTCTGGATTGCGACGACATCGCCTTCGTCGACGTGCGGTCGGCGCGCAACAACTGCTTTCAGCTTCGCATCGCGCGTTCGGATTGAGCGGCGGCCGGGCTCACGTCACCTTCAGCGTGCGGTGGCCGGCATATTTATACGGCTCCATGCCGGCGCGGGCGAGCGCGTCGGCGCGCTCGTTCTCCGGGTGGCCGGCATGGCCCTTGACCCAATGCCAGTTGACCTTGTGGCGCCTGCGGGCCTCGTCCAGCGCCTGCCACAGCTCGGCGTTCTTGACCGGCTTCTTGGCCGCCGTCTTCCAGCCGTTGCGCTTCCAGCCCTCGATCCAACTGGCGATGCCGTCGCGCACATAGACGGAGTCGGTGTAGAGGTCGACCTCGCACGGCTCCTTGAGCGCGTTGAGCACCGAGATCGCCGCCATCAGCTCCATGCGGTTGTTGGTGGTGTCGGCCTCGCCGCCGTTCAATTCCTTCTCGGCGCCGTTCCAGCGCAGGATCGCCCCCCAGCCGCCCGGGCCGGGATTGCCCGAGCAGGCGCCGTCGGTGAAAGCCTCGATGCGCTTCAAGCGACCGTCTCCCCAAGGCCGTATTCGGCCGCCGATTCGATCTGGCGGTGGAAGCGCATGCGGCGCACATATTCCATCGGGTCCTTCTTCACCACGAAGCCGCCGTCGGGCACGGTCAGCCAGTCGTAAAGCCGCGTCAGCATGAAGCGCATCGCCGCGCCCCGCGCCAGCACCGGCAAGGCGCCGGCCTCGGCCTGCGACAGCGGCCGCACCGAGGTGTAGCCGCGCAGCAGCGCCGCGCCCTTGGTGCGGTTGTAGGAGAAATCCTTCTCGAAGCACCAGGCGTTGAGGCACACCGCCACGTCATAGGCGAGAATATCGGTGCAGGCGAAATAGAAGTCGATGAAACCCGAAAGCTGGTCGCCGAGGAAGAAGACGTTGTCGGGGAAGAGGTCGGCGTGGATGACGCCCACCGGCAGCTCCGCCGGCCAGTTCCTCTCCAGGAAGTCGAGATCGGCCTCGGCTTCCGCCACAAGGCCCGGCTCGACCGTGGCGGCGCGGTCGCGCGACAGGTTCCATAGCGGCCGCCAGTCGGGCAGCGTCAGGCAGTTGCGGCGGCTGAGCGGGAAATCCGCGCCGGCCAGATGCATATGCGCCAGCCCCTCGCCCACCGCCTCGCAATGGGCGACGGTGGGGCGGCGCATCCACATGCCTTCGAGGAAGGTGACGATGGCCGCCGGGCGGCCGGCCAGCTCGCCGATCATCTCGCCGTCGCGGCGCACGACCGGCTGCGGGCATTCCAACCCGCGCCGCGCCAGGTGCCGCATCAGGCCGAGGAAGAAGGGCAGGTCGTCCCGGTTCACGCGCTTTTCGTAGAGCGTCAGGATGAAGGTTCCGCCCGTGGTGCGCAGCAGGTAGTTGGAGTTCTCGACGCCCTCGGCGATGCCCTTGTAGGACAGGAGCGCGCCGATATCGTATTGGGCGAGGAAGGCGGCCAGTTCGATTTCGTTGATATCCGTATAGACGGCCATGCCGCTTACTTCTCCCGGACTGCTTTTTGCGTTCCGACGATTCGGTTCTCGCCGTTGACGAAGGCCATGTCGCGCGCGGTCAGCTCCACGTCGCGGATCTCGCGGTTGACGAGGAAATTCTCCGTCTCGACCGTGGTCTCGGCCAGCTCGATCCGCACCGCGAAGCGGGCGCGGAAGGCCTCGATGATCTCGTCGACGATGATCTCGGGCGCCGAGGCGCCCGCCGACAGGCCGACCACGGAAATGTCGCCGATGCGGTCCCATTCGATGTCGGCGGCGCGCTGCACCAGCATCGACATGCGCGCGCCGGCCTTTTCCGCCACCTCGACCAGCCGCTTGGAGTTGGAGGAGTTGGGCGCGCCGACGATCAGGAACAGGTCGCAGCCGGGAGCGGCGGCGCGCACGGCGTCCTGGCGGTTGGTGGTGGCGTAGCAGATCGATTCGGCCGCGGGCGCGGCGAGCCTGGGAAAGCGCGCCTGCAATTCCTCGATGATGCCGGCCGTGTCGTCCACCGACAGCGTGGTCTGGGTGACGAAGCCGAGATTGTCCTCGTCGGCGAAGCGGCAGGCGCGGGCGTCCTCCACCGTCTCGATCAGCGTCACCGCGCCCTCGGGCAGTTGCCCCATGGTGCCGATGACCTCGGGATGGCCGGAATGGCCGATGAGGATGACGTGGCGGCCGAGCCGCTGATGGCGCATGGCCTGCTTGTGCACCTTCGACACCAACGGGCAGGTGGCGTCGAGATAGAACAGGTTCTTCGCCGCCGCGTCGGCGGGCACGGATTTGGGCACGCCATGGGCGGAGAAGACCACCGGCTGGTCGCGATGCTCGGCCGGGATCTCGTCCAGCTCCTCGACGAAGATGGCGCCGCGGGCCTGCAGGCCCTCGACCACATAGCGGTTGTGCACGATCTCGTGGCGCACATAGACCGGCGCGCCGTATTTCTTCAGCGCCAGCACGACGATCTGGATCGCTCGGTCGACGCCGGCGCAGAAGCCGCGCGGACCGCAGAGGCGGATTTCCAGAGGGGGGCGATCGGTCATGGTTTCATCCTGTCGGCGTGGCGGATGGCCGCGCGGGCCGCGCTTTCAAGTCTCGTCCGCTTTCCGATAGCGCCATAGCCACGTTCCCACAACCCCTATCAGGGCCAGAGCCAGCCCATACCACGTCACGGCGTATTGCAGATGGTTGTTGGGGAAATCGACGATGGTGACGCCGCCGATGGGCAGGCCGCCCGGATTTGGCTTGGCGTCGGCGTCGACGAAGAAGGGCACGACGCCGTCCGGCGCCGGCAGGCCGGCGCTGTCGGCCATCGCCGCCCAGTCCTTCCAGTAGAAGATGTTCTTCTTCACGTCGTTGTCCGGCACGAAGGAGGACGGCTTGCCCGCAAGCCGGTCGCGCGCCAGGCCGGTGACGGTGACCGGACCGTCGAGCTGGCCGTCGGGGCGCTTGGCCGGATCCTTTTTATCGGCCGGCACGAAGCCGCGATTGACGAGCACGAAGCGTCCGTCCTCCAGAAGCAGCGGCGTATAGACGTCGAAGCCCGGCTCGCCCTGCCAGGTGGCGAGGAAATGCCGCTCGCCCTGATGCATGAACGTGCCCGACACCGTGACGGGGCGGTAATCGACCGTTCCGTCCTGCGCCAAGACCTTCTCCATTTCGCCTAGCGTCAGCGGCTTCTCGTGGATGCGCGCTTCCGTGGAGGCGATCAGCGCCTCCTTCCACATCAGCCGCTTCACCTGCCACGTGCCGAGCGTCATCAGGATCGCCAGCGCGATGGTCGAGGCGACCAGCACGCCCCAGGGCAGGCGGCGCGGCTTGGCGGCGGCGGTCATTGGCCGTCGTCCAGCCGGCCCTGCGCGGCCTTGTTGCGATACTGCATGTTGATGAAGACGCCCTTGAGCAGGCGCGTGGCGGCGAGGCCGAGCACGATGGCGAGCGGAATCCACAGCACGAAATGCACCCAGAGCGGCGGGCCGATATTGACCTCGGTCCACAGCGCCAGCCCCACCACGATGAAGCCGACGATCAGCACCACGAAGGCGGCCGGGCCGTCGCCGGAATCGGCGAAGCCGTAGTCGAGCCCGCAGGCCTGGCAGCGCGGCGCGACGGAGAGGAAGCCGTTGAACAGCCGCCCCTCGCCGCAGCGCGGGCAGCGCCCGGCCAGGCCGCTCTTGATGGGGTCGACCGCGACGGGATGGTTGTGATCGGACATGGCTCGCTCCCTTTCAGCGCCATAAAGGACGAAAGGCGGCCCAGTTTCCGGGACCGCCTTCCGAAACGATCGAGGCCTCGCCTCAGCCGGCGTGCATCGGCGCGCCCCAGCCGCCCCAGACATAGACGGCGAAGAACAGGAACAGCCACACCACGTCGACGAAGTGCCAGTACCAAGCCGCCGCCTCGAAGCCGAAATGATGCTTGGGCGAGAAGTCGCCGCGCAGCGCCCGGATCAGGCAGACCAGCAGGAAGATGGTGCCGATGATGACGTGGAAGCCGTGGAAGCCCGTCGCCATGAAGAAGGTCGCGCCGTAGATCGAGTCCTTGAAGGCGAAGGGCGCGTGGGCGTATTCGTAGGCCTGCACGCAGGAGAACAGCACGCCAAGCGCCACGGTGATGCTGAGGCCGGTGATCATGCCCTTGCGGTCGTCGTGCAGGAGCGCATGGTGCGACCAGGTCAGCGTCGCGCCCGACAGGAGCAGGATGACGGTGTTGTAGAGCGGCAGGTGCAGCGGGTCCAGCACCTCGATGCCCTTGGGCGGCCAGACGCCGCCGGTGAAGGCCGCGCGCGCCGCCTGGTGCACTTCGGCCGGGAACAGGCTGGCGTCGAAGAAGGCCCAGAACCAGGCGACGAAGAACATCACCTCCGAGGCGATGAACATGATCATGCCGTAGCGCAGATGCAGCGACACGACGCGGGTGTGGTGGCCCTCACGCCCCTCGCGGATCGTGTCCGACCACCAGCCGAACATGCAATAGAGCACGACGACGAGGCCGATGACGAAAATCCACGGCGTCACCACGTTCATGCCGAACAAAGGCAGCTTGTCGGCGCGGAGATAGCGCATGAAGGAGATGCCGCCCAGGGCCAGCACGAAGGCGCCGACCGAGCTCAGGAAGGGCCATGGGCTGGGCGCGATGATGTGATAGTCGTGATTCTTCTGATGAACGTCCGCCATGTCTCTCCCCAGGGCTCCTCTCTCACCGGCCGTCCGCGCCGTCAGGCGCGGGCCGGTCCGTCATTGGCTTCGCGGTCCTTGCGGCCGCATCTGATTCCATTCGCGCGATCCGACCCGGACAATAGAGCCGCGCCGCGCATTTGTCTTTGCGGCATTATGCGCCGCCCTTGCTTCCCGTCTCTTTCCCCGCCGTCCTGGCCGGCTTCTCGATGGGGAACATGGTGTAGGACAGGGTGATGGTGGTCGCGTCCTTCATGTCGGGGTCCTTGACGATGTCGGGATCGACGAAGAACACTACCGGCATTTTCAGGTCCTCGCCCGGCTTCAGCGTGGTGTCGGTGAAGCAGAAACATTCGACCTTGTTGAAATAGGCCCCGGCCAGGCCCGGCGCGACGTTGAAGCTGGCGCGGCCGTAGGTCTCGCGGTCGGAGAGGTTATGCGCCTCGAAATAGACCGTCGTCGTCTCGCCGATGCGCAGCGTCACCTCGCGCTGCGCCGGCTTGAAGTCCCAGGGCAGGCCGCCGACCGTGTTGGCGTCGAAACGGACATGGATGGTCTTGTCGAGGATGGTGTCGGAATATTGCTCGACCCGCCGCGTCGTGCCGGCGTAGCCCGTCACCTGGCAGAAGATGCGGTAGAGCGGCACGGAGGCGTAGGCCGCGCCGATCATGCAGGCGAAGAAGACCAGGCACGCCACAGCCAGCGTCCGGTTGGAGCGCTGCAGCTTCGCCTGCTTGCCGTTTTCGTCGCGCCGATCCGTCATCGTCCCCTCCCCTTCATCGGCTCAAGGCCGGATGAAGGTTCCCCCGATCTTGGCCATGGTGCCGACATAGACCAGCAGCACGAACAGGGCCAGCGCCACGGCCAGGCCCCAGGAGCGGTTGCGCTGCGCCTTCTTCTGCCGCTCCGTCGGCGCCACCAGCTCCAGCGCCGGATGGGCGGGCTTGTTCACGGTGTCGTTCATCCCGTCACTCCGAATGCGGCCAGCGCCTTGAAGGCCAGCGCCTCCACGAGCAGGACCGCGAAAAGACCCGAAAGATAAAGCAGCGAGAAGCGGAACAGCTTGCGCGCCGCCGCCAGCATCTCGCCCTGCGAGCCCGCCGCCCACAGCCGGCAGGCGTAATAGATGAAGGCGAGGCCGAGAAGCGTCGCCACCGCGCCGTAAACCGGGCCTGCGAAGCCCATCACCCAGGGCAGCACGCCCACCGGCGCCACGATGAAGGTGTAGACGAGCGCCTGCAGCCGCGTCGAGCGCTCGCCCTTGACGTTGGGCATCATCGGGATGCGGGCGGCCTCGTAGTCGTGGGCGGCGAAGAGCGACAGCGCCCAGAAATGCGGCGGCGTCCACAGGAAGATGATCATGAACAGCACCGTGCTGTCCCAGGTGATCTCGCCCGTCGCCGCGGCCCAGCCGATCATGGGCGGGAAGGCGCCGGCGGCGCCGCCGATGACGATGTTCTGCGGCGTCGAGCGCTTGAGCCACATCGTGTAGACGACGGCGTAGAAGAAGATGGTGAAGGCCAGAAGCGCCGCCGACAGCCAGTTGACCATCAGGCCGAGCGTCATGACCGAGAAGGCCGACAGCGTCAGGCCGAAGGCCAGCACCTGCTCGGGCTCGATGACGCCGGCGGGGATCGGCCGGTTGCGCGTGCGCTTCATCACCGCGTCGATGTCGGCGTCGTACCACATGTTGAGGGCGCCCGAGGCGCCGGCGCCGACGGCGATGCACAGGATGCTGATGGCGGCCAGCACCGGGTTCATGTGGCCGGGCGCCATGACCAGGCCGACCAGCCCGGTGAAGACCACCAGCGACATGACGCGCGGCTTCAGCAGGACGATATAGTCCCGCGCCGTCGCTTCCGACAGGCCCAGCTCCTCTTTGGAAGCCGTGTTTTTTTCCACCAGAGACATCGATCCGTCAACCTCGCGACCATCGGCCTGCGCATCCTCGCGGACGCGGCGCCGAGCGGGCGCATTTAGCACATTTGCGGCGGGGGGCGAAGCCCGAAAGCTCCGCCCTCCGCAGGATTACTTGATGCGGGGCAGCTGCTCCCACTGGTGGAACGGCGGCGGCGAAGAGAGCTGCCATTCCAGCGTGGTCGCGCCTTCGCCCCACGGATTGGCCCCCGCCTCGCGCTTCTTGGCGAAGGCCTCGAAGACGCCGTAGAGGAAGACCAGCACGGCGAAGCCGGAGATGTAGGAGCCGTAGGACGACACCATGTTCCAGCCCGCGAAGGCGTCCGGGTAGTCGATGTAGCGGCGCGGCATGCCGGCGAGGCCGAGGAAATGCTGCGGGAAGAACACCAGGTTGACGCCGATGAAGGTGATCCAGAAATGCAGCTTGGCCACGAACTCGTTGTACATGTAGCCGGTCATCTTCGGGAACCAGTAATACCAGCCGGCGAAGATGGCGAAGACCGCGCCCAGCGACAGCACGTAGTGGAAATGCGCCACCACGTAATAGGTCTCGTGCAGCGAGCGGTCGAGGCCGGCGTTGGCGAGCTGGACGCCGGTGACGCCGCCGATGGTGAACAGGAAGATGAAGCCGATCGCCCACACCATCGGCGCGCGGAAGCTGATCGAGCCGCCCCACATGGTCGCGATCCAGGAGAAGATCTTGATGCCGGTGGGGATGGCGATGACCATGGTGGCGAAGACGAAGTAGCGCTGCGTGTCGAGCGACAGGCCGACCGTGTACATGTGGTGCGCCCACACCACGAAGCCGACCACGCCGATGGCGACCATGGCGTAGGCCATGCCGAGATAGCCGAAGATCGGCTTGCGCGAGAAGGTCGAGATGATGTGGCTGATGATGCCGAAGCCCGGCAGGATCAGGATGTACACTTCCGGATGGCCGAAGAACCAGAACAGGTGCTGGTAGAGGATCGGGTCGCCGCCGCCGTCCGGCGCGAAGAAGGTCGTGCCGAAGTTGCGGTCGGTGAGCAGCATGGTGATGGCGCCCGCCAGAACCGGCAGCGACAGCAGAAGCAGGAAGGCGGTGATCAGCACGCCCCAGGCGAAGAGCGGCATCTTGTGCAGCGTCATGCCGGGCGCGCGCATGTTGAGGATGGTGGTGATGAAGTTGATCGCGCCGAGGATCGACGACGCGCCGGCGATGTGCAGGCCGAGGATGACGAAATCGACCGCCGGCCCGGGCTGGCCCGAGGTGGAGAAGGGCGGATAGAGCACCCAGCCGCCGCCTGCGCCCCAGCCGCCGACCGGACCCGGCACGAACATCGAAATGATGAGCAGCAGGAAGGCGGGCGGCAGCAGCCAGAAGGAGATGTTGTTCATGCGCGGGAAGGCCATGTCCGGCGCGCCGATCATCAGCGGCACCATCCAGTTGGCGAAGCCGCCGATCATGGCCGGCATGACCATGAAGAAGATCATGATCAGCGCGTGCATGGTGGTGAACACGTTGAACATATGCTTGCCGGCGTCGATCGCGGCGTCGCCCTCGACGCCGTAGACCATCGAGGCCAGGCCGTGGAAGATCTGGATGCCAGGCTCCTGCAATTCGGCGCGCATGGCGATGGACAGGAGGCCGCCGACGATGCCCGCGAAGATCGCGAAGATCAGGTACAGCGTGCCGATGTCCTTGTGGTTGGTGGAATAGACCCAGCGCACCCAGCCATGCGGCTTGTGGTCGTCGTGGGTTCCATGTTCTTGGGCGGTCGTGCCGGCCATGGAAATCGCTCCCGTTGTCTAGGCGCGGGGTCAGAGACCGGCCGCCGCCACTTTCTTGTTTGCTTCGCCGTCGACGGCCGCCTGAAGCGCCTTGTTGGCGCCGTTCAGGTCGGACGCGGCCGCCGAGACCCAGCTCTTGTACTGGTCCTGCGACACCACGCGCACGGCGATGGGCATGAAGGCGTGGTCCTTGCCGCACAATTGCGAGCACTGGCCGTAATAGAGGCCTTCCTTGTCGGCCTTGAACCAGGTCTCGTTGATGCGGCCGGGAATGGCGTCCATCTTGACGCCGAAGGCGGGGACGGTCCAGGCGTGGATCACGTCGGCGGCGGTGACGAGCAGGCGGACCGTCTCGCCCACCGGCACGACGAGCTCGTTGTCGACGGCCAGAAGACGCGGATAGCGGCCCTTGTCCTCCTTGCCGGCGCCGGCGCGGTCGGCGTCCTTGAGGATGACGGAATCGAAGCTCAGCGGCTTGTCGTTGAACTGGTATTCATAGCCCCAGTACCACTGGTTGGCGGTGGCCTTGACCGTGAAGGCGGCCTCGCCGGGCGTGTATTGCGCGGTCAGCAACTGGAACGACGGCACGGCCAGGAACAGAAGCACCACCACCGGGCCCAGCGTCCAGATCACCTCGATGAGCGTGTTGTGGCTGGTGCGCGACGGCACGGGATTGGCGCTGGCGCGATAGCGCACGATGCACCACAGCAGAAGCAGCAGGACCAGGATGGTGATCGGCACGATGAACCAGAGCGTATAGCCCTCGAACCAATGGATCTGCTTGGCGATCCCCGTCGCCGGCTCCTGCAATCTCCATTCCCACGGATGCGGCTGGTCGGCGAGCGCCGCGCCCCCCATCCCCAGCCCCATTCCCAGCATCGCCAGAGCGCCGCCGATGACGCTCCTCGTTGCGGCAAAAATCTTATCCACCAGAAGTCTCTCCCTATTCGCCCTTTCAGGCTGGACGCCGGACGCGAAGACGGCCGCATCCCCCGCCGGCGTTCAAATCACACCTTAGCGCACACGGCAAGGAAGGCGAATATGTTCCTGTGCGGCATTTTTGCGCGCGACCGGCGCGAAACATGGCTTCGGACAATATCCGCCCGCGGCGCGCCCGGGCGCGAAAAGCCGGGAAAAAGAGCCCCGCCCCATAATGAAGCCATGATTTCCCACCAGATCGGGCCTAACGTGACGCGTGACAATCGATGCGACAGACGGTATCACCGTTGCGGAGACGGCCGGGAGGGGCGCAGCCGCCGCGCATCGCTTTTCACGGCCGGCCGAGCGCGCTACCGTCCCGGTGATTCGATCTGGAGATTTCATGATTTTCCGAATGCCCGCCCGCAAGACCACCCGCCGCCTCGCCGCCCTCGCCGCGGGCGCTGGCCTGGCGCTCGCCGCCGGCCTCGCACCCTCCCTCGCCCAGCAGCAGCCGGCGCAGCTGCCCGCGCCGGCCCAGCCGCAGCCGCAGGCGGGACAGGCCGCCGCGCCGCAGCAGAGCGGCACGCTGAAATCGCAGCACGGCGCGTGGTCGATCCTGTGCGACACGCCGGCGGGCGCCAAGACCGAGCAATGCGCGCTGATCCAGAACGTGGTCGCCGCCAAGCGGCCGGAGCTGGGCCTGTCGGTGGTGGTGCTGAAGACGGCCGACAACAAGGCGCGCATCCTGCGCGTGCTGGCGCCGCTCGGGGTGCTTCTGCCCAACGGGCTCGGCCTCAACGTCGACGGCAAGGATATCGGCCGCGCCTATTTCGTGCGCTGCTTCGAGGACGGCTGCTACGCCGAGGTGATCCTCGAGGACGACCTCATCAAGACGCTGCGCAACGGCAAGGCCGCCACCTTCATCGTGTTCCAGACGCCGGAGGAAGGCGTCGGCATCCCGGTCGACCTCAAGGGTTTCGGCGAGGGCTTCGACGCCCTGCCCTGAGCCGCCGGTTGTTATCCGGCGCATAAAGGCTTACATCCTGCGGCGACACGCATCGCCGCAGGATTTTTTGTGATGACAAACTTGATCGACCGCTTCGACGCCAGCCGCGACGACATCGAACGCCTCGTTTCGCAGAGCCTCAAGGGCGGCGACGACGGCGAGCTTTTCCTCGAATATCGCGAGGCGGAGGCGCTGGTCTTCGACAATGGCCGCCTCAAGACCGGCTCGTTCGGCCAGGACCAGGGTTTCGGCCTGCGCGCCGTCGCCGGCGAGAACGTCGGCTACGCCCATGCGGGCGACCTGTCGCTGGCGGCGCTGAAGCGCGCCGCCGAGGCCGTGGCGGGCGCCGCGCGCGGCCATGGCGGCGTCTACGCCCAGGCGCCGGCCGGCACCAACCGCCGTCTCTACAGCGACGAGAACCCGATCGGCGCGCCCTCCTTCGACGCCAAGGTGCAGCTTCTGCAGGAGATCGACGCCTATCTGCGCGCCAAAGACCCCAAGGTGCGGCAGGTCTCCGTGTCGCTGGCGGCGTCTTGGCAGCAGGTGGAGATATTGCGCGCCGACGGCCATTTCGTGCGCGACGTGCGGCCGATGGCGCGGCTCAGCGTGTCGGTGGTGGCCGGCGACGGCGACCGGCAGGAATCCGGCTCGCACACGCTCGGCGGCCGCAAGGGTTTCGGCGACTTCGTGACGGCGGAAAGCTGGCGCCACGCCGCCGACGAGGCGTTGCGGCAGGCGCTGGTCAATCTCGACGCCATTCCCGCCCCGGCCGGGACCTTCGACATCGTGCTCGCCAACGGCTGGCCGGGCGTGATGCTGCACGAGGCGGTCGGCCACGGGCTCGAAGGCGACTTCAACCGCAAGAAGACCTCGGCCTTCGCCGGGCTGATGGGCGAGCAGGTGGCGGCGAAAGGCGTGACGGTGGTGGACGACGGGACCATCGCCGAGCGGCGCGGCTCGCTCACCATCGACGACGAGGGCACGCCCACCAACCGCACTGTGCTGATCGACGACGGCCGGCTCGTCAACTACATGCAGGACCGGCAGAACGCCCGGCTGATGGGCATGGCCGCCACCGGCAACGGGCGGCGCGAATCCTACGCCCACGCGCCGATGCCGCGCATGACCAACACCATCATGCTGTCCGGCGACAGATCGCCCGAGGAGATCATCGCCTCGATGAAGAAGGGGATCTACGCCGTCTCCTTCGGCGGCGGGCAGGTGGACATCACCTCCGGCAAGTTCGTCTTCGGCTGCACCGAGGCCTATATGGTCGAGAACGGCCGCGTCGGCGCGCCGATCAAGGGCGCGATGCTGATCGGCAACGGGCCGGACGCCATGAAGCGCATCACCATGATCGGAAACGATTCCAGGCTCGACACCGGCAGCGGCAATTGCGGCAAGGGCGGGCAATGGGTGCCGGTCGGCGTCGGCCAGCCGCATCTCAGGATGGACCAGATCACCGTCGGCGGCACGGCGGTGTGACGGCCGCGCCGAAAATCCTTCTCGTCATGGGCAGCGTGCGCGCCGGACGGCGCTGCCCGCAGATCGCCGCATGGGTGGCCGGCGTCGCGGGCCGGGCAAGCGGGCTCGCGCTGGAGACGGTCGATTTGCGCGACTGGCCGCTGCCGCCCGACGACGAGCCGTCGATCCCGGCGCAGGGCGTCTACACGCAGGCGCATAGCCGCGCCTGGAGCGACAAGATCGCCGGCGCGGACGGCTTCGTCGTCGTCGCGCCGCAATATAACTGGGGCTATCCGGCGGCGCTGAAGAACGCGCTCGACCATCTCTACGCCGAATGGCGCGGCAAGCCGCTGGTCATCGTCAGCTATGGCGGCCATGGCGGGACGAAATGCGCGGCGCAGCTGCGGCAGGTGGCGGAAGGGCTGAAGATGCGGCCTATGCCGACGATGCCCGCCCTGATCATCGGCCACGAGGTCATCGCCGGCGGCGCGCTGGACGCCGAGACGGCGCTTGCGCCCTTCGCGGCCTCGGTCGAGGCGGCGATCATGGAGCTGAAGGCGGCGCCGGCCTAAGCGGCTCCTGTTTTCGCGGAACCGCTCCAGCTCTTTGTTCTGACCATCGAAGCAGAATCGGAAATCAGTCCGGCGGACCGATTTCCCTGCGGAGGCGCTGAAAACGCTTCAGAGCCCCGGATCTTCCTCCAGAAGCCCGGTGACGAAGTCGAACAGGCCGGGGCGGCGGTCGCGGCGCAGGCGCTCGGCCGTGATGATGCCGCGGATCGCCGTATAGGAGCGGTCCAAGTCCTCGTTGATGACGATATAGTCGTATTTGACCCATTTCTGGATCTCGAAGCGGGCGTTCTGCAGCCGCGTCTCGATGACTTCCGGCGTGTCCTCGGCGCGGCGGTTCAGCCGCTGCTGCAATTCGCGCATGGTCGGCGGCAGGATGAAGATCGACACCACGTCGGCCGGCATCTTGGCCTGGAGCTGGTCGGCGCCCTGCCAGTCGATGTCGAACAGCATGTCGCGGCCGTCGGCCAGCGCGTTCTCCGCGGTCTCGCGCAGCGTGCCGTAGAAATTGCCGTGCACCTCGGCCCATTCGATCAGCGCGTCGCTGTCGCGCAGGCGCTCGAACTCGCGCGGGGTGATGAAGTGGTAATGCACGCCGTCGATCTCGCTCGGGCGGCGCTGGCGCGTCGTCACGCTGATCGACAGCGACAGCGCCATCTTCGGGTCTTCCAGAAGCAGCCGCGCGATGGTGGACTTGCCCGCGCCCGAGGGCGACGAGATCACCACCATCAAGCCCCGGCGGGCGACGCCGTTTTCAACCGATGAAATGGCCATGATGCGCTTTACTCCAGATTCTGCACCTGCTCGCGAAACTGATCCACGACCGCCTTCAGTTCCAGACCGATGGCCGTGATCGACGCAGCGTTCGACTTGGAGCACAATGTATTTGCTTCACGATTAAATTCTTGTGAAAGAAAGTCGAGCTTTCGCCCGACCGGGCCGCCTTCGGCCAGCAATTTCCGCGCCGAGGCCACATGCGTCTCCAGCCGGTCCAGCTCCTCCTGGATGTCGGCCTTGGTGGCGAGGAAGGCCGCCTCCTGGTGCAGCCGCGCCTCGTCCAGCTCGCGGCCCGCGTCCAGAAGCAGCCCCACCTGCGCGGCGAGCCGCGCCCGGATCGCCTCGACCGAGCGCGACGGATCGGCGCGCGCGGCGCGCGTCAGCCGCTCGATGGCGTCGACATGGCCGGACAAGATCGCGGCCAGCGCCTCGCCCTCATGGGCGCGCGCCTCGGCCATCAGCGTGAGCGCCGCCTCGAAGGCCTCGATCACCGCCGCCTCCAGCCCGGCGCGGGCGGTCTCGTTCTCGGCGGCCTGGGTCTGCTCCACCACGCCGCGCAGCGACAGCACGCCGTCGACGCTGGCCGGCGCCAGCCCGTGCGCCGCCTGCAACTCGCCGCACAGCTTCAGCACCTCGGCCAGCATGGCGCGGTTGACGGCGAAGCCGGCCTCGGCCTCGGCGCGCTCCACCGTCAGCGCGGCCTGGAAATTGCCGCGCGAAAAGCGCCGCGCCAGCACGGAACGCGCCGGATGCTCGACCGCCTCGAAGCCCTGCGGCAGGCGCAGGCGCAGGTCGAGCCCCTTGCCGTTGACCGCGCGCAGCTCCCACACGATGCGCGCTTCGCCGCCCTTCGCCTCGTGCCGCGCCGTATGGCGGGCGAAACCTGTCATGCTCTGAAGCGCCATGTCGATCCCCCCGGCGGCCCTTGGCCGAGCCGCCGCTTGCTTGTTATTGGCCCGCGCCGCCGGTCGCCTTCTGCTGCCCGCGCCACTTGCGCACATTGTCGTTGTGCTCCTTCAGCGTCGAGGAGAAGACGTGCCCGCCGCCGCCGTCGGCGACGAAATAGAGGTCCTGCGTGTCGAGCGGATTGGCCACCGCCTCCAGCGCCGCCTTGCCCGGATTGGCGATCGGTCCCGGCGGCAGGCCGTTGATGACATAGGTGTTGTAGGGCGTCGGCTTCTCGATGTCCGACTTGAAGATCGGCCGGTCGGACGGCTTGCCGGCGCCGCCGAACAGGCCGTAGATGATGGTCGGGTCGGATTGCAGCCGCATGCCCTTGGCGAGGCGGTTCAAAAACACCGAAGCCACGTGCGGGCGCTCGGCGGCGACGCCCGTCTCCTTCTCGACGATGGAGGCGAGCGTGACCAGCTCGTTCTTGTCGCGCAGCGGCAGGCCGGGCTTGCGGGCGGCCCAGACCTCGTCGACCAGCTTCTTCTGCGAAGCGAGCATGCGCTCGACGATCTCGCCGCGCGTCGTGCCGCGGGTGAAGTTGAGCGTGTCGGTGAAGAGCGAGCCTTCCGGCGGCATGGTTTTCGGCATCTCGCCGACCAAAATCGGGTCGGCGGCGATGCGGTCGAAGATCTGCTTGACCGTGAGGCCTTCCGGCACGGTCATCGGATACATGATCGACTTGCCGCTGATCAGGATGTTCATGACGTCGCGCATCGAGGCGCCGGCGGGGATGGCGTATTCGCCCGCCTTGAGGTCGTTGTCGTGGCCGTAGGCGCGCATGCCGTAGCGGAAGATCTGCGCGTCGCTGACGATGTCGGAGCCGGCGAGCCCGTTGGCCACCTCGGCCACGCCCGCGCCGCGCTTGACCAGATAGGTCGTGTCGGCGGCGAGCGGCCCCGGCGCGTCGAACTGCACCTTGCCGAAATAGAACAGCGCCGAGGCGCCCAACAGCGCCAGCGCCACCAGCGACAGCAGGAAATTCATGAAGACGACGATCTGGCTGCGCGCATGGCGCGAGCGCCTGCGCCGCGGCGTGGGCGACGCGCCCGCGGCCGCCGCAGCCTCGGCCGCTACCGTCCGGGCCTGGGCCTCGGCGGAATCGGTTTCCGGTCGCGTCTCAGAATTCACTCGATCACCTCGGTCCTGTCGCCGTCGCGGGTCTCGCGGCCAGCTTAATCCTCAAAACAATTCCAGGAAACGTGTGGAACGGGTTATCACCCGGAAAGCGCGCGGAAGGCGCGCCAAGGGGATTCGCTGGAATCGGGAACCGCTCCGAAGCCGGTTCTACACACCGCATCGGGTGACATTTTGGCGAAAACGCGGAGAAATCCCCCGCGTTCCCGTTTTCAGCCGGTTTTTTCCGTCAGGCGTAGCGGCGCAGCACCAGCGAGGCGTTGGTGCCGCCGAAGCCGAAGGAGTTCGACAGCGCCACGTCGATCCTGCGTTCGCGCGGCTTGTGCGGCACGAGGTCGATCTTCGTCTCCACCGCCGGATTGTCGAGATTGAGCGTCGCCGGCGCGATGTTGTCGCGGATGGCGAGCGTCGAGAAGATCGCCTCCGCCGCGCCCGCGGCTCCCAAGAGATGGCCGATGGAGGACTTGGTCGAGGACATGGAGATCTTCGACGCCGCGTCGCCGACCACGCGCTCGACGGCGGCCAGCTCCAGCGTGTCGGCCATGGTCGAGGTGCCATGGGCGTTGATGTAGTCGATCTCGCCCGGCGCGACGCCGGCGCGCTTCAGCGCCGCTTCCATGCAGCGCTGCGCGCCCTCGCCGTTCTCGCTCGGCGCGGTGATGTGATAGGCGTCGCCGGACATGCCGTAGCCGATGACCTCGGCGTAGATCTTGGCGCCGCGCTTGAGCGCGTGCTCCAGCTCCTCCAGCACCACGACGCCGGCGCCCTCGCCCATGACGAAACCGTCGCGGTCCTCGTCATAGGGGCGCGAGGCCGCGGCGGGGTCGGCGTTGCGCTTGGTGGACAGCGCCTTGCAGGCGGCGAAGCCGGCCAGCGAGATGCGGCTGACGGGCGATTCCGTGCCGCCGGCCACCATGACGTCGGCGTCGCCGAAGGCGATCATGCGGGCGGCGTCGCCGATGGCGTGCGTGCCGGTGGCGCAGGCCGTCACCACCGAATGGTTGGGGCCGCGCAGCTTGTGCTTGATCGAGACATGGCCGGAGGCCAGGTTGATGAGGCGGCCGGGGATGAAGAAGGGCGAGATGCGGCGCGGGCCTTTGTCGCGCAGCGTGTAGCCCGCCTCGACGATGCCCTCGATGCCGCCGATGCCCGAGCCGATCAGCACGCCGGTGCGGATCTGGTCCTCGTCGCTCTCGGGATGCCAATTGGCGTCGTCGAGCGCCTGGTCGGCCGCGGCCACGCCGTAGACGATGAAGGGATCGACCTTGCGCTGCTCTTTCGGCTCCATGTGGAGGTCGGGATTGAAGGTCCCGTTCGAGCCGTCGCCGACCGGCACGCGGCAGGCGATCTGGCAGGCGAGGTCGTCGACCTCGAACTCCGTGATGCGGCGCGCCCCGCTTTCACCGGCGAGCAGCCGCTTCCACGTCTCCTCGACGCCGCTGGCCAGCGGCGACACCAGACCAAGGCCGGTGATGACGACACGCCTCATATTCACCCTCTCAGAACTCGCTTTGCGAGCGTCGTCCGATGTGAACCGCCGGCGCATGGACGCCGCGTCCGGCCCGATCCGGGAACGACGCCGATCGTTGAACCGGAACCCGCCGGCGGAGAGGCGCGGCGGATTCAGAAATCGGCCGCAAGCGGCCGGAAACCAGAGACGAACCGGGCCGGAATCGGCTTCGATCCCGGCCCGTCCGCTGAAATCAGGCCGAGGCCTTGTCGATGAACTTCACGGCGTCGCCGACCGTGAGGATCGTTTCCGCAGCGTCGTCCGGGATTTCGACGCCGAATTCTTCTTCGAACGCCATGACCAGCTCGACGGTGTCGAGGCTGTCTGCGCCCAGGTCATCGATGAAGCTCGCGCCTTCGGTGACCTTGTCGGCGTCAACGCCCAGATGTTCAACAACGATTTTCTTGACGCGCTCTGCGGTATCGCTCATGTCGGAACCTCGACCCTGTGTTTTTCCTGCTCCGCCTTGGTTAGCGGCATGCATGATTGTAATCAAGTTATAAGATGTCCGCCAAGTCCGGGCGCTCGACCCGCCGGCGGGCATCCTGTGGATAATTCCTCTCGGAACCGGATCACAGCATTTTTTCACGAACGCCGCAATTCTCGACCGGCGCATTACCACGCTTCTTCCGCGAGGCAAAGCGCCTTTCCCCGGAAAAAGCCGCCATCCGGGCCTTCCCGGCCCGGAAACAGGCGGCTTCCGGCCTCAGATCATCGCCATGCCGCCGTTGACGTGCAGCGTCTGGCCGGTGACGTAGCCGGCCTCGGCGCTGGCGAGATAGACCACGGCCGCCGCGATGTCGGCGCCCGCGCCCATGCGCTTCATGGGGATATTGCCCATGATCGCTTCCTTCTGCTTGTCGTTCAGCTTGTCGGTCATGGCCGATTCGATGAAGCCGGGAGCGATGCAGTTGACCGTCACGTTGCGGCTCGCGATCTCCTGCGCCAGCGACTTGGTGAAGCCGATCAGGCCGGCCTTGGAGGCGCAGTAATTGGCCTGGCCCGGATTGCCGGTGACGCCGACGATGGAGGTGATGTTGATGATGCGGCCGCCGCGGCGGCGCATCATCGGATGGGTCAGCTCGCGCGTCAGATTGAAGACGGAGGTCAGGTTGACGTTCAGCACCGTGTCCCAGTCCTCGTCGCTCATGCGCACGAACAGGCCGTCTCGGGTGACGCCGGCGTTGTTGACCAGGATGTCGACGCCGCCCATCTCCTCCTCGGCCTTCTGGCCGAGCGCCTTGACCGCCTCGCGGTCCGACAGGTCGGCGGGGAAGACGAAGGTGCGGTCGCCCAGCTCGGCGGCCAGCTGCTTCAGTTTCTCCTCGCGGGTGCCGTGCAGGCCGACGATCGCGCCCTGCGCGTGCAGCGCGCGGGCGATGGCCTCGCCGAGACCGCCGGTCGCGCCGGTCACGAGGGCCTTGCGGCCAGTGAGATCGAACATGTCCTATCCCCTTTTCAGGTTCTTCTTTAAGCGTTGAGGGCGGCCAGCGCCGCCTCGATTTCTTCCGCCGAGCCGACGGTGACGCCCGAGACGTCCTTGGCGATGCGGCGCGCGAGGCCGGTCAGCACCTTGCCGGAGCCGATCTCGTAAAGCGCGGTGACGCCGTTGGCGGCGAACCATTCCACCGTCTCGCGCCAGCGCACCTGGCCCGTCACCTGCTCGACCAGCAGGCCGGCGATCTCGTTGGCGTCGGTCACCGGCGCGGCGCGGACATTGGCGATGAGGGGCGCGACCGGGTCGCGTTTGTCGACGCCGGCCAGCGCCTCGCGCATGGCGTCGGCCGCCGGGGCCATCAGCGTCGAATGGAAGGGGGCGGAGACGGAGAGCATCAGCGCGCGCTTGGCGCCCTTCTCGGAGGCGAGCTTCGCCGCCAGCTCCACCGCCGCCTTGCCGCCGGAGATCACGAGCTGGCCGCCGCCATTGTCGTTGGCGATCTGGACCGGGCCGGAGGCGCGCGCCTCGGCGCAGACGGCCTCCACGTCGGCCTGCTCGAGGCCGATGATCGCCGCCATCGCGCCCTCGCCGACCGGGACCGCCTTCTGCATGGCGTCGCCGCGGATGCGCAGGAGCCGCGCCGTATCGGCCAAGGAGAACGTTCCGGCGGCGCAGAGCGCCGAATATTCGCCCAGCGAATGGCCGGCGACATAGGCCACCTTGTCCTTCAGCGAGAATCCTCGCGCCTCCAGCACGCGGATCACCGCCATGGAGACCGCCATCAACGCCGGCTGGGCGTTGGCGGTCAGCGTCAGCACGTCCTCGGGGCCCTCGAACATGACGGCGGAAAGCTTCTGGCCCAGCGCCTCGTCCACTTCCTCGAACACCGCGCGGGCCTCGGGAAACCGCTCGGCCAGCGCCTTGCCCATGCCGATCGCCTGACTGCCCTGCCCCGGAAACGTGAATGCGACCGCCATGAAAACCTCTTTCATCTTTTGCAATTCATTGCATAATTTCCGCGATGTGGCCCGCCGGCGCCCGCAAAGTCAAGCATTTCCCCGCCCTTGCGGCATTTGCGACTTGCAAAGCGGGGGAAAAACACGTAAGAGCCGCCCGTTCATTGTCCGGCGTCGGCTGGGGGCTGAACGGAGGGCCGTGCGAGCCTTGCAATTAATTGCATCGTTCGCTCGTCGAAGCCATAAGCGCTTTCGCCTCCCGTGTCTCCGCTCTCGATTGTCTTCAACGCGCCTTTCGCGCCGCATCGCGGCGTTCCAAGAGGTCGCAGAGGCTTGGCCGCCGAAGCCGGATGCAACAGAAGAAAGGCGAAGCCAATGGCTCTTTACGAACATGTGCTTCTTGCCCGCCAGGACATCTCCCAGCAGCAGGTCGACGCGCTCGTCGAACAGTTCAAGGGTGTTCTCGAAACCAATGGCGGCAAGATCGGCAAGATCGAAAACTGGGGACTGCGTCCCCTGACCTACCGCATCAAGAAGAACCGCAAGGCGTATTACACGCTGCTGAACATCGACGCCCCGGCGGCCGCCGTGGCCGAGATGGAGCGCCAGATGCGCATCAACGAAGACGTCCTGCGCTTCCTGACCGTGCGCGTCGAGGAGCATGAGGAAGGCCAGTCGGCCATCCTGACCCGCCGCGACGAGCGTCGCGACGACGATCGCGGCCCGCGCCGCCCGCGCGACGGCGACCGTGACCGCGGCGATCGCGGCGGAGACCGTGGCGACCGTGGCCCGCGCCGCCCGCGCGACAACGAAGCAGGTGAATAATCATGGTTGACATCAATCAGATCCCGACCCGCCGTCCGTTCCATCGCCGTCGCAAGACGTGCCCGTTCTCCGGCGCCAACGCCCCGAAGATCGACTACAAGGACATCAAGCTCCTGCAGCGCTACATTTCCGAGCGCGGCAAGATCGTCCCGTCCCGCATCACCGCCGTCAGCCAGAAGAAGCAGCGCGAGCTCGCCAAGGCGATCAAGCGCGCCCGCTTCCTCGGCCTGCTGCCCTACGTGGTGAAGTAAGACTTTCCGGGAGGCGTCCGCGCCTCCCGGCTCCCGCCGCGATGGGCGCGGCGGCGATATCGAAAAACCCGAGTTGGGGCGAAGCATAAGCCGCCTCTAACTGCCGGACCGGCCAGACGCCGGCGCAGGACAGCGAGAACCATGAAATTCGACGCGACCATCATCGGCATCGGTATTGCGGCGGGGCTTGCCTCGGCGCTGATGTCGGCCGGCGTGGTGGCCCAGGACGGCGCCGTGGCCGGCGTCGCCATGATCCTCTATCTTTTGACCCCGCTGCCGATCTTCGCCGCCGCCCTGGGCTGGGGCTCCGGCGCGGGCGTGGTCGCGGCGATCGCCGCCACCGTCGCGGTGGGCGTCTTCGCCGTCCCCATGGCCGCCGTCCTGATGGCGCTGACCAGTTTCGTCCCCGCCGCCGTCGGCGCCTGGCTTTCCGGCCTCGCCCGCCCGGCCTCCGAGCTGGGCGGCCCCAAGGACGCGCTGGTCTGGTATCCGCTCTCCGACATCCTGTTCCGCCTCGCGCTGATGACCGCCGCGAGCTTCGTCGTCATCGGCGTCATCCTCGGCTTCGGCCCGGACATGGCGCGCGAGATCGCCGCCGCCGTCACGCAGCGCATCGCCGAGGCCGACCCGCAATTCGTCGCCGGCGACGATATGCGCGACAACCTCGCCGCGCTCCTGACCGTCGCCGTGCCGATCGTCCAGCCAGCGACCTGCCTCGCCATCCTCGCCGGCAACCTCTATCTCGCGCTGCGGCTCACCGGCCTGTCGGGCCGGCTGCGCCGCCCGCGCGACGACTGGCCCGCGACGCTGCGCATGCCGCGCCCGGCGCTGCCGATCTTCGCGGTCGCCGTGGCCGCGGCCTTCCTGCCCGGCCCGGCGGGCCTGGTGGCGCTGGTGATAGCCGGCGCGCTCGGCGCGGGCTTCGCCATGGCCGGCCTCGCCGTCTTCCACCTGCGCACGCGCGGCAAGGCCTGGCGGCTGCCGGCGCTGTGGCTCGCCTATCTGGCGATCCTGTTCTCCGCCTTTCCGCTTCTCGTCTTCATGGTCTTCGGCTTCTTCGACACCTCGCGCGGCGCGCCGGTGTCGCGGATGCCGGGGACCAATTAACCCGAATCAAAACCTCGAAAGGAAACTGAAATGGAAGTCATTCTTCTGGAACGCATCGGCCGCCTCGGCCAGATGGGCGAAACCGTCAAGGTCAAGGACGGCTACGCCCGCAACTTCCTCCTGCCGCAGGGCAAGGCGCTGCGCGCCAACGAAGCCAACAAGAAGAAGTTCGAGGGCCAGCGCGCCCAGCTCGAGGCCCAGAACCTCGAGCGCAAGAACGAAGCCCAGGCCGTCGCCGAGAAGCTCGACGGCAAGAGCTTCATCGTCGTGCGCTCGGCCGGCGAGACCGGCCAGCTCTACGGCTCCGTCTCGACCCGCGACATCGCCGACATCATCACCGCCCAGGGCTTCACGCTGCACCGCAACCAGGTCGAGCTGAACCATCCGATCAAGACCATCGGCCTGCACGAAGTGTCGGTTTCGCTGCATCCGGAAGTCCAGGTCACCGTCACCGTCAATATCGCCCGCTCGACCGAAGAAGCCGAACGCCAGGCCAAGGGCGAAGACCTGACCTCGATCGAAGCCATCTACGGCATCGAAGAGCAGCCGCTGGCCGAAGAATTCTTCGACGACGAGGAAGAAGGCGAAGAAGAGGCCTGATCTCGAGGCTTTTCGTCGCAATAAACTTTATATGATCATGCCCGGCGGTTTCCGCCGGGCATTTTCTCTTTTCAGATCGGTAAAAACGCCTATCTTGTTTTTCCATTCGGATCGAAGAACCGCCTGATACTGACGACAGACGCCTGACGGAACGCTTGCCCAGACGCTTGGCCCAGACGCTTGTATTGTCCTCGATCCGCGAAAGGAGACGGGACTGATGCATGCAATGCTACGGATCGTTCTGACCCATATGATCAAGACCGGCGACCTCACGGTCACCGATTCGCAAGGCCAAACATTCCGCTACGGGGACAAGACCGGCCAGCCGGTCCACATGCGCTTCAACACCGCCCACGCCGAGCGCGCGGTGGCCTTCGACCCGGAGCTGAAGCTCGCCGAATGCTTCATGGACGGCGAGATCGACTTCATCGGCTGCGACGTCTATTCGCTCCTGCAGGTGGTGTTCGAGAACACCGGCCCCATCGCCATGAACGAGCCGTGGATGCGGGTGCTGAGCCGCCTGCGCATCCTGTTCCGCCGCTTCCAGCAGATGAATTCGATCCGGCGCTCGTCCAGCAACATCAAAAGCCATTACGACCTTTCGGGCGAGCTTTACGACCTGTTCCTCGATCCCGACAAGCAATATTCCTGCGCCTATTTCGATCCGCCCAACGCGACGCTCGCCGAGGCGCAGCTCGCCAAGAAGCGCCATATCGCCGCCAAGATGCTGGTGCGCGAGGGCGACAAGGTGCTCGACATCGGCTGCGGCTGGGGCGGCATGGGGCTCTATCTCGCCCGCCACCTCAAGGCCAGGGTCACCGGCGTCACATTGTCCGAGGAGCAGCACGCCATCGCCAACCGGCGCGCCGCCGAGGAGGGCCTCGCCGACCGGGCCAGGTTCGAGCTCAAGGACTACCGCAAGCTCGACGACCGCTACGACCGGCTGGTCTCGGTCGGCATGTTCGAGCATGTCGGCGTCGGCCATTTCGCCGAATATTTCCAGCACGTGGCGCGGCTGATGAAGCCGGACGGCGTGTTCCTGCTGCACGCCATCGGCCGCGCCGACGGGCCGGGCGCGACCAATCCCTTCATCCGCAAATATATCTTCCCCGGCGGCTATATCCCGGCCTTGTCGGAGGTGCTGCCGCATATCGAGAAGGCGGGGCTCTACGTCACCGACATCGAGATATTGCGGCTCCACTACGCCGAGACGCTGAAAGCCTGGCGTGAAGCCTTCATGGCCAATCGCGACCGGGCCAAGGCGCTCTACGACGAGCGCTTCTGCCGCATGTGGGAGTTCTACCTGGCGGCGTCGGAGAGCGCCTTCCGCTGGCAGAACATGATGGTGTTCCACATCCAGATCGCCCACCGGCAGGAGGCGGTGCCGCTGACGCGCAGCTATATCGAGGCGGAGGAGAAGCGGTTGCGGCGGCTCGACAGCGCGCCGCGGGGCGCCAATAGCGAGACGGAAGCCGTCAAGCCCGAACCGCGCGGCCAGCGCCCGAACTGTGAATCGCTGTGAATCATGGTATAGGTTGGGTCAAGCGTCAAAACTTCCGCGCGGCGGCGTTGCTTTCGGCCCCGCGCGGGCGCTAAGGAGGGAAGAGCAGGAACGGGATTGGAATCATGGCGGAAGCGGCGGTACGCAAACTCGACGAGGCGCGGGACGACAAGGGCGCGCTCTATCGGGAGGCGCCCCACAACATCGAGGCCGAGCAGGCGCTGCTGGGCGCGATGCTGATCAACAACGACGCCTTCTACCGCGTTTCGGACTTCCTCAAGCCGAGCCATTTCTTCGAGCCCTTGCACCGGCGCGTGTTCGAGATCGCCAGCGACCTGATCCGCATCGGCAAGATGGCCAATCCGGTCACCATGAAGACCTTCCTGCCCAGCGAAGGCAAGGTGGGCGACCTCACCATCTTCCAATACGTCACCCGCCTCGCCACCGAGGCCGTGACCGTCATCAACGCCGAGGATTACGGCCGCGCCATCTACGACCTCGCCACCCGCCGCGCGCTGATCGGCATCGGCGAGGACATGGTCAACGTCGCCTATGACGCGCCGGTCGACATGGCCCCGCGCGCCCAGATCGAGGACGCCGAGCGCCGCCTGTTCGAGCTGGCCGAGACCGGCCGCTACGACGGCGGCTTCCTGCCCTTCAAGGACGCCGTCACCACCGCCGTCGACATGGCCAACGCCGCCTTCATGCGCGACGGCCATCTGTCGGGCGTCTCGACCGGCATCCACACGCTCGACGGCAAGATGGGCGGGTTGCAGCCCTCGGATTTGATCATCCTCGCCGGCCGTCCCGGCATGGGCAAGACCTCGCTCGCCACCAACATCGCCTTCAACATCGCCAACGCCTATGAGGGCGAGCAGCAGGCCGACGGCACGGTCAAGGCCGTCAATGGCGGCGTGGTCGGCTTCTTCTCGCTGGAAATGTCGGCCGAGCAGCTCGCCACCCGCATCATCTCCGAGCAGACGGAAGTCTCCTCGTCGAAGATCCGCCGCGGCGACATCACCGAGACGGATTTCGAGAAGCTGGTCGCCTGCTCGCAGGTGATGCAGAAGATCCCGCTCTATATCGACCAGACCGGCGGCATCTCGATCGCGCAATTGGCCGCCCGCGCCCGCCGGCTCAAGCGCCAGCGCGGCCTCGACGTGCTGGTCATCGACTACGTGCAGCTCATGACCGGCTCGTCGCGCGCCGCCTCGCAGAACCGCGTGCAGGAGATCACCGAGATCACCACCGGCCTCAAGGCGCTGGCCAAGGAATTGAACGTGCCGATCATCGCCCTGTCGCAGCTCTCGCGCCAGGTGGAGAGCCGCGACGACAAGCGGCCGCAATTGTCGGACCTGCGCGAATCGGGCTCCATCGAACAGGACGCCGACGTGGTGCTGTTCGTGTTCCGCGAGGAATATTACGTCAAGAACCTCGAGCCGCGCGACGAGTTCGACCCCAAATACGAGGAATGGCGGCAGCATTTCGAGAAGGTGCGCGGCACGGCCGACGTCATCGTCGCCAAGCAGCGCCACGGGCCGACCGGCACGGTGAAGCTCGCCTTCCAGGCCGAGTTCACCCGGTTTGCGGATCTGGCCGAGGGTTCCTATCTACCGGAACAGTATGAATAGTTCTCCCGAAAAGGCGCGCCCCTGATGGCCAAGGCGGCGCGCGTCCAGTTCATCTGCCAGAATTGCGGCGCGGTGCACGCCCGCTGGGCGGGCAAGTGCGATTCCTGCGGCGAGTGGAACACGCTGGTCGAGGAAGGAACCAATAGCGGCATCGGCTCCGGTCCCGGCGCGATGGTGTCGCGGCGCAAGGGCCGCGCGGTGGCGCTGACCTCGCTGTCGGGCGACATCGAGGACGCGCCGCGCATCATCTCCGGCATCAGCGAGCTGGACCGCGTGACCGGCGGCGGCTTCGTGCGCGGCTCGGCGCTTCTGATCGGCGGCGATCCCGGCATCGGCAAGTCGACGCTGCTGACGCAGGCGGCGGCCGCGCTTTCCAATCGCGGCCACCGCATCGTCTATGTGTCGGGCGAAGAGGCGGTGGCGCAGATCAGGCTGCGGGCGCAGCGGCTCGGCGTCGCGGGCTCCTCGGTGGAGCTGGCGGCCGAAACCAATGTCGAGGACATCGTCGCCACCATCTCCGATGGCAAAAGGCCGGACCTCGTCATCATCGATTCCATCCAGACGCTGTGGACCGACATGGCCGATTCCGCGCCGGGCACGGTCACGCAGGTGCGCGCCTCGGCGCAGGCGATGATCCGCTACGCCAAGCAGACGGGCGCGGCGGTGGTGCTGGTCGGCCACGTCACCAAGGAAGGCCAGATCGCCGGCCCGCGCGTGGTCGAGCACATGGTGGACGGGGTGCTTTATTTCGAGGGCGAAGGCGGGCATCACTACCGAATCTTACGCACCGTCAAGAACCGCTTCGGCCCCACCGACGAGATCGGCGTGTTCGAAATGTCCGACGGGGGCCTGCGCGAAGTGGCGAACCCGTCCGAGCTGTTCCTCGGCGAGCGCAACGTCAAGGCCCCCGGCGCGGCGGTCTTCGCCGGCATGGAGGGCACGCGGCCGGTGCTGGTGGAGATCCAGGCGCTCGTCGCCCCCTCCTCGCTCGGCACGCCGCGCCGCGCCGTGGTGGGCTGGGACAGCGGGCGGCTCGCCATGATCCTCGCCGTGCTCGAATCCCATTGCGGGGTGCGTTTCGGGAGCCACGACGTCTATCTCAACGTCGCCGGCGGCTACCGCATCAGCGAGCCGGCGGCCGACATCGCGGTGGCGGCGGCGCTGGTTTCCTCCATCGCCGGTATTGCCCTTCCGGCCGATTGCGTTTATTTCGGCGAAATCAGCCTTTCCGGCGCCGTCCGCGCGGTCACGCACGCCGTGCAGCGGCTGAAAGAGGCGCAGAAGCTGGGCTTCGCCCAGGCCGTCGGCCCCGCCGGAGCCAGGGAGTTGTGGAAAGACCGCAACTTTTCTCTGGTGGAAACCGCCGCATTGCCCGATCTTGTGGCGCGTATCGCCGCATCCGGCGCCGGCAAGAAGACAGAATAGGACAGGCCAGAATGCCGATCACCCTGCTCGATGGAATTCTACTCGGAATAACGCTGGTCTCAGCGGTTCTGGCGATGGTGCGCGGCTTCTCGCGCGAGGTGCTGTCGCTGGTGTCCTGGGCTGCGGCCGCCGCCGCGGCCTATCTGTTCTACCAGCCGGTGCTGCCCTTCGTGCAGCCCTATATCAGCAACGAGACCATCGCCAAGATCGCCGCCGCCGGCGCGGTGTTCCTGGTCACGCTGATCATCGTGTCGCTGATCACCATGAAGATCGCCGACTTCATCATCGACAGCCGCATCGGCGCGCTGGACCGCACGCTGGGCTTCCTGTTCGGCGCGGCGCGCGGCGTGCTGCTGGTCGTGGTGGCGATGCTGTTCTTCAACTGGCTGGCCCCGACCAACCAGCCGGCCTGGGTGACCAACGCCAAGTCCAAGCCGATGCTCGATTCCTTCGGCCAGCAGCTGATCGCGCTTCTGCCCGCCGATCCCGAATCCATGGTGGAGAAGCTCAAAAACCGCAACAAGCCCGCGGCCCCCGGCGAGCAGGAGAACGCGCCGACGCCGGACGACGCCCCCGCCGCGCAGTGATTTTCCGAAACCGGCTGGCCCGCCCCGCCGGTTTCGTCCGTTTTCGGCCGCAAAGGCCTGATATCGCTTTCGCGCCAACTAGCGCGGGAAAGGGATCGCTTTCAAAAAAGCGCCCTTTCATGTAAATATCGCTATCGACACACCGCAATCGAAAGGCCTTGCGGACAATGTTCCAAGCTTCGCACGACGACACCGCCTTCACGCTGGACGACGACACGTTGCACGAGGAATGCGGCGTCTTCGGCATTCTCGGGCATGAGGACGCGGCGGCGCTGACGGCGCTGGGCCTGCATGCGCTGCAGCATCGCGGGCAGGAAGCCGCGGGCATCGTCTCCTACCACAATCGCCGCTTCCATTCGGAGCGGCACATGGGCCTGGTCGGCGACCATTTCACCGACGCCGCCACGCTGGGCCGCCTGCCCGGCGACCGCGCCATCGGCCATGTCCGCTACTCCACCACCGGCGAGACCATCCTGCGCAACGTGCAGCCGCTGTTCGCCGAGCTGGAGGTGGGCGGCATCGCCATCGCGCATAACGGCAATTTCACCAACGGCATCACGCTGCGCAAGCAATTGATCGCCTCGGGCGCGATCTTCCAGGCCACCTCCGACACGGAGGTGGTGCTGCATATGATCGCCCGCTCGCGCCAGACCTCGTCGAGCGCGCGCTTCGTCGACGCCATCCGCCAGGTCGAGGGCGGCTACGCCATGCTGGCGCTGACGCGCACCAAGCTGATCGCGGCGCGCGACCCCATCGGCATCCGGCCGCTGGTGATGGGCGAATTGGACGGCAAGCCGATCTTCTGCTCGGAGACCTGCGCGCTCGACATCATCGGCGCCAAGTTCATCCGCGACGTCGAGAACGGCGAAGTGGTGATCTGCGAGATCCAGCCGGACGGCTCCATCACCACCGAATCCATCAAGCCGGAAAATCCGCGCCCCGAGCGGCTGTGCCTGTTCGAATATGTCTATTTCGCCCGGCCGGATTCGGTCGTGGGCGGGCGCAGCGTCTATGTTTCGCGCAAGAACATGGGCCGGAACCTGGCCCAGGAAGCGCCGGTCGAGGCCGACGTGGTCGTGCCGGTGCCGGACGGCGGCACGCCCGCCGCGCTCGGCTACGCCCAGGCGAGCGGCGTTCCGTTCGAATACGGCATCATCCGCAACCATTATGTCGGCCGCACCTTCATCGAGCCGACGCAGCAGATCCGCGCGCTGGGCGTGAAGCTGAAGCACTCCGCCAACCGCGCCATGATCGAGGGCAAGCGCGTGGTGCTGGTGGACGATTCCATCGTGCGCGGCACCACCTCGGTCAAGATCGTGCAGATGATACGCGACGCCGGCGCCACGGAAGTGCATATCCGCGTGGCGAGCCCGATGATCTATCACCCGGATTTCTACGGCATCGACACGCCGCACGCCGACAAGCTGCTCGCCAACCAGCACAAGGACCTCGAATCCATGCGCCGCTATATCGGCGCGGATTCGCTGGCGTTCCTGTCCATCGACGGGCTCTACAAGGCGGTCGGCGGCGAGCCGCGCGATCCGGCGGCGCCCGCCTTCACCGACCATTACTTCACCGGCGACTATCCAACCCGGCTGGTCGACCACGAAGGCGAAAGCAACATCCACACGCTGTCGCTGCTGGCCAGCAACGGCTGATCTGGCCGGCGGCGCGCGCCGCCTGCGTTTCTTCACATCGAGCATTCGGGGACTGGAATGAGCATCGACCTGACGGGCCGGCTGGCGCTTGTGACGGGGGCGTCGCGCGGCATCGGCTATTTTCTCTCGCTGGAGCTGGCGAAGCGCGGCGCGCATGTGATCGCGGTGGCGCGCACCGTGGGCGGGCTGGAAGACCTCGACGACGACATCCGCAAGATCGGCGGCAGCGCCACGCTGGTCCCGCTCGACATCACCGACATGGAGGCCGTCGACCGGCTCGGCGGCTCGATCCACGAGCGCTGGGGCAAGCTCGACATCCTCGTGGCCAACGCCGGCGTGCTGGGCGTGATCTCGCCCATCGGCCATGTCGAGGCCAAGACCTTCAACAAGGTGATGAACGTCAACGTCACCAGCGTGTGGCGGCTGATCCGCACCACCGACCCGCTGCTGCGTCAGTCCGACGCCGGACGGGCGATCCTCTTGTCCTCCGGCGTGGCGCATTCCTGCCGCGCCTTCTGGGGACCCTATGCGGCGTCCAAGGCGGCCGTCGAGGCGATGGCGCGCTGCTGGGCGGCGGAAGCGCAGCAGATGAAGCTGCGCGTCAACTCCGTCAATCCCGGCGCCACTCGCACCGCCATGCGCGCGCAGGCCATGCCCGGCGAAGACCCTGAAACCCTCCCCACCCCGCAATCGGTGGCCGAAAAGATCGTCGCTTTGGCCGACCCGGCGCTGGAGGTGACCGGCAAGCTGTTCGACGTGCGCCAGAACCGCTTCCTCGATTATCATATGCCGGATTGAGGCGATCGGCGGCGGATTGAAACCCCGGGTTGAAACGGGTATATTGGGGTCGACGGCTGGAGTTGTAGCTCCAGCTGCCGGCTTAGTTTAAAGAATATCTACCCGCATGTATGCCTGCCAGCCCGTGCGGATTTTTTTAAGTGACAGATGGAGCGCGAACTCCACTTGTCGTTTGCTTGTCTTCTTAGAAATTCGATCTGGGCGGTCGCTGATCAGTTCGCCCGGGTCTTCCTAATTGTCTGTGGAAACGCATCATTGAAAAGCCGGTCCGAAAGGGCTATATTCGGATTGGCGGCTGGAGTTGGAGCTCCAGCCGCCGGTACTTAGATTAAGAATCTTACCCGCACGTAAGCTTGCCAGCCCGTGCGGGTTTTCTTTATCCTAAGCGTGAACCTGATGGGTATCAGCCACATAGTTCACCTCCGAATGGGAAGCAAAGCCCTTGCCTGGGTCGGGGCGGCTCATCCTCCCCGACGCGCCCGCTGGCTGGGCGCTTGCTGCTTCCGCTCCCCACCGACTGAATTAGCCGATTTTGGTTAGCGAAGCGTTTCTTTTCAACCAGAGGACGAAATGACCGACGAAACGCAGCGTTTCATCGTGGTCAGCGGCGGGCCCGGCTCGGGCAAGAGCACGCTGATCGACGCGCTCGAAAAGCGCGGCTTCGCCCGCACGCAGGAAGCCGGGCGCGCCATCATCCGGGACCAGGCGGCGATCGGCGGCGCGGCGCTGCCCTGGGCCGACCGGGCGCTGTTCGCCGAATTGATGCTGGCCTGGGAGATGCGCTCGCACGCCATGGCGCGGCAGGCGGAGGGGACGGTGTTCTTCGACCGCGGCGCGCCGGACGTGATCGGCTATCTGACGCTGTGCGGCCTGCCCGTTCCCGCGCATATGGAGGAAGCCGCGCGGCGGTTTCGTTATAACGAGACGGTTTTCCTCGCCCCGCCCTGGCGGGAGATTTTCGCGCAGGACGCCGAGCGCAGGCAGGATTTCGCCGAAGCCGTCCGCACCTTCGAGGCGATGGAGGCGACCTATCGCCGCTTCGGCTACAGGATCGCGCTGCTGCCGAAGGCGTCGGTGGAAGCGCGCGTGGATTTCATCCTCGGCGCGCCGCCGTCATTCCTCTGACGGCGCGGCTTCCACTTGCTCTTCCGCCCGCCTGGCCTCGGCCTCGCTGCGGTTCCAGGACGCCACGCTGAACGGCAGGAAGACCAGATAGACGAGCGCGGTGAGGCTCAGCGTCTCCCAAGTGTAGCTCATCAGGAAGGCGACATAGACCACCACCAGCAGGATCAGCGGCATGACGACGTCGCGGCGCACGCGGCTGCCGGCGGACTTGCCGTTATAGACCGGCAGGCGGCTGACCAGCAGGAAGGCCACCGCCACCGTATAGACCGCCACGATGAAGGCGAGCGGCTTGCCGGGCGTGAGGCCCAAAAAGCCGAGATAGACCGGCAGCAGCACCAGCATGGCGCCGGCGGGCGCCGGCACGCCGATGAAATAATTGCTCTGCCAGGCCGGGCGGTTGGGGTCCTCCAGCATGACGTTGAAGCGCGCCAGGCGCAGGCAGCAGGCGATGGCGTAGAGCAGCGCCGCGATCCAGCCGAAGGAGCGCGCCTGGTCGAGCATGTAGGTGTAGAGCACCAGCGCCGGGGCGACGCCGAAATTGACGATGTCGGCGAGCGAATCCATCTGCGCGCCGAATTTCGACGTGGCCTTGATCATGCGCGCGATGCGCCCGTCGATGCCGTCGAGGAAGGCGGCCAGCAGCACCATCGCCACGGCCAGCTCGAAGCGGTTCTCGACCGCAAGCCTTATGCCGGTCAGGCCGGCGCAGATGGCCAGCACCGTGATGAGGTTGGGCACGACCATGCGCAGCGGAATCTGCGACAGTTTGGGCCCCCGCGCGGAAGCCTCGGGACCGTGCGGCTCGAAGGGCGGAAACGGCGTCTCCATGGCTCAGGAAATCCGCACGACCGGCTCGCCGCGCGCGGAGCCGAACTCCGCCAGCACGGTTTCGCCGGCCACCGCCGTCTGGCCGACCGCCACCCGCGCGCTCGCGCCCTCGGGCAGGTAGACGTCGACGCGCGAGCCGAAGCGGATGAGGCCGAAGCGCTCGCCCACCGACAATTCGTCGTTCTCGCTCGACCAGCACAGGATGCGGCGCGCCACCAGGCCGGCGATCTGCACCACGCCGATCGGGCCGCGCGGGCTTTCGATCAGCATGCTGCTGCGCTCGTTCTCGGCGCTGGCCTTGTCGAGCTCGGCGTTGAGGAATTTTCCGGGACGGTGGACGATCTTGCCGATCCGCCCGCGCACCGGGGCGCGGTTGATATGCACCGAAAAGACGTTCATGAACACCGAGACGCGCGTCAGCGGCTCGTCGCCAAGGCCGAGCTCGGCCGGCGGCAGAGCGGGGCCGACGAAGGAGACCTTGCCGTCCGCCGGGCTGATCACCAGCGCGTCGTCCATCGGCGTGACGCGCTCGGGATCGCGGTAGAAATAGATGCACCAGACCGTCAGCACCAGGCCGATCCAGAACAACGGCCCCCACAGCCAGCCCAGGATGAGCGACACCACGAAAAAACCCGCGATGAAGGGATAGCCTTCCTTGTGGATCGGCACGAAAGTATTGCGGATAGTGTCAGTCAGGCTCATCGCTTTCCCTCGCGTTTCGCCGTTATTTACCCCATCGCTGGCGAAAGCGGAAACAATTTCATGCTTTATGCACGGACCTGCGAACGGACGGCGCTCATTGCGGTCACGATCGGCGCGTTGGCGAGGGCGGACTAAACCCAGAAATATTCAAAACCCGCCATGACCGTCTCCCCCGAACGTGCGAACAAGCTCGGATTTTCCGCGAGCGGATCCACCGCATAGCCCCTTCCCAACCGGCGGCGCGCCGCAAAATCGAAACTGGCGATCGGGTCATAACGGGCGTCGGACGGAGTATAGGTTCTGACGCCGCCCCTGTATCCCTTCACCGGCTTTCGCATCATCCGGGATACATTGCTGATAAGGGATCGCGATCCGCCTTCGCCGGAATTGCAGATCAGCAAGTTCATGCAGCGAAAATCCTTCTCCCGCGCCGCTTGCTCGGCGATTCTCACGACCATTTCAGGGCCATGCAATGCACCTTCGACAAGCACTTGGCCCGTCATCCCGTCCCCGTAATTTCTGACAACGCCATGGCAGACGATATTGAACCTGTCGAAGCCTTTATATTTATCATAGAACGTATAGCTTGCTAAATCTTTATCATAAAGATTCCACTTCGCCATATAGGGACGGTTCTCCGTAAATATATGCCTTCTTATTACTTTCGGATCACCGTGATTACGTAAAAGATTAGCCCGCCGAAACGACTCCAATTCATCGAATGTGTAATATTTCCGAGGCTTGGCAAACATGGTCGGAATGTGGTCGCCGGTCATATATTCCTGAAATCCGGGCGCGTCGGGTATGCGCCAGATATTATGCGCCTGATCGAAAATATATTTGAGCGGATGGCCGGGCTCCAGAGAACGCAGATCGTAGTCGATGAACATGAGCTGACCTCCGATTGGACGCCGGCAGATTATCATCCGCGCGGCGTCCAATCGGCTGGCATGGCTCACAGGCCGAAGGCGGCGGTCACTCCGCCGCAGGCACCCCGCGCACCACGACGCCCATGTCGTCGTTCTCGCGCACCTGGCGCAGGCGCTCCTCGGCTTCGCTGGCCTCGCGCTGGCGGTCCCACATGGAGGCGTAGAGGCCGTGATGGGCGAGGAGCTGGCGGTGGGTGCCGCGTTCGGCGATCAGCCCGTCCTTGAGCACGATGATCTCGTCCGCGCCGATCACCGTCGACAGGCGGTGGGCGATGACCAGCGTGGTGCGGCCGCGGCTGACGATGTCGAGCGCCGACTGGATCTCCTGCTCGGTGGCGGTGTCGAGCGCCGAGGTCGCCTCGTCCAGGATGAGGATCGGCGGCGCTTTCAGGATCGTGCGGGCGATGGCGACGCGCTGCTTCTCGCCGCCCGAAAGCTTCAGCCCGCGCTCGCCGACCATGGCGTCGTAGCCCTCCGGCAGGTGGCGGATGAAGCCGGAGATCTGCGCCAGCTCCGCCGCCTTCTCCACATCGGCCTCGGAGGCGTCGGGGCGGCCGTAGCGGATATTGTAGGCCAGCGTGTCGTTGAACAGCACCGTGTCCTGCGGCACCATGCCGATCGCCTTGCGCAGGCTTTCCTGCGTCACGTCGCGCACGTCCTGCCCGTCGATGGTGATCGCGCCCGACTGGATGTCGTAGAAGCGGAACAGGAGCCGCGAGATGGTCGACTTGCCCGCGCCCGACGGGCCGACGATGGCCACCGTCCTGCCGGCCGGCACCTCGAAGCTGACGCCCTTGAGGATCGGGCGCTGCGGATCATAGGCGAAATGCACGTCGTCGAAGCGGATCGCGCCCTTGCCGACCTGGAGCGGCTTGGCGCCCGGCCTGTCGCTGACCTCCTGCCTGACGTCGAGAAGGTCGAACATCTGCTCGATGTCGGTGAGGCCCTGGCGGATTTCGCGATAGATGAAGCCGATGAAGTTGAGCGGGATGGAGAGCTGCATCAGAAGCGCGTTGATGAAGACGAAGTCGCCGATCGACTGCGTGCCGGCGCGCACCTCCAGCGCCGACATCACCATCATCGCCGCCATGCCGGCGCCGAAGATGACCGCCTGGCCGAAATTGAGCCAGCCGAGCGAGGTCCAGGTCAAGGTCGCGGCCTTTTCGTAGCGCGCCATGGCGGCGTCGAAGCGCCTGGCCTCCATCGCCTCGTTGCCGAAATATTTGACCGTTTCGAAATTGAGCAGCGAATCGATCGCCTTGGTGTTGGCGTCGGTGTCGGAATCGTTCATGTCGCGGCGGATCGAGATGCGCCAGTCGCTGGCCTTGATGGTGAACCAGGTGTAGAGCGCCACCGTCGCCGCCACCACGGCCACATAGCTCAGGCCGTAGGTGAAGGCGAAGATCACCGCCGTCATGGCGAATTCGAGGATGGTGGGCGCGGTGTTGAGGATGGTGAAGCGGACGATGGTCTCGATGCCCTTGGTGCCGCGCTCGATGACGCGCGACAGGCCGCCCGTGCGCCGCTCCAGATGGAAGCGCAGCGACAATTCGTGCATGTGGACGAAGGTGCGGTAGGCGAGCTGGCGCACGGCGTATTGGCCGACGCTGGCGAAGAGCGCGTCGCGGAACTGGTTGAGGCCCGCCTGCAGGATGCGCGCGACGTTATAGGCCACCACCAGCATCACCGCGCCGGTGAGGATGACGGGGATATAGCTCGCCGGGTGCAGCTGGCCCGTGAGGCCGTTGGTGGACCATTTGAAGAAATAGGGCACCAGGATGAGCACGACCTTGGAGACGACCAGGTAGAAGGTGGCCCAGACCACGCGCATGCGCAGGTCCGGCCGCTCCTCGGGCCACATATAGGGCCAGAGATTGCGCAGGGTTTTCAGCGTTTCGCCGGATTCGGCGGAAACCGTCTTGGGGGAGCTCATCGCAAAGTTTCTTTCAGACTGGGCTTCTTCGGCGCCGGGCGCCGGCGTCGGCGAAAGCCGCCAGATGATCGCGGATGGCGTCGAGGCGCAGCCAGTTGACGCTGTAGCGGGAGGTCCGGCTTTCGGGCCGGTAGTCGATCAGCCGCGCCTGGACCAGGACTTTCAGATGCTGCGACACCGTCGACTGGGCGAGGTCCAGCCGCCCGACGATGTCCTTGCAGCAGCAGCCTTCCTCCATCGCCAGCCCGCGCAGGATGGCGATGCGCACGGGATGGCCCAGCGCGGCGTAGACGCGCGCGGCGTCCTCGTCGCCGGGAATGAGGAGATCGGCGGGCGCAGCCGGAAGGCCGCAGCCGCCTTCAGCGGACTGTTTCATCGTAAATCGACGATATACGATGATTTCCGCGCGCGCAAGATTTGCGGAGCGTTTTTTCCAAAAACGCCCGCGCGGCGCAAATCAATTCCCCGTGTCGGTCGCCTGCGGCTTGTCGCTCAGGCGGCGCGTCGCCTCCTCCGGCGTCAGCGCGTCCTTGGGCATGGAGAAGACCTGGCCGGGCCAGATCAGGTCGGGATTGCGGATCTGGTCGCGGTTGGCGAGATAGATCGTGGTGTAGCGCGTGCCCTTGCCGTAGGTGCGGCGCGAGATGGTCCACAGATTGTCGCCGCGGCGGATGATGACCGAGCCCTCGACCTTCTTGAGCGGCGCCGCCGCGTCGTCCGGGCCGGAAGCGACGTCCTTGCCGGCGGCGGGGGCGACGGCGGAGACGTTCTCGCCCGCCTCGCGGCGGAAGGGCGCGCGCGCCGTGGCGACGATGCGGCCGGCGGCGTCGAGCAGGTCGGCGCGAACGATATAGTCGCCCTCCGGCAGCGGCTGGCGGCTCTGCACCAGGAAGCGGCCTTCGGGCGAGACGGGGGCGGAGCCCAGCGAGATCGTATTGGCGTGGACGGCGACCTGCACGCCGCCCTTGGCGGCGCCGGCGACGAAGACCAATTGGCCGTCGATCTCCACCGCCTCGATGGCGATGGGCGCGTCCCTGACAGCGGCGGGCTTTTCGGCCGGGCTCTCGGCGGGCTTTTCGGGCGCGGCGTCGGGGCGGGTGATCAGGCGGCTCGCCTGGCCCGGCTCCTGCACCAGCGCCAGGACCTGGCCCGAGGCGGTCTCGGGCACCGAGACGACGGCGGTCTGGGCCGAAGTCGCGGCCTTGCTGTCCGCGCCGGTGGCGCGCAGCACGAGCTGGTGGTCGCCGGGCTTGAGCGGCTGGTCGAGCACCACGGCGAAATCGCCGTTGTCGGCGGCCTTGGTCTTGCCCAGCACCTTGGAGCCGGACACCACGTCGACATCGGCGTTGGGCGCGGCCTTGCCGGCGATGACGACGGAACCGTCCGGCTCGACGCGCAGCACGTCGAAGACCGGCACGGCGGCGCTTTCCTGCGCCGGGGCCGGAGCTTGCGCCTGGGCCGGCGCGGCCGGAGCCGCTTCCGCGGCCTGCTGCGGCTTGGCGGCCTCGGCGGGCGCTGCGGCCTTGGCCGGGGTTTCAGCCGGCTTGGCCGGCGGAGCGGCGGGGGCTTCGGCGGCCGCGACGGGGGCCGGCGCAGCGGGCTGGGGCGCGTCCCGGCGGGTCGCGTTCCAGTAAAGACCAAGCCCGACGGCCACGGCGGCCACGCCCGCGGCCAGCAACCCTAATTGATGCTTCTGCATTCGCTTTGAATTCCACACCAGAGACTCTATCGCGGGTTTATAGCTTTTGGCCGTCCCCAGCAAGAAATCTGCACCGAAACGCTGCGCGATACGAGGTTTTTTCTTGGCCGCGCGCCGTTCTACACAATTCATGCCGGCGCAATATTTGCCGCGGCCCTCCGCGCCCCTCCGAGCTTGACGGCGGCGGAGTGGCGGGCGAACAATGCGGCCATGTCTGAGATTCGATCCATCTGCGTCTATTGCGGCTCCTCGCCGGGCCTGAACCCCCTCTATCGCGAAGCCGGCCTGGCGCTCGGCCGATCCATCGCCGAACACGGCCTCAACCTCGTCTATGGCGGCGGCACGCGCGGAATCATGGGCGCGGTGGCGGAGGGCGTCATGACGGCCGGCGGCAAGGTGACGGGCATCATCCCGACCTTTCTCCTCGACAAGGAAGCCAGCCTCGAAAAAGCGAAGGAGCTTTCCGAACTCGTCATCGTCGGCGACATGCACGAGCGCAAGCACCTGATGTTCGAGCGCTCCGACGCCTTCGTGACGCTGCCGGGCGGCATCGGCACGGTGGAGGAGATCGTCGAGATGATGACCTGGGCGCAGCTCGGCAAGCACCGCAAGCCGATGGTGCTGGCCAATATCAACGATTTCTGGCGGCCGATGCTGGCGCTGCTCGACCATATGCGCGCTGAGGGCTTTCTCCACACCGCGCATCAGGTGCGGCCCATCGTGGTCGACCAGGCGGAGGACATCGTCCCCGCCATCCTCGCCGCCAACGGCCGCGAGAAAGCGGGCGATGCGGAGATCATCGGGAAGATGTGAGGTAGGGCAGTAGGGCAGTAGGGCAGTAGAAGAATACGACCGGCGCAGCCTTCAGCAACCAAAACATACTCCCCTATTCCCTTACTCCCTTATTCCCCTCTTAACATACTGCCTTATTGCCCTACTGCCCTACTGCCTTCCCCCTCACCGCCTTCTCGTAAGCACCGCCACCGCCTCCACATGCGGCGACCACAGGAACTGGTCGATGGGCGTCACGCGGTCGAGGCGATAGCCGCCTTTGATCAGGATGGCGAGGTCGCGCGCCAGCGTCACCGGGTTGCAGGACACGGCCACCACCTTCTCCACCTTGGACTTGGCGAGTTCCATCGCCTGCTCCTCCGCGCCGGCGCGGGGCGGGTCGAAGACCACGGCGTTGAAGGGCAGCAGTTCCTTCGGCATCAGCGGGCGGCGGAACAGGTCGCGGCGCTCGACGGTGACGGGTTTCAGGCCCTGCACATGGCGCACGCCGCGGTCGAGCGCGGCCAAGGCCGCCGCGTCGTTTTCGACGGCGTGGACGGCGCACTTTTCCGCGATGCGCAGCGCGAAGGTGCCGACGCCGCAGAACAGGTCCGCCACGCGTTTGGCCTTGCCCACATGGTTCAGCACCAGCGCGGCCATGGCGTTCTCCGCTTCGGCGGTGGCTTGCAAAAAGCAGCCGGGCGGCACGGGAACCGGCACCTTGCCGAAATGGATCACCGGCTTTTTCGGCTCGACGATAATCTCGCCCTCATGCGAAAGGCGCGCAAAACCCTTTTCCATCACCATCGCCGTCAAAGCGCGGCGCTGGGCGTCGTCCAGCTTGCCGCAGCCGCTCGCAGCCAGATCGAGGCCGGATTCCGTCAGCGTGGCGGCCAGTTTGAACGGCTTGGAGCCGGGCGCGAGCAGGCCCGCCACGGCGCGCAGGTCATCGAGGCGCGCAATGATTTCGGGCACGGTGACCGGGCATTCCACGATGTCGATGATCTCGTGGCTCTGGTGGCGGTTGAAGCCGAGCAGCACGCCCTTCTCCGTCTTGCGCGCGGCGAAGACGGCGCGGCGGCGCGTGCGCGGGGCGCAGGCGACCAGCGGGTCGAGTTCGATGTCGATCCCCCTACCCTTCAGGGCGGCGGCCGCCAATTCGCGCTTCCACAGGCGGTAGGGTTCGTCCTGCCAGTGTTGGAGCGCACAGCCGCCGCAATCCTCGAAATGCTCGCAGGCAGGGTCCTGACGCTCGGGCGAGGCTTCGAGCAGCGCGATCAGCGTGGCGCGGTTTTTGTCGCGCGCCACATTGGCCACCTCGCCCGGCAGGGTGAAGGGCACGAAGACCTGTCCGTCGGGGAGGTTCGCGACGCCGTCGCCGCCCGCGCCCATGGCGCGGATAGTTACCTGTGTCGTCATGCGTCTTTCTTTCCCGCCAGAAGATATTCACGATTGCCGTCGCCGCCCTCGATGGGCGACGGGCACAGGCCGAGCGCGCGCCAGCCGGGTTGCGTTTCGAGCCAGATTTTCAGTTCTTCGGCGATGCGTTCGCCGTCCGCCGGGTCGCGCAGCAGGCCGCCCTTGCCGATGGCCTCCCGCCCCGCCTCGAATTGCGGCTTGACCAGAAGCGCGCAGATAGCGCCTTTTTCCGCAAACGCCAAGGCCGGCGGCAGCGCGAGCTTCAGCGAAATGAAGCTGACATCCGAAACCACGCAGTCCACGGCGCGCCCGTCGAGATGGGCCGGTTCGAGCGCGCGGGCGTTGACGCCTTCCTTGTTGGTGACGCGGGCGTCGGCGCGCAGGCTGTCGTGAAGCTGGTCGTGGCCGACGTCGATAGCGATGACATGCGCAGCGCCGCGTTCCAGCAGCACCTGCGTGAAGCCGCCGGTCGACGCGCCGATGTCGAGCGCCGTGCGGCCCGCTACGTCGAGGCCGAAACGGTCGAGCGCCGCGATCAGCTTCAGCGCCGCGCGCGAGACATAGGCGCTCGCAGGGTCGTCCACGGCGATGGCCGCCCCGCGCGCGACGGTCTGGCCGGGTTTGGTGATCGCCTTGCCGTCCACCGTCACCGTGCCGCGCGCGATGGCGTCGCGAGCGCGCGAGCGCGTGGCGAACAGGCCGCGCTCCACCAGCAACTGGTCGAGGCGCAGGCTCTTGTCGGCGGCGTCGGTCATGCGCGGAAGGGCGCGGCGATTTCCTCGCGGCCCAGGGCCGTGAAGACCGTATGCACGATGCCCGCGCGGTCGAGGCCGGCGGTGGCGTACATGGCTTCCGGCTTGGCGTGGTCCTGATAGGCGTCCGGCAGGGTCAGCGCGCGCACCTTGAGGCCGCGGTCCAGCAACCCGTCCGTGGCGAGGAATTGCAGCACATGGCTGGCGAAGCCGCCGACGGCCCCCTCCTCCACCGTCACCAGCACCTCGTGCTCGCGCGCGAGGCGGCGGATGAGGTCGTGGTCGAGCGGCTTGGCGAAACGCGCGTCGGCCACCGTGGTGGAAAGGCCGGCCGCGCCCAGTTCCTCCGCCGCGGCGAGGCATTCCTGCAAGCGCGTGCCGAAGGACAAGAGCGCCACCTTGCTTCCCTCGCGGACGATGCGGCCCTTGCCGATTTCGAGCGGCAGGCCCCGCTCCGGCAGGTCGACGCCGACGCCGTCGCCGCGCGGATAGCGGAAGGAGATCGGGCCTTCGTCGTAATCGGCGGCGGTGCGCACCATATGGCGCAGCTCCGCCTCGTCGGCGGCGGCCATCACCACGAAGCCCGGCAACGCGGCGAGGAAGCCGGTGTCGAAGGAGCCGGCATGGGTCGGCCCGTCCGCGCCGACCAGCCCGGCGCGGTCGATGGGGAAACGCACGGGCAGGTTCTGGATCGACACATCATGCACGACCTGATCGTAGCCGCGTTGCAGGAAGGTCGAATAGATGGCGCAGAAGGGCTTGAAGCCTTCGCTGGCCAGCCCCGCCGCGAAGGTGACGGCGTGCTGCTCGGCGATGCCGACATCGAAGACGCGGCTCGGGAAAACCTCGCCGAACAGGTCCAGCCCGGTGCCGGACGGCATGGCGGCGGTGACGGCCACGATCCTATCGTCGTGGCGGGCTTCCTCGATCAGGCTGGTGGCGAAAATCTTGGTGTAGCTCGGCGCGTTGGCCGGCGGCTTGGCCTGCTTGCCGGTGATGACGTCGAACTTGTTGACGCCGTGATATTTGTCGGCCGCGGCTTCCGCGGGGGCATAGCCCTTGCCCTTCTGCGTCACCACATGGATCAGCACCGGGCCTTCTTCCGTGTCGCGCACGTTCTTGAGGATCGGCAGCAGGTGATCGAGATTGTGGCCGTCGATGGGGCCGACATAATAGAAGCCCAGCTCCTCGAACATGGTGCCGCCGGTGAAAAAGCCGCGCGCATATTCCTCCGACTTGCGCGCCTTGTCCTGAAGGAATTTCGGCAGCTTCTTCGCGAGCTGCTTGGCCGCCTCGCGCATGGTGCGGTAGGCGCGGCCCGACACCAGCCGCGCCAGATAGGCGCTCATCGCGCCGGTGGGCGGCGCGATCGACATGTCGTTGTCGTTGAGGATGACGATCAGCCGCGCGTCGAGCGCGCCGGCGTTGTTCATCGCCTCATAGGCCATGCCCGCCGACATGGAGCCGTCGCCGATGACGGCGATGACGTTGCGCTTTTCGCCCGACAATTCGCTCGCCACCGCCATGCCGAGGCCGGCGGAGATCGAGGTCGAGGAATGGGCCGCGCCGAAGGGGTCGTATTCGCTTTCCGCCCGCTTGGTGAAGCCGGACAGGCCGCCCTCCTGCCGCAGCGTGCGGATGCGGTCGCGGCGGCCGGTCAGGATCTTGTGCGGATAGGCCTGATGGCCGACATCCCAGATGATGCGGTCGTGCGGCGTGTCGAAGACGTGGTGCAGCGCCACGGTCAGCTCGACCACGCCCAGCCCCGCGCCCAGATGCCCGCCGGTGACGGAGACGGCGTCGATCAGCTCGGCGCGCAATTCCGCCGCCAGTTGCGGCAGGTCCGCCTCCGGCAGGGCGCGCAGGCGGTCCGGCGTCGGAGCCTTGTCGAGCAGCGGTGTGACGGGTCGGGACATGCGTTACCCTATCTGTTGGTTGGGGCTTTCCATAGGCCCTACAGCAAACCGGCGGGCCAGATCAAGCGCAGCCGGAATAGAGGCTCATTCGGGCAAAGGTATGAAGTCGCTTTCGTCGCCCGGCACGATGTCGAAACGGCCCATGCGCCATTCCTCCTTCGCCTGCTCGATGCGCTCGCGCGAGGAGGAGACGAAATTCCACCAGACATAGCGCTTCGAGCCCAGCGCCGCACCGCCGAACAGCATGACATGCGCGCCCTCCGGCCCGGCCTCGACCACGATCTCGTCGCCGGCGCGGAAGGCGAGCAGCCGGTCGGGCGGGAAGACGTCGCCGCCGATGCCGACATGGCCCGTGAGCGTATAGATGGCGCGCTCCTCGGTGGTCGCGGGAATCTGGAAGCGGCCGCCGGGGCGGATGCGGATGTCGGCGTAGAGCGTCTCGGCGTGCTGGACCACCGGCGCGGCGAGGCCATGCAGAGCGCCGATGACGAGCCGGCCGGAGAAATCGCGGTCCTCCATCATCGGAAGGTCGGGCGCGTTGGTGTGGTGGAAGGCGGGTGCGATCTCCTCCAGCGCGTCGGGCAGCGCCAGCCAGGTCTGCACGCCGGAGATGGGCAGCGGCCCGCCGCGCTCCTCCTCGGGCGAGCGCTCGGAATGGACGATGCCGCGCCCGGCCGTCATCAGGTTCACGTCGCCGGGGCGGACGACCATCTCCGTACCGAGGTTGTCGCGGTGGCGGATATGGCCGTCGAACAGATAGGTGACCGTGGAAAGGCCGATATGCGGATGCGGGCGCACGTCGAGCGCCTCGCCGGCGCGCAGGATCGCCGGCCCCATGCGGTCGAAGAAGATGAAGGGCCCAACCAGCCGCCGCTTCGCCGTCGGCAAAGCGCGGCGCACTTCGAGCCCGCCTATGTCGCTGGTGCGCGGGATCACCAGCGTCTCGACGGCGTCGACCGAGGTCTTGTCGCCCAGCACCGGGTCGGGACAGGGAAAGAAGCTCATGCGCGCCTCCCATCGATGAAAAAACCGCACCGGCCGCCGGGCCGGTGCGGTTTCGCAAAGGCGATATGCGGCGCGGTCAGCGGCCCTGCAACATCCGCGTCAGCTGGCTGGCGTCGGGCACCTGGCCGTTGGCGGTCAGCTTGTCGACCAGGCCCGGCAGGACCTGCGAGAGCTGGTTCAGCAGCTCGTTCTGGTCGATGCCGGCGTGCTGGGCGATCTCGCTCAGCGTCTTCTGGCCGAGCGCGTCGCCGAGCTGGCCCGGATCGATCGGGTGGTTGTCGCCCTGCCCGACCCAGGAATCGACCTTGTCGCCGAGGCCGGCCTGCTTGAGCTGGTCGAGAAGGCCGCCGAGGCCGCCGCCGAGCGGGCCGGGCGCGGCGGGCGCCTGCGCGGCCGCGCCGCCGGAGAGCGCGCCGCCGAGAAGGCCGCCCAGTCCGCCGAGCACGCCGCCCAGAAGGCCGCCGCCGCCCGAGGCCGAGGCGTCCGGCGCGGGCGCCGCCTGCTGATCCGGCTGGTCGTGATGGCCGGAAAGCATCTTGCCCACCAGAAGCGCGCCGAGCGCGATCATGACCGGCTTGGCCAGGCTGCCGCCGGGGATGGGCGAATTGTCCGAATTGCCGTCAAACAGTCCCATGGGTCCAACTCCCTGTTTTTAATTCCACCTAGAGTTAAGTGGTTTTCGTTCTTTGGCAAGCGTCATAGCTTGCCAAAACGACGCGAGTATGAAAATTTTCCCCGGCGCACCCCGCGCATCGGGAGATTTTCGATGTCAGTCATCAGCTGGATCATTCTCGGACTTATCGCAGGCTTCATCGGCAGCAAGATCGTCAACAAGAGCGGTCAGGGCATGTTCCTCGACATCGCGCTCGGCATCGTCGGCGCCATCATCGGCGGCGTCGTGTTCAACTTCTTCGGCGCGCAGGGCGTCACCGGGCTGAACATCTACAGCCTGATCGTCTCGGTCATCGGCGCGATCATCGTGCTGTGGCTCTACCACATGATCACCGGCAACCGTAACATCGGCTGACCCGGCTTCGATTTCCCTTCAACGGCTCCGGCTCGCCGGAGCCTTTTGTTTGCTGAGATGAGCTTTCTCGATCCCTATATCGCGGCCTACGGCGCATGGGCGCTGTTCGTCATCGTCTATCTGGAATCCTTCGGCGCGCCGCTGCCGGGCGAGAGCGCGCTGATCGCAAGCTCGCTGCTGGCGCTGCGCGGCACGCTGCATATCGAGGCGGTGCTTCTGGCGGTGTTCGTGGGCGCGGTGCTGGGCGACTGCACCGGCTACGCCATCGGCCATTTCGGCGGCCGGCGGCTGCTCACGCGCTACGGCTATCTGGTGAAGCTGACGCCGGAGCGGCTGGAGACGTTCGAGAAGCAGTTCGACGCGAAGGGGATCTATCTCGTCGCCACCGCGCGCTTCGTCGTGCTGCTGCGGCAGTTGAACGGGATCATCGCCGGCTCGATGCGGATGAATTTCTGGCATTTTCTGGCGGCCAACACGATCGGAGCCGCGGGCTGGACGCTGGTCTGGGGCCTCGGCCCCTATCTGGTGAGCGGCGCGCTCGCGCCCTACGCCGCCCATCTGAAGGCCTTGTGGCCGTTCTAGAATCTCACTCAGCGTCCAGCGGCTCGACGCCCACGGGCTGGCCGTCGCGGCCGACGCGGATCTTCTCGACCTTGTCCTCGGCGGATTTCAGCAGCGCGTCGCAATGCTTCTTCAGCGCCTCGCCGCGCTCGTAGATGCGGATCGATTCCTCGAGCGGCACGTCGCCGCGCTCCAGGTCGTCGACGATCTTCTCGAGCTGCTTCAAGGCGTCCTCGAAGCTCATCACCGCGATGTCGGGATTGGACGTTTCGCTCATCTGATTCACCCTTTCAGCAGCCGCGTCATATGCGCTGACACCGATTGCGACAAGCCCTCTAGATCGTATCCGCCCTCGAGCAGGCTCACGAGGCGGTGCTCGCAGAATCGCTCCGCCCGCTCCATCAGCTTGCCGGTGGCCCAGTCGAAATCCGCCTCGGTGAGGTTGATCTCGGCCAACGGATCGCGGAAATGCGCGTCGAATCCGGCGGAAATAAGGATCAGGTCCGGGCGGAAATCGTCGAGCGCCGGCAGCACCCGCGTCGTGAAGGCCTCGCGGAATTCGCGCCCGCCGGTGTCCGGCGACAGCGGCGCGTTGACGATGTTGCCGACGCCGGTCTCCTCCCTCGCGCCCGAGCCCGGATAGAGCGGGAACTGGTGCGTCGAGCAGAACAGCACGCTCGGATCGTCCTGGAAAATGTCCTGCGTGCCGTTGCCGTGATGCACGTCCCAGTCGACGATGGCGACGCGCTCGGCGCCATGGACCTTCTGCGCGTGGCGGGCGGCGATGGCGACGGAGTTGAACAGGCAGAAACCCATGGCCTTGCCGCGCTCGGCGTGGTGGCCGGGTGGACGGGCGGCGACGAAGCCGTTATGGGCGCGGCCGGCGAAAACGTCGTCCACAAGCCCCGTGGCTGCGCCGATGGCCGTCAGCGCCGCGTCCATGCTCCTGGGGCTGACATAGGTGTCGCCGTCGAGCCTGACGATCGGCTGCGGCCGCTCGGGATCGTCATAGGCCTCTGGAATGCGCGCCCGCACCGCCTCCAGATGCTCCTCCGGATGGGCGAGCAGCACCGCCTCGGGCGCGGCCGGCGTCGCCTCGACGCGTTCGAGGCGGTGGAAATCCTCGCCCTCCATCACGCTCATCAGCGCGCGGATGCGGTCGGGGCGCTCGGGATGCCCGGCGGGGGTCAGGTGCTCCAGATAGAGCGGATGCCAGTAAAGCCGTGTGGTCATGGCGCCATCCTAACCGATGAAAACGGGCGCGACTATGTCGGCCCCGCCCGTTCCCTCAAATCAGACGCGGCCCGTCTGGCCGCGATGACGCAGGTAATGGTCGGCGACGGCGCAGGCCACCATGGCCTCGCCGATCGGCACGGCGCGGATGCCGACGCAAGGGTCGTGGCGGCCCTTGGTCATCACGTCCACCTCCTGGCCGTCCTTGTCGATGGAGCGGCGCGGGGTGAGGATCGACGAGGTCGGCTTGACCGCGAAGCGCGCCACCACCGGCGCGCCGGTGGCGATGCCGCCCAGCACGCCGCCGGCGTGGTTGGACAGGAAGAACGGCTTGCCGTCATTGCCCATGCGCATCTCGTCGGCGTTCTCCTCGCCGGTCAGGCGGGCGGCGGCGAAGCCGTCGCCGATCTCGACGCCCTTGACGGCGTTGACCGACATCAGGAGGCCGGCGATGTCCTGGTCGAGCTTGCCGTAGATCGGCGCGCCGATGCCGGCCGGCACGCCCTCGGCGACGATCTCGATGATGGCGCCCACGGACGAGCCCGCCTTGCGCAAGCCGTCGAGATAATCGGCGAAGACCTCGACCGAGCCGGCGTCGGGGCAGAAGAAGGGATTGTTGTCGACCTCGGCCCAGTTCCAGCGCGAGCGGTCGATGTCGTGCACGCCCATCGACACCAGCGCGCCCTTGACCTGCAGCCCCGGCACGATCTTGCGCGCGATGGCGCCGGCGGCGACGCGCGCCGCCGTCTCGCGCGCCGAGGAGCGGCCGCCGCCGCGATAGTCGCGGATGCCGTATTTGACGTCATAGGCGTAGTCGGCGTGGCCGGGGCGGTACTGCCGCGCGATGTCGCCGTAATCCTTGGAGCGCTGGTCGGTGTTCTCGATGATCATCGAGATCGGCGTGCCGGTGCTGGTCAGCGTGACGCCGTCCTCGCCGGCGAGCACGCCCGACAGGATGCGCACCTGGTCGGGCTCGCGGCGCTGGGTGGTGTATTTCGACTGGCCGGGCTTGCGCTTGTCGAGATAGGACTGGATCTCGGCCTCGGTGAAGGTGATCCCGGGCGGGCAGCCGTCCACCACGCAACCGAGCGCCGGACCGTGGCTTTCGCCCCAGGTGGTGACGCGGAACAAATGGCCGAAACTGTTGTGAGACATGAGGGCGGGTCCAGTCTTGCTTGCATGACGGAGCGGGCGCGGCGCCTCCGTCGGTTCGGGCCGGTTTTAACGGGCTTTGACGGCCCGGTCAAACCGCCCGGCGGAAGACAAGGTTTTTCCTTCGGATGAGCCACTTATGGCATTTTTTTTGACACATTCGGCAAGCAAATCTGAGGGAACGCGAAACTTCGGACGCCCCGGCGGCCAAGCGCCAGTGTTTTGAGTTGAAAGGCGCAACCAAAGGAACGGAAATCATGCAGTATCTGGTGGGACTGATCCTCATCGTCGCATCCCTCTTCTCCACCGTCGCCATGGCCGACGACGCCGAAGGCAAGATCACGGGCATCAACAAGGACAGCGACACCATCACGCTCGACGACGGCCAGACCTACAAGCTGCCGGGCGAGTTCGACTATTCGGCCATAAACAAGGGCATGAAGGTCATCATCGTCTACGACGTGGTCGACGACACCCGCTTCATCACCGACATCCAGGAAGCCCCATAAGGCCCGGAGTAAGGCTCACAGCCATTCCAATTTGCCGCCGGTGAGCCGCAGGATCTTGTCCTGCGGCACGCTCAGATTGGCCGCGTCGTGGCCGTCGAGGCCGCCATAGAGGAAGAACAGGGTGCGGATGCAGCCGCCATGGGTGACGCAGACCGTCGGCCATTCCACCGCCTCGACCCAGCGCCCGATGCGGCGCGACAGCATCATGTAGCTTTCCGCCGTGGCGCCGGGCGGCACGAAATTCCACTTGTCGCGGGCGCGCGCCTCGATCAGGTCCTCGCGCGTCTCGGCGATGTCCTCCATCATGGAGCCCTGCCAGTCGCCGAAATTGACCTCCATCAATTGCGGGTCGGTGCGGAAGTCGTAGGGGTCGAGCCCCATGCGCAGGCGGATGCGCTCCATGGTCTCGCGGGTGCGGCGCAGCGGGCTCGCCACGAAGTCGAAGCCGGCGCCGGCGCCGATCAGCGTCTTCAGCATGTCGCCGTTGCGGTCGGCCTGGGTGCGGCCGAGCGCGTTGATGTCGATGTCGAGCTGGCCCTGAATGCGCTGGGAGACGTTCCAGTCCGTTTCGCCATGACGCGAAAAATAGATGACCTCGCGGGGCGCCACACAATTCTCCCTGAAGTTTTCCGGAAGGAGACCGCCTCCCCGACGGGAGGCGGAGGATCAGTCCTTGACCACCGAAATGTCGGGGGCGTCGACGGCCTTCATGCCGATGACGTGATAGCCGCTGTCGGCGTGGTGGACCTCGCCCGTCACCGAGCGCGACAGGTCCGACAGGAAATAGAGGCCGACGTCGCCCACTTCCTCGATGGTGACGGTGCGGCGCAGCGGCGCGTTGTACTCGTTCCATTTGAGGATATAGCGGAAATCGCCGATGCCGGAGGCGGCCAGCGTCTTGATCGGGCCGGCCGAAATGGCGTTGACGCGGATGTTCTGCGGGCCGAGGTCGACGGCGAGATATTTGACGCTCGCCTCCAGCGCGGCCTTGGCCACGCCCATGACGTTGTAGTTGGGCATGACCTTCTCGGCGCCGTAATAGGTCAGCGTCAGGATCGAGCCGCCGTCGGCCATCAGCTTCTCGGCGCGGCGGGCCACCGCCGTCAGCGAATAGACCGAGATCAGCATGGTGTTGGAGAAATTGGCCTCGGAGGTGTCGACGTAGCGGCCGGTCAGCTCGTCCTTGTCGGAGAAGCCGATGGCGTGGACCAGGAAGTCCAGCTTGCCCCACTCCTTCTCGATGGCGTCGAAGACGGCGTCGATGCTGGCGGCGTCGGCCACGTCGCAATGCCCGGCCACGAAGGCGCCCAGCTCGGCGGCCAGCGGCTCCACGCGTTTCTTCAATGCGTCGCCCTGATAGGTGAACGCCAGCTCCGCGCCGGCCTCGCGTGCGGCTTTGGCGATGCCCCATGCGATGGAGCGATTATTGGCCACGCCGAGAATCAATCCACGCTTGCCCTGCAACAAACCAGACTGTGCCGTCATTAAGGGTCCTCATTGAAACAATCGTTTCTCGCCCTATCGCACAGCGCGGCCTCGCCATCAAGCAATTGCAGATAAAAAGCGGGGTATTGTCGCAGCGCCGCGACGCGGCGGCGACGCCGCCCGCGTCCTTTAGCCGGCGATCTTTCTCCGCTGAGGCCGATCTGGCCCTATCGTCAGGCTACATGGCGCTTCTGGAAAAAGGCCTCCAGCGCCTCGTCGCCGCCCTCGGGCAGCATGATGCGGACATGGACGTAGAGGTCGCCGCGCCCGCCGGACTTGAGCGGCAGGCCCTTCTCCTTGAGCCGCAGCACCTTGTCGGAGCTGGACCAGGCCGGCACCCGCACCGCGATGCGGCCGTCGAGCGTCTCCACCTCCTGCTTGCCGCCCAGCACCGCGTCGGCGAGCGCCACCGGCAGGTCCACATGCACGTCGCGGCCCTCGAGCCGGAAGCGCGGATGCGGCCGGAAGCGGATCGTCACCAGCGCGTCGCCGGGGGTCCCGCCATGGGCGGCCTCGCCCTGGCCCTTGAGGCGGATGGTCTGGCCGTCCTCGACATAGGCGGGCAGCTTGATCTTGAGATGCTTGCCGTTGGGGAACACCGCCTCGACCTTCTCGGCCCCGGCGACCTGCGCCAGGGTGACGTCGATTGCGGCCGAAAGGTCGGCGCCGCGCGCCGGGCCGGAACGGTTGCGGCGCCCGCCGCCGCCGAAAGCGCCGCCGAAGATGTCGTTCAATATGTCCTCGCCGAAGCCGCCGCCCTGCTGGAAGCCGCCGGCGCCGCCGCGAAAGCCGAAGGGGCCCTCGCCGCCCTGCTGGCGGAAGCCCGCGAAGGGGTCGCCCTGCCCGCCGCCGCCGAAACCCTGGTAGACCGGCTTGCCCTCGGCGTCGATCTCGCCGCGGTCGAACCTGGCGCGGGTCTCCTTGTCGCCGACGATCTCATAGGCCTGGTTGACCTCGGCGAAGCGCTCCTTCGCCTTGGGATCGTCCTGGTTCTGATCCGGATGGTGCTTCTTGGCCAGCTTGCGAAAGGCCGATTTGATTTCCTCGGGCTTCGCCGTCTTGGCGACGCCCAGCACGCTATAGGGATCGCGCATCGCATTCCTCGTCTGGGAGAAGACGGCCGCGCGCGGCCGCCCGATTGGATTCGGCCCGAAGGCCTTCGCCCCTCATATGCGCATGTCGGCGGCGAAATTCCAGTGCGGAGCGCGTCTTTTCAGAGCGGGGCGAAGGATGTCAGCGTCCATTGGCCGCCCTGCTGCATGCAGGTCTCGCCCTTATAGAGCGACACGCCGTCGAAGGCCTCGCGCGAGGTCTCGAACTGGCGGCAGAGATGGCCGTCCTTGTTGCTTTCGGCGATGGTGGTGATCTTGCCCTGGCTGCCCGTGTCGGGATTGGCCCAGGGGGCCGGCTTCTTGCCCCATTGGGTGAAGTTGAGCGCCGAGACCACGTTCTGGATCGCCGACTGGTCGGAACGGCGGCCCGGATCGGCCTCCGCCTTCACGGAGCCGGTGACGGCGGTCGCGTCGGGCGCGGCCTTCTCCATGCTGAAGCCGCCCATCGCGCAACCGGAAATTGCGGCCGTCATCAGCGCCACCGCCGCGACGCGGACCGGAAAGCCCGCGCGAAGCGCCTCGTGGAGCCTTTCAGGACGGCGTTGTGTTCCGATAACCAAGGTCTTTCCCTTATTCTGCCCGTCAGGATTGCATGGAGTATGAGTATCCGCGCGTTAACAGGAGGTTTGCGGGCAGAGTTAACAAATCGTACCCTGCTTACAACGGCGATTGGGGAAAGGCCAGAGAAGGCGCGCAAGTTTTGTTCGCCCGGCGCCAAAAGCGGAAAAAGCCGCAAGGCGGGGCCGGCTAAAACGGGCGCGGCGGGGCATGGACAAAGCTCGCGATTTGGACCAAGCTTCCGCCCGGACACGGCGACCGCGCCGCGCCGGCGCGCGACGCCGACTTCATGAAAACCCTTTTGAAAACATCGACATGACAAACGCAAGCGACGACTTCACCCAATCCTCCGAGCCGTTCGAGCTGTTCGCGCAATGGCTCGCCGACGCCGCGAAGAGCGAGCCGAACGACCCCAACGCCGTGGCGCTCGCCACCGTCGACCCGGAGGGCATGCCCAATGTGCGCATGGTGCTTCTAAAGGACTTCGACGGGCAGGGTTTCGTCTTCTACACAAATTATGAAAGCCGGAAAGGACAGGAAATCCTGTCGGCCGGCAAGGCGGCGATGTGCTTCCACTGGAAGACGCTGCGGCGGCAGGTGCGGGTGCGCGGGCCGGTGGAGCCGGTGAGCGCGGCGGAGGCCGACGCCTATTACGCCTCGCGCCCGCGCGGCAGCCGCATCGGCGCCTGGGCGTCGAAGCAGTCGCGGCCGCTGGAAAGCCGCTTCGCGCTGGAGAAGGCGGTGGCGGAATATACGGCCCGATACGCCATCGGCGACATTCCGCGCCCGTCCTACTGGTCGGGCTTCCGCATCCGGCCGGTGTCGATCGAGTTCTGGCACGACCGCCCCTTCCGCCTGCACGACCGGGTGCTGTTCACGCGCGCGGCGCCCGAGGGCGACTGGGGCAAGGAGCGGCTTTATCCGTGATCAAACGAGCGGCTTGACCGCCACCCACAGGCTGCCCAGCACCAGGCCGAGGAAGATCAGCCAGCCGACGACGTTGTTGGAGCGGAACAGGCGCAGGCACTGGTCGGGATTGTCGATGTCGAGCACCAGGATCTGGCGGTAGAGATGCACCGCCGCCGCCAGCAATCCCGCCAGCGCCGGCATCGGCGCCTGGGCCAGCGCGAAGGCGGCGGCGAAGCAGCCGATGGCGCCGCCATAGAGCACGATCAGCGCCGTCTTCGTGTGGCGGCCGAACAGGCGCGCGGTCGAACGCACGCCGACCAGCGCGTCGTCCTCCTTGTCCTGATGGGCGTAGATGGTGTCGTAGCCGATGGTCCACAGGATCGCGCCGACATAGAGAAGCAGCGGCGGCAGGTCGAGCGAGCCGCGCACCGTCGCCCAGCCCATCAGCGCGCCCCAGGAAAAGGCCATGCCGAGCACGAGCTGCGGCCAGTCGGTGACGCGCTTCATGAAGGGATAGGCGGCGACGATGACAAGCGAGACCACGCCCAGCCCGACCGAGAACCAGTTGAACTGCAGCAGCACCGCGAGGCCGACCAGCGTCTGCAGGACGATGAAGAGCTTGGCCTGTTTGCGCGTCACCTGCCCCGAGGGCAGCGGGCGCGAGCGGGTGCGGTCGACCTTGTCGTCGATGTCCTGGTCGACGAGGTCGTTATAGGTGCAGCCGGCGCCGCGCATGGCCACCGCGCCGACGAGGAACAGCACCAGATGCCAGAGCGAGGGCGTGACGGCCCAGGCGCCGTCGCCGGGCCTGGCGCCCGCGCCGGCCACCAGCGCCGCCGACCACCAGCAGGGCCACAGCAGCAATTGCCAGCCGATCGGCCGGTCCCAGCGCGCGAGCTGCGCATAGGGCCAGAGCGCGCGCGGCAGGACGCGATAGACCCAGGCGCCGGACGGGGCGGCGTCCTTCACCCAGCCCTGCGCGCTGCGCGACTGAATCGGGGAATCTGTCTTCGACTGCTGCATGGTGGCGTCCATTCACGTAAAAAAGCGCCCGTCACGGCGTTTTCGGCCGAAATCGACGCCCCGGGGCTTGCCCCCGAAAAGCCCCGGCCATAGAGAGCCGGGTTCAGTAGACACTTACTTATCTCCAGCAGAGGGAGCAAGGCATGAAAGTCCTGTTGATCGGTTCCGGCGGGCGCGAACACGCATTGGCGTGGAAGCTGGCGGCGTCTCCCCTGCTGACCAGGCTCTATTGCGCGCCGGGCAATCCGGGGATCGCGGAGGCCGCCGAGCTGGTCGCGCTCGACGCGGCCGACCACGCCGCCGTCATCGCCTTCTGCAAGGACAAGGGGATCGACCTCGTCGTCGTCGGGCCGGAGGCGCCGCTGGTGGCCGGGCTTTCCGACGAGTTGCGCGCGGCCGGCCTGCGCGTGTTCGGGCCTTCCAAGACGGCGGCGCAGCTCGAAGGCTCCAAGGGCTTCACCAAGGACCTCTGCGCGCGCTTCGACATCCCGACCGGGGCCTATGGCCGCTTCAACAACGCGCCCAAGGCCAAGGCCTATATCCGCCAGCAGGGCGCGCCCATCGTGGTCAAGGCCGACGGGCTCGCCGCCGGCAAGGGCGTGGTGGTGGCGATGACGCTCGACGAGGCGCTGGAGGCCGTCGACGCCTGCTTCGAGGGCGCGTTCGGCGCGGCCGGCGCGGAAGTGGTGGTGGAGGAATTCCTCGACGGCGAGGAGGCGAGCTTCTTCTGCATCTGCGACGGCAAGACGGCGCTGCCGCTCGGCTCGGCGCAGGACCACAAGCGCGTCGGCGACGGCGACACCGGCCTCAACACCGGCGGCATGGGCGCCTACGCCCCCGCGCCGGTGATGACGCCCGCCATGGTCGAGCGCACCATGCGCGAATTGATCGAGCCGACCATGCGCGGCATGGCCAAGATCGGCGCGCCATTTTCGGGCGTGCTGTTCGCCGGGCTGATGATCGGCGCGGACGGGCCAAAGCTGATCGAATACAACACCCGCTTCGGCGACCCGGAATGCCAGGTGCTGATGATGCGGCTCGAAAGCGACCTGCTGGAAGTGATCGACGCCGCCGTCGACGGCCGGCTGGACGAAGTCGAACTGCGCTGGAAGGACGATCCGGCGCTGACCGTGGTGATGGCGGCCGAGGGCTATCCGTCCAACGTGAAAAAGGGCGGCGTCATCCGCGGGCTGGACAGGCTCGAAGGCCTCGAAGGCGTCAAGGTCTTCCACGCCGGCACGGCGGAGAAGGACGGCGCCATCGTCGCCAATGGCGGCCGCGTGCTCAACGTCACCGCCACGGGCAGGACCGTGGCCGAGGCGCAGGCGAAGGCCTATGAGGCGGTGAAGATGATCGACTGGCCGGACGGCTTCTACCGCTCCGACATCGGCTGGCGCGCGGTGGCCCGTGAGAAGGCCGGAAGCTAGAGCGATTCTGGAACCGCTCCAGCTATTTGTTTTCACGGCATTTATGCGACGCCAAACGTTTCCGTTCGGCTGCAAAATGCTCTAGGCGATCCGCGCCTCGCGCTCGTCCTCGGCGCGCCAGGCGCGCACGCGGTCGCGGCCTTCCTTCTTGGCGGCGTAGAGCGCGCGGTCGGCGCGGCGCATGGTCTCGTAAAGCCCCTCGCCCTCGGCGTGGACGGCGACGCCAAAGCTCGCCGTCGGCCGCCAATGCGCCGCCTGCCCCATGTCCAGCTCCGCCAAAAGCTGGCGTAATTGCTGGGCGTGGCCGCGCGCGGCGTCGAGATCGACATGCGGCAGGAAGGCGACGAACTCCTCGCCGCCCATGCGCGCCGCCACCGAGGCGCGCGGCAATTGTCCCTTCATAAGCCGGCCGAAGGCGGCGATGATGCGGTCGCCGCCGTCGTGGCCGAAGGTGTCGTTGACCTGCTTGAAATGGTCGAGGTCGCTCATGATGACGGCGTAGGGCGCGTCCGGCCCCTCGCCGGCCAGGATCCGCCCCACCCGGCGGTCGAAGCCGCGCCGGTTGCAGATCTGCGACAATTCGTCGATCTCGGAGCTTTCGTTGGCGTCGCCGACCATGCGCGACACCGAGAGCAGCAGCAGCGACAGGCCGAAGCCGACCTGCACCAGCACGCCCATCGTCAGCGAGAACATGGCCGAGACGGCGCCGGTCCCGTCGCTCTGGCGCACGTCGACGCCGACCCAGAGGATGAGGAAGGGCCGCGACAGGAAATGCAGCAGCGCCAGCGTGGCCAGCGCCATCAGGAGCTTGTCCACCAGACGCGGCATGCCGGAGCGGTAGACCGTGAGCATCATCCAGGCCTCGAACAGGCAGAACGGGGCCTGATAGAGGATGCGGTGCAGGAGCGTGCTTCTCGGCAATTCGAGCAAAACGAGGTTGAGCGCCAGCGAGGCCGCCGCCAGCAGCGCCAGAAGCGGCCAGTCGACCTTCATGCGGTAGATTTCGTGCACGCCGACGAGGCCGGAGATCACCGCCGTCAGCAGCGCCGTGAAGGCGCAGACGCCGACCAGCTCGGGATAGGCGGCCTTTTCGATCCAGAAGCCGAACAGCGGCAGAAGCACCAGCGCGGCGAAGGTGAGCGTGAACCAGCGCGGCGCGCGCTGGTTGCGCTCCTGGATGGAGACGAAGGCGAAGGTGAGCACGAACAGGCACGCCACCGTCAGATTGACCGTAAGAAAAAACGGAACGAACGTCATCCAGCCAGCACCTTGAATTCGCTTGTCCTGTCATAGCTTGCGCTGAAGAAGATTTGGTTAAATGCCGGCCGTGGCGATGAGGTTCCGCGCCGGCGGCGGCGCGGAAAAATATCGACGTTTACGTAAAAAGCAGATAGAAATCGGAACGGGCGGCGTCACAGGCGAGGAGGAACGATGTATCGCGCACCGGTTTCCGAGATTTTTCACACGCTGATGCAGGTGGCGGGGCTGGGGCCCGCGCTGGAGCAAGGCCGTTTTCCGGCGCTGAGCGCCGACCTGGCCGAGGCCATCCTGACGGAGGCGGGGAAATTCGCCGCCGAGCGGATCGAGCCGCTGCGCGTCGCCGGCGACCGGCATGGGGCGAGCCTGAAGGACGGCGTTGTCACCACCACGCCGGGCTGGAAGGCGCTTTACCGCGACTGGGCCGCCGGCGGCTGGAACGCGCTGACCGGCGCGCCCGAGCATGGCGGACAGGGCCTGCCGATGACGCTGGCCGTGGCGGTGGGCGAGATGTGGAATTCCGGCTCGCTGGCCTTCGCCATCGCGCCGACGCTGACCATGGGCGCGGTCGAGGCGCTGGAGACGCACGCCTCGCAGGACCTGAAGGACGTCTATCTCGACAAGCTCGTCTCGGGCGAATGGATGGGCACGATGAACCTGACCGAGCCGCAGGCGGGCTCGGACCTCGGCGCGCTGCGCGCCCGCGCCGAGCGGCGCGACGACGGGACCTACCGCATCTTCGGCCAGAAGATCTTCATCACCTATGGCGAGCACGACCTTTCCGACAATATCGTGCATCTGGTGCTGGCCCGCCTGCCCGACGCGCCGGCGGGTGTGAAGGGCATCTCCTTGTTTCTCGTGCCGAAATTCCTGCCCGACGCGGAGGGCGCGCCGGGGCGGCGCAACGACCTGTTCTGCGCCGGGATCGAGCGCAAGATGGGCATCCACGCTTCACCCACCTGCACCATGATCTATGGCGACGGTTTCGTGGAAGGCGCGGAGAAGGGCGCGGTGGGCTGGCTGATCGGCGAGGAGAATCGCGGCCTCGCCTGCATGTTCACCATGATGAACAACGCCCGCCTGCTGGTCGGCGTGCAGGGCGTCGGCGTGGCGGAGGCCGCCTGTCAGCAGGCGCTGGCCTATGCGAAGGAGCGGCGGCAGGGCCGCGCGGCGGGCGTCGAGGGCATGTGCCCGATTATCGAGCACCCGGACGTGCAGCGCATGCTTCTCACCATGAAGGCGTTGACGCAAGTGGCGCGGTCGCTGGTGCAGGCCTGCGCCCACGCCATCGACATGAGCCGCGTGAGCGAGGGCGACGAGGCGCGCCATTGGGCCGATCGCGCCGGGCTGCTGACGCCGCTCGCCAAGAGCTTCGCCACCGACGCCGGCGTCGAGGTGGCCTCGCTGGGCGTGCAGGTGCATGGCGGCATGGGCTATATCGAGGAGACGGGCGCGGCGCAGCTTCTGCGCGACGCCCGCATCACGCCGATCTACGAGGGCACCAACGGCATCCAGGCCATCGACCTCGCGACGCGCAAATTGCCGCTCGGCGATGGCGGGCATGTGATGGGCTTCCTCGACGAATTGCAGGCCGAGGCCGGCCGCGCCGAAAAGCGCGCCGATCTGGGCCGGACCGGGGCGCTGCTCGCCGAGGCCGTGGCCGAGGCGCGCGCGGCGACCGAATATCTGCAGCGCGCCGTCGCGGAGGACCGCCTGCAGGAGGCGTTTTCCGGCGCGACGCCCTATCAGCGCCTGCTGTCGCTGACCGCCGGCGGGGCGTTTCTGGCGCGCGGGGCGCTGGCGGACGACGATCCCGGCCGCGCCGGCCTGTGCCGCTTCTTCGCCGAAAACCTGCTCCCGGAAGTCGGCGCGCTGAAGCAGGCGGTCGTCGACGGGGCGGCCGGCCTCGCCGCCGGCCGCGCGGCGCTGGAGGCTTGACCATGGACGAGATCGTGATCGAACGCGACGGCGCGGCGCAGGTGGTCCGGCTCAACCGGCCGGTCAAGAAAAACGCCATCACTCGCGCCATGTACGCCGCCATGGCCAAAGCGCTTGTCGACGGCGACGCCGACGACGCGGTGCGCACGCATGTGTTCCTCGGGACGCCCGGGGCCTTTTCCGCCGGCAACGACATGCAGGATTTCATGGCCGCCGCCGGCGGCGGCATGGGCGGCGAGGTGCTCGACTTCCTCCACGCGCTGGCGGGGGCGAAGAAGCCGATCGTCTCGGGCGTCGACGGGCTCGCCATCGGCGTCGGCGCGACCATGCATTTTCATTGCGACCTGACCTTCGCCACCGAGCGGTCGCTGTTCCGCACGCCCTTCGTCGATCTGGGCCTCGTGCCGGAGGCGGCCTCCAGCCTGCTGGCCCCGCCGCTGATGGGGGCGCAGAAGGCCTTCGCGCTGCTGGCGCTGGGGCACGGCTTTTCGGCCGAGGCGGCGCAGGAGGCGGGCATCGTCTATCGCCTCGTCGAACCGGAGGAACTGGAGGCGGAGGTCATGAAGGCCGCCCATGAGATCGCCGCCAAGCCGCCCGAGGCGATGCGGATCGCCCGCGCGCTGCTGCGCATGCCGGCCGAGACGGTGGCCGACCGCATCGCGCGCGAGGCCAGGCTTTTCGCCGAGCGGCTGGGCTCGGCCGAGGCGCGCGAGGCGGTAGCGGCGTTCTTGGCCCGCAAGAGATAAAAAAAGACCCGGATGGGGTTTCCATCCGGGTGGCTCTGTTTGGAGGTCAGCCAAATTATAGAGCTTCGTTGCGAAGCGTCATCGATGTTCTAACCGCGCATTCGGTCATCATGATGACAACACACAGTAAAGTGAACGCTTTCGCCGGGATTTAGTTGCGGGCGATGATCTCGTTGCCGGAGATCACCAGCCGCACGCCCAGCGCGCCGGTCTTGCGGCGGGCGAGAAAACGCGGGCGGCGGCGGCGCGGCTCCTGCCCCTGGCGGCGGGCCTGCGGCTGGCCGGTGCGCACCGGGCCGTTGCTTTCGTAAAGCGGGCGGGCGACGCCGTCCTCCTCGACCAGGAGCATGGGCAGGCTGAAGGCCGCGGCCCAGGCGCGCCAGTCGGCGGCCACGTCGCTGAGGTCGTGCGCCACCAGGAGCGGCACGGAAAGCTGGGCGTCCTCGTGCAGCAATTCCAGCGTAACGGTGATCTCGCCATATTCGTCCTCGACGGCGCGGGCGGCGACGCCCAGGAAGGCGTTGGCCGGCAGCGCGATCGACATGGGCAGGCCGCTCGACGGCAGGATCTGCCGGATGACCACGCCGCGCTCGTCGATGGTGAAGGTGACGTTGCCGCCGCCGTCGCGCGAGGCGTAGGTCACCACCTGCGGAAAGTGAAACGGATCGAGCCGCAGTTCGCGTCCGGCCCAGGCGGGCTTCAGTCCCTTGTTCATCATCGTCGTCGCCTCTGTCTCTCCTGAGAGCCGGTTTTCCCGGCCCCTTATTTCGGCTTTTCGCCTTCGTTGATCTGGAGAATAGGCGCGGTTCCTTACCGGCGGACTTAACGCGTTGGGTTAACTTTTCCCTGCCTTTTCCTTTGGTTATCAGAATGAAACCGGGTGTAAGAAATCGGAAATTCTTCTGAAGAAGCAGTTACGAACGCTGAACGGCAAGAACAGGCGTATTGTCGATGGATTTCAACCAAGGGTTTTGATAAGGATCGAAGCAGGGAGCAGAAGCAGCACGCGCCGCGCCAGCCGGCGCATCGGGGAGGATGAGCCGCCCCGACCCAGGCAAGGGCTTTGCTCTCTGTTCGGAGGTGATCCGATGTGGCTGATACCCATAAGGTTCACGCTTAGGATAAAGAAAACCCGCACCGGCTGGCGAGCCACAGTGCGGGTCTACATTCTTTAGCTTAAGCACACGGCGGCTGGAGTTCGCGCTTCAGCCGCCAATCCGAATATAGCCCATCGGAACTGTTCTTTCAACCAGCCGTCCTCACAGCACCTTGCCGGGGTTCATGATTCCGGCCGGGTCGAAGGCGGCCTTGACGCGGCGCATCAGGTCGAGCGCCACGGGCTGCTTGAAGAAGGCGAGCTCCTCGCGCTTCAACTGGCCGATGCCGTGCTCGGCCGAGAACGAGCCGCCGTAGCGCATGACGATGCTGTGGACGCAATGGTTCATGTCGTGCCAATGGGCGAGATAGGCCTGCTTGTCCATGCCGACCGGCTGGGAGACGTTGAAATGCAGGTTGCCGTCGCCGACATGGCCGAAGCAGACCAGCCGCGCGCCGGGGACCATCGCCTCCACCGCCGCGCGCGCCTCGCGGATGAAGGCGGGGATGGAGGCGACCGGCACGGAGATGTCGTGCTTGATCGAGCCGCCCTCCGGCTTCTGCGCCCAGGACATCTCCTCGCGCATCTTCCAGAAAATCTGCGCCTGCGCCACGCTTTCGGCGATGGCCGCGTCCTGAACGATGTCGGCCTCGTAGGCCTCGCCCAGGATGGTTTCGAGCGTGACGCGCGCGTCCTCCTCCGAGCGCGAGGAGGAGATGTCGAGAAGCACGTACCAGTCGTGCGGCGCGGCGAGCGGATCGCGCGCCCCGGCCACATGACGCACGGTGAACTCCACGCCGATGCGCGGCATCAGCTCGAAGCCGGTCAGCGCCGGGCCGGCGTGCTCGGTGGCGAGCTTGAACAGGCGCAGCACGTCGTCGGGATCGCGCAGGCCGGCATAGGCGACGCCCTTGCCTCTGGGCTGCGGAAAGATTTTAAGCACCGCCGCCGTGATGACGCCCAGCGTGCCCTCCGCGCCGATGAACAGGTCCTTGAGGTCGTAGCCGGTATTGTCCTTCTTGACATAGCGCAGGTCGCTGAGGATCTCGCCCGTCGGCAGCACCACCTCCAGCCCCAGGCATAGCTCGCGCATGTTGCCATAGGCCAGCACCGCCGTGCCGCCGGCGTTGGAGCCGAGATTGCCGCCGATCTGGCACGAGCCCTCCGAGCCCAGCGACAGCGGAAACAGCCGCCCCGCCTCTTCCGCCGCGTCCTGAAGGTTCTTGAGGATCACCCCCGCCTCGACGGTGGCGAGGTTGCCGACCGGGTCGAGCGCGCGGATGCGGTTCAGGCGGCCGAGCGACAGGACGATCGCCGCGCCGCTTTCGTCGGGCTGCTGCGCGCCGACGAGGCCGGTATTGCCGCCCTGCGGCACGACGGGGGTCCTCGTCTCGGTGGCGAGCCTCATGATCGCCGCCACTTCCTCTGTAGAACCGGGGCGCAGCACCAGCGCCGTGCGGCCGTGATAGAGGTCGCGCTGCTCGATGAGATAGGGCGCGACGTCCTCCGGCGCGGTCAGCGCGTTCTTCCCGCCGACGATGGCGGCGAAGCGTTGGATCAGGTCCCTGTCCGGCATGGTCGCCTCACAAAGCTATCGCGGGGCCGCCGCGCGTTTCAGACGGTCGTTGACGGCTTCGCCGAGGCCCGTCATGGGGATGGGCTCCACGGCGATGGTCTTCGCGCCCACGGCGTCGAGCCGGCGCATGAAGTCGAACAGATTGGCCGCCGCCTCGCGCAGGTCGCCCGCGGGGCTGAGGTTGAGCATGGCCGCCGCCTGCTCCGCCCCCGCCGCGCGGACCGGGCCGAAGGCGAGCAGCGCCTCGCCGGGCGCGACCGTCTCCGCGTCGAGCCGGACGCCCGCCTCGGGCGCGTAATGGGATTGCATCATGCCGGGGGCCTGGATGGCTGCGCGCTGGTCGGCGCGTTCGAGTTTTTGGCCGATCAGCGCCTCGATCTCCTCGGCCGCCAGCCCGCCGGGGCGCAGCAGGCGCACGCGCTCCCCCTCCACCTTGACGATGGTGGATTCCACACCCACGCCGCAGGCGCCGGCGTCGAGGATGAGGTCGAGCCTGTCGCCGAGGTCGCCGGCCACGGCCTGCGCGCTGGTCGGGCTGATGCGGCCGGAGGTGTTGGCGCTGGGCGCGGCGACGGGGCGGTCGAGCGCGGCGATCACCTCGCGCACCCGTCCCTGCGGCATGCGCAGGGCGAGCGTCGCAAGCCCGGCGGTGGCGAGCGGATGGACCGGGCGGTCCGTCTCCTGCCTGTCTTTCAGTGGAAGCACCAGCGTCAGCGGCCCGGGCCAGAAGGCCTCGGCCAGCCGGCGCGAGACGGGGTCGAAGGTCACATGGCGCCCGGCCATGGCGAGGCCGCTCACATGGGCGATCAGCGGGTTGAAATGCGGCCGGCCCTTGGCGGCGAAAATGCCCGCCACCGCCTCGCCGTTGGTGGCGTCGGCGGCAAGCCCATAGACGGTTTCGGTCGGGATGGCGACGAGGCCGCCGCGCCGCAGGACTTCCACCGCGCGCGCGACCGCCGCATCATCGAATGTCACTGTGTCGGACACGGATCGCGCGCCTCCGTTTGCTCAGGTCCTGCCTACACAAGCGCGGCGCTCGGCGCAAGACGGCGCGAAAAATTGCCTTTTGTTAGCTTTTTTGCGCCATTGTGATAAAAATCCCTGCAAGAGGTGAATGATGCTCCCGCGATTGATCGCCGCCGCCCTGACAGCCGCCGCCCTGCACGGCCCCGCTTTGGCGGGCGGCCCGGGCCACGCGCCGGCGATGGTCGATATCGGCTCGATCAGCTATATCGGCTTCGACCGCATGGGGCCGGACGGGCTGCCGATCTGCGAAAGCTGCAAGGCCGAAAAGGCGGCGGAGCAGGAGAACCAGCGCGAAATGCTGGAGCGCCGCCAGCGCGCCCGCGCCTATATGGCGCGGATGCAGGGCAAGACCGTTCCCGACGACCCGACGGCCACGACGGCGAACGAGCCGCCGCAGCGCGATTTCGACGCCGCGGCGCCGGTGCGCGTGGTGGGCGAGCCGTGGGCCGCCGCCCAGCTCGACGCGCCGCTGCGGCCGAGCTTGAAGTAATCCCCAAAAGAAAAATGGCGCTGAAACAGCGCCATTTTCATATCAGCCGGCGATTTTCGAGAAATCGGCCACCTTGCCGGTGGCGGCGCGGATCTGGGCCAGAAGCGCAAGGCGGTTGGCCCGCACCTTCTCGTCCTCGTCATTGACCAGCACCTTCTCGAAGAAGATGTCGACCGGGCCGCGCAGCCGGGCCAGCGCCAGCATCGCGCCGGAGAAGTCCTCGCGCGCGATGGCCTCGCCGGCCTCTTTCTCGGCCTGATCGACCGCCTCGGCCAGCGCCTTTTCCTCCGCCTCGTGCAGAAGCGCGGGATCGACCGCGCCCGCGACCGTCGCGCCCTTCTTTTCCTCGGCGGAAAGGATGTTGGCGGCGCGCTTGGCTCCGGCCAGAAGGTTCTTGCCGTCTTCCTCGTTGATGAAGACGATCAGCGCCTCCAGACGGCGGGCGACCAGCAGCAGATTGTCGGCGTCGGGCGTCAGCACGGCGTCGATGGCGTCGTGACGCGCGCCCTCGTCCTTCAAATGGACCTTGAGGCGGTCGTGGAAGAAGGACAGGAGGTCGCTGAGAACCGGCCCAGCGGCGGCTTCCGCCGCGGCGCGGATTTCCCGCTCGTAATTGCCGAGCGCGATATCCACGTCCTGCTCGCCGTCGACGTCGCCGGAATTTTCGCCCGCGAGCTTCGCCTCGAATTCGCGCAGCTTGCGCCGCACCTGCCCTTCGTTCAGCGCGGCGAAAGCCGAGCGGAACAGCGGCATGAGCGGGAATTTCCACTCCTGCGACAGAAGCAGGCGGATGACGCCAAGCGCCGCGCGGCGCAGCGCATAGGGGTCCTTCGAGCCGGTCGGCTTTTCGTCGATGACCCAGAAGCCCACCAGCGTGTCGAGCTTGTCGGCCAGCGCCACGGCCACCGAAACCGGGTTTTTCGGCACGATATCGGAGGGGCCCTGCGGCTTGTAATGCTCTTCGAGCGCTGCGGCGACGGCTTCGTCCTCGCCCTGAAGAGCCGCATATTTGCGGCCCATCGCGCCCTGCAATTCGGGGAATTCGCCAACCACTTCGGTCTGGAGATCGGCCTTGGCGAGCACGGCCGCGCGGACGGCCAGCTTCGGATCAGCGCCGACCAAGGGGGCTATCTGCGACGCCAGTTCGCGGATGCGCTCGACGCGCTGCCCTTGCGTGCCGAGCTTGGCGTGGAAGGTGACGTTGAGCGCGTCGAGGCGCGCCATGCGCTGGTCGAGCGGCTTTTTCAGGTCGAGGCCGAATTTCTCGGCCGAAGCCGCCAGCTTGTCGAGGTCCGGCAGGTCGTGCTGGTCGGTATGCCAGAAATAGAGCGCGTCGGAGAGGCGCGCGCGCACCACCTTGCCGTTGCCGAAGGCGATTTCCCTGCCGCCGTCGCGGGCCGCGATGTTGGAGACGAGGATGAACTTGTTCGACAGCGCCTCCGTCTCGCCCTGTTTGCGCGTGACGAAACATTTCTGGTTGGCGCGGATGGTGAGGCGGATGACTTCCGGCGGAATGGCCAGAAACTCTTCCTCGAACTCGCCCATCAGCACGACAGGCCATTCGACCAGACCGGAGACTTCCTCCAGCAGGCCCTCGTCCTCGACCAGCTCCAGCCCGGAGGCGAAGGCGAGATTATGCGCGTCCTGCGCGATGATCTCCTTGCGGCGCTCGGCGTCGAGAACGACGAAAGCCTTTTCCAGCTTGTCGACATAGTCCTCGAAGCGGCGCACCTTGATCGGCTGGCCGTCGCTGAGGAAGCGGTGGCCATAGGTGACATTGCCGGACTTGATGCCGTCCACGTCGAAATCGATGACCTTGGTTTCCTCGGTCTCGGGGCCGAAGGTGCAGAGGATCGATTGCAGCGGGCGCACCCAGCGCAAGGAGCCGGGCTTGGCCGAGGCCGCGCCCCAGCGCATGGATTTCGGCCAAGGGAAAGTGCGGATCACCTGCGGCACGAGTTCGGCGACGATGTCTTCCGCCGCGCGGCCGGGCTTGGTCAGATGGGCGACGTAGAAATCGCCCTTCTTGGGGTCGGAATGGACATGGGCTTGGCTCACGTCGGTTAGCCCGGCCTTGCGCAGGAAGCCGGCGATGGCCTGTTCGGCGGCGGTGACGGACGGGCCCTTGACGTCCTCGTGCACGTCCTTCGAGCGCACCGTCAGCCCGCGAATGTCGAGCGCCAGACGGCGCGGCGTCCAGTAGGCGGTGGCGGCTTCGTAGGTCAGGCCCGCTTCGACCAGACCGTCGGTGATCATCTTTTTCAGATCGTCGGCCGCCTTGCGCTGCATGCGGGCCGGGATTTCCTCGGAGAAAAGTTCAAGCAACAAATCAGGCATCAGCGTACGCCTCCGGCTTCCGCATTTTTAGCATTGTCCGTCCTCGCTTCGCTGCGGGCGGACGGGGACGCCTCGCGCTGGAGATTGAAGCCGCCGGCGTCCGTCAGCAAAAACGCCTCGCCGCACTGGCGGGCGAGGTTGCGCACGCGCAGGATGTAGCTCTGGCGCTCGGTGACGGAGATGACGCCGCGCGCGTCCATCAGGTTGAAGACGTGGCTGGCCTTGATGCACTGGTCGTAAGCCGGGAACACGCATTTATGCAGCGAATTTTCGCCGGTGGAGCCCGCCTTCAGGATCGCCGCGCATTCGCGTTCGGCGTCGATGAAGTGCTGGTGCAGCACGTCGGTGTTCGCCATCTCGAAATTGTAGCGGGAATATTCCTGCTCGGCTTGCAGGAACACGTCGCCATAGGTGACCTTGTCCGCGCCTTCGAGGCCGTTGAAGTTGAGGTCGTAGACATTGTCCACGCCCTGCACATACATGGCGAGGCGTTCGAGGCCGTAGGTCAGCTCGCCCGCGACCGGCGCGCATTCGATGCCGCAGACCTGCTGGAAATAGGTGAACTGCGACACTTCCATGCCGTCGCACCAGCATTCCCAGCCCAATCCCCATGCGCCGAGCGTCGGGCTTTCCCAGTCGTCCTCGACGAAGCGCACGTCATGCAGCGTCGGGTCGAGGCCGATGGCGCGCAGCGAGCCGAGGTAAAGCTCCTGAAGGTTCGGCGGCGACGGCTTGATGATGACCTGATACTGGTAATAATGCTGCAGGCGATTGGGGTTTTCGCCGTAGCGGCCGTCCTTGGGACGGCGCGAGGGCTGCACATAGGCCGCCCGCCACGGGCGCGGCCCGAGCGAGCGCAGCGTGGTCGCCGGATGGAACGTGCCCGCGCCCACTTCCATGTCGTAAGGCTGCAAAATGGCGCAACCTCGCTCGGCCCAGTAATTGTGCAGCGTCAGGATCAGGCCCTGAAAGGACCGGGTGGGATGCATGTGATCGGGCAGGTGGCCAGACTGGGAACTCGACACGGGCGGACCTCGTGATTGAAAGGATGGCCCGGTCTAAGCAGGATTTCCGAAAAGTGGCAACCGGTTTTCGGATAAAATCCTGCCGGATAATTTTCCGTCCCGCAGGGTCAAGCGCGGTGGGGCGGCGCAGGGCAAAAACCCTGCGCCGCATAAGCGTTAGTCCGCCTTGGGCTTGTCCGGTGAAGCGGGAGCGGCCGGCGCGGGCTGTTGCTGGTCCGGCTTCTTGTCTTCCGGCTGCGGGGCGGCCGGCTGGGCGGGCTGCGTCTCGGTCGGTTTCGGCGCGTCCGGCTTGGGCGCGTCAGGCTTCTGCTCGGCAGGCTTGGTCTGATCGGGTTTATTAGCCTGATCGGGCTGGGCCGGCTTGGCGTCTTCCGTCTTGGGCGCTTCAGGCTTCTGGTCCGCAGGCTTCTGGTCGGTCGGCTGCGGCTGATCGGCGGGCTTGGTCTGGTCCGGCTGGGCGGGCTTCGACTCGTCCGTCTTCGGGGCGTCGGGCTTTTGATCCGCCGGCTTCTGCTCCACGGGCTTGGCCTCGGCCGGCTTGGCTTCGTCCGCCTTCGGCGCCTCGGTCTTCTGGTCGGCCGGCTTCAGCTGATCGGAGGCCGGCTGGCCCGGCAGGTCGGGCAGGCCCTTCTTCAGCTTCTCCTGGATCTTGACCAGGTCCTCCGGCTCGGGCTTGCCGGCGATGGCGTGGTTCCACTGGAAGGTGGCCTCCAGCCGCCGGCCGGCGCGCCAATAGGCGTCGCCGAGATGGTCGTTGATGGTCGGGTCCTCGGGGCGCAGCTTCACCGCCTTGTCCAGCTCCGTCACCGCCTCGTCGTAGCGGCCGAGCTGGTAATAGGCCCAGCCGAGCGAATCGACGATGTAGCCGTCCTGCGGGCGCAGGTCGACCGCCTTGCGGATCATGTCGAGCGCCTTGTCGAGATGCTCGCCCCGGTCGACCCAGCTATAGCCGAGATAGTTCAGCACCTGCGGCTGGTCGGGGTAAAGCTCCAGCGCCTTGTCGAAATTGGGCTCGGCCTTGTCCCATTGCTTGAGCCGCTCATAGGCGATGCCGCGCTGGTAGAAGATCGACCAGTCCTTGCGCTCGGGCGTCGGGATCTGCTCCACCGCCGCGTCGTAGACCTTGGCGGCCTCGGCGAAATTCTTGTCCTGCCCGTAGACGCCGCCCAGCGCCAGATAGCCGCGCATGTCGGTCTTGTCGCGCGCCAGCAGGCTGCGCAGCTGCTCGACGGCGTCGGCGGTCTTGCCGCTTTCGGCGAGGTTGAGCGCGCGCTGCATCTCGGCGTCGCGGCGGAAGGGCGACTTCTCCGGCACGCGGCCGTAATAATCGACCGCCTTGTCGGGCTGGCGCAGCTTGGCCGAGATGTCGCCGAGCTGGTAGAGAGTGGCGTCGTTGTCGGGGCGCAGCGGCAGCGACATTTGCAGATAGAGCTTGGCGAAGGCCTCGGCGCCGCTGCGGTTGATGGCGGTGCCGAGCGTGTAGAGCACCTCGCCCGCGCCCTGCTGCGGCGTCTGGATCAGGCGGTCGTATTTCTGGCCGGCCTCGATGCCGCGGCGCATCTCGGCGATGGTCATGCGGCCGTTGAGCAGCTCCTCCGCCTCCTTGAGCGTCTGCAGGGCGCCGTCCTTGTCGCCCTGCCGGAGCTTGAACGAGGCGTAGGCCATGACGATGCGCTCATAGGTGTCGGGCGCGGCGGCCCCGCCGGGGCGGTCGTCCAGCGACTGCTGGTAGAGGTCGCGCGCGTCCTGCTTGCGGCCGGAAAGATCGGCGATCAGCGCGGCGTTGTAGGTGCGGAACAGGCCGTACCATTCCGGCCCCTTGAGGCCGCGCACGTCGGCGAGCGCCTGGCGCGCGTCGCCCTGCCCGACCTTGGCCCAGGCGTCGAGCAGCGAGGTGGCCAGGCTGTCCATGTCGGACGAGGCCGACAGCTTCAGGAGCGGGCCGACCTTGCGGTACTGCTTGCGCGCCATGGCGTCGATGGCGAGCGCCACGCGCGAGAAACGCTCGATCTCCGGCACGGAGCGCAGCTCGCGCGCCAAAGGCATCGCCTCCTTGAAGCGGCCCTCGGTGAGAAGCACCAGCAGCAGGTCCTGCTTGATCTGGCCGTCGCCGGGATCGAAGGCCATGGCCTGGCGGTAGAAATCGATGGCCTGCGAGAGGTTGTTGTCCGATTCGGCGGTGCGTCCGGCGAGGAAGGCGCCCGCGAAGGAGCCGGCGCGGACGATGGGCGCCGGGTCGGACGGCGCCTTGGCCGCCGCCGCGCCCGGCAGCGCCACGCTCGCCAGGCCCAAGAGAAGCAAACCATAAAACCGGCTCTGTTTCGATCCTTGCCGCATGAAGCCCTTATCCTCTTTTCGATTCCCCGCAGCGCGCTGGCTGCCGGCCTGAATTGTCGGCCTGGCCGGAACTGGCGCGCCAAGCATGGCCTTTTTGGGATGGCGGGGCAAGAAAGCTTCCCGGCCGGAAGGCTTTCCGCCCTGACGCGCATGATCCGAACGCAAGACCGCGTCGCGCCCCGGCCGGAACGCCTTAATTAACGCGGCTGATGCAGAAGTCGATCACCTCGACCAGCGCGTCCTTCTCGGGCGTCGCGGCCAGCGGGGCCAGCGCGTCGCGGGCGATCTCGCCGAAATGGCGGGCGCGCTGCACCGTGTCGGCGATGGCGCCGTGCCGGGTCATCAGGCCGATCGCCTTTTCGAGCGCGGCGTCGTCATTGGCGCCCTCCTCGATCGAGCGCTTCCAGAAGGCGCGCTCGTCGGGCGCGCCGCGGCGCCAGCTCAGGATCACCGGCATGGTGATCTTGCCCTCGCGGAAATCGTCGCCGACGTTCTTGCCCAGCGCCGAGGCGTCGCCGCCATAGTCGAGCGCGTCGTCGACGAGCTGGAAGGCGAGGCCGAGATTGAGCCCGTAGGAGCGCAGCGCCACCCGGTCGGCGCGCGGCGCGCCGGCGATGATGGGGCCGACCTCGGCGGCGGCCGAGAACAGCGCCGCCGTCTTGGCCTTGATGACGGCCAGATATTCGTCCTCGGTGGTCTCCATGTTCTTGGCGGCGGCGAGCTGCATCACCTCGCCCTCGGCGATGACGGAAGCGGAGGTGGCGAGCACGTCGAGCGCGTCGAGCGAGCCGACGTCGACCATCATCTTGAAGGCCTGGCCGAGCAGGAAGTCGCCGACCAGGACGCTCGCCTGGTTGCCCCAGATCATGCGCGCGGTGCTCTTGCCGCGCCGCATGTCGCTCTCGTCGACCACGTCGTCATGGAGGAGCGTGGCGGTGTGCATGAACTCGACGGCGGTGGCGAGGCGCACATGGCCGTCGCCCTGGTAGCCGGACATGCGGGCCGCGGCGAGCGTCATCATCGGGCGCAGGCGCTTGCCGCCCGAGGAGATCAGGTGGTTGGCGACCTCGGGGATCATCTCGACGTCGGAGCCGGCCTTGGACAGGATCAGCTCGTTCACCCGCGCCATGTCGGCCCTCGTCAGGTCGACCAGCGGCTGGACCGAACCTTCCTGCTTCTTCTTCCCGTCGAGGTTGAGAACCACACCCAATGCCGTTTCTCCGTCTATCGGCCGCCACCATATGGAAGCCGGCCCAAATGCTCAAGCCCCGGCGCCGGAGCCGCTTTCGTCCCGTTCCGGTCTGTTCATCATTGCTGGCGGCCATTGTCAATGGCGGCGATTGGCGACAAAGTGCGCCGATGATCGAATTGATGCGCACAAACGATTCCGTTCTCCTGTCCTTCGCCGAGGCCCTGATGAAGGAGGCGGGAATCGCCTATTTCATCGCCGACGCCAATATGAGCGTGCTGGAAGGCTCGCTCGGCGTGCTGCCGCGCCGGCTGATGGTGGAGGCCGACCGGGTCGACGAGGCCCGCCGCGTGCTGACCGACGCGGGCGTCGCGGACGAGCTGAAAAAATGACCGGCCCGCAGGAAGCGGGCGAGACGCTCGACATATTCCATCGCGGCGCGTTCCATCTGGTTCAACCAAAATTGAAGGGCCACCGCTCCGGCGTCGACGCGATGATCCTCGCCGCCGCCGTCCCCGACGGCTTTGAGGGCCGCGTGGCGGACCTCGGCGCGGGCGCCGGCGCGGCCGGGCTGGCGATCGCCGCGCGCTGCCCGGCCACGACCGTCGCGCTCGTCGAGCGCTCGCCCTTCATGGCCGGCTTCGCGCGCCGCACGCTCGCCCATCCGCTCAACGCCGCGCTCGCGGCCCGCGTCGCGGTGATCGAGGCCGACGTGGCGCTGGCCGGCAAGGCGCGCGCGGCGGCGGGGCTTTCGGACAACGGCTTCGACTTCGCCGTCATGAACCCGCCCTTCAACGAGGCCGCCGACCGGCGGACGCCCGACCCGCTGCGCGCCGAGGCGCATGTCATGCCCGAGGGCATGTTCGAGCGCTGGCTGCGCACGGCCGCCGCCATCGTGCGGCCGGGCGGCGGTATCGCCGCGATCGCGCGGCCGGGCTCGATCCGGCCGATCCTCGACGCGATGCAGGGCCGCTTCGGCGGCTTGCGGATCGTCGCCGTGCATCCGCGCGCCGACGCCGCCGCCATCCGCATCGTGGTCGCGGGCCTGCGCGGCAGCCGCGCCGGCCTGTCGCTGGAGCCGCCTCTCGTGCTGCACGGCGCGACGGGCCACGGCTTCACCCCGCGCGCCGACGCCATCAACAACGGCCAGGCGGGCCTGTTCACGCCGCCCGCGCATTGAAACGCCCGGCGAAAGACCATATCTCCCGGCTTGAAAGCCCACAACGGAAGCCGATGCATCACAGCCCCGCCCGCCCCGTCTCCATCCTGCGCCGCTTCCTCGACAGCGAGGCCTCCGGCGGCGTCGTGCTGATGGCCTCGGCGGCGCTGGCGCTGATCGTCGCCAATTCGCCGCTGGCGGAAGGCTATTTCGCCGCGCTCCATGTCCATGTCGGGCCGCTCAGCCTGACGCACTGGATCAACGACGCGCTGATGGCGGTCTTCTTCCTCTTGGTAGGGCTGGAGATCAAGCGCGAGATGCTGGACGGGCAGCTGGCGAGCTGGTCCAACCGCATCCTGCCGGGGATCGCGGCGGCGGGCGGGGTGATCCTGCCGGCGCTGATCTTCACGGCGCTCAACCACGCCGACCCGGCGCGGGCGCGCGGCTGGGCGGTGCCCTCGGCCACCGACATCGCCTTCGCGCTCGGCGTGCTGTCGCTGCTGGGGCCGCGCGTTCCGTCGAGCCTGAAAGTGTTCCTGGCGACGCTGGCGATCCTCGACGACCTGGCGGCGATCGTCATCATCGCGCTGTTCTATACGAGCGACCTGTCCCTGCCCTGGCTCGGCGGCGCGGCGGCCGTGCTCGCGGCGCTGGTCGCGCTCAACCGCGCGGGCGTCAGCCGGCTGCTCCCCTATCTTATCGGCGGCGCGGTGTTGTGGGTCATGGTGTTCAATTCCGGCGTCCACGCCACGGTGGCGGGGGTGCTGACGGCGCTGACCGTCCCGCTGCGGCCCGCCAAGGCGCGGCCCGACGACATGACCTCGCCGCTGCACAGGCTCGAACATGCGCTGGCCAAGCCCGTCGCCTTCCTGATCGTGCCGGTCTTCGGCTTCGCCAACGCCGGCATCTCCTTCGCCGGCATGGACGCCTCCGTGCTCGGCGACCGGCTGACGCTCGGCGTGCTGGCCGGCCTCTTTATAGGCAAGCAGCTCGGCGTGTTCGGCGCGGCCTGGCTCGCCATCCGCGCCGGCCTCGCGGCGCGGCCGATGGGCGCGACCTGGCCGCAGCTCTACGGCGTGGCGGTGCTGTGCGGCATCGGCTTCACCATGAGCATCTTCATCGGCCTTCTCTCCTTCCCCTCCGAGCATATGCAGGACGAGACCAAGATCGGCGTGCTGGCCGGCTCGGCGCTTTCGGCCGTCTGCGGCTTCGTCCTCCTCCGCCTCGTCGCCACCCGCACCCGCATCTGAAACAGGAGCGCCCGCCATGCCCCGCCTGCTCAAACGCCTGATCCCGCGCCGGTTCCGCGCCGCGGCGGTCGAAATCCCGGTGGTCCGGCTCTCGGGCGCGATCATGGCCGGCGGCTCGGCGCTGCGGCCGACGCTGTCGCTGGCGGGCGTCGCGGGCGTGCTGGAGAAGGCGTTTTCCGACAGGGACGCGCCGGCCGTCGCCATCGCGCTCAATTCGCCCGGCGGCTCGCCGGTGCAGTCGCGGCTGATCTTCCGCCGCATCCGCGACCTCGCCACGGAGCACGACAAGAAGGTCTTCGTCTTCGTCGAGGACGTGGCGGCCTCGGGCGGCTACATGATCGCGCTGGCCGGCGACGCGATCGTCGCCGACCCCTCCTCCATCGTGGGCTCCATCGGCGTGGTCTCGGCCTCGTTCGGCTTCACCGAGATGCTGAAGAAGATCGGCGTCGAGCGCCGCGTGCACACGGCGGGCGCCAACAAGGCGGTGCTGGACCCGTTCCAGCCGGAAAAGCCGGAGGACGTGGAGCGGCTGAAGGCGCTGCAGCTCGAAATCCACGCCACCTTCATCGCCATGGTGAAGGAGCGTCGCGGCGCGAGGCTCGCCGACGATCCCGACCTCTTCACCGGCCTGTTCTGGACCGGCGCCAAAGCGCAGGCGCTGGGCCTGATCGACGGGCTCGGCGACATGCGCAGCCACCTGCGCATGCTCTATGGCGACAAGGTGAAGCTGCGGGCGATCCAGCCGCAGCGCGGGCTCCTGGGCCGCAAGGTCCCCGGCGTCAGCGTGGCGGCCGATCCGGCGGCGCTTGCGGCGCAGTTCGGCGAGGGCCTGCTGTCGGTGGCGGAAGAAAAAGCGCTTCTGGCCCGTTACGGGCTTTGAATTCCATGGATTAACCATGATATGCTGCTAGAAACCGTCGCAGATGACGGGCGGGCGGCGTTGCGCGCCCGCAGATTCCAAGGACGAGAGGCATGCCCCAGCTTGTTTTTCTGCTGCTGATCATCGTGGCGGCATGGTACGGATACCGCTCCTTCAAGCGCGAGGCGGCGCGCGTGTCGCAGCGCGTCCGGCAGGCCGAGCAGGAAGCCCGCAACCGCGCCCACGGCACGCTGGTGCAGGACCCCAAGACCGGCGAATATTACGTCCGCAAGGACTGACCGGCGCTTCCGCTTTCCCATCGCATCGACAGACGCGGGCGGCGGCGGCCGGCCGCCAAACGCCCCGGGCCGAATCATGACCGACCTATCCACGGCGCCTGCCGCGCGCGAGCGGCTCGCGCCGGCGAAAATCAATCTGGCGCTGCACGTGACCGGCCGCCGCGACGACGGCTATCACCTTCTCGACATGCTGGTGGCCTTCGCCGGCCATGGCGACCTGATCCGCGTGGCGGCGGCGGAGGCGGACGGCTTCACCGTTGGCGGGCGCTTCGGCGCCGGCGTGCCGCGCGACGGCGGCAACCTGGTGCTGCGGGCCCGCGACGCTTTGCGCGCGCACGCCGGGCGCGACCTGCCGCCGGTGGCGATCCATCTCGACAAGCGCCTGCCGGTGGCGGCGGGCGTCGGCGGCGGCTCCAGCGACGCCGCCGCGACGCTGCTGGCGCTCAACGATTTCTGGGGCCTCGGCCTGGAGGTGGAGACGCTCGCGGCGCTCGGCCTGCCGCTTGGCGCCGACCTGCCCATGTGCCTGCACGGCGCGGCCGACGGCGCGCCGCTGACCGCGCGCGGCATCGGCGAGGCGCTGTCGCCGGCGCGAGGCCTGCCGGCCCTGCCGCTGCTGCTGGTCAACGACGGCACGGCCGTCTCCACGCCGGAGGTCTTTCGCGCGCTCACGCGCCGCGACAATCCGGCCCTGCCCGCGCCGCGTCCGGGCGACGTCGCCGCACTTTGCGCGCAGCTGAAATCCGCGCGCAACGACCTCTTGCCCGCCGCGCTCGGCCTCGCGCCGCAGATCGCCGCCAAGCTGGCGCTGCTCGACGCGCAGGGGCCGCTGCACACGCAGATGTCCGGCTCTGGCGCGACCTGCTTCGCGATCTTCGAGGACGACGTCGCTGCCAACCGCGCCGCGGACGCGATCGCGGCGCTCCGGCCCGATTGGTTCGTCCTCGCCACCCGCACCGCGCCGTCGCGCGGGTGAGGATGGCGGCGGAGATGTGAGCGATCTTCCGCCGAGGCTGATGCGCAAATTTCGGTTTTCGGCGCGACCTGTTTTTCTCTTTTCTAGAACGACGCGGCCATTCGCGCAGCGGCCGCTGTTGCAACGTTCAAGCCCGGCTGTCCGTACTCCCCATCCAAGCGTGCAGTCGCGCGCAAGGAACGCTTCCGTCAGCATTCCCACCGTCAATGACGGCTTCCAGAACAATCTGTCTTGCGAGGCAATTGTGGGCCGGCTATTCGCCCTACGCCAATACACGGCAAAGACCTGCGAAAGGGCGTAGAGCGCCTCCTCGACATTCCTGACATAGATCGCCATCCGATCAAGCAGCGCCTGTCCGATTCACCAACGCCAATGCTCATGGTAGACTTCGCCATGGCCATCTTTCTGGAACGAACCATCCGCAGCGGACCACGAAAGGAATCATCCTGTGAAGCCCATCGCCTATCCCCAGCCGTCGGAATTCATCAAGGCGCTCGCAAAACCTTTCGATGGGGAAGATTTCAGCCAAATCGTAAAGGAATTCGGATTGTCCTGGACGGACGGCGAGCAGCTCGCGCCCGGGCTGGAGGTCTATAATTTCTCACTGAACGACGCCGGCGTCAGGTTCACCTTCGAGGACGAGGGCGTTCTGCTGGATCGCGAAGGCCACGATCCCGGCGCAGGGCCGTTCGTCCTGACCAAATGTACGTTCTGGGGACATCAGGACGAGGTGAAACCCTACTCGGGGCCATTGTGGCGAAACATCTCGTTCGACGATTCATTAGAGACGGCGGTGAGGAAACTCGGAGAACCGTCGAAAATAAACAAACGGGACAATGTCTATTTCTGGGAATATCCGGGTTTCAGATTGACGATCAATTGGGAGGGAGACGGAAAAATCAGGGTCGTCACCTACTGGATGAAGAAAAACTAGCAGAGGCGCGAGCGAGGCGCGCGACAGGCAAGCCGACGTGCACGCGCCTGCTACAGGCGATGCGGTACGATCAGCAGTCGGCTGGCGAGCACATATAACGCCGCCGTCATACAGGCTCGTCCGTCACGTAGAATGCTAGCACGTAGCTCTAGCAGCATGAGCGCGAAAAGCGCCGCCCGTGGACGAAAGAATGAGACCCATGCGGATAGGCGTAGACGGTCGTAGTCTGCGATTTTAGCCCGTTCATCGCCGCCGCGGGGACCCCGCGCCGATCCACGCCAAAGATTATACGGCTGCGGCCAGCAGGACGGCGTCGAGACGCGCCGGTTTCAGCCGACGCGGAAAATCGCCGAGCGCCGTCCCCTCCGCCGCGAGCCGCCGCGCCGTCTCCAGCGGCAGCAGCAGGCCGGCGTCGAGCGTCGGCGCGGGGCTGAATATTTTCCTCATCGTCCGCCGCATCGGACCGAGCGCCCGCTCCTCCGGCGCGATGAAGCGCGCGGGTCCGCCGCCCGCCTCGCAATGGCGGCGCGCCGCGATCTCCCAGCCCTCCTGCGGCGCCGCGCCCGGCTTCAGGATCAGGAGCCACGGCGTGACCATCTCGGCCAGCGCCGCGTCGAGTTCGCCCGCCGCGCGCAACGTGCAGCCCGATCCGGCCGCCACCAGCGGCGTGCCGTCGGTCGAGCCGCGGTCGATCACCGTGACGCGGCGCAAAAATCCTTCCACCACGGCGGGCACCAGCGCCGACAGCGTGGAGGCCAGCGGCTTTTCACAATTATGGGTTTCGATGAGCGCGGACAGCATGGGTGTTTCATACAGCAATCGCGCGAGGCCGCAAAGGCGGATATATGTTCTTGATTTGTTCCATGCTCCGTGATAGGAATAGTTTCATCACAAACAGCCCTGCGGGGAGACGACGATGGACATCATCCAGCAAGCGGACCGGGCCGCCTTCGGCGCCGGCCGAGCGGAGCACGCCAATGCGCTGATCGGCGAGACGGGCCTGCGCATCGATCACGCAAGGCGGCGCGGCCGCGGCGCGGGCGTCAATCCGTCGGGCCGCTTCGAGGCGCTGAGCCGGCACGATTTCGACGACGGCTGGACCACGCTGGAGGAGCTGCCGCCGTTCAAGACCGAGGTGCAGGTGGAGAAGCCGCGCACCATCATCACGCGCAACGATTCGCCCGATATCGGCTTCGACCGCTCGATCAATCCCTATCGCGGCTGCGAGCATGGCTGCATCTACTGCTTCGCACGGCCGACGCACAGCTATATGGGGCTGTCCGCCGGGCTCGACTTCGAATCGCGCCTGTTCGCCAAACCCGACGCGGCGCGGCTCCTGGAGAAGGAGCTGGCCAAGCCCGGCTACCAGCCCAAGACCATCGCCATCGGCACCAACACCGACCCCTACCAGCCGATCGAAAAGAAATGGCGCATCATGCGCGAGGTGCTGGAGGTGCTGGAGGCGGCGCGGCACCCGGTCGGGATCGTCACCAAATCGGCGCTGGTGACGCGCGACATCGACATATTGAGCCGCATGGCGGAAAAAGGCCTGGCCAAGGTGGCGCTTTCGGTCACCACGCTCGACGCGCAGCTGGCGCGGACCATGGAGCCGCGCGCCTCCACGCCCAGCCTGCGCCTGCAGGCCATCCGCAAGCTCAACGAGGCGGGCATTCCCACCTCCGTCATGCTGGCGCCGGTCGTGCCGGGCGTCACCGACCACGAGATCGAGCGCATCCTCGACGCCGCCCATGCGCAGGGCGCGCGCGAGGCGGGCTATATTTTGCTGCGCCTGCCGTTGGAGGTGGCGCCGCTGTTCAAGGACTGGCTGCTGCGCAACTATCCCGACCGCTACCGGCACGTGATGTCGCTGCTGCGCTCGATGCGCGACGGCAAGGATTACGACGCAGAATGGGGCAAGCGCATGCGCGGCACGGGGCCTTACGCCTGGCAGCTCGGCCGGCGCTTCGAGATCGCCGCGCGCAAGCTCGGCCTCAATCGCCAGCGCCTGCGTCTGCGCACCGACCTGTTCGAGCCGGTGGAGAAAGGCGGCAAGCAATTGTCGCTGTTCTGAACCGCGTGGGTTTCGCGGTCTTCATGGCCAGATCAGCTACGGAACCGGAGATCGCAGTTGGAGCGTCTCATGACAACAAATCGTTCGGCGTCAGAGGTTGGAGTCTAGAAACGGGGAAGGAGCGACTTGCAGTCATGGCGCGCCATCTCGGCACGGCTACCCTGAATGCACCTGGGCTCTCTCATAACGAACTACGCCATCTTGTTCTTCGTTCAGCAAGCAATCTGCCCCGTTGCGCCCTGAACCTAAACGCCGGCCGATATCGGCTGGAATCGAAAAAGCGCCCCGCTTACGCCGCCATCCTCGGGCGAGGCGCTTGCGGAGAGTCGGAAGCAATGCGAGCATCGTTCCCGCCATGACACGCACAGCTTCTGATTCTCCGCTCCTGTTCGACCTGCCGCTCGCGCCCGATTTCTCGGAAGAGCATCAGCTTCTGGCGCGCGGGCTGAGGCATATAGCGGGCGTCGACGAAGCCGGGCGCGGCCCCATCGCCGGCCCGGTCGTGGCCGCCGCCGTGGTGCTCGACGCTCGCGACCTGCCCGAGGGGCTGGACGATTCCAAGCGGCTGACGGCGGCCCGGCGCGAGGCGCTTTTCGAGGTCATCCTGGCCAAGGCGGTCACGGTTTCGGTGGCGAGCCTCTCGGCGCGCAGCATCGACGCCTCGGACATTCGCAAGGCGGCGCTGGAAGCCATGCGCCGCGCCATGCACGGCCTTATCCTAAAGCCTTGCCACGCGCTGATCGACGGCCGCGACGTGCCGCCCGGCCTGCCCTGCCCCGGCCTGGCGCTGGTGAAGGGCGACCAGCGCTCCGTCTCCATCGCCGCCGCCTCCATCGTCGCCAAGGTGACGCGCGACCGCATGATGATCCGCGCCGGCGCGCGCCACCCCGCCTATGGCCTGGAAGTCCACGCCGGCTACGGCACCGTCCGCCATCGCACCGCCATCGACAGCGACGGCCCCGTCCCCGGCCTTCACCGCTACACCTTCGCCCCGATCAAAGGCCGCTTCGAGGGCGTATAAACTGTATCTCGGCCTTCTCAGGCGATTCTGTTTCGACGGGCGTAAGCTCTGCTCCGCAATTTCCCGGAGAAGCTTTCGACAAATGGGCCTTTCCCCGGCTTACACCGATACACTTTCACTCCGATTAAAAGCCGCTTCGGGCGCATAAAACGTATCCTTGCCCGCTCACGCGATTCCGTTTCGGCAGGCCCAGGCCCTGCTCCGTTATTTCCTTGTCCGCTTTCGATGCGGAATGTTTGCGTTCAGAAATGAACAATACCGAATTATCGTTGGAGCATTTCGATAGGGCTTTGGAGCGACCTGTAGCATTTGCAGCCAAACGGCCATTCGGCGTTGTGTAAAATACGATGGACAATCGATAAATCGGCCCCTTGTGCGGAGCCATACGGATGAAAGCGCTTATGGACGACTTTTCCTGGACCGTAGCCGAAACGCTGATGAACGCGCGCCCCTGCCCTGCGGAGGTCTATTTGGACGGCTGGATTCTCCGTGCGTCCGGCGGTCCTGTCCGCCGCACCAATTCCGTCAATTCCACGCCGCGGCGGAACGAGAATTTCGACATGATCATCTTGGGCGCCGAGACTATCTATCACCGCCTCGGGCAGGCTTCCATTTTCAAGGTGCTCTCCTTCGACGCCGCAATCGACGGAACGCTTGCGGAGCGCGGCTATCGAGCCGAGGGCCTGTCGCATGTGCTTCTCGCCGATCTGGATGGAGAGCCGCCGTCGAGCGGGATCACGGTCGATAGGGATCGTCCTTCCGCCGCATGGCTGGAAGCGTGGCGGACGATCAATCGGGTCGAGACGGGCGGTCTCACCGAAGCGGCGTTTCTGGCCGCGATCGGCAATCTCGTCTTGCCGGCCGCTTTCGCCCTGCGCAGGGTCGATGGCGAGCCTGTTTCGCTCGCCTATGGCGTGACGCATCGCGGCCTGCTGACGCTCGAAGCCGTTGGGACGCATCCCGATCATCGCGGACGCGGCTATGCGCGCGACGTGGTTTCGAGCCTGATGCAATGGGCGCGGGGTTCCGGTTTGCAGCAGGCCTGCCTGGCGGTCGAAGCCGGCAATGCGCCGGCTTTGAAACTCTATCGCTCCCTAGGTTTCGACCGGGAGCTTTATCGCTATCATTATCGCCGCCGCGTTATGGCCTGAGCGGCGATCCAACCAACTGGATCGCGCGGAGGTGAACGAAGGCAGGCCCTTTTACGATCTTCCACGGTCTTGCGAGCGGCGATCGCGAAGCGCTTGAAGGCCGATTACAGACATCAAGCCCAAACGCAAAACGCCGCCCATTGGGCGGCGTTTCAATATTCCGATGATCCGTCGATCAGTTCAGGTTGGCCTTGACCTGGGTCAGGGCGTCCTGGAACAGGGCGCCGGCGACGGTGGGGTCGACTTTGTCGGCGACGATCTTGCCGGCGGCGGCGACGGCGAGGTCCACGGCCGAGGCGCGGACGGCATTGATGGCGTCGGTTTCGGCCGTCGCGATCTTCTGCTCGGCCAGCCGGTTGCGGCGGGCCACGTATTCCTCGGTCGAGCGCTTGGCGTCCTCGAGCAGCGCCTTGGCCTCGCGTTCGGCGGAGGCGACGATGTCGCCCGCTTCCTTCTCGGCTTCCTTGCGCTTGCGGTGGTATTCAGCCAGAAGCTGCTGGGCTTCCTCGCGCAGCGAGCGCGCCTCCTCCAGCTCCTTGCGGATGCGTTCGGCGCGCTCGTCGAGCGATTTGCCGAGCGCCGCCGGAACCTTCAGATAGACGAGGATGGCGAGGAAAATAACGAGGGAAATAAAGGCCCAGAATGTGGCCCAGGCTGTCGCGTCCATGGTGTTCTTCCTCTCCTCAGATCGCGGCCTTGACGCCGTTGACGGCGGCCGACACGGAGGCCTTGTCGGTCTTGGAGCCCAGGAGGCGCTCGACGATGCCCGCCGTGGTCTCCTCGGCGATGGCGCCGACGTCGTTCATGGCCTTGGCCTTGATCTCGGCGATGCGGGCCTCGGCCTGTTTCAGCTTGTCGTCGAGCGAAGCCTCGGCGACGGCGCGCTCGGCGTCCGCCTCGCCCTTGGCCTTGGCGCGGGCGGTCTCGGCGATCGAGGCGGCCTTGACGCGGGCCTGGGCCAGCTCCTGCTCGTAAGCGGCGATGGCGTTGTCGGCGTCCTGCTTGAGGCGGCCGGCCTGCTCCAGATCCTGCGCGATGCGGTCGCGGCGGGTCTCGATCACGCCGCCGATGCGCGGCAGAACCACGCGCGACAGGAACAGGTAGAAAAGGCCGAAGGTGATCGCCAGCCACAGAATCTGCGAGGCGAAATGGGAGGAGTCGAATGGCGGGAACACGCCGGCGTGTTCGCCTTCGTGCGCGACACCGGTCTCGGTGTGCGTCTCGGCGGCGGCCGGTTGCGTCGCAGCCGGTTGCGTTTCAGTGGCGGTTTGGGCGAACGCCGCGGACACGAACATCCAGTTTTCCCCTATGGTCCCGCATGATCCTGCCCGAAAACGGGGTCCCGTTCTCCCGGGATCATGCCTTGCTCAACGTCATATGCGCCGGCCGCCGCGCGGGCGCTGTCTCAGCGCTTCGCGGCGGGCCGGCTGGTCTCGCCGCCGATTACTTGGCGAACAGGAGCAGAAGCGCGATGAGCAGCGAGAAGATGCCCAGAGCTTCCGTCACGGCGAAGCCGAACACCAAACGGCCGAACTGGCTGTCAGCGGCGGACGGGTTGCGCAGGGCGCCGGAGAGATAGCTGCCGAAGATGTTGCCGAGGCCGAGAGCCGTACCGGCCATACCAAAACAGGCGAGACCGGCGCCGATGTACTTTGCTGCTTCCGCTTCCATGTTAAGCTCCTTCTGGATTGAAATAAGCGCGGATTTCAGTTCTGGCGGTCGCCCGCCGGTTAGAACGTTCTGGCGGTGACCCGCCGGTTAGAACTCAGTGACCCGGATGCACCGCATCGTTGATGTACATGCAGGTGAGAACGGTGAAGACGTAGGCCTGCAGGAAGGCCACGAGGAATTCGAGCGCCGTGATGGCGATGGTCATCAGCAGCGGCAGGATGGCGCCGCCGACGCCGAGCGCGTTGCCGAAGGCGAGCAGCGTCACCACGAAGCCCGCGAAGACCTTGAGCGTGATGTGGCCGGCCAGCATGTTGGCGAACAGACGCACGGAGAGGCTGATCGGGCGCGACAGGAAGGAGATGACCTCGATCACCACCACCAGCGGCACGATGATCATCGGCACGCCGCTCGGCACGAAGAGCTTGAGGAAGCCGACGCCATGCTTGAAGAAGCCGTAGACGATGACCACGCCGATGACCAGCACCGAGAGGGCGAAGGTCACGATGATCTGGCTGGTGACGGTGTAGAAATAGGGCACCAGGCCGATGAAGTTGGCGACCAGCACGAACATGAACAGCGAGAAGACGAAGGGGAAAAACTTCATGCCCTTCGAGCCGGCCGAATCCCGCAGGCTGGAGGCCACGAACTCGTAGGCCATCTCCGACACCGACTGCATGCGGCTGGGGATGAGGCCGCGGCCGGACGAGGTCAGGAACAGAAAGCCCGCGGCGACGACGACCACGACCACCATATAGGCCGACACGTTGGTGAACGACAGGTCCAGATTGCCGACATGGATCGGAACCCATTGCGTAATATGAAACTGATGGATCGGATCGACTTTATCGCTCGCCACCTTAACCTCGTCTGCCGTTCATGCCCGCAGGCGTTTCAATTCTCGGACGAAAGTCCGCCATGTCACTAAGAGCATGTCCGCCGGGCCCGCGCCAGTGCAAACATCCCCGATTTCCACCGCATAGCCTGTCCCGCGCCGTCTTTCAACTTTCCGGGAGGCGATCCGGGCCGAGAACGAACATTTTCGTGATCGCGGCCGAACCCTATTTCCCGTCGCGACGATCCGCACTAGACTTAATGTCGCCCTTTTTCGCGACATTACTGGCGGAACGCAGCACGTTGACGACGCCGGCGGCGAAGCCCAGAAGGAGAAAGACGATCAACCCCCAAGGCGACGTTCCGGCGACGCGATCGATGAACCAGCCGATCAGCGCGCCCACCACGACGCCGGCGACGAATTCGCTCGACAGCTTCATGGCCTGCGCGACCGAGCCGGAAACCTCCGATCGCCCCTCCTCGGAAGCCGGCTGCTCGAACACGCCCTTCTTGGCCAGTTCGGCCTCGAGGCGGTTCAGACGCTGATCCAGCTTCCCGGAAACGGATTCCCTCTCCGCACCCTCACCGGCGCCGGATGGCTTTTCGGGGTTTTTCCCGCCCGCCATTGACAGCTCCTTCTTGCAAGAAATGCAGGACTTGAACCCCACTTCCAAGTTGCGCGCAACATATTGACACACCGCGCGCTAGTCAAGGCGGTGCAGCGGGCGGCTCCAAAGGTTTTTTATCTTGGTAAAACAAGGCTATAGCGCGCAGTGCGACTCATTAGCCGGCCGGAGCGGCGGATCGGCCACAGCCAAGGCCCGAAAAACGGAATCGATTTTTTCCCGCGAAGGCTGAAAAAGCGGCGTCGCGCCGATCGGGGCTCAGCTCCAGCCGCCGCCATAGGTGCGGTAGAAGACGTGCAGGCCGATGCGCGCCACCTTCTTCATGGTCGGGGCCCAGAAGGGGCGGACGTAGAGCGCGTGGTAATGCGTGGCCGAGCCCACCTCGGGCAGCCAGATCTGGCCGGCGGAGACGGTCCTGGCCACCTGCTGCGCCATGCGCCATTGCGCCATCTCGGTCACCCGGTGGCGCTGGCCGTCGCAGGCGAAGGAGAACTGGCAGGCGTTGAGCCAGTCGCGATTCTGGTAGACGACGTCGCAGATCGTGTTGGGATAGGCGGGGTTGCGGACGCGGTTGAGCACCACCTGCGCCACCGCGACCTGGCCCTTGACGGTCTCGCCGCGCGCCTCGAAATAGACGGCTTCCGCGAGGCATTTCTGCTCGCGGGCGGTGAAGGCCGAGGGCGGCAGCGGCGTCGCCGCCCAGGCGTGGTCCTGCGCGCCGATCGGGGGCACGAAGCGGCCGGCGCCGGCCTCGGGCGTCAGGATGCTCTCGAAGGGCGAGGTCTTGCCGTAGTCGGGCTGGGCCGGCGCATAGCCCAGCGCCAGCGCGTCGGGCTGCTGGTTGGTGACCAGCCTGGCGAGCTGCACGGGCAGGTCGGCGCGCGGCTTGGGCGGCTTGACCGCATGGAAGGCCATGGTGATCTTGACCTCCTTGCCCTCCACCGGCGTCTTGGCGAAGGCCATGCGGGCGGCGGATTTTTCCGGCGGGCGGGTGATCAGGCTGACGCGCTCGAACATGGAGCCGGCGGTGAAGGCGCGCGCCGGGGCCTTGGGCTGCACCGACACCAGGCGGTCGGTCTTGTCGGCGCGGTTGATGCGGTTCTCGTCCGGGTCGGGGGCGTCGACGCCGAGCTTGGCCGTCCTGGAGCCGCCGGCCAGCGCCACGCGGCCGATGCCCGGCACCTCGATGCCGTTGACGTCGGCGTCGCCGGTGACGGTCGTGGCGTCCGCGAAGGGCATTTCGGCCTGGTGCACCGAGCCGACCGGGGCGCGGGCGATATAGGCGGTCCAGCGCTCGCCGCCGCGGTCGGCGGAGGGCGCGAGACTGGCCATGTCCTGGAAGGCGATGGCGTCGGCGTTGAACAGGCCAAGCGCGGCCGCCAGCGCCAGCGGCGCCAGGCGACGCCGTCGGACCGTCTCGCGCGGCCTGGCCCGCACGGCGTAGTAGCGCCCGTCCTCCGGGCAATAGCCCGTGACGGGATAGCTCCACACCGGCGCCGCGACGGATCGCGACCGGCCGAACAGCCCTCGTAGAAATACAAGGCGCACCGGAAACTCCACTCAAAGCGTACTGACTGAACTTCCGGAGAGAATGAAGCATTAACCTTGATGGATGGTTAACGCGAAATGTTTACTATTTGAAAATATTGGTTAAGTTTTTATTAATACTTTGATGGAAGCAGTCTTTCGGGGCGGCGGCGGAGATCAGCGGTGGGATTTGTTGCGGCGGACGAAATCCTCGATGTCCTCCGCCTCGTAACCGAGAAGCCAGCCGTCCATGCGCACCAGATCTTCCCATGCGAAATCCTTCATCCGCTCGGTGTGCTGGTCGCGGGAGACAAGCAAATCCAGCTTCACGCGCCATTCCTCGCCGGGGAGACAATAGTAGCGTGTCTCGACGGCAGGGCCCGTTTGGGAGGCGTGGACGAATTTTTTTATCCGCCCGGCCGCCACATGCGGCTCGAAACCGGCGTCACCGGCCTCCTCGGGGCTGAGGCCCGCTTCCGCGGAGAAGCGCGCGAAGCGCTTTTTCCCCGCCAGCATCAGCTCCAGTTCCTTGCCGTTGTGCGGGCCGATCATGGCTGTTTCACCGCCCAGCGATCGATGTCGGCGCCGCCGCCGATCAAGGCGAGGCCGTTGGCGATCGAGTCGAACTGGTTGGAGCTGGTCACCATGGCGTGCGGGAAGCGGCCCTCGAACAGGGTGCGGATCGCCGGCACGAAGGAGGTGCCGCCGGTCAGGAAGACGCGGTCGATGCCTTCATGCGTCAGGCCCGCCTGCGTCACCGCGTCGGCGACGGAGCGCTCGATCTGGGCGACGTCGTCGGCGATCCAGGCGTCGAAGTCGTTGCGGGTGATCTCGGAGCGGATCTCGAAATCGTCGGCCTTGAAGTGCAGCTCCGCCATGCGTTGCGAGGAAAGGCGCACCTTGGCGTCGGACACGGCGCGGTAGATCTCGTAGCCGTAATCGTTCTCGATCAGGTTGATGAAATGTTCGAGCGGCTTGGGCTCGACGGCCTGGCGGGCCAGCTCGTCCAGCTCGCGGATGGTGGCGGGCGTGTTCATTAGGAACAGCGTGTTCCAGCGGGCGAAGTTGGCGTAATAATGGTTGGGCATCGGCAAGAGCTTGCCGAAGGAGCGGTACTGGCCGCCCTTGCCCAGCAGCGGCGAGACGGCGTTGTCGATGATGCGGTAGTCGAAGGTGTCGCCGGCGAGGCCGAGGCCGGTCTGGCTCAGCGGCGTGAAGCCGAGCCCCTCCGCGCCGACCTCGAAGCGGACGATGGAGAAGTCGCTCGTGCCGCCGCCGAAGTCGGCCACCAGCACGGTCGAGGCCGCCTTCAGCTGCTGGGCGTAGAAATAGGCCGCGGCGACCGGCTCGTAGACGTAATGGATGTCGGTGAAGCCGAAGGCGCGGAAGGCTTTTTCATAACGTCGCATGGCGAGCGCCTCGTCGGGCGCCGCGCCGGCGAAGGTGACGGGGCGGCCGATCACGACGCGATTCCCCTTCGGCGGCAGGCGGTCGCCGAGGCGGGCGGCGACGCTTTCGAGAAAAGTCTGGAGAATGTCCTCGAACTTGAAGCGCCTGCCGAAGACCGGCGTGTCGGTGAAGGATTTCGACGCCGCGAAGGTCTTGAAGGATTGCAGCATGCGGGTGGAATGCGGGGCCTCGACGAAGGCGTCCATGGCCCAAAGCCCGCTTTCGACCGTGCGCTCGCCGGTCTGGCGGTCCTGCCAGAAGCACAGGATCGAGCGATAGGCGGCGAGGTCGACGCCGTCCTTGGGCACGCTCAGCACCGCCGCCGTGCCGTCGGGACGGCCGAGCGACAGCACGGTGTTGGTGGTGCCGAAGTCGATCCCCAGCGTCACGCCGTCGAAACGGTCCTTGGCATTCGTCATCGCAGCGCCTTTCCGGGAGAGATTTCGGGAGGCGGCGGAGTAGCAGAGGTCGGCCCGCTTCTCAAGCGCCGGCCGCGCAAATCATCGCGAGGCGGGCGGTTGATTGTGGCGCGCCGCGTGCTATCCTTGCGGCCAAGGCGCATACGGCCCGCCGCCCGCCCCCAGTCCGGGGATGGTGAACGTATGGATTTTCATGGTTTGACCTCAACCATCGGGGCGATCCATCGGCAATGCGGGCGTCGATCTTCACGCGTCGCCCCATGCGAGGATGAAACCATGCCTTCCTTTTCCGACGCCAAATCGATGGCGAAGGCGCTGCGGCTCGCGCTGGCCGAACGCCATGTCCCCCTTTCCCACAGCGATTGCCTCGAACTCGTGGCGCGGCAGTTCGGCTGCGCCGACTGGAACGTGCTGGCCGCGCGGATCGAGGCGGCGCGCCCGCAAGAGGCCGAATTGCGCCTGCCGCGCGACTGGGCGATCACCGGCCAGACCGACCGCAGCCGTTACCGGGCCGGGATCGATCCCGCCGCGCCGGGGGTGGCGCTGATCGAAAGCCGCCTGCCGCGCGACGCGGCGCTGGCCGACGACAGCTTCGCCAGCCTGATGCAGAGCATCCGCGCCAACGCCTTTCGCGGCGCGCGCATCCGGCTCACGGCGGAACTGCGCACCGAGGAGGCCGAGGCCGGGTCGATCTGGCTGCGCGTCGACGACGCGGCGGGCCGGGTGCTCGCCTTCGACAACATGCTGCGGGGCCGCAAAAAGGCGGCGCTGCGCGGAACCACCGGCTGGAGCGCGCGCAGCGTCGTCCTCGACGCGCCCGAGGCGGCGGCGACCATCCATTACGGCGTGCTGCTGAAGGGCCACGGCAAGGTGCGGGCGCGGGCGTTCGGCCTGTCGGTCGTGGCGCGCGACGTTCCGACCACGGACCGGCGCTATCTCGACGGGCCGTCCAATCTCGATTTCCGGGAGCCGGACGGGCCGGAGGCGTAACGTCTCAAAGCACGCCCGCCGGCAGCTTGGCGCGCATGGCCTGCCGGCGGTCGAGCCTTTCGCCGTCGACGATGAAGGTTCCGTCGCCGACGGCGTGCAGCACGCGCTTTTCGGCGTGGGCTGGGTCGACATAGGCGGCGAGGCCCTCCAGCACCAGAACGCCATGGCGCTCGACGATGTCGACGACGCGGCATTCGATATTGGCGAGGCAGTCGCGAACCAAGGGCGCGGCCACATGTTTGGCGGGCTCCGCCGTCAGGCCGAATTTCGCGAATTTGTCGGTGTCCGCGCCCGAGCACATGCCGACGCCGATCACCGTGTCGATCATGTCGGCGGAAGGAATCGCGATCACGCATTCGCGGGTGTCGCGAAGCGCCGCATAGGAATAATTCCACGGGCCGGTGGAGATGGCGAAGGTGGGCGAGAAATCCACCACCATGGTCCATGTGATGGTCATGAGGTTGGGCTTGCGCCCGTCATGGGTGGCGACGAAGGTGACGGGGCCGGACTCCATCAGCGTGAAGGCCTTTTCGAGCGGCAGGATTTCCATGGCCTTCTCCGGCGGTGAACCATGTTCATCCTGCCATAGCCGCGCACCAACGAAAAGGCCCGGAGCGATCCGGGCCTTTTTCTGATTATTTCTTCTTTTTCGCCCGCCCCGCGAAGGGGTTGTCGGAGGTGCGCAGCGACAGCCGGATCGGCACGCCCGGCATGTCGAAGGTCTCGCGCAGGCCGTTGATGAGATAGCGCACATAGGATTGCGGCATGGCGTCGGGGCGCGAGCAGGAGACGACGAAGCCCGGCGGGCGCGTCTTGACCTGCGTCATGTATTTGACCTTCAGGCGGCGGCCGGAGACGGCCGGCGGCGGCTGGTGGGCGATCACGCCTTCCAGCCAGCGGTTGAGACGGCCGGTCGAAATGCGGCGGTTCCAGATCTCGTGCGTCTTGACCACGTTCTCCATCAGCCGGTCGATGCCCTGCCCGCGCTCGCCGGAGATCGGCACCGCGCGCAGGCCGCGCACCTGCGGCAGCAGGCGCGCGGTCTTCTCGTAGAGATCGGCGAGGACGAGCTGGCGGTCCTCGATCAGGTCCCATTTGTTGAAGGCGATCACCGGGGCGCGGCCCTCGCGGATGATCAGGTCGGCGATCTGCAGATCCTGCTTCTCGAAGGGGATGGTGGCGTCGAGCACGATGATCACCACCTCGGCGAAGCGGATGGCGCGCAGGCCGTCGGCCACCGACAGCTTTTCGAGCTTTTCCTGCACGCGCGCCTTGCGGCGCATGCCGGCGGTGTCGAACAGCTTGATCTTGCGGCCATGCCATTCCCAGTCGACCGAAATGGAATCGCGCGTGATGCCCGCCTCCGGCCCGGTCAGCAGACGATCCTCGCCCAGCATGGTGTTGATCAGCGTCGACTTGCCGGCGTTGGGGCGGCCAACGATGGCGATGCGCAAGGGCTTGGTGGCGTCGTAGGCCGGGACTTCCTCGGCGTCGGGGTCCTCGATGTCGTCGCCGATCAGGTCGCCGACCACGGCGGGCGTGAAGGCCTCGGCCTCGGCTTCCTCTTCCTTCTCGTCGGCGAAGGCGCGCTCCTCGCCGATCACGGCGACGACGGCGTCGCGCAGGTCGGGCATGCCCTGGCCGTGCTCGGCCGAGATCGGGCACGGCTCGCCCAGGCCGAGCTGGAAGGCGTCGTAGAGGCCGGCGGAAGCGCCCCGCGCCTCGGCCTTGTTGGCCACCAGCACCACCGGACGGCCCGAGCGGCGCACCAGCTCGGCGAAGGTGGCGTCGGCCGGCGTCAGGCCGCTCTTGGCGTCGATGACGAAGAGGATGGCGTCGGCCTCGCTGATCGCGGCCTCGGTCTGGGCGCGCATGCGCGCCTCCAGCGAGTCGTTGGCCGCCTCCTCCAGGCCCGCCGTGTCGATGACCTGGAACTTCAGGTCATACAATTTGGCGTCGTGGATGCGGCGGTCGCGGGTGACGCCGGGCAGGTCGTCGACCAGCGCCAGCTTGCGGCCGACGAGGCGGTTGAACAGCGTCGACTTGCCGACATTCGGACGGCCGACGATGGCGAGGGTGAAGCTCATGGACGAAAACGCTCCGGTCAGCTTTGCGCGGCCACGCCGGCGCTGCGCATCAGCTCCAGCATGGTGTTGGCGCGCTGGCGGATATTGGCCGGCGCGAGGCCGTCATCGGCGATCTGCTTGAAGAGCTTGGCCGCGTCGCCGTAGCGCGCCGCCTTCCAGGCCGCGAGCCCCAGGGCCTCGCGCGCGCTGGAGCGCATCGGCGCGCCGTCGGCGGACAATTCCTCCACCCGCTTGGCGACGTCGTCATAGGAGCCGTTGTCGACCAGAAGATAGCCGGCGCGCAGACGCGCCACGTCGCGCAGGCCGGTCGCGACCGAGCCGTCGGCCGCCACTTCGTCGAAGGCCTTGACCGCGCCGGCGGCGTCGCCCTTCTCGGCCAGCACCGAGGCGGCGCGCAGCCGCGCCAGCACCGGATAGGCGCCGTAGCCGGTCTTTTCGAGGTCGTCCAAAGCGGCGAGCGCCTCGTCGTTCTTGCCGGCGGCGGCGAGGTCGAGGGCGGCGAGGAACCTGTCGCCCGAGGCCGAGGCCTTGCCTTCCGACCAGTGGCTGTAGCCGACATAGGCGGCCGTGCCCAGCACGACGGCCACGGCGCCGCCGATCAGGACCGGTCCGAACCGGCGCCAGATCGCTTTCGCCTGATCGGAGCGAAGCTCCTCATTGACCTCGCGGATGAAACTGTCGTCTGCCATGCCAAAACCCGTTGCGCGTCGAAATAATCCCGCGCTTGTAATAGGAATCCGCGCCGGATGTAAGACCCATGGCGCAATTAAAGCTTTGCAGGGCCTGTTCCGGGCTCGATCCGGGCCTATTCGGCCGCGCGCAGGCCCGTCTCCAGCCCCTCGCGCTCGATCGGGGCCAGCGGCGCGCCGCCGATGGTGGCCTCGAAGGCGCGCAGGCGCTTGTAGATCGACAAAAGCTCGATGATCGTGGTCCAGGAATTGACCAGATACTGGAACGAGCCGCGCACCTGGTCGAAGACGTTGCTGATCTGGTTCAGCAGTCCCAGCGTCAGTTTGCCGGCGACGATGGAGGGCACCAGGATCAGCAGCGAGAAGATGTTGTCGGCCTGGATGTAGAAGATGCGGGCGACGTTGAAATAGACATAGTGGAAATAGAGCCGGAAATAATTGTGCCGCACATGGCCGAACAATTCGCGCATGGTGGGCGGGTCGGCGCGGTCGGCGTGGTCCTCGCCATAGACCAGCTCCTTGCGGTAGGCGGCCTCGACGCGCTGGTTGTTGAACTCCAGCCCCGGCAGCTTGATCCCCACCAGCGCCAGGAAGCCGGTGCCGAACAGCGACCACAGGATCGCCGCCCAGACCAGCGCATGCGGCACATGGCCGACGACGGGCAGCACGTCGACCTTCTCGGAGAAGGTGAACAGCACCGGCAGGAAGGCGATCAGCGTCATCACCGACTTCACCAGGCTGACGCCGAGCTGCTCCAGCGTGGTGGAGAAGCGCATCGTGTCCTCCTGCACGCGCTGGGCGGCGCCCTCGATGGTGCGCAGCTTGGGCCAATGCGCCATGTAGTAATCGTTCATCGCCGTGCGCCAGCGGAAGATGTAATGGCTGACGAAGAACATGCTGAGCACGCCGATGGTGATGGCGACGAAGGCGATGCCGGCGAAGCTGGCGAGGCCCCAATAGTAGTCGGGCGCGGCGACGGCGCCGGGGGTGCTGAGCCCCTTCTGCACCAGGTCGTAGAAGGGGCCGTACCAGGCGTTGACCGCCACGCTGACCTGGACCTGGAAATAGGTGGTGAAGAGGATCAGCGCCGAGCCGAGGATGGACCAGTTCCGCCACGGATGCGGCGAGAACAGCGCCCAGAAGGCGTAGAAGACCAAAGTGACGGCGGCGAAATAGATATAGAACCACAAAAACGGCGCCGACCAGAACAGGCTGGCCCCGATGACCGGCTCGACGCCGGGCGCGAGCGGCGGCAGGCCGACCAGCGCCCCCAGCCTTTCGCCGCCCATGTACCAGCCGAGGATGGAGAGCAGGCTCCACAGGAGCGCCGAGAGGAAATAGAGCTTTGGGCGGGGGAAGAAGGATACGAACACGGGACGGCCATTCCGGCTGATGGATTTGCTCCCGATTTAATGCCCCCGGCGGATGGGACGCCAGTTAAATTCTCGTAAGATTTCAAAAAACGGCTTTAGCGGCGCGGCCGGCGGCGACGCCGATGACGCCCGCGACCACGAGCGCCGCCGCGGCGACGAGGCTCGCGGCGGTGAAGGAGCCGCTCTGCCGCGCCATGAAGCCGGCCGCCAGCGGGCCGACGATCTGGCCGACGCTGAAGGCCACCGTCATGCGCGCCAGCGCCCGCTTGGGCGAGGCCGGGGCCAGCGCCCGCGCCGCCTGCAGGCCGAAGGCGGTGAGCGCCATGAAGGTGCCGCCCAGGAGCGCGCCGCCGATGAGCGGGCCCATGGGCGCCGTCAGCGCCACGCTGGCGGCGACGCCCAAGGCCTCCAGAACGGCGGTGGCGGCGAAGGCGCGGAACAGGCCGAAGGCGCGCCCGACGGGCGACCACAGCCAGATCGACGGCGCGGCGCAAAGCCCCGTCACCACCCAGACCGCCGCCTCCATGGCCGGGCCGCCATGGCCGGCGCGCACGATGGCGACGATGAAGGTGGCGGTGATGACGTAGCCGAAGCCGAATATGCCGTAGGCGAGCGCGATGGCGTTGAAGGCGAAGCTTTTGGGCAGGGCCGGCTCACGCGCGCCGCCGGTTCCGCCGACCGGGCCCTCGCGGACGAGAAGCGCCACGGCGGCGGCCATCAGCAGGGTCATGAGGCCGGCGCCGGTCCAGTCGGCGCGCCAGCCGAGGCCGGCGAAGGCGATGCCAGCCGTCATCAGCGCCGACAGCGCCACGCCGGTTCCGACGCCGCCGAAATGCAGCGCGCCGAGCCCGCCGCGGCCCGCCGCCGCGACGTGGCTGAGCACGATGGCGGTGCTGAGAATCATGGTCACGGCGCTGACCAGGCCGGCGGCGAAGCGCAGGACGGCGAAGGCCCAGACGCCGTCGAACAGCGCCATGGCGAAGCAGAGAAGCGCGCTGGCGACGAGGCCCGCCAGCACCGCCGCCCGCTCGCGCCCGGCCGACCAGCCGTGGCCGGCGAGGATCGCGCCCAGGAGATAGCCGACGTAATTGGCCGAGGCGATGAAGCCCGCATCGGCGGCGTTGAAGCCGAGGTCGCTCATCATGCCGGGCAGGATGGGCGTATAGATGAAGCGGCCTATGCCCATGGCGGCGGCCATGGCGAGGCAGCCGCCGAAAGCGTAGGAAAGGGGCCGGTTTGCGGGGGAAAGGGTCTGCGTCATGGGCGCGACAATAGCCGCCGGCCGGCCGCGGACAATTCAATTTTTCTGATGGGTTTCCATCACGCGGATCGGGGCACGGGCACGCTGTCGGGGCGGTCGGAATGGAGGAAATGCGACAGCGTCTCGTCCAGCGCGCGCAGGCGGTGGGCGCAGTCGCGCCAGACGAAGGGGATGTCCTCCGGCATGGGTTCGAGGCGGCGCGGCTCGGCGCCCGATGCGAGGTCGCAATTGGCGATCACCGCCTGCAGGGCGCGGCCGAGCCAGGGCGGCGGCGGGGCCTCGTCCTTGCGCAGCGCGTTGCCCAGCGCCTCGCCGAACAGGAGCGCGGAGGCGTAAAGGCGGATGCCGCGGCGGTCGTAGCGGCCGGCCATCTCGCCGATCTCGCGCGCCACGAAGCGGCCGCGCAGCGACCAGCGCGCGTTGCTGCGGGCGAGCGCGATGCCGTCGCCGAGCGCGATCACCGCCTGGTGGGCGCGGGTGAAGGCGTTGACGGCGCTTTGCGCCTGTGCGCGGTCCCGCCGCTCCAGCGCCGCCTCGGCGTGCTCGAGACCGCCGGCGATGGCGCCGAGCAGGCCCTTGACCGCGCGGTCGATGACGCGCACGGGATCGGGCGTGAGCAGGATCTGGCTGAACAGGAGGCCGACGCCCGCCCCGCCCAGCACGTCGAGAAGCCGCGTGACGCCCGCCACCTGCGGCCCCATCGACAGCACCAGAATGGCCGAGACGCCCGACTGGATGGCGATGGCCGGCGCGAGGCCGAAGCTGGTCGCCAGCACCATCGCCACGAAGGTGACGAGGCTGGTGTGGAACACCGGCACGGTCTGCGGGAACAGGAGCGACAGCTCGCCCACTACGACGCCCGTGGTGACGCCGACGATGACGCCCACCGCCTGCTTGCCGTGGTTGGGCAGGTTGGGCGCGAGGCAGATCACCGCCGTGACCATGGCGAAGACCGGGCGCGGCTGGCCGAGCAGCCACTGGCAGAGCAGCCAGGCGACGCCGCCGGCGAAGGAGGCGACCAGCGCGTCGCGCCAGCTCACCGACCATTGCTCGAAAATCTTCTCCGCCAGCCGCCGCATGGGTCCGCCTTCCGGGATTTTCACCGCCCGAACAGGCTTTCGTAGATCTCCGGCTTGAAGCCCAAAGTGTAGCCGCCCTCCGTCTCCAGCACCGGGCGCTTCACCATGGAGGGCTGCGCCAGCATCAGGGCTCGCGCCTTGCCGGCGTCGAGGTTCTCGCGGTCCGCCTCGGGCAGCTTGCGGAAGGTGGTGCCCGAACGGTTGAGCAACTGCTCCCACGGGACATGGGCGAGGAAGCGGTCGAGGGTGGCTTCGTCGAGCCCGTCCTTCTTGTAATCGTGGAAGGCGTAATCGACGCCGTGATCGTCCAGCCAGAGGCGCGCCTTCTTCATCATGTCGCAGTTTTTGATGCCGTAAATTGTGGCTTTCATGCATTTTCCTCGTCGAAACCGGCATAAAAGGCGCAAGAAAAGAGGCGAAGTTCCGGCTTCTTTGCGTCAAACCGCCGGCGAAAACATGGCGAAACCGTGGCGAAGGTCATTTATGGCCCTCCCGCCGCAGCAGCTCGCGCTTGCGCTCGACGCCCCAGCGATAGCCCGACAGGTCCCCGTCCTTGCGCACCACGCGGTGGCAGGGAACGGCGACGGCTATGCGGTTGGCGGCGCAGGCGCCGGCCACGGCGCGCACCGCCTTGGGCGCGCCGATGCGCGCCGCGATCTCGGCGTAGCTGACCGTCTCGCCGGCCGGGATTTCGCGCAAGGCCCGCCAGACGCGCTGCTGGAAGGCCGCGCCGCGCAGGTCGAGCGGCAGGTCCAGCCCGACCTCCGGCCTCTCCACTAGGCCGACGGCTTTGGCCACCAGATCCTCGAAATCGCGGTCGGCGCCGATGAGGTTGGCCTTGGGAAAACGCCGCTCCAGGTCGCGGATCAGCGCCTCGGGATCGTCGTCGATCAGGATGGCGCAGACGCCGCGCGCGCTCGCCGCTACCAGCACCGCGCCCAGCGACGACTGGCCGATGGCGAAGCGGATGTCCTCGTCCGCGCCGCCCTTCTTGTAAGCGGTCGGCGTCATGCCGAGGATGCGGTCCGAGGCGGCGTAGAAGCGGCTCGACGCGTTGAAGCCGGCATCGTAGATGGCGTCCGTCACCCGCGTAGCACCCTCTCCCAGGGCGGCGCGCATGCGCTCCGCGCGGCGCGCGTCGGCATAGGCCTTGGGCGTCAGGCCGATCTGCGCCTTGAACAGGCGATGCAGATGCGAGGGGCTGGCGCCGACCGCCTTGGCGATTGCCACAAGCGACGGAATTTCCTCGGCTTTTTCGATGAAACGGCAGGCCTCGGCCACCAGCGCCGCATGGCGCGCGCCGTCGCGGGCGGCGAGCGTTTGGCCCGCGTCGGGGCGGCAGCGCAGGCAGGGCCGGAACCCGGCCCGCTCGGCCTCGCGGCAGGTGTCGAAGAAGCGCACGTTCTCGCGCCGGCCGCGCCGCGACGGGCAGGACGGGCGGCAATAGACGCCCGTGGTGGCCACGGCGTAGACGAAGCGTCCGTCCGCTTCCGCGTCGCGGTCGAGGACCTCGCGCCAGCGGGTTTCGTCGGCGTCGAGGGTGTTGGCGAAAGGTTTCATGTCGTCATCCTCCATGGGTCATGAAGGAAAGCTACAGAGCGCGGGACGACCATACACTCCGCTGCTTGCTTTCAAATTCCGAACGACGCCTCCGGGCTTCATATATCCGCATCCAAGCCGAGGCTTTCAACGCCTCGCATCCGCGCCGAACCTGCAAATTCTCCGCCTCCACGCCGGCGACTTTTCGCATCTTGCGCCAAGTTCGGCATTCTCCGCCATCACGTCGGGACTTTCAATTCTCGCCTCCTTTCCCCCGCTACCGCGTAAGAGGCGACGGTAACATCGACATCTGCGCCCGGCTTTCGATTTGTTTTCAAACCACACCTCCGCATGGGAGGCGACGCCATCCCCGAGGTCACGCACAGTACGCCGCATTCGTTTCAAACCACGCCTCCGGTATAGGAGGCGACGCTTCAGGCAGCGCTCAACGGCCAGAATCTTGACCCGTTTCAAACCACGCCTCCGTGTGGGAGGCGACGCGCGCCTTGGCACGAGCGCGTCTGGCGGAACGTGTTTCAAACCATGCCTCCACGGCATGTTCGCAAGTTTCCGCCTTCGCAAACCTGCAAATTCTTCGCGTCCGCGTCAGGCGATTCCTCGCTGTCGCGCCAAGTTCATCATTTCTCACCATCGCGCCGAGGCTTTCAGCGCCTCGCATCCGCGCCGGGCTTTCCACCTTCCCGCTAACGTGGCGCGTTTGCAAGTCCGGCGTCCGCGCCGACACCTCCGCAATCAAGCTTTCTCGAATCAAATCAAGCCTTTCGCGCCTGCTTGATCGCCGCCGTCAGTTCTTCCTCGCTGAGCGCGCCGCCGTAGAGGCGGGTGCCGATGACGAAGGAGGGGGTGCCGCGGAAGCCGAAGGCGTCGGCTTGCGCCTCGTTGCGGCCGATCAGCGCGTCGATGCGGGCGGCGTCGGTCTTGTAGGCCGCCTCCAGACGGTCGGGGTCGAGCCCGCCGTCCTTCAGCACCTCGTCGATGCGCGCGTCGCTGAGCTTGCCGGGGGCGGAGATCAGCGCCTCCATCGCCTTGCGGTAGTCGCCCGCGCCGCGCGCCGCCAGCGCCCGCCGCGCGGCGCGGATCGAGACGGGGCCGAAGATCGGCCAGTCCTTCAGCACCAGCCGCACGTCGCCGTCCTTCTCCACCACCCGCATCAGCGGCGCGTGGCCCTGCTTGCAATAGCCGCACTGGTAATCGAAATATTCGACCACGGTGACGCTTCCCTCAGGGTTGCCCAGCACCGGCGCCTCCTTGTCGTAGAGCACCTCGGCCACGGTGGGCGCGCCTTGCGCGCGGGCGCCGCAGGCGGCGAGCGCGGCGGCGGAAAAGGCGAGCATCTGACGGCGGTCGATCACGCGCGTCCTCCTGTTTCATGCGAACTGTCCCCCCGGTCTAAAGCATTTCCGGCGAAAGTGCGAAACGGTTTTGCGCCGGGACGACGCATAAAGCGGAAAGACGAAGCCGCATCCCCTCCCTCGCCCTCGCCCGCTCTTTGATTTGGATCAATGACACGTCGCGCGCGAAGGCCGATAGAGGAGCATCGCTATGAAACTGTCCTTTCCGGGCGGTTTTTCGTCATGCGCTGCGAGGGGATTTCATGAACTACGCCGCTGGAACAGTCCTGTCCGGCCTGGGAGCGCTGCTTGCCGTGCTCCTGGCCGGCTTTTCCCATGACCAGGCGTTCAGGACCCATATGTGGATCCTGTTCGTCGTCCTGGCCATCTTCACCATTCTTTTGATGCGCAACGCCGATTACGGCGCGGCGCAGAAAAAGCCCGACCCGTCGACCTATATGGACGAGCCGATTCGCTACGGCGTCGTCGCCACGGTGTTCTGGGGCGTGGTCGGCTTCCTCGTCGGCGTGGTCATCGCGGCGCAGCTCGCCTTCCCCGACCTCAACGTCGCGCCCTGGCTCAATTTCGGCCGCCTGCGCCCGCTGCACACCTCGGGCGTCATCTTCGCCTTCGGCGGCAACGCGCTGATCGCCTCGTCCTTCTACATCGTGCAGCGCACCTGCCGCGCGCGGCTGTTCGGCGGCGGCCTGGCCTGGTTCGTGTTCTGGGGCTACAACCTGTTCATCGTCATGGCTGCCACCGGCTACCTGATCGGCATCACCCAGAGCCGCGAATACGCCGAGCCGGAATGGTATGTCGACCTGTGGCTGACCATCGTCTGGGTGGTCTATCTGGTCGTGTTCCTCGGCACGATCCTCAAGCGCCGCGAGCCGCATATCTACGTGGCCAACTGGTTCTTCCTGTCCTTCATCGTCACCATCGCGATGCTGCACATCATCAACAACCTCGCGGTGCCGGTGTCCTTCCTCGGCTCCAAGAGCTATTCCGCCTTCTCGGGCGTGCAGGACGCGGTGACGCAATGGTGGTACGGCCACAACGCGGTCGCCTTCTTCCTGACCGTGCCGTTCCTGGCGATGATGTATTACTTCGTGCCCAAGCAGGCCAACCGCCCGATCTATTCCTACCGGCTGTCGATCGTGCATTTCTGGTCGATCATCTTCCTCTATATCTGGGCCGGCCCGCACCACCTGCACTACACCGCCGTGCCCGACTGGGCGCAGACGCTGGGCATGGTGTTCTCCATCATGCTGTGGATGCCGTCCTGGGGCGGCATGATCAACGGCCTGATGACGCTGTCGGGCGCCTGGGACAAGGTGCGCACCGACCCGATCATCCGCCTGATGGTGGCGGCCATCGCCTTCTACGGCATGGCCACCTTCGAGGGCCCGATGCTGTCGATCAAGGCGGTCAACTCGCTGTCGCACTACACCGACTGGACCATCGCCCATGTCCACGCCGGCGCGCTGGGCTGGAACGGCATGATCACCTTCGCCGCCGTCTACTACCTCACCCCGCGCCTGTGGAACCGCGAGCGGCTCTATTCGGTGCGCATGGTCAACTGGCACTTCTGGCTCGCCACGCTCGGCATCGTGCTCTACGCCGCCGCCATGTGGGTGGCCGGCATCCAGCAGGGCCTGATGTGGCGCGAATACGACGACCAGGGCTTCCTGGTCTACTCCTTCGCCGAGACCGTGGCCGCGATGTTCCCCTATTACGTCATCCGCGTCACCGGCGGCGCGTTCTACCTCGCGGGCGGACTGCTGATGGCCTGGAACGTCTACCAGACCATTCGCGGCCGGCTGCGCGACGAGGCTCCGATGGGCGGCGTCCAGCCCGTCTCCCCCGCCATGCAACCCGCCGAATAGGAGCCGCCATGTCCATTCTCAACAATCACTCCAAACTCGAGAAGAACGCCACGCTGCTGCTGATCGCCTCGCTGGCGGTGGTCACGGTGGGCGGCATCGTCGAGATCGCGCCCCTGTTCTATCTGCAGAACACCATCGAGAAGGTCGAGGGCATGCGCCCCTACACGCCGCTGGAGCTGGCGGGGCGCAACATCTATGTCCGCGAGGGCTGCTATCTGTGCCACAGCCAGATGATCCGTCCCTTCCGCGACGAGGTGGAGCGCTACGGCCATTACAGCCTGGCGGCGGAATCCATGTACGACCACTCGTTCCAGTGGGGCTCCAAGCGCACGGGGCCGGACCTCGCCCGCGTCGGCGGCCGCTACTCCAACGAATGGCACGTGCAGCACCTGATCCGCCCGCGCGACGTGGTGCCGGAATCGGTGATGCCGAGCTACGCCTTCCTCAAGGACACGCCGCTCGACGCCGACAGCATCGCCGACGACCTCAAGGCCAATGTCGACGTCGGCGTGCCCTATTCCAAGGACATGATCGACAACGCGCTCGCCGACCTTCGCGCGCAGGCCGATCCCGAGGCCGACGCCACGGGCCTGCAGAAGCGCTATCCCAAGGCCAAGGCCGGCGATTTCGACGGCGACCCGCACATGCTCTCGGAGATGGACGCGCTGGTGGCCTATCTCCAGATGCTGGGCACGCTGGTCGACTTCTCGACCTACGACCAGTCTCCCAAGGCGCGATAGGAGGTTTCCGATGACGACTTACGACGCCATGCGCCATTTCGCCGACAGCTGGGGGCTGCTCGGCATGACGCTGTTCTTCCTCTTCGCCATCGCTTTCGCCTTCCGGCCCGGCAGCAAGAAACTGGCCGACGAGGCGCAGTCCATCCTGTTCAAGGAAGACGCAAATGACCGATAAGCACATCGACGACGTCAGCGGCGTCTCCACCACCGGCCACGAATGGGACGGCATCCGCGAGCTTGACAACCCCATGCCGCGCTGGTGGCTGTGGACCTTCTACGCCACCATCGCCTGGGCGCTGGCCTATGTGATCGCCTATCCGGCCTGGCCGCTGATCACCGGCTCCACCGGCGGCTTGCTCGGCTGGTCGAGCCGCGGCCAGCTCCAGCAGGAGATGCGCGACGCCGCCGCCGCCAAACAGGGCGTGCTGGACCAGATCGCCGCCAAGGACGTGCACGCCATCCTGGCCGACCCCAACCTGCGCGAATTCGCCGTCGCCGGCGGCGCCGCCGCCTTCCGCGTCAATTGCGTGCAGTGCCACGGCTCGGGCGCGCAGGGCGCGCCGGGCTACCCGAACCTCAACGACGACGACTGGCTGTGGGGCGGCTCGATCGACGACATCCTCAAGACCGTGCGCCACGGCGTGCGCTTCAAGGACGACGACGACACGCGCAGCTCCGAAATGCCGGCCTTCGCCGAAATCCTCGATCCGCAGCAGATCCGCGACGTGGCCTCCTACGTCGTCAGCCTGACGGGGACGCCGCACGACCCCTCGCGGGTCGCGGAAGGCAAGACCGTCTTCGCGCAGAACTGCGTCGCCTGCCACGGCGAGGACGCCAAGGGCAACCGCGAGATGGGCGCGCCCAACCTGACCGACGCCATCTGGCTCTACGGCTCGGGCGAGGACGCCATCATCCGCCAGGTCTCGCATCCCAAGCACGGCGTCATGCCCGCCTGGGAAGCCCGCCTCGGCGACACGACGGTGAAGCAGCTCGCCATTTTCGTCCATTCGCTTGGCGGCGGAGAGTGACGGTTTAGGGGAGTAGGGGAATAAGGGAGTAGGGGAATAGGGCTGAAGAAAAGCGGATCGTTCCGATGACGGAACATACTCCCTTACTCCCCTATTCCCCTACTCCCCTTCCCGGCTCCGAAGGAGCAGAACGATGACGGACAATGTCGAACGCATCGACGTTCAGGCGGTCAATTCCCCCAAGACGCGGCAGGCGCTCTATGCGGCGCGGGTGAAGATTTTTCCCAAGCGCGTCTATGGCGAGTTCCGCCGGTTCAAATGGATCGTCATGGCGATCACGCTGGCGATCTATTACGTCACGCCCTGGCTGCGCTGGGACCGCGGGCCCTACGCGCCCGACCAGGCGGTGCTGGTCGACCTCGCCGGGCGGCGCTTCTACTTCTTCTTCGTCGAGATCTGGCCGCAGGAGTTCTATTACGTCGCGGGGCTGCTGATCATGGCCGGGCTCGGCCTGTTCCTCGTCACCTCGGTGGCGGGGCGCGCCTGGTGCGGCTACACCTGCCCGCAGACCGTGTGGGTCGACCTGTTCCTCGTCGTCGAGCGCGCCGTCGAGGGCGACCGCAACGCCCGCATGAAGCTCGACAAGGCCCCCTGGACCTTCGACAAGGTCTGGAAGCGGCTCGCCAAGCATTCGATCTGGCTGGTGATCGGGGTGCTGACGGGGGGCGCGTGGATCTTTTATTTCGCCGACGCGCCGTCGCTTTTGAAGGATTTCGTCACCGGGCAGGCGGCGGGGGTGGCCTATATCACCGTCGCGATCCTGACCGCCACCACCTACATGTTCGGCGGGCTGATGCGCGAGCAGGTCTGCACCTATATGTGCCCCTGGCCGCGCATCCAGGCCTCGATGCTCGACGAGAACTCGCTCACCGTCACCTATAACGACTGGCGCGGCGAGCCGCGCTCGCGCCACGCCAAGAAGGCGGCGGCGCTGGGCGAGACGATCGGCGACTGCGTCGATTGCAACGCCTGCGTGGCCGCCTGCCCGATGGGCATCGACATCCGCGACGGCCAGCAGCTCGAATGCATCACCTGCGCATTGTGTATCGACGCCTGCAACTCGGTCATGGACAAGGTCGGCAAGCCGCGCGGGCTCATCTCCTACGCCACCCTCGCCGACTACAACGCCAACATGGCGCTCGCCACCGACAACGGCCGCGCGCCCATCGACCCGGCCCGCGTCTACAAGGGCCCCGAGAGCTTCGCCGACGGGGTGCAGCTCCTGTCGTGGAAGAAGGTGGTGCGGCCGCGCAGCCTGTTCTATCTCGCGGTGTGGTCGCTGATCGGCGTGGCGCTGGTGGTGTCGCTGTCGATGCGCCAGCGGCTCGGCATCAACGTGCTGCACGACCGCAACCCGCAATATGTCATCCTGTCGGACGGCTCGATCCGCAACGGCTACACGGTCAAGCTCCTCAACATGGTGCCGACGCCGCGCACCTTCCGCCTGACCATCAAGGACTTGCCGCAGGCGAGCATGACGGTGCAGGATGAGACGCCCGCCGCCGACGGCGGCTACGCCGTGGCGGTGGAGCCGGACAAGCTCAAGACGCTGCGGGTGTTCGTAGCCATGCCGCGCGCCGCCGCGCTCAAGGCCCGCTTCGACTACGAATTCGAGATCCGCGACGCCGACGGCGCCGAGAGCGCCCGCTACAAGGCGAATTTCCTGACCCCGGAGGGCAAACGATGAACGCCGCCAGACCCAAGACCGAAGGAACCTTCACCGGATGGCACATGCTGGGGATCATGTGCGCCTTCTTCGGCGTGGTCATCTCCGTCAACCTGTTCATGGCCTATGAGGCCGTGCATAGCTGGAGCGGGCTGGTGGTGGAGAATTCCTACGTCGCCAGCCAGGAGTTCAACGACAAGGCCGTCACCGGCAAGGAGCAGAAGGCGCTGGGCTGGAGTTCGCAGCCGGCGCTGGCCGGCGGCACCTTCGTCTACCGGCTCGCCGACCATGACGGCAGGCCCGTCGCCATGACCGGCGGCACGGTGGATTTCAAGCGCCCGGTCGGCGACGCGCACGACACCAAGGTGACGCTCACCGTGCGCGAAAAGGGCGTGCTGACCGCGCCGCTGACGCTGGGCGAAGGCGCGTGGATCATGGAGATCAACGCCGAGGCCGGGCTTTCGGACCCCTATCGCCACATCGAGCGCGTGCATGTCCGCAACGGAGACCTGCAATGAGCTGCTGCGAAACCGCGCAACTGGCCACCGTCGCCGCCGCGGTTTCGGCCGACGAGCTGCTGCTCGCCAGCCGCCGGCTCGGCGACGGCTTCCGGCAGATCGAGCTGTCGGCGCCGGGCGTGCATTGCGGGCTGTGCATCAAGACCATCGAGGAGACGCTGGGCGCCATGCCCGGCGTGGCCCATGTCCGCGTCAACCTCACCGCGCGCCGGGTCTCGGTGCGCTGGCGCGAGGAGGATACGCCGCCAGATGTGATCAACGCGCTGGCGCGGCTCGGCTACGAGGCGCATATCTTCGAGCTCGCGCAAGAGAAGGACAAGGGCTTCACCCGGCTCCTGGTGGCGCTGGGCGTGGCGGCCTTCGCCTCCAGCAACGTGATGCTCCTGTCGGTGGCGGTGTGGTCGGGCGCGTCGGACGCGACGCGCGACCTGTTCCACTGGATCTCGGCCTTCATCGCGCTGCCGACCATGATCTTCTCCGGCCGCGTCTTCTACGCCTCGGCCTTCAACGCGCTCAAGAACCGGCGCATGAACATGGACGTGCCGATCGCGCTCGCCATCTCGCTCTCCTTCGCGATGAGCATCTACGAGACGCTGCATCACGGCCAGCACGCCTATTTCGACGCCTCGGTGATGCTCCTGTTCTTCCTCCTGATCGGGCGCACGCTCGACCACCTGATGCGCGAGCGGGCGCGCTCGGCGGTGCGGGGGCTGGCGCAGCTCGGCAGCCGCGGCGCGGTGGTGATCCGCGAGACGGGCGAGCGCGACTACCTGCCGGTGCAGGACATCCGCCCCGGCATGCGCATCGTTTTGGCGGTGGGCGAGCGCGTCCCCGTCGACGCCGCCGTCGAGGACGGCCGCTCCGACATGGACTGCGCCATCGCCTCGGGCGAAAGCGACGCCATGCCGGTGGGTCCGGGCTCGACCCTGCGCGCCGGAACGCTGAACCTGACCGCGCCGCTTGTCATCCGCGCCACGGCGGAAGCGAAGGATTCCTTCCTGTCGGAAATGGTGCGGCTGATGGACGTGGCCGAGGGCGGCCGCGCCCGCTATCGCCGCCTCGCCGACCGCGCGGCGCAGCTCTACGCGCCGATGGTGCACATCACGGCGCTGCTGGCCTTTCTCGGCTGGGCGATCCATACCGGCGGCGACTGGTATCGCGCCATCTATATCGCCATCTGCACGCTGATCATCACCTGCCCCTGCGCGCTGGCGCTGGCCGTGCCCATCGTGCAGGTGGTGGCGGCGCGGCGGCTGTTCGAGAACGGGATCATGATCAAGGACGGCTCCGCCATGGAGCGCATGGCCGAGATCGACGCCGCCGTCTTCGACAAGACCGGCACGCTGACGCTGGGCCGGCCGTGGCTGACCAACGCCGCCGAGGTCGATCCGCGCCATCTGGCCGTCGCCGCCGAACTGTCGCTCTATTCGCGCCATCCGCTGTCGCGGGCGCTGGCCGCCTTCGCCGGCGCCCAGCCCGTCACCCCCTTCGCCCGCATCGAGGAGACGCCCGGCTCCGGCCTCGAGGCCGAGCTTAACGGCGCGACCTACCGCCTCGGCCGGCGCGACTGGGCCGGAGAGGGCTGCGGCGCGGCGGCTTCCGGCTCCGAGACCTGCCTCGCCGTCGACGGCGTGATCGTCGCCGCCTTCCGCTTCGAGGACCGGGCGCGCGACGACGCGGCCGCGGCGCTGAAGGCGCTCAAGCGGGACGGCGTCTCCGTCTCCATCATCTCGGGCGACCGCATCGCGGCGGTGCGCAAGCTCGCCGTCTCGCTCGGCGTCGAGGATTTCCGCGGCGACGTGCTGCCGGCCGACAAGTCGAAGCTGGTGCAGGCACTGGCGGCGCAGGGCCGCAAGGCGCTGATGGTCGGCGACGGGCTCAACGACGCGCCGGCGCTGGTGGCGGCGCATGTGTCGATGGCCCCGGCCACCGCCGCCGACATCGGCCGCAACGCCGCCGATTTCGTCTTCCTGCGCGAAAGCCTGTCGGCGGTCCCGCTGGCGCTGGCGGTGTCGCGCGAGGCGGGAACGCTGATCCGGCAGAATTTCGCGCTCTCCATCGGCTACAACCTCATCGCCGTGCCCATCGCCGTGCTCGGCTATGTGACGCCGCTGGTGGCGGCGCTGTCCATGTCGCTGTCGTCCATCGTCGTGGTGTGCAACGCGCTCAGGCTCAAGGCCGGCAAGGCCGAAAGCAGGCGCGCGCAGGCCCCGCGCCTCGTCATGCGGGAAGCGCATAAATGAGCGGGCTCCTGCTCCTGATCCCCATCGCGCTGTTCCTCGGCGCGCTGGGCCTCGCCGCCTTCCTGTGGTCGCTCAAGAACGGCCAGTACGACGACCTCGACGGAGCCGCCAACCGCATCCTGATCGACGACGACAGCAAGCCCGCGCCGGAGGCGCGCAAGGACCGGCGCTAGCGGCTGCGGCGCGGCGGCTTCCAACCATCGGCGAGGTTTCCGCGGGCCGCATGGACCGCCGCCCTTCCCGGCCCTGACGACGCCCACGCCGCGCGTCGCGGTTCTGTCGAAATCACACGCAGATTGGACACTGGCCCCCAAGCGAGTTCATGGTGGCGCAGCCGCAGAACCGTGCGGCCTTCGCCTCGCCTCATGGACAACCGCTGCTTTTGATTTCATGCCGGACGAGCACATGGACGTACAGAGGCTTTGATGAGACGGCGACGCACCACAGCCGCGCGACGCCGAGATTTCGCCGGGCGCCTTCCAGCCTAGATCGCAAGCGCCGTCCCGGCCGCCCTCAATCCTGAATCAAGATCGCGCGCAGGTCGTTGACGTTGGTTCCGGTCGGGCCGGGGACGAAGAGATCGCCGATAGAGGCGAAAGCGGTCCAGGCGTCGTTGGCGTCGAGCAGCGCCGCGCCGTCGCGGCCGGCCTTTTGCAGCCGGGCGACGGTGGTCGCGTCGGCGAAGGCGCCGGCGTTGTCCTCCGAGCCGTCGATCCCGTCCGTGTCGGCGGCGAGCGCGTGAACGCCGGCGACCCCGTCGATGTCGAGCGCGAAGGACAGCAGGAACTCGCTGTTGCGGCCGCCCTTGCCGCCGCGCCCGCGCAGGGTCACGGTGGTCTCGCCGCCCGAAAGGATCACCACCGGCTTGCGGAACGGGCGGTCGCGCGCCGCCACCTCGCGGGCGATGGCGGCGTGGACATGGGCCACCTCGCGCGCCTCGCCCTCCATGGAATCCGACAGGATCGCCGCCGCGACGCCGTGGCGGGCGGCTTCGGCGGCTGCGGCCTCCAGCGACACGGCGGCCGAGGCGATCACCCGCACCTCGTTTTTGGCGAAGACCGGATCGCCGGGTTTGGGCGCATGGCAGTTGTCGCCGCGCAGATGGGCGATGGCTGCGGCAGGCAGGTCGAGCCGGTAGCGCTCGACGATCCGCAGCGCCTCGTCGCGGCCGATGGCGTCGGGCGCGGTCGGGCCGGAGGCGACGAAGGCCGGCTCGTCGCCGGGAATGTCCGACACCACCAGCGAGAACACTTTGGCCGGATAAGCGGCGGCGGCGAGCCGGCCGCCCTTGATGGTGGAGAGGTGCTTGCGCACCGCGTTCATCGCCGCGATGGGCGCGCCGGAGGCGAGCAGCGCCTTGTTGACGGCGATCTCGTCGTCGAGCGTCATGCCCTCGGGCGGCGACGGCAGCAGCGCCGAGCCGCCGCCGGAGATCAGCGCCACCACGAGGTCGTCTTCGGTCAGCCCCGCCACCGCGTCGAACAGGCGCTTCGAGGCGGCGAGCCCGGCCGCATCGGGCACGGGATGGGCGGCCTCGACGATCTCGATGCGCTGGCAAGGCGCGCCGTAGCCGTAGCGCGTCACCACCACGCCTTCCAAGGGCGCGTCCCAGGCCTTCTCGAAGGCCGCCGCCATCTGCGCCGAGCCCTTGCCCGCGCCGATGACGACGGTGCGGCCCTTGGGTTTCGGCGGAAGATTGGCGCGGATCGTCTTTTCGGGGTCGGCGGCGGCGACCGCCGCGTCGAACAGGCGGGTGAGGAAGGCTTTCGGATCGGCGATGGCGGTCATGGCGGCCCCGGTTGTGCGGCTTGAGCCGCGACTATTCATGGCCGCCGGCCGAAAATCAATGGCCGCGTCCGAGATCGCCCTTCATCGGCCGGCCGGCGACATAGGTCTCGACCACGGCGCGGTCGTCGCCCAGCGTCTGCAGCAGGAAAAGCTCCTGCGCCAGCGTCGCCCCCGCCGCCATGCGCAGCCGCATGGCCGGGGTGGCGGCGGCGTCGAGCACCACGATATCAGCCTCCGTCCCCGCCTCCAGCGTGCCGATGCGGTCCTCCATCGACAGCGCGCGGGCGTTGCCCAGCGTCATCATGTAGAAGGATTGCAGCGGGTTGAGCCGCTGGCCGCGCAATTGCAGCACCTTGTAGCCCTCGTCGGCCGTGCGCAGCATAGAGAAGCTGGTGCCGCCGCCGATATCGGTCGCCATCGCCATGCGCACGCCGGCCGCCTGCAAGCGGTCGCGGTCGAACAGGCCGGAGCCGAGGAACATGTTGGAGGTCGGGCAGAAGACGGCGATCGAGCCGGTCTCCGCCATCACCGCCACCTCGCGGTCCTCCAGATGGATCGAATGGCCGAGCAGCGTCCTGCGGCCGAGCAGGCCGTAACGCTCGTAAATACCGAGATAATCGGGCGCGTCGGGATAGAGCGTCCTGGTGAAGGCGATCTCGTCGCGGTTTTCCGACAAGTGGGTCTGGATCGGGCAGTCGGGATGCTCGCGGGCGAGCGCGCCGCTCGCCTCCAGTTGCTCCGGCGTCGAGGTGATGGCGAAGCGCGGCGTGACGACATAGTCGAGCCGGTCGCGGCCGTGCCAGCGGGCGATCAGCGCCTTGCTGTCGTCATAGCCCGATTGCGCCGTGTCGCAAAGCGCCGGCGGCGCGTTGCGGTCCATCATCACCTTGCCGCCCAGCATGCGCATGCCGCGATGCTGCGAGGCGCGGAAATAGGCGTCGGCGCTTTGCGGATGCACCGAGCAATAGGCCACCGCCGTCGTGGTGCCGTGGCGCAGCAATTCGTCGAGAAAGCGCTCGGCGATGAATTCGGCGTGCTGCTCGTCGGCGAATTTCTGCTCGGCGACGAACGTGTAGGTGTTGAGCCATTCCAGAAGGTTGGCGGCGTAGGAGGCCACCACCTGCGTCTGCGGATAATGGATATGGGTATCGATGAAGCCCGGCAGGACCAGATGCGGGCGGTGGTCGTCCACCCCCGCGTCGGGATGGGCGGCGCGGATCTCGGCGTAGTCGCCCAGCCGCGCGATGCGGCCCGCCTCGACCAGCAGCGCGCCGTCCTCGATGTAATGGTAGGCGGCTTCGTCCTCGAGGCCCTGCGGCTCGTCGCGGAAGGTCAGCACGCGGCCGCGGATGATGCGTCTGGTCATTCGGTCCTTGCTCCGGGAGTTTTGGCTCCGGCGACGGCGGATTCGTACCAGGAGGCGAGAAGCTGGCGCTCCTGGTCGGTCACGCCAGTGACGTTGGCGGGCGGCATGGCGTGCGAGCGCCCGGCCTGGAGATAGATTTCGCGCGCATGCGAGGCGATCGCGCCGTCGGTGTCGAAGACGACGCCCTTGGGCGGGGCGATCATGCCCTCCCAGCCCGGCTCCCGGGCGTGGCACATGGCGCAGCGGCCCATGATCGTGTCGCGCACCTTGCCGAAATGCGGATCGGCGATGAAGCTCTGCTGGAGGGCCAAGACTTTTTGCTCCGGTTCGCCGGAGAGGATTTTCGGCACGGTCGAGAGCCACATGATGACGATGAACAGGATAATGGTGACGAGCCAGGTCCAGGTCGGGCTGCCCTTGCGGGCGTGGCGGGTGTTGAACCAGTGGCGGATGGTGACGCCCATCAGGAACACCAGCGAGGCGATGATCCAGTTATATCGCGTGCCGAAGGCCAGCGGATAGTGGTTCGACAGCATCAGGAACAGGACGGGCAGCGTCAGGTAATTGTTGTGGGTGGAGCGCTGCTTGGCGATCTTGCCATACTTGGGGTCGGGCTTGCGGCCGGCGATGAGGTCGGCCACCACGATCTTCTGGTTGGGGATGATGACCATGAAGACGTTGGCCGACATGATGGTCGCGGTGAAGGCGCCCAGATGCAGGAAGGCGGCGCGGCCGGTGAAGAGATGGGTGTAGCCCCAGGCGACGAAGACCAGCACGCAATAGAGAAGCACCATCAAAAGCGTGTCGCCCTTGCCCAGCATGAAGCGGCAGATGGCGGTGTAGGCGAGCCAGCCGAAGGCGAGCGAAGCGAGCGAGATGAGGATCGCCGTCGGGCGCGACACGTCGAGCACGTTGGGGTCGATCAGATAGAGGTCGGCCCCGGCGTAATAGACGATGCAGAGCAGCGTGAAGCCCGACATCCAGGTGGCGTAGGATTCCCATTTGAACCAGGTGAGGTGCTCGGGCATGGCGGCGGGGGCGACCAGGTATTTCTGGATATGGTAGAAGCCGCCGCCATGGACCTGCCATTCCTCGCCATAGGCGCCTTCCGGCAGGCCGGGGCGCTGGCGCAGGCCGAGGTCGAGGGCGATGAAATAGAAGGACGAGCCGATCCAGGCGATGGCGGTGACGACATGCAGCCACCGCGCCGCGAAGGCCAGCCAGTCCCAGGCCACGGCGAATTCGTACATCGAGCCCCTCCCATTGTTCGGTCCGGTATTATGTGCCAAAGGAAACTCTATAAGGGAACGCCCCGCCGCGGCCATCACTTTCAAAAAAATCTAAACAATGATGAAGGCGTCGCATGTCATATCTCGATAATCTGCGCGTCTTCGTGCGCGTGGTCGAACTGGGAAACCTGTCCGCCGCCGGCCGCGACCAGCGCGCCTCGCCCGCCGTCGCCTCCAACCGAATCAAGGAGCTGGAGAAGCATCTGGGCGTGCGGCTGTTCAACCGCACCACGCGCAAGCTGACGCCGACCGAGCATGGGCGCGTCTTCTACGACGGGGCGGTGAAGATCCTCGAGGCGGTGGACGCGGCCGAGGCGGCGGTGGCGGAGCTGGCCGGCAATCCGCGCGGCTCGCTGCGCATCACCGCCCCGCTCGGCATCGGGCGGCGGCTGATCGCCTCGGGCATCCCGGAATTCCACGACCGCTATCCCGACATCGAGGTGCGGCTGCGGCTGTCGGACCACGAGGTCGACATCATGAGCGAGGGCGTCGACGTGGCCTTCAAGCTGGGCGTGCTCGAGAACTCCAACCTCAGGATGCGCGGCATCATGACCTGCCAGCGGGTGATCTGCGCCGCGCCGGACTATCTTGAAAAACACGGGGTGCCGCAGTCGCCGGACGAGTTGCTGGGCGACCGCCACGCCTGTTTGCTGCTGCGCTTTCCGGGCTCGAAGGAATATTACTGGACCCTGCAGACGCCGCAGGGGCTGCGCAAGTTCGAGGTGGCGGGCCCTTACGATTCCGACGACGGCGACGTGCTGACGCAATGGGCGCTGGCCGGGCGCGGGATCATCAACAAGCCGCTGTTCGAGGTGAAGGAATATATCCGCGCCGGGCGGCTGGTTGCGCTTTTGCGCGACAATCCGCCCGCGCCGATCCAGCTTGCGGCGGTCTATCCGCACAAAAGGTTCCAGGACCCGAAGGTGCGGCTGATCATCGATTTCATGACGGAGCGCTGCCAGCGGCTCATCCGCGAGGCGCTGGCGTAAGAAGCGCGGTCAGCACCTCCGCCGTGGCGAGCGCGGCGATGACCTCCGGCCGCTTGTCCTTCACCGCCGCGCCGCCGACCGGGCAGACGAGGCGGTCGAACAAAGCGTCGTCCGCCTCGCGCTTCAGCCAGTGCTTGAAGGTGGCCTTCTTGGTCCGGGAACCGATCATGCCGACATAGGCGGCGTCGCGGCGGCGCAGCGCCTCGGCGGCGATCAGGAAATCCAGCGCGTGGTCGTGGGTGAGGACGATGAAGGCGCTGCCGGCCGGGGCCTGGCGCACCACCTGCTCCGGCAAAGCGGTGAGGCAGGTCTCGACGCCGGGCGCGGCGCTGGCGGTCCTGCTTTCATGAAATTCCGAACGGAAAACCGGTTCCCACTTTTCCTGGAATTTCATCAGCTCCGCCTCGCGCGTGTCGACCAAGGTGACGCGCACCGGCGTCAGCGACAAGGCGTGCGCCAGCGCGTCGCCGACATGGCCCGCGCCGAAGACATAGACATGCGGACGCAGCGCGATCTCGTCGTCCACCCTGGCGACGAGGGAAGCGGCCAGCGCGCGGTCCACGCGGCGGAAGCTCAGGCCGACGCGGCCGCCGCAGCACTGGCCGATCTCGGGGCCGAGCGGCACGTCCATCGGCGAATCGTCGCCGCCGGCGAGAAGCTTTCGCGCATGGTCGATGGCCATATATTCGAGCTGGCCGCCGCCGATGGTGCGGAAGATGGCGTCGCGCGAAACCAGCATCCACGCGCCGGCGTCGCGCGGGGCCGAGCCCTTCACCTCCGCCACCTCGACCAGCACGCTGTCGGAACGGCCGCTGAAGAAGGCTCGGATGTCGTCGCGCGCGCCCGGCGTCGTCGGCATGGGGGTCAGCCCTTCGCCGCGCGCAGCCGTTCGATGGCCATCAGCACGCGCTCGGGCGTGGCGGGCGCGTCGAGGCGCGGGCAGATCCTGTGATCGGCCACGCTGGCGACGGCGTCGGAAAGCGCGTAGAGCACCGACATGCCGTGCGGCAACGGCGGCTCGCCCACCGCCTTGGAGCGGTGGATGGTCGGCTCGTAGGCCTCGGACCAGTCGGTCAGCGCCACGTTGAAGATTTTGGGCCGGTCGGAGGCGAGCGGGATCTTGTAGGTGGACGGCGCGTGGGTGCGCAGCCGGCCCTTATCGTCCCATACCAGTTCCTCCGTGGTGAGCCAGCCCATTCCCTGCACGAAGCCGCCTTCCACCTGTCCGATATCGATGGCGCGGTTGAGCGAGCGGCCGGTGTCGTGCAGGATATCGGCGCGCTCGACCACATATTCGCCGGTCAGCGTATCCACCGACACTTCCGAGCAGGCCGCGCCATAGGCGTAGTAATAGAAGGCGTGGCCGCGGCCCTTGGCGCGGTCCCAGTGGATTTTCGGCGTCTTGTAATGGCCCGCCGCCGACAATTGCACGCGGCCGATATAGGCCTGCCTGACCAGCTCGTCGAAGGATATTTCCTGATTGCCGATGCGCACCCGGTTGGGCAGGAAGACGACCTGATCCTCCGGCACCTGATGCTGCTCGGCGGCGAAGCGGATCAGGCGCTTCCTGATCTGCCGCGCCGCGTCCTGCGCCGCCATGCCGTTCAAATCCGCGCCGGACGAGGCGGCGGTGGGGGCGGTGTTGGGCACCTTGCCGGTGGTGGTGGCGGTGATCTTCACCCGGTGGAGGTCGATCTGGAACTCCTCGGCCACCACCTGCGCCACCTTGAGATGCAGCCCCTGCCCCATCTCGGTGCCGCCATGGTTCATATGCACCGAGCCGTCGGCATAGACATGCACCAGCGCGCCGGCCTGGTTGGATTCGGTCTTGGTGAAGGAGATGCCGAATTTCACCGGCGTCAGCGCCATGCCGCGCTTGATGAAGCGGCTTTTGGCGTTGAAGGCGCGGATCGCCTCGCGGCGCGCGGCGTAGTCCGCGCTTTCCTCCAGCTCGGCGACGATGCGCTGGATGATGCAGTCCTCGACCTTCTGGTGATAGGGCGTGACGTTGCGCGCGCCGATCGCCTCCATCGGATCGTAGAAATTGAGTTTTCGGATTTCGAGCGGGTCCTTGCCCACCGCGAAGGCCACTTCCTCGATGACGCGCTCGGCGCCCACCATGCCCTGCGGCCCGCCGAAGCCGCGAAAGGCCGTGTTGGAGACGGTGTTGGTATGGAGCGGCGCGGATTGCGCGTGGACGTTGGGATAGAAGTAAGCGTTGTCGCAATGGAACAGCGCGCGGTCGCCGACCGGGCCGGACAGGTCGGCCGAATAGCCGGCGTTGAGCGCGAACAGGAAGTCGACGCCGAGAATGCGCCCCTCCGCGTCGAAGCCTACCTCGTAATCGACGCCGAAGCCGTGGCGCTTGCCGGTCGAGGTCATGTCCTCGTCGCGGTCGAGGCGGATTTTCACCGCGCGCCGATGCTTCTTGGCGGCGATGGCGGCGATGGCGGCCCACTGGTTGGCCTGCGTCTCCTTGCCGCCGAAGCCGCCGCCCATGCGGCGCACCTCCACCGTCACCGAATGGCTCGGCGCGCCGAGCGCGTGCGAAACCAGATGCTGCGTCTCGCTCGGCCCCTGCGTGGAGCAATAGACCGTCACGTCCTCGTCCTCGCCGGGCACGGCGAGCGAGATCTGGCCTTCGAGATAGAAATGGTCCTGCCCGCCGATGTTCATATGGCCCTTGACGCGGCGCGGCGCGGCGTCGATGGCGGCGCGGGCGTCGCCGCGCGTCAGGATCAGCGGCGTGGTGACCAGCCGGTCGGCTCGTCCGTCGAGCGCGTCGATGGACCAGACGCCGGGCGTCTCCTCGTAGTCGACCTTGGCGAGGCGGGCGGCGCGGCGGGCCTGGTCGCGCGTCTTCGCCAGCACGGCGAACAGCACCTGCCCGTGGAACTCGATATTTTCCACCGCGAAGATCGGATCGTCATGCATGCCGGAGGGCGAAACGTCGTTCTCGCCCGGCACGTCCTTGTGGGTCAACACGTCGACCACGCCGGGCGCCTTGCGCACCGCGTCGAGGTCCATCGCCCGGATGCGGCCATGGCCGATAGCGGAATAGCCGAGGCCGACATGCAGCGTGCCCTCCGGCTCCGGCATGTCGTCGATATAGACGGCGGTTCCCGTCACGTGCTTGCGGGCGGAATCGTGCGGCTGGTCGGTGGCGACGCCGCCGCTGATGCGGGCGGCCTTGCTGATGGGGGCGGAATGCTTGTTCATGGCTTCCTCCTCACGCCACGCGCGGGGCGCGCAGGCGCTCCTCACAGCCTTGCGTCTCGGCGAAGAACCGGCGCAGCAGGTTGCGCGCCACCATGAGGCGGTAATCGGCGCTGGCGCGCATGTCGGTGAGCGGCGCGTAATCCTGCGCGTAAGCGGCGAGCGCCGCCTCCACAGCGGCTTCCGTCCATGGACGTCCGGTGAGCGCGGCCTCCACGGCGCCGGCGCGCTTGGGCGTCGCCGCCATGCCGCCATAGGCGATGCGGATCGAGGCGACATTGCCGGCCGCGTCGAGCGTCAGATGGAACGCGCCGAGCGCGGCGGTGATGTCCTCCTCGCGGCGCTTCGACACCTTGTAGACGGCGAAATGGCTGTCCGCCGCCGGGACCGGCACATGCACGGCCTCGACGAATTCGCCGGGCTGGCGATCCTGCCTGCCATAGGCGATGAAGAAATCCTGCAAGGGAATGGTGCGGCGCACAGCCCCTTTGCGCAACGTCAAAGTCGCGCCCAGCGCGATCAGCGGCGGCGGCGTGTCGCCGATGGGCGAGCCGTTGGCGATGTTGCCGCCGATGGTGCCCATGTTGCGCACCTGCTCGCCGCCGATGCGGTCGATCAGCCCGCCCAGCGCCGGAATGCGCGACGCGAGATGCGCGAAGGCCTCGGTATAGGTGACGCCCGCGCCGATGGTGACGACGCCGTCCTCCTCTCGGATCGAGCGCAGTTCCTCCAGGTGGCCGATGAAGACGGCCGGGGAAATGTCGCGCATCATCTTCGTGACCCACAGGCCCACATCGGTGGAGCCGGCGACGATGGTGGCCTTGGGCTCGGCTTCGAGAATAGCGGCGAAATCGTCGAGATCGGCGGGGACGATCAGGCGGTTTTTCCCTTCGCCCATCTCCACCCGCGCGCCGTCGCGCAGCGCCTCGAGCTCGGCCAGAACCGCGGCGCGCTCGGCCGCCAGCACGTCGGCGCCGGCCTCGCCGTAATCGGAGATGGCGCGGGCGGCGCGCATGATCGCCTCATAGCCGGTGCAGCGGCAGAGATTGCCCTGCAGCGCCTTTTCGATCGCCGCGTCCGAGGGCTTCGGATCGCGCATCCACAATCCGTAGAGCGACATGACGAAGCCCGGCGTGCAGAAGCCGCATTGCGAGCCGTGGCAGTCGACCATCGCCTTCTGCACCGGATGCAGGCCGCCGTCGGCCCCGCGCAGATGCTCGATCGTCACCACATGGCAGGCGTCGAGCGAGCCGACGAAGCGGATGCAGGCGTTGACGCTTTCATAGACCAGTCGTCCGCCGGACAGCTTGCCGACTAGCACCGTGCAGGCCCCGCAATCGCCCTCGCCGCAGCCTTCCTTGGTTCCGCGCAGCCGGGCGGAAAGGCGCAGATAGTCCAGCAGCGTCGCGTCCGGCGCGACGCGGTCAAGCTCGACCCGCTCGCCGTTGAGCAGGAAACGGATGCTGTTTCTGATGGAGAGTCCCATTCGACCGCGTCTCCCTGATGCGCCGCGCCCCGGCCCGGCTCTGGCGGCGGGTTGGCCCGAAGCGCATGATATCCCTATTATGCAGTATTTAGCGCCGCCGCGCAGGAGAGAAGAACGATATCGTTGGATGTCTTTCAAAATTTTAGGGGGGAATCGCCCGCATTAATATTTATTATCATCGGGAAAAACCGCCCAACGAGGCCCAAACGAGGGAAGAGATCCACGATGCATTATCCGCGCAATCTCGTCGGTTACGGCCGCGACACGCCCGATCCGCGCTGGCCGGGCGGCGCCAACATCGCCGTGCAGTTCGTCGTCAATTACGAGGAAGGCGGCGAATGCTGCGTGCTCGACGGCGACCCGGCCTCCGAATGCCTGCTGTCGGAAATCGTCGGCGCGCAGGCCTGGAAGGGCCAGCGCAACCTCAATATGGAATCGATCTACGAATATGGCGCGCGGTCGGGCTTCTGGCGGCTGTGGCGCGCCTTCACGCGGCGCGGCATGCCGGTGACGGTCTATGGCGTGACGCAGGCCATGGCGCGCAACCCGGAAGCCGTCGCCGCCATGCAGGAAGCCGACTGGGAGATCGCCAGCCACGGCCTGCGCTGGTGGGAATATAAGGACGTGCCGGAGGAAATCGAGCGCGAGCACATCCGCGAGGCGGTGCGGCTGCACACCGAGATCACCGGCGCGCGCCCGCTCGGCATCTATCAGGGCAAGCCGTCCGACAACACGCTGAAGCTGGTGATGGAGGAAGGCGGCTTTCTCTACTCGGCCGATTCCTACGCCGACGAGCTGCCCTATTGGGTGCAGGGGCCGAAAGGGCCGCACCTGATCGTGCCCTATACGCTCGACGCCAACGACATGCGCTTCGCCACGCCGCAGGGTTTTAATTCGGGCGACCAGTTCTTCACCTATCTGAAGGACAGTTTCGACGTGCTCTATCGCGAGGGGGCGGAGGGTGCGCCGAAGATGATGTCCATCGGCCTGCATTGCCGCCTCGTCGGGCGGCCGGGGCGCGCGGCGGCGCTGGAGCGGTTCCTCGATTACGTGCAAAGCCACGACAAGGTGTGGGTGGCGAAGCGCATCGACATCGCCCGCCACTGGCACGAGCATCACAAGCCGAAGACGGCGGAGGTGGTTCCCTCCACGGCGTCCAAGGCGGATTTCGTCGCGCGCTATGGCGGCGTGTTCGAGCATTCGCCCTGGGTGGCCGAGCGCGCCTATGAGGCGGGCCTCGGCGAGGCGCAGGACAGCGCCTCCGGCCTGCATGCGGCGCTGGTCAAGGCGTTCCGCGCCGGCTCGGACGCGGAGCGGCTAGCCGTGCTGCGCGCCCACCCGGACCTCGCCGGAAAGCTCGCGGTGGCCAAGCGGCTGACGCCGGAATCGACCGCCGAGCAGGCCTCCGCCGGGCTCGACGCGCTGACGGATGCGGAAAAGCAGGCCTTCACCGAGCTGAACGACGCCTATACGAAAAAGTTCGGCTTTCCCTTCATCGTCGCCGTGAAGGGGCGCGGCAAGCAGGAAATCCTCGACGCCTTCAAGCGCCGTCTTTCCAACGACCGCGACGCGGAGCTGGCGACGGCCTCGGCGCAGGTCGAACGCATCGCGCTTCTGCGTCTGAAAGACCTTCTTCCCGAATCGCTCTTCTAGAGCGGTCCCGTTTCCACGGAACCGCTCCATCTCTTTGTTTTGTCGCATTATCCTACGCAAAACCGCTACGCACTTTTGCTGGAAACGCTTTCTTGATTGGACCCATCATGAGCCGGACTTATTACGCGCCTACGGGCGGCCTGCCGCCGCAGACCCAGCTTCTCACCGACCGCGCCATGTTCACCGAAGCCTATGCGGTGATCCCGAAAGGCACGTTCAGCGACATCGTGACCAGCTTCCTGCCCTTCTGGGACAAGACGCGGCTGTGGGTGATCGCCCGCCCGCTGTCGGGCTTCGCCGAGACTTTTTCGCAATATATCATGGAAGTGCAGCCGGGCGGCGGCAGCGACCGCGCCGAGCTGGACGACGGCGCGGAGGGCGTGCTGTTCGTGGTGGAAGGCGAAGTGGCGGTGACGGTGGCGGGCGAAAAGCGCGTGCTGACCGAGGGCGGCTACGCCTATCTGCCGCCGAAAAGCGGCTGGACCCTGCGTAACGAGGGCGCGGCCACGGCGCGCTTCCACTGGGTGCGCAAGGCCTATGACTATGTGGACGGGCTCGACGTTCCCGAGCCGCTGTTCCTCAACGAGAAGGACATCGCGCCGACGCCGATGCCCGACACCGACGGCGCATGGGCGACGACGCGCTTCGTCGATCCCAACGACCTGCGCCACGACATGCATGTGACGGTGGTGACCTTCGAGCCGGGCGGCGTGATCCCCTTCGCCGAGACGCATGTGATGGAGCACGGGCTCTATGTGCTGGAGGGCAAGGCGGTCTACCGGCTCAACCAGGACTGGGTCGAGGTGGAGGCCGGCGACTTCATGTGGCTGCGCGCCTTCTGCCCGCAAGCCTGCTACGCCGGCGGGCCGGGCAGGTTCCGCTACCTGCTCTACAAGGACGTCAACCGGCATATGAAGCTGTCGAGATAATGTTGGAAGGCCGGGTTCGCCCGGCCTTCCTTATATTTCAACTATATCGTAATAAAGATCGGCGTTGAACCAGCCGCCAGGATGTGCTTCCTTATTTCCGTTGCGCATTCTTGCCTTTCATTTGAATAAAACCTTTATTCGGAAAGACTATATTATGAAAAACCATCTTGCGATCGGCGGCGCTTTGGCGCTCGCCGCTTTTTCCGCCATGCCCGCCTTCGCCGCCGCGCTGCCGGGCGGCGCCACCACCTTGCAGGAGACCTATCAGGACTGGACCGTTTCCTGTCAGGCGCAGAAAGACGGCACGGCCTGCGTCATGCGGCAGGACCAGAAAAGCGCCCAGACCGGCCAGCGCGTGCTGACGGCCGAATTGCGCAGCGTCGGCGGCGGCAGGGTGGAGGGCGTCATCCTGACGCCGTTCGGCCTCGACCTCGCCAAGGGGGCGAGCCTGAAGATCGACGAGGCGGCGGGGCCGAGCCTGACCTATTCGACCTGCCTGCCGCAGGGCTGCCTGGCGCCGGTCAGCTTCGACGCCAAACAGGCGGCGGCGCTGAAAGCGGGAAGCAGCCTCGGCCTGACCGCCGTGGCGCTGAGCCCCAGCCAGGCGGTGGCGTTCAAGATCTCGCTGAAAGGTTTCGGCGCGGCGCTCGACCGCATGGCGGCGCTGACGAAATAGGCCGTCAGGCGCGCGCCGCGGCGGCGCGCGCCAGGTAGCGCCGCCAGCGGATGGTCATCAGCACCGCCACCATGCCGAGCCCGGCCGCGAGCCCGAGCCAGACGCCGACGCCGCCGAGGCCGAAATAGAAGGCGAGCAGCGCCCCCACCGGCAGGCCGACGCCCCAATAGCCGAACAGGGCCAGCAGCATGGGCACGCGCGTGTCGCGCAGGCCGCGCAGCATGCCGGAGCCGACCGTCTGCGCGCCGTCGACGATCTGGAACAGGGCCGCGAGCGCCAGAAAGGTGGTGGCCAGCGCCACGACGGGGCCGTTGGCGGGATCGTTCAGGTCGAGGAAGACGCCGATGAAGACGCGCGGGATGAGGATCATCAACAGCGCCATGATCGCCATGAAGCCGACGCCGAGCGCATAGGCGCTCCAGCCGGCATAGGCGATGGCCTTGCCGTCGCCGGCGCCGTAGGCGCGGCCGACGCGCACCGTCGCCACCTGGCCGAAGCCGAGCGGCACCATGAAGCTGAGCGAGCCGATCTGGATCGCCACCGCATGCGCCGCCATGGCGGTGGGGCCGATGCGGCCCATCATGAGGACGGCGGCGTAGAAGATCGAGGTCTCGAAGACGAAGGTCAGCGCCATGGGCAGGCCGATGCGCCACAATTCGATCAGGCGCGGCCAGTCGGGCCGCCAGAAGCGGCCGAACAGCCGGTAGCGGCGGAAGCGGCGATGGCGCAGCGTCACCGCGACGAGGCCCAGGAACATCATGACGCTCGACGCCGTGGTGGCCATGCCGGCGCCGTGCAGGCCCATGGGCGGAAAGCCGAAATGGCCGAAGATCAGCGTCCAGCCGGCCAGCGCGTTGAAGCCGATGGCGAGCCCCGCCACCAGAAGCGTCCACATCGGCCGCTCCATCGCGGCGAAGAAGGAGCGCAGCACGATATAGAACAGATAGGGCAGCAGCGCCCATTGCAGCGTATGCATCAGCACCGCGGCGCGGGCGGCCATTTCGGGCCGCTGGCCGAGGAAGATATAGACGCTCTCCGCGTGCCACAGCACGAACCAGACCGGGATGACGATCATGACGGCGGCCCAGAAACCCTGCCGCACGGTGCGGCGCACGTCGCGCACGGAATGGCGGTTGCGGCCGAGCGTGATGGCGATCATCGGCATCACCGCCGAGACCAGCCCCATCGAGAAGATCATCAGCGTGTGGTAGAAGCTGGTGGCCAAGAGCGCCGAGGCGAGCGTGTCCGGCCCGAGCCGGCCGATGAGGATCACGTCGGTGGCGGTGAGGGCTGCCTGCGACAGGTTGGTGAGGATCAGCGGCCAGCCGAGCTTCAGCGCCGCGGCCATCTCCCGCCGCAGCCGCCGCGCGCCGCTTTCATGGGCCGCATGAAAGCCCGCGCCGAAATTTCCGTCCACAATGCGCTCCTATGGAAAGCGCGTTCTCCCTTTCGGCCCGCGCAGGCGGATGGATAGCAGATTTGACCAAACAATCAACAAAGCGCCCAAAAAGAAGGCGACATGAAAAGCCCCGCGCGAGGCGGGGCTTTTCGTCGGCCGTTTCGGCTCGATCAGGCGAAGTCGAGCGGGCGGTCGCCGGTCTCGTCCCTGATGCGGGACGGCAGGCCGATCTGGTTGAGGATGTGCAGGAAAGGCTTGGGGTCCAGCTCCTCCACATTGACCATCTTCCTGACGTCCCATTCGCCCGAGGCGATCAGGATCGCGGCGGCCACCGGCGGCACGCCGGCCGTGTAGGAAATGCCCTGCGAGCCGACTTCCTCGTAGGCTTCCTTGTGGTCGGCGACGTTGTAGATGAAGACTTCCTTCTCGACGCCGTCCTTCACGCCCTTGACGAAATCGCCGATGCAGGTCTTGCCGGTATAGTCGGGGGCGAGCGAGGCCGGGTCGGGCAGCACGGCCTTGACCACCTTGAGCGGCACGACTTCGAGGCCTTCCGCCGTCTTCACCGGCTGCTCGGACAGGAGGCCGAGATTGTTCAGCACCGTGAAGACGTTGATGTAATGGTCGCCGAAGCCCATCCAGAAGCGCACGTCGGCGTTCGGATAATTCTTCGACAGCGAATGGACCTCGTCATGGCCGGTCATATAGGCCTTGCTGGGGCCGACGACGGGCAGGTCGAAGGTCTGGCCCACCTCGAACATCCTGTTCGACTGCCAGGCCCCCTTCTGCCAGGAATAGACCGTGCCGGTGAATTCGCGGAAATTGATCTCGGGGTCGAAATTGGTCGCGAACCATTTGCCGTGGCTGCCGGCGTTGATGTCGACGATGTCGATGGACTTCACCTCGTCCAGATAGTCGTCGGCGGCCAGACGCGCATAGGCGTTGACCACGCCGGGGTCGAAGCCGACGCCCAGAATGGCGGTCACGCCCTTTTCCGCGCATTCGGCGGCGCGCTTCCATTCGTAATTGCCGTACCAGGGCGGCGTTTCGCAGATCTTCTTCGGGTCCTCGTGGATGGCCGTGTCCATATAGGCCACGCCCGCATCCATGCAGGCCCGGAGCACCGACATATTGAGGAAAGACGAGCCGACATTGATGACGATCTCGACGCCCGTCTCGCAGATCAGCGCCTTCGTCGCCTCCACGTCCATGGCGTCCAGAGCATGCGCCTCCAGCTTCACCTCGGTCTTGAGGCTCTTCTTTTCGCGCACGGAGTCGACGATCTTGCGGCATTTCTCAACCGTGCGGGACGCGATGTGGATATTGCCCAGCACGTCAGAGTTCTGCGCGCATTTATGCGCCACAACCTGCGCCACGCCCCCGGCGCCGATGATGAGAACGTTTTTCTTCATTTTAGGTCGATGCTTCCTCTTTCAGCGGGACCGCCCGCCATCAAAGCAATTCCAGCAAAAGTGGGAACCGGTTTTGCGTCCGGAATTGCGTTTTAGACTTTCTTCCACGTCCCCGGCGGCTCTCCCGCCTGGAACAGATCGGTTTCGCGCCGAAGGCGCAGGGCTCAGGAGAGCGCGCCCTCGAAATCCGCGAAGGTGAAGTCGCGGACCAGCCTCACGGTTCCGTCCAGCTCGCGCACGGCGATGGCCGGCATCTTGACGCCGTTGAACCAGTTCTTCTTGACCATGGTGTAGCCGGCGGCGTCCTGCATGGAGAGCCGGTCGCCGACCTTCAGCTCCTGCTCGAAATCGAACTCGCCGAACACGTCGCCGGCCAGGCACGACTTGCCGCAGACCATGTAGCGATGCGGGCCCCGGTTCGGCTCCATCTTCGCCTTTTCGCGATAGATCAGCAGGTCGAGCATATGCGCCTCGATGGAGCTGTCGACGATGGCGAGGTTCTTGCCGTTATAGAGCGTGTCGAGCACGGTCACTTCCAGCGTGGTGGTTTTGGTGATCGAGGCCTCGCCCGGCTCCAGATAGACCTGCACGCCGAATTTTTCCGAAAACGCCTTGAGCCGCGCGCAGAAATCGTCGAGCGGATAGTCGTCGCCGGTGAAATGGATGCCGCCGCCGAGGCTGACCCATTCGACGCGATGCAGGAGCGCGCCGAACTTCTCCTCGATCTCGGACAGCATGCGGTCGAAGAGGCCGAAATCGGCGTTCTCGCAATTGTTGTGGATCATGAAGCCGGTGACGTGGTCCATCACCTCTTCCACCTTGGCCACGTCCCATTCGCCGAGCCGGCTGAACGGCCGCGCCGGGTCGGCGAGGTCGAAGGTCGAGGACGACACGCCCGGATTGAGGCGCAGGCCGACCTTGATGTGGGACGCCCTGGCGGCGAAGCGCTCGAGCTGGCCGATCGAATTGAAGATGATCTTGTCGGCGTTGGCGACCACCTCGTCGATCTCGTGATCGGCGTAGGCGACGCTGTAGGCGTGGGTCTCGCCGCCGAATTTCTCGCGGCCGAGCCGCACCTCGTAGAGCGAGGACGAGGTGGTTCCGTCCATGTAGCGGCTCATCAGATCGAACACCGACCAGGTGGCGAAGCATTTCAGCGCCAGCAGCGCCTTGGCGCCGGATTTCTCGCGCACGGCCGCGATCTTCTCCATGTTGCGCTGCAGCTTGGTCTTGTCGATGAGATAAAAAGGCGTCTGGATCATGGACTATTCCGGCGTCGCAGTTCTGGAAAATCGGCCCGCCGCGGCGGGACAGGTTCGGCGTTCGTCATGGCGGGCGCGGCGCCCGTCCCCGAATTGTTTCAAGGCTTATAGGAAGCTTGTGACAGAAACACAAATCCGGGGCCGGGCCTTGTGGAAAATTTTCCCGGCGAAAGGCCCTCAACAAAGCCCGTTTGACAAAGACCTAAGCCGGGCCTAGCCATGCCTCCGACAGAGGGGGACATCATGTCGGAGCCGAAGCCCACCGCCGGATGGGGCGAATTGTTCTCGGGCGAAAACGCCGTCCGCGCGCTGACGCTGGTCGGCGGCGTGGCGCTGCACGCCATCAACGTCTTCATCGCCACCACCATCCTGCCCACGGTGGTGCGCGACATCGGCGGCATGGATTACTACGCCTGGAACACGGCGCTGTTCGTCACCGCCTCCATCCTCGGCTCGGCGCTGGTGCCGCGGCTCCTGTCGGGCGCGGGGCCGCGCGCCGCCTATCTGGTGGCCGCCGCCATTTTCGCCCTCGGCACGCTCGCCTGCGGGCTGGCGCTCTCCATGCCGATGATGCTCGCCGGGCGCGCGGTGCAGGGGCTGGGCGGCGGGCTGATGCTGGCGCTCTCCTACGCCATGATCCGCATCGTCTTCGACGAGGCGCTGTGGCCGCGCGCCATCGGCCTCGTCTCGGGCATGTGGGGCGTGGCGACGCTGGTCAGGCCGGCCGTGGGCGGGCTCTTCGCCGAGCTCGGCCTGTGGCGGGCCGCCTTCTGGTCGCTGGTCCCGGTGATCGGCCTGTTCGCGGCGCTCGCCACCGCCGTGCTGCCGCGCGCGGCCGGCGGCGGCGACCGCACGCCGCTGGCCTGGCCGCAGCTTATGCTTCTGACCGCCGCTGTGCTCGTCGTCTCCGCCGCGAGCCTTTCCTCCAGCGCATTGTGGAACCTCGCCGGCGTCGCCTGCGCCGGCGCGCTGCTGGCGGCGCTGTTCTGCATCGAAAGCCGCGCCGAAAACCGCATGCTGCCGCGCGGCGCCTTCGCGATGCAGCGGCTCGGCGCGGTCTATCTGACGCTGTCGCTGCTCAGCGCCTCGGTGACCAGCGCCGAGGTCTTCGTGCCTCTGTTCTTCCAAGTGCTGCACGGCCAGTCGCCGCTGGCGGCGGGCTATCTTTCGGCCATCATGGGCGGAAGCTGGACCGTCGGCTCCATCGCCTCGTCGGGCGCGGCCGGCGCGCGGGCCGACCGCGTCATCCTCGCGGCGCCGGCCACGGGGGCGGCGGGCATGGCCGTGCTGGCGGCGCTGATCCCCGGCGGCAGCGCCGGCGGCTGGGCCGCGCTTGCGCCGATCTGCGCAGCGCTGGCGGTGATCGGCTTCGGCGTCGGGCTGACCTGGCCGCATCTTCTGACCCGCATCTTCCGCCGCGCCGAGGCCGACGACCAGAACCGCGCCTCGGCCTCCATCACCACGGTGCAGCTTTTCACCACGGCGCTGGGCGCGGCGCTGGCCGGCATGGTCGCCAACATGGCCGGCCTCAGCGAACCCGGCGGCGTGACGGGGACGGCACATGCGGCGCTGTGGCTGTTCTGCTGCTTCGCCGCCCTTTCGGCGCTGGCGCTTTTGGCGGCGCTGCCCCTGGTGCGCGGCGGGCGGCGGCCGGCTCAGAGCAAGGCCACCTCATAGGCGCAATGGCGCGCGCCGGCCAATATATGCGCTTCGCGCGTCACGCGCACGCCCGGCCCCAGCACCGCCTCGAACAGGTCCCGCTCGGCGCGGCAGAAGGCGGGACAGGCCTCCGCCGCCGCGCGGATGGGGCAATGGTTCTCGATAAGCCGCCAGCTTCCGTCGCCGCGCGGCTCGGCCTCGGCCATAAAACCTTCCTCCGAGCGCAGCGCCGCCAGCGCGGCCACGCGCCCGGCCAGCGGCAGGTCCTTGAGCCGGGCCTGGTAGCGGCGGCGCGTCTCGGCCTCGCGATGGGCGATCAGCGCCTCCAGCGCCTCCTCGCCCAGAAGCGCGCGCACCGAATAGAGAAGCTGCACCGCCAGCTCGGCATGGGCGTCGGGAAAGCGCCGCCCGCCCGCCTCGGTCAGGTCCCAGGACAGCGACGGCCGCCCCACGCCCTGCGACACGGCGTGCGAGGCCACCAGCCCCTCCTCGCCAAGCCGCGCCAGTTGCTGGCGCACGGCCTCGCTGGTGACGCCCAGCCGCTCGGCGACGGCGGCGGCGGTCTGCGGCCCCCGCGTCTTGAGCAGCAGGAGCACCCGGTCGGCGGTAGAACGTACCTCGTATCCGTAGTTGTTTGGAACGTCATTTCTTGACATCAGGGCATATTTCTATTTAAAGAAGCGCTACCTTGTTAAATAGGCGATCCCGCCTGTCGAGGCAAGCCGATTTCGCTTCAAGCCGTTCCAGGAGTCTTCGCATGCGCCCTTCCCCCTCGACCATCGGCCCCGCGCTTCGGGACGGCCGGGAAGGCTTGATGAATTGCGGCAGAGGCTTTATTCCGGCGCGAAACGGGCCGCGCGCGGCGGTTTCCTTGATTGCGATCAACGCGCGACCGGCATGAATGAACCACAATCCAGGGCATGAGACGCCGAGGCCCGCTTTCCGGGCGGCCGTGACGGCGGGCAGAAACAGCAGAGACAGTTCCGAAGATGAGCAGCAACTTTAATCAGGAAATCGTCACCGACATCCATCACTGGACGGACCGGCTGTTTTCCTTCCGCACCACGCGCGACCCCGGCTTCCGCTTCAAGAGCGGCCAGTTCATCATGATGGGGCTGGAGATCGACGGCAAGCCGCTGACGCGCGCCTATTCCATCGCCTCCAGCCTCTACGAGGACGGGCTCGAATTCTTCTCGATCAAGGTGCCGGACGGGCCGCTGACCTCGAAGCTGCAGCACCTGAAGAAGGGCGACTCCATCATCGTCAGCAAGAAGCCGGTCGGCACGCTGCTTTACGACAACCTCAAGCCCGGCAAGCATCTGTGGTTGCTGTCGACCGGCACCGGCCTCGCGCCCTTCCTGTCGATCATCCGCGACATCGAGGCCTATGAGCGCTTCGAGAAGATCATCCTCGTCCACGGCGTGCGGCAGGTGGCGGAGCTGGCCTATACGGACTTCATCTCCAAGGACCTGCCCAACGACGAATATCTGGGCGAGATGGCGCAGAGCCAGCTCGTCTATTACCCGACCGTGACGCGCGAGCCCTATCGCAATCGCGGCCGCCTCACCGACCTGATCCGCTCGGGGCAATTGTTCAAGGATGTCGGCCTGCCGGAGTTCAACCACGAGGACGACCGCATGATGCTGTGCGGCAGCCCGGAAATGCTGGTCGAGGCCAAGAGCATCCTGGAGGAGCGCGGCTTCGAGGAAGGCAGCGCCGCCAAGCCCGGCCATTTCGTCATCGAAAAGGCCTTTGTGGAGAAATGAGCAAAGGGAGGCTGCGGCCTCCCTTTTTCGTTGCGGCGCGGCGTCAGGCCTCGAAATCGAGGCCGATGTCGAGATTGCGGGCGCTGTGCGTCATCCAGCCGACCGAGATCAGGTCGACGCCGCTCGCCGCCACCGCCGCCACGGTTTCGGGCGTGATGCCGCCCGAGGCCTCGGCGATGGCGCGGCCATCGATGATCGCCACCGCCTCGCGCAGGGTCTCGGGCGGCATGTTGTCGAGCAGCACGGCGTCGACGCCGACCTCCATCGCCTCGCGCAACTGCGCCAGCGTGTCGACCTCCACCTCGATCCTGACCATATGGCCCGCGCCCGCTTTGGCGCGCGCGATGGCTTCGCGCACGTCGCCGGCGACGGCGATGTGGTTGTCCTTGATCAGCACCGCGTCATAAAGCGCGAAGCGGTGGTTCATGCCGCCGCCGGCGCGCACGGCGTATTTCTGAAAGGCGCGCAGGCCCGGCAGGGTTTTTCGCGTGCAGACGATCGCCGCTTTGGTCCCGGCCGTCGCGGCGACGAGGCCTGCGGCGGCGGTGGCGACGCCCGACAGGTGGCCGAGGAAATTGAGCGCCGTGCGCTCGGCCGCCAGGATGGCGCGCGACGGGCCGGAGACGCGGGCGACGGTCGCGCCCTCGGGCAGACGGTCGCCGTCGCAAGCGAGGCGCTCGAAACTCACGGCCGGGTCGATGAGGCGGAAGGCGGCTTCGGCGAGGTCGAGCCCGGCGAGGACGCCCGGCTCGCGCAGCGAAAACCGCAGGGCGGAGCGGTGGTCCTCCGGCACGACCGCGTTTCCGGTGACGTCGCCGGCCAGGCCGAGATCCTCCAGCAGCGCGGCGCGCACGGCGGGCTCGACCAGCAAGGGCGACAGGCGGGGAAGGTTCAGGGCCGCGCTCATGCCGCGAGCATCCGCTCGACGGCGCGGCGGGCCGGGGCGGCCACGGCGGGGTCGATGGTCACTTCGTGGCGGTTCAATTCCAGCGCCTCGCGGATATTGGCGAGGGTGATGCGCTTCATATGCGGGCAGAGATTGCAGGGCCGGATGAACTCGACCTCGGGATGGTCGACGGCGACGTTGTCGCTCATCGAGCATTCGGTGAGCAGCACCACGCGGCGCGGGCGATGCGCGCCGACATAGTCCGACATGCCGGCGGTGGAGCCGGAGAAATCGGCCGCAGCCACCACCTCCGGCGGGCATTCGGGATGCGCCAGCACCGTCACGCCGGGGTGGCTGTCGCGCAACTGGCGGATGTCGTCGGGGGTGAAGCGCTCATGCACCTCGCAATGGCCGCGCCAGGCGACGATCTCGACATTCGTCTCGCGGGCGACGTTCTGCGCCAGATATTCGTCCGGAATCATCAGGACGCGCGGCACGCCGAGCGATTCCACGATCTGCTTCGCGTTGCCCGAGGTGCAGCAGATGTCCGACGCCGCCTTCACCGCGGCCGAGGTGTTGACATAGGTGATGATCGGCACGCCGGGATGCGCCTCGCGCAGCAGCGCCACGTCCTCGGGCGTGATGGAATCGGCCAGCGAGCAACCCGCGCCGGTGTCGGGGATCAGCACCGTTTTCTGCGGATTGAGCAGCTTCGCCGTCTCGGCCATGAAATGCACGCCCGCCAGCACGATCACCTCGGCGTCGACCGCCGCCGCCTTGCGCGCCAGCGCCAGGCTGTCGCCGACGATGTCGGCCACGCAATGGAATATCTCCGGCGTTTGGTAGTTGTGGGCGAGGATGACGGCGTTGCGGCGGCGCTTCAGGTCGAGGATGGCGGCGACGTCGTCCTCGAAGGACAGCCATTCCGCCCGGGGCAGGACGCGCGCCACCCGGTCGTAGAGCTTGGAGACGGAAACGGCTTCGTTCATGGCGGCCTCCCTGCCGGATATATGCTCATTATGAGTATATCAAGGCCGCATAGATATACTCAAACGGAGCATATTGTCAATCGCGGGAAATGGGCAGCCTGGAACGTTCGGACAAAGCGCGCGCCTCGACGATGGAGCGGCGGAAGCGGAACAGCTTGGCCGGCCGGCCGCCGGCCTCGGCCGAGGTCTCGCCGGTCTCCTCGACCAGGTCCTGCTGCTCGATCAGGCGGCGGAAATTCTGCTTGTGCAGGCTGAGGCCGGCCAGCGCCTCGACGCAGCGCTGCAATTGCAGCAGCGTGAAGGCGTCGGGCATCAGCTCGAACACCACCGGGCGGTATTTGATCTTGGCGCGCAGCCGCGCGATGGCGGTGGCGAGGATGCGGCGGTGGTCGGCGAACATGGGCAGGCCGTTTTCGGGGTCGCCGCCCGCCTCCTCCACCAGCCCGGCCTCGTAGAGAAGCTCGTAGCGCTGGAGGACCAGGTCCTCGTTCCAGCGCTCGTCGTCGAGGCCGAAGGCGAAGGCGGCGCGGCGCATGCGCTCGCCGGTCAGGGCCGGCGTCTCGGCCTGATGCGCCCAGACGCGGAGCGCGTTGCTGATATGGCCGACGATTTCCGGCGCGCCCTGGCGGTGGTCCTCCCAGGGCAAATAGTCGTACCAGCCGCGCCAGCCGGCGGGGCCGGCCTCGCGCACCAGGCCCAGATAGCTGATCGAGATCAGCCGCTCGCCCGGCGCGTGGCGGTCGCGGTCGGCGAAGGTGTAGAGCTGCTCGAGGTAGCCGACCGGATGCGCCGTCTCCGACTGCACCCATTCGCGCAGGCCCGCTTGCAGCGAGCGGTGGCCGGTCTCGAACGGGCCGGAGGGCAGCGCGTGGCCCTGCCGCACGGTCATGACGCGCGGCTCGTCGCCGGTGACGGCGGCGAGCACGGCGATCAGCTCGGTATGCGCGAGGTCGTCGCTCAAGCCTTCACCTTGAAGACGTGCTCGGGACCGGGGAAGCGGCGCGTCCGCACCTCCTCGGCATAGGCCCGCGCGGCTTCGGAGATCTGCGGCGCGAGATGGGCGAAGCGCTTGACGAAGCGCGGCGTGAAATCCTCGAACAGGCCCAGCATGTCGTCGCAGACCAGCACCTGCCCGTCGCAGGCGGGCGAGGCGCCGATGCCGATGGTGGGGACGGGCAGCGCGGCGGTGATCTCGCGCGCCAGCGGCTCGACCGTGCCCTCGATCACCAGCGCGAAGGCGCCGGCCTCGGCGATGGCCGCGGCGTCGCGGCGGATGCGCTCGGCCCCGGCGTCGTCGCGCCCCTGCGCGCGAAAACCGCCGGCCGTGTTGACCTGCTGCGGCATCAGCCCGACATGGCCGAAGACCGGCACGCCGCGGCGGACCAGGAAGGCGACCGTCTCGGCCATCTCCTCGCCGCCTTCGAGCTTGACGCCGTCGCAGCCCGTCTCCTGCAGGATGCGGACGGCGTTGCGGAAGGCCTGCTCCTTCGATTCCTGATAGGAGCCGAAGGGCATGTCGACGATGACGCAGGCGTTCTCCGCCGCGCGCATCACCGCCCGCCCATGCGCGATCATCATGTCGAGGGTGACGGCGAGCGTCGACTCCATGCCGTAGAGCACCATGCCGAGCGAATCGCCCACCAGCAGCAGGTCGCAATGCGGGTCGAGCAGCCGCGCCATCGGCGTGGTGTAGGCCGTCAGGCACACGACGGGGCGCTCGCCCTTCATGGACTGGATGGATCTGGGCGAAAGCCGCCTGTTCTTCACCGTCGCGCTCATCTCATGCCGCCTGTTCCCGCGCCGCCGGGGCGACGACGCGATTGTCGAGAAGTTTCGTCGCGCCCAGCCGCACGAACAGCGCCGCCAGCACCGGCCGGCCCTGCACGGAGGCGAGCCGCTCCAGCGTGTCGGGATCGCGCAGCGCCACCACTTCCGCATGGGCCAAAGGCTCGCGCGCGATGAAGGCGCGCAGGGCGGCCTCGATCTCGGCCGGATCGTCCATGCCGGCGCGGATCAGCCGCTCGGCCTCGTCCAGCGCTTGCGGCACCACGACGGCCGCGGCGCGCTCGGCCGGGGACAGATAGACGTTGCGCGAGGAGCAGGCGAGCCGGTCCGCCTCGCGCACCGTCGGCACGCCGACCACGCGCACGGGCATGGCCAAGTCCTCGGCCATGCGGCGGACGATGACGAGCTGCTGGAAATCCTTCTCGCCGAAATAGGCGGCGTCGGGCTGGACGATGTTGAACAATTTGCAGACCACGGTGGCGACGCCGGCGAAATGGCCGGGGCGCGCCTCGCCCTCCATCTGGCCGCCCAGCGCCGGCACGTCGACCAGCGTGGCCATGGGGCGCGGATACATGTCGGCCACCTCGGGCGCGAAGAGGAAATCCACCGCGGCCTCGCGCAGGAGCGCGGCGTCGCGTTCCAGATCGCGCGGATATTTCTCGAGATCCTCGCTGGGGCCGAATTGCAGCGGGTTGACGAAGATCGACGCCACCGTCACCTCGTTCTCGGACTTGGCGCGGCGCACAAGCTCCAGATGGCCCCGGTGCAGATAGCCCATGGTCGGCGCGAAGCCGATCGACCGGCCGGCGCGCCGCGCCGGGGCCAACGCCCGGCGCAAGTCGTCGATGGTGCGGATGATGTGCATGCGGCTCTCCCAGTCCCGGCCCAGTCCCGGCCCAGTTCCCGGCTGCGACCATTCGGCCGCAGTCCTACAGCCTCGCGCCGCCGCTGACAACCTTCGGACGGGCGCGCCCGGTCAGGGCGTCGTCACCGAGCCGACCGTGTTGCCCACCGCACGGCCGAAACGGTCGAGCTGCTCGTTATAGGTGCGGCGCGTGTTGGGGTCGAACACCGCGATCGGCGCGCTGACCACCAGCGAGGCGGCGCTGCCGACGCCCTGCGCCGTGCCCATGGCCACCGCGCCCAGACGGTCGCCGAGGCCGACCTCGGAATCGGTGATGGTCTGGCCGGTGACGAGCCGCTTGCCGATGAGCTGCACCACTTCGGGGCTGGCGGCGAACTTGCCGTGGTTGAGCCGGTCGCCGGCCTTGAGCCGCGTCAGGTCGATGACGGTGATGCCCGCCGTCTCCAGCGCCGAGCGATAGGGCTCGGCGGAGGGATCGATCTGGCCGAGGCGGTCGATATTGCCCGAGATGCGCCGCGACAGGGCCAGCGCCCGGTCGTCGCGCGAGGTGAAGAGCGTGAAGCGCGGATGCTTCGGCCCCATGGCCAGATATTGCTTGGCGAAGACGTTGACGTCCATGTCGGGCGAGGCGAGGATGACGTCGGTGATCTTGGGGTCGACGCGGCCGTCGCGGATCGCCATCTGGCGCAGCGCCTCCACCGTCAGCCAGCTTCCCATGGAATGGGCCATGACGGTGACGTCCTTGACGTCGGGATCGCGCGCTAGGGCGCGCAGCACCTGCTCCAGCGCGTCGCGGGAATAGTTGGTGCTTTCCTTGTCGTAATTATAGTCGAAGACGCTGGCGCGCGAGGGCCAGGTGAACAGCACCGGCGCGACGTCGGCGCCCGAATCGTGGACGATCTGCGCGAAGCGGTAGACCGAATCCTCGAAGGTGTTGTTGAAGCCGTGCACGAACACCATCACGCGGCGGCTCCTGGTCAGCCGCGCATGGACCCAGCGCGCCGTCTCGACGTCGGTCTTGAGCGGGGTGACGCTGAGCGTGGCGAAATCGGTCTGCGGATTGGGCGGCAGGCGCTTGGGCCACTGCACTTCGCCGATCTTGCGGTTCTTGTCGGGCGGGATGGAGACGACGATGTCGGCCATGGAGACGATCTTGTCGCGCTCGCCGTTGAACAGCGTGCCGGGATCGCCCGAGGGCTGGCGCGTGGTGGCGACCAGGAGATTGATCTTCGAGGCCTGCGGCGTGGTCTCGGCCACCGGGGCCAGCACGCCGGTGGGGCGGCTGGCGCAGCCGGCGAGCGACAGGAACGCCGCGGCCACGATCACGCATGCAGGGGCGGTACGACGAATCATGCTCCGCAAACTCAGGGCTCCCGTCCATAGGGCGAATAGAATGGTCGGAAAATCTCTTACACCGGAAGCCGCACGGTTAATATCTCCTTTACGCCGCCCGGCGCGGCAATCCGCAATTATCTCCCCAAGGCGTGGCGCGGCGGCGACACAGCTGCGGAATATCAGGGGCTTGCAAAGGGCTGAAAAAGAAAAAGGCCGCGCGGGAGGAGGTGCGCGGCCTGATCTTGAATACGGCTATTGGGAGGAGGAGGGCCGTATTCCGTATCGAGTTCTGGGAGGAGGAGATGAACTCGATGGTTAATATCTACACGTCCCCTCCCCGGCGCACCACGGCCAATAATGCATATCAGTTATGCAAATACGCCGGCGCTCAAAAAAGCGCCTTCAGATGAACCGGGCGAGAAGCGGCGCGGCCAGCACGTTGACGAGGCCGACCAGCACCATGACCAGGCCGGCGATGGAGCCTTCCTCGCGGCCGATCTGGTGCGCCCTGGCGACGCCCGCGCCATGCGCGCCCATGCCGAACAGCGCGCCGCGCGCCAAGGCCGAGCGGATCGGCAGCCAGTTGAGCATGATCTCGCCCAGGGCCGCGCCGAAGACGCCGGTCAGCACCACGAAGATCGCCGTCAGGTCCGGCGCGCCGCCGAGATCGCCCGAGACGGTCATGGCGAAGGGCGTGCTCATCGAGCGCGGCATCAGGCTGAGGCTCATCGCCTCGTCGAGCCCGAGCAGATGGGCGAAGCCCCAGGCCGAGGCCATGGCGACCGTGCTGCCCACCAGCACGCCGGCGAGCAGCACCGGCCATGTCCGGCGGATCACCTCGCGCTGCTGGTAGATGGGCACGGCGAAGGCCACCGTCGCCGGCCCCAGCAGCGCCACCAGCCAATGGGTGGCGCCGAAATAGCCGCGATAATTCTCGTTCAGCGCGACCACCAGCGCCATCAGGAGCAGCGGCGTCACCGCCAGCGGGGTCAGCCACCACAGGGGAAAGCGGCGATAGACGCGCTTGGCGGCGAGATAGAGCAGGATGGTCGCCGCCGACCAGAACAGCGTGGCTGCGAAGGGATCATTCGGGATCATGGCGCAGGCTCCAGCGATAGCAGAGGTCGACGGTCAGCGCCGTCACGCCCATCACCGTCAGCGTGCCGAGCAGGATGACGGCCATGACCTTGAGGCCGAGGAGGCCCAGAAGCTCGCGATGGTCGAGCACCGCAAGCACCGCCGGCACGAAGAACAGGAGCATCTCGGCCAGCAGCCATTCGGCGCCGCGCTTCATGCTGAACAGGCTGACGCGGCCGCTCAAAAGCAGAAGCAGCGCCAGCGCCATGCCGATGACCGCGCCCGGAAAAGGCAGGCCGAAAAGCCGCACCACGCCCTCTCCGGCGAGCCACAAAGCGCAGAGCGCCGCCACCTGCATCAGGCGGCTATGATGCTGCGCATGGCGGAAACGGGTCAGGAGCGGATGGCGGGTCATGGGAATTTTCCGGGTTTTCCGAGAATGGGTTGAATATAGGCCGTGGCGCGTTATTCTGGAAATGAATTGAACGCATATTCTCTATTCCAGAACGGAATGACCGATGAACCTGCGCAGCCTGCAAGCCTTCGCCGAAGTCGTGCGGCAGGGCGGCTTCTCCGCCGCCGCCCGCGCCGTCAACGCCACCCAATCCACCGTCAGCAAGGCGGTGCGGCAACTGGAGGACGAGCTGGGCGTCGTGCTGATCGACCGCGGCTTCGCGCCGCCGCGCCTGACCGAGGCCGGCGAGATCGTGCATCGGCGCGCGCTGGCCATGCTGACCGAGAAGAGCGACATGCTGGCCGAGCTGGACGAATTGCGCGGCCTCAAGCGCGGGCTGCTGCGGCTCGGCCTGCCGCCGATCGGCTCCAGCGTGCTGTTCGCGCCGATCTTCGCCGCCTATGCGAGCCGCCATCCGCAAATCGACATCCAGCTCGTCGAGCACGGCAGCAAGCGGCTGGAGGAGATGCTTTTGAGCGGCGCGCTGGAGCTGGCCGCCTCGCTGCTGCCGGTCGACGACGGGCTCGACTGGCAGGACGTGCGCCACGAGCCCGTCGTGGCGCTGCTGCCGGCCGACAATCCGCTCGCGGCCGGCGACGACGTGGCGCTGAGCGACGTGGCCGCCCTGCCCTTCCTTCTGTTCGAGAGCGGCTTCGCGCTCAACCACATCATCTTCGAGGCCTGCCGCTCGCGCGGCTTCGTCCCGCAGGTGGCGACGCGGTCGAGCCAGATCGACTTCATCGTCGAGCTGGTCGCGGCCGGCATGGGCATCGGCTTTTTGCCCTTGATGATCGCCGAGCAGCGCCGCCACGCCGGCGTGCGCATCCTGCGCATCCGCGACGCCGCGGTGCATTGGCGGCTGGCGCTGGTCTGGCGCAGGAACGCCTTCCTGTCGCATGCGGCGCGGGCCTGGCTCACGCTCTGCGCCGCGGAAATCCGCCCCGTCGAGACTTGAAACGCGGCGCGGCGCGCCTATCTCCCAAGGACATGACCGCGCAGGCGGCCATGCGGAATCATGCCTGAAGGAGGCCGTCATGGAAGGTCAGGTCATATTCTACAAGGACGACAGGATTCTCTATCGTCACTCGATCGACGTGCAGGAAGACGATTACGCCAAGGGCGTCAACGACGCGCTGATCGCCTTCCAGCGCAATTACGCCGGTTTCGATCTCGCGGGCGACAATATCCATATCCGGTTCAAGAAACCGGGCGAGGTTTAAACAGGGATTTTCAGGAAGCGGAGCGCCGCGTTTTCCGGCGGCGCGCCCGCCCTATGCCAGTTTTCACGCGAAGGCCGACTCGTAGGCGACGCGGCGCAGGTCGTTGCGGCTCAGTCCCAGATCGCACAATTCGCGATCGCTGCAACGGTTGAGTTCACGCAGGCTTTCACGATACCGCATCCAGCGGTGCAGGCGGGTACGAAGCGTCATGGCGGGTTCCTTTCTGCCATCGTTCCTCCCGATTGGGAGCGTCCGTCATTTTTCCCCGCATGAGAAGCGCCGATAGCGCATGGCTGCCCTGCCCGCAGCGAAACCCTACAAACGAGCTGGCGATTTGACGCCGGCGCTTGCTTTCCCGCCGCGCGCTTTGCATAAAGACGAGGTCTTTTGGTTTTCTGCGCGAACGGGCCGCTCATGAAGAAACAGCTTGTCATCGTCGGCAACGGGCCTCTGCCGCGCGATCTTTCGGCGGAGATCGACGCCGCCGACCGCGTCGTGCGCTTCAACAACCCGAAGCTGTCGATCGGCTCCGGCGGCGAGAAGACCGACCTGATGCTGCTCGCCACCTCGGCCAAGCAGATGCAGCAATGGCTGACCGACGCCAGCTTCCTCAACGGGCCGTTCTTCCACAACACGCCGGAAATCCTGTTCGCCATCCATCCGCGCATCATCCGCTCCTATCACCACAAGCCGGGCCTGTTGTCGCGGCTCAAGGGCCGCAAGGCGGACTGGACCACCGAGGCCATCGACATCCTCGGCTCCGAGGGCAAGCGGGTGCGCATCGAGCCGCCGCAGACCTATTACGCCGTCTGCGCCGAGCTGGGCGTCACCGTCGAGCGGATGAGGGAAGTGTTCCCCAGCACCGGCTTCATCGGCATCTGGCTGGCGCTGCGCGACTTTCCGGCCGAGGACTGGGACATCGCCATTTGCGGCTTCGGCTGGCAGGGCTGGAAGCGGCACGACTGGAAGGCCGAGCGCGGCTGGGTCGAGGCGCGCGTGGCCGAGGGGCGCATCCGCATGCTCGACTGAAAAGGCGCCCGCCATTCGAAGCTGTTGCCTAGGGGCCGCCGGACGGTATAGAGCAGGACGATGAATATCCACGCCTTCATCATTCATCTCGCGCGCGCGACCGAAAGGCGGCCGCAGGTGGAGACGCTTCGCCGCAGCTTGCCGGTTCCGGCCGAGGCGCTGGAGGCCGTGGACAGCCGCGCCCTGACCGAGGCCGAAATCGCCGCCGTCTATCGCCGCAGGCTGCACGCGCCGCGCTATCCCTTCTCGCTCAGCCGCAACGAGATCGCCTGCTTCCTGTCGCACCGCAAGGCCTGGCGCGCCATCGTCGAGCGCGGGCTCGACGCGGGCTTCGTGATCGAGGACGACGTGGCGCTGACGGCGGATTTTCCGGCGGCGTGGCGGGCGGCGGTCGCGCATCTGGAGCCGGGCGGCTTCATCCGCTTCGCCTTCCGCGACCGCGAGGCGGGGCGCGAGGTCTATCGCGACGACAAGGTGCGCATCCTGGCGCCGCGGCCGATCGGGCTCGGCATGGTGGCGCAACTCGTCTCGCGCGAGGCGGCGCGGCGGCTGCTCGCAGCCACCGAGCAATTCGACCGGCCGGTCGACACCACGGTGCAGATGCGCTGGGTCACCGGATTGCAGCCTTTGTCGGTTATTCCGGGCGGGGTGACGGAGATCTCGGCCCGGCTCGGCGGCTCGACCGTCCAGCATAGGAAGTCGCTGACAGACAAGCTCGCGCGCGAAATCCTGCGTCCGCTCTACCGCATGCGGGTGCGCGCCTATTCAAACCGATCCTGAGGACAGACCATGGCGGTACCCATTCTTCTCTATCACCAGATCGCGCCGGTGCCGACCCGCAAGATGCCGTTCAAGGGCCTGCTGGTGCATCCGCGCCGCTTCCGCAGCCAGATGCACTGGCTGAAGCGGATCGGCTATCGGGGCCTGTCGCTGCGCGACGCCATGCCCTATGTGCGCGGCGAGAAGCAGGGCAAGGTGGCGGTGCTGACCTTCGACGACGGCTTCCTCAACGTGCTGGAGAACGCGGCGCCGGTGCTGGCCGAATGCGGCTTCACGGCGACCAATTATTTCGTCGCCAACCAGGTCGGCGGCAGCAACGTCTGGGACCATCATATCGGCGTGCCGAAGACGCCCTGCATGTCGCTGTCGCAACTGCGCGAATGGGCGGCGCTGGGCCACGAGGTCGGCGCGCATACGATGGATCACGTCAATTTGAACCGCACGCCCGAGGACGAGGCGCGGCGGCAGATCGCCGATTCCAAGACGGCTCTGGAGGACATGATCGGGCAGGAAGTGACCAATTTCTGCTATCCCTACGGCGCCAATTCGCCCATCCACCGCGAAATGGCGCGCGAGGCGGGCTTCGAGACCGCCACCACCACGGTGCGCGCCCGCGCCCGGCCGGACGACGACCCGTTCGGCATCCCGCGCATCTATGTGCGCCGCTTCCACGTCTGGCCGAAATTCCTGCTGCGCTGCTTCACCCGCTGATCCGCGCCCCGGTTTGATTTCGATCAATGCCCCGCCGCGAAAGCGTGGCAAATTGCGCCCCGTCGCGCCATGGACGCCAAAGGTGAAAAGCGTTAGGTAAGGCGCCAACAAGGAGCGGACCATGGACTATCGTCGTTTTTTCGAAGAAGCGATCGAACAGTTGCACGCTGAAAAGCGCTATCGCGTCTTCGCCAACCTCGAACGCATCGTCGGACGCTTTCCCCGCGCCATCTGGCGCAAGGACGGCGAGGCGCGCGAAATCACCGTCTGGTGCTCGAACGACTATCTCGGCATGGGGCACCACCCCGCCGTCATCCAGGCGATGCGCGACACCGCCGGCGCGGCGGGCGCGGGCTCGGGCGGCACGCGCAACATCTCCGGCACCAACCATCCGCTGGTGGAGCTGGAAAGCGAGCTGGCCGACCTGCACGGCAAGGAGGCCGGGCTGGTCTTCACCTCCGGCTTCGTCTCCAACGAGGCGGCGATCTCGACCATCGCGCGGCTCTTGCCCGATTGCCTGATCCTGTCGGACGAACTGAACCACGCCTCGATGATCGAGGGCGTGCGCCGGTCGGGCGCGGAGAAGAAGATTTTTCGCCACAACGACGTGGCGCATCTGGAGCAATTGCTCAAGGCCGCCGGCCCGGCGCGCGCCAAGCTGATCGTGTTCGAGTCGGTCTATTCGATGGACGGCGACGTGGCGCCGATCGAGGCCATCGCCGACCTCGCCGAAAAATACAACGCCATGACCTATATCGACGAGGTGCACGCGGTCGGCATGTACGGCGCGCGCGGCGGCGGCGTCACCGAGCGCGACGGCCTCGCCCATCGCATCGACGTCATCGAGGGCACGCTGGCCAAGGCCTTCGGCGCGCTCGGCGGCTACATCACCGGCTCGCGCGCCATCGTCGACGCGGTGCGCTCCTATGCGCCGGGCTTCATCTTCACCACCTCGCTGCCGCCGGCGGTGGCCGCCGCCGCGACCGCGGCGATCCGCCACCTCAAGACCTCGCAGGCCGAGCGCGACGGCCAGCAGCGCCAGGCGCAGCGCGCCAAGGACGTGCTCTCCGCCGCCCGCCTGCCGGTGATGCCGTCCGCGACGCATATCGTGCCGATCCTCGTCGGCGACCCGGAACTGTGCAAGAAGGCCAGCGACCGGCTGCTCGACCGGCACGGCATCTACATCCAGCCGATCAACTATCCGACCGTGCCGCGCGGCACGGAGCGCCTGCGCATCACGCCGTCGCCGCTGCACGACGACGCGCTGATCGACGGGCTGAAGGAGGCGCTGCTGGAAGTGTGGACGGCGCTCGGCATTCCCTTCGCCGACGAAAGCGCGCCGAAGGCGTCCGGCTCCGACCGCGTCATCCCGCTGACGGTGGCCAAGGCCGGCGGCTGAAGGCTTACCGGCTGAAGGCTGGCGCATATTCGCTAAGAAAGGCCGGTTCACGCCGGCCTTTTGCTTTTCGACCGCCCGGCTGATCCGGGATTTCGCATGGAGACCGATCATGGCGCGATTTGACGGAAAACGCATCCTCGTCACCGGGGGAACCAGCGGCATGGGGCTGGCGGGCGCGCGCCGCATCGTCGCGGAGGGCGGCAATGTCGTCCTGACCGGGCTGAACGAGGCCCGCCTCGACGCCGCCCGCGCCGAGTTCCAAGACCGTACGACCGTGCTGCGCAACGACGCCGCCGATCCCTCCTCCGGCGCGCTGCTGGCCGAGGCGGTGAAACCGCTCGGCCCGCTGCACGGGCTCTGGCTCAACGCCGCCTACGCCGCGCTCGGCGCGCCGGAGGACGTGGACGCCGCCGCCTTCGACGCCATGATGGCGGCCAATGTGCGCGGCCCGATGCTGCAATTCGCCCGGCTTTCGCCGCTGCTCGCCCCGGGCGCGTCGGTGGTGCTGACCTCGTCCAGCTCGACCTATGAGGGCGCGGCGGCGACCGCGCTTTACGCGGCCACCAAGGGCGCCGTCGTCGCCATGGCGCGGTCCTGGGCCACGGCCATGGCCCCGCGCGGCGTCCGCGTCAATGTGGTGGTTCCGGGCCCCATCGAGACGAATTTCCGCCATTTCCTGCCGGAAAAGGCGCGCGCAGGCTTCGAGCGCTTCGTGCTCGACCAGGTTCCGCTCGGCCGCGCCGGCACGGCCGAGGAGGCGGCGGCGGTGGCGCTGTTCCTGCTCTCCGACGACGCCTCTTACGTCACCGGCAGCCAATATGCGGTCGACGGCGGCCTGATCATGCTGTGACAGGCCTCAGAGCCCGCCGATCCACCGCGTGAGCCGCCCGGCGGCCTCGTCCACCTGCGCCGGGTCGCGGCCGAAGCAGAGGCGGAAAAAACCCTCGCCGCTGGCGCCGAAGGCGACGCCGGGCGCGAGGCCGACATCGGCGCGGTCGACGATGTCGAGGCAGGCGCGCATCGAATCCGTCACGCCGTCGACGCCGAAGAACAGGTAGAAGGCGCCCTGCGGCGGGGCGAGCCGCACCCGGCCCGTGGCCAGAAGCGCCGCGCAGAGCCGGTCGCGGACGGCGCGGGCGCGCGAAACCTGCATGGCGATGAAGTCGTCGCCCTGGTCCAGCGCCGCCACGGCGCCGCGCTGCATGAACTGCGCCACGCCGGAATTGGAATATTGGATCAGGTTCTCGATCACCGGCCCCAGCGCCGGATGCACGGTCATCCAGCCGACGCGCCAGCCGGTCATGGCCCAGTTCTTGGAGAAGGAATTGACGAAGATGACGCGGTCGTCCGGCTCCATCACGTCCATGAAGGACGGCGCGCGGCCGCCGCCGTAATGGAACTGCGCGTAGATCTCGTCGGCGACGATCCAGAAGCCGTGCCTGCGCGACAGCTCGAGAAGGAAGCGCAGCGTGTCGCGGTCGGCGGTCCAGCCGGTCGGGTTGGACGGGGTGTTGATGAAGAGGGCGCGGGTGCGCGGGGTGACGGCGGCGGCGACCCGCTCGGGGTCGAGCGCCCAGCCATTGGCGCCGAACTCCAGCGCCACGGGCACGGGGACCGCGCCGGCGAGCCCCGCCGCGCCGACGAAATTGGGCCAGGCGGGGGAAAGATAGATCGCCTCCTCGCCCGCGCCGACGGTGGCGGTCAGCGCCATCTCGATGGCGTGCATGCCGGAGCCGGTGACGTAGAAATTCTCGGGCGTGAAGGCCGCGCCGAAATGCCGCGCGTGATAGCGCGCCAGCGCCTCGCGCAGCTCGGGCAGGCCCGCCTGCCAGGTGTAGAAGGTCTCGCCGGCGGCGATGGCGGCCTGCGCCGCCTCGCGGATGAAGACGGGCGTGGGCAGGTCGCCCTCGCCCACCCAGAGCGGAATCAATCCCTCGCGGCCGCGGCCGTGATTGGCCACGGCGACGATGCCGCTTTCCGGCGAAAGCGCCGCCTCGCGGCGCAGGTTTGCTACAAGCGTCATGGCGTCCCTGCCCTGCTTCGGTGTTTCAGGCCGGGCATATCAGGAGGCCATGACGAAATCACGCGGCTTTTGGCGATGATCCCATCGCCGCCGCGCATGACCGGCGGTCAGGCCTTCCGGGCGAGAAGGTCGCGGATCTCGGTCAAAAGCACTTCCTCGCGCGGGGTCTCCGGCGCGGGGGCGGCTTCCGGCTCCTGCTTCTTCTTCATCCGGTTCATGGCCTTGACCACCAGGAACAGCACCCAGGCGATGATGAGGAAGTTGATGAGCAGGGTGATGAAGTTGCCGTAGGCCAGCGTCGCGCCCGCCTTGCGGGCGTCGGCCAGCGTGGCCTGGGGGGCGCCGGCGAGCTGGATGAACATGTTGGAGAAGTCGATGCCGCCGGTGATGAGGCCGACGATCGGCATGATGATGTCGTTGACGATCGAGTTGACCAGGCCGCCGAAGGCGCCGCCGATGATCACGCCGATGGCCAGATCGACCATATTCCCCTTCAGGGCGAATTCTCTGAATTCCTTCAACATAGGCAGTCTCCCTCGCGCAATGCGCATCCGGCCGGGCCGTCGGCCGCAAGTTTCCACACGTTCCGTTTGTATGCGAAATCGATCAAAGATAAAGATGAAACACGCGCCGCGCGCCATTTTTCCACCTCCGCGGCGCCCGAAACGAAGGAGACGGACCGGCGATGCATGGCTGGGGGGACATCGGCGTCGCCTTTCTCTATCTGGCGCTGCTGTTCGCGGTGGCGAGCGTCGGCGACCGGCGCGCCTCGCGCTGGGACAGCGCGCCGCGGCCCTATATCTATGCGCTCAGCCTCGCGGTCTACTGCACCTCCTGGACCTTCTTCGGCTCGGTGGGCCTCGCCGCCCAGCGCGGCTTCGAGTTCCTCGGCATCTATATCGGGCCGATCCTGGTCTTCACCGTCGGCAACCGGCTGCTGCGCCACATCGTGCGGCTGGCCAAGGCCGAGCACATCACCTCCATCGCCGATTTCCTCGCCGCCCGCTACGGCAAGAGCTTCGGCGTCGCCTCGCTCGCCACCGGCATCGCCGCCGTCGGCTCCATCCCCTATATCGCGCTGCAACTGAAGGCCGTTTCGGGCAGCGTGGCGCTGATGGTCGACCATTACGGCTCCGGCGCCGGGCCCTTCGCCTTCGGCGACGTGCCGCTGATGGTGGCGGCGACGCTGGCGCTGTTCGCCATCCTGTTCGGCACCCGCCACACCGACGCCACCGAGCACCAGGACGGGCTGATCCTCGCCATCGCGCTGGAATCGGTCATCAAGCTCTGCGCCTTCCTCGCCGTGGGCTTCGCCTGCACCTTCTTCCTGTTCGGCTCGCCGACCGCGCTCCTCGCCGAGGTGGAACATTCGCCCGCCGCCCTCGCCGCGCTCGGCGCCAAGACCTCCGCCGGCACCTGGATCGTGCAGAGCGCGCTCAGCGCCGCAGCCATCCTGATGCTGCCGCGCCAGTTCCACGTCACGGTGGTGGAGAACCGCAGCGAGCAGGAGTTGCGCACCGCCTCGTGGCTGTTCCCGCTCTATCTCGTCCTCGTCAACATCTTTGTGCTGCCGCTGGCGCTGATCGGCGCGATGCGGCTCGGCGGCTCGGTCAGCGGCGACCTCTACATGCTGGCGCTGCCGCTGTCGGTGGAGGCGCATCCGCTGGCGCTGATCGCCTTCCTCGGCGGGCTGTCGGCGGCGACGGCCATGGTCATCGTCGCCTGCGTGGCGCTGTCGATCATGATCTCCAACCACCTGGCGCTGCCCCTGGTGATCCGCCGCTTCGCGCGCCGGCGGGCGGAGGAGCAGCGCGACCTCACCCGCCTCATCCTCAACACGCGCCGCCTCACCATCGTCGTCATCCTGGCGCTGGCCTTCGCCTATTACCGCTTCACCTCGGGCAATATCCACCTCGCCTCGATCGGCTTCGTCTCCTTCGCGGCGATCGCGCAATTCGTGCCGGCCTTCCTGGGCGGGCTGTTCTGGCGCAACGCCAATGCGCGCGGGGCGATGCTGGGCCTGTCGGCGGGCTTCGTGGTCTGGGCCTTCACGCTGCTCCTGCCGACGCTGCTGCCCGAGGACGCCGCCATCCTGCGCGACGGGCTGTTCGGCCTGCGGGCGCTGCGGCCCGAGGCGCTGTTCGGCGTCGACGCGCCGCCGCTCACCAACGGCGTCGCCTGGAGCCTCGCCGCCAACATGCTGCTCTACGTGCTGGGGTCGCTGTCGCGCGCCTCCACCCCGCTCGAGCGCATCCAGGCCGGCATCTTCCTGCCGCGCCACGTCATCGACGCGCCGACCCTGAAACGGCTGCGCACCACGGTGACGGTCGCGGCGCTCAAGGCCACCATGGCCGGCTATCTCGGGACCGAGCGCGTCGAGCGCGCCTTCCGCCGCTTCGAGGAGCGCGAGGGGCGCAGGCTCGACCCCGGCCAGTCCGTGGACACGCCGCTGATCCGCTACGCCGAGCAATTGCTGGGCACGGCGGTGGGCTCGGCCTCGGCGCGGCTGGTGCTGTCGCTGCTTTTGCAGCGCGACGACGCCTCGGGGCGCGGGGCGCGGCGGCTGCTCGACGACGCCTCCACCGCCCTGCAGCAGAACCGCGACCTGCTGCAGACCGCGCTCGACCAGATGGACCAGGGCGTGACGGTGCTGGACAAGGACCTGCGGCTCACCTGCTGGAACCGGCGCTTCTGCGCGCTTCTCGACCTGCCGGAGGAGACGATGCAGGTGGGCGTGCCGATCTCCGAGCTGGTGGAGCGGCTGGCGCGGCGCGGCGACGTGACGCCCGAGGGCGGCGACGCCATGATCGCCTCGCTGGCCGCGCCCCGCCATTCGCGCCGCATCGCGCTGCGCCCGACCGGCCGCACGCTGGAGATCCTCGCCAATCCCATGCCCGACGGCGGCGTGGTGGCGACCTATGCCGATGTGACCGCGGCGGTCGAGGCGGAGCAGATGCGCCAGAAGGCCAACGAGATGCTGGAGCAGCGCGTGGCCGACCGCACGGCGGAGCTGACCCGCGTCAACCAGCAGCTCGCAAGGGCGCAGGCGCAGGCCGAGGAGGCCAATCTCGGCAAGACGCGGTTTCTCGCCGCCGCCGGCCACGATATATTGCAGCCGCTCAACGCGGCGCGGCTCTATTCCACGGCGCTGGCCGAAAGGCTCGGCCGCTCGCAGAACAGCGAATTCGCCCGCAACATCGATTCCTCCCTGGAAGCCGTCGAGGCGATCCTCGGCATGGTGCTCGACATTTCGCGGCTCGACACCGGGGCGCTGAAGCCGGAGCCGACCGTGTTCCGGCTCGACCGGCTGCTGAGCCAGATCGCCACCGATTTCGCGCCCGAGGCGCGGCGCAAGGGACTGCGGCTGCGGGTGGTCCCGTCCAGCCTCGTGGTGCGCACCGACCGCAACATGCTGCGCCGCATGATCCAGAACCTCGTCTCCAACTCGATCAAGTACAGCCGGCGCGGCGGCGTGCTGGTCGGCGTGCGGCGGCGGGGCGGGGCGGCGGAATTGCAGGTGCTCGACACCGGCATCGGCATCGCGCCGCAGAAATTGCGGCTGGTCTTCCGCGAGTTCACCCGGCTCGACGAGGGCATGCGCGAGGCGGAGGGGCTGGGCCTCGGCCTCTCCATCGTCGACCGCATCGCCAAGGTGCTGGCGCTGCCGCTGTCGCTGACCTCGACGCCGGGGGCCGGCACGGTGTTCGCGCTGACCATCCCCACCACGCGGGAAGCGCCGCCGGCCGAGGAGACGCGCGGACGGCGCGGGCGGCGCGGCCCGGCGGAGCTGACCGGGCTCGACGCGCTCTGCCTCGACAACGACGCGGCCATCCTCGCCGGCATGAGGACGCTGCTTTCGGGCTGGGGCTGCGCGGTGACGGCGCTGGGCGACGGCGCGGCGCTGAAGGCGTGGCTCGCGGCCGGACCGGACCGTGCGCCCGACGTGATCGTGGCCGATTATCACCTCGGCCACGACAACGGGCTCGACCTGATCGCCTTGGCGCGCGAGGCCTTCGGCCGCGCGGTGCCCGCGATCCTGCTCACCGCCGACCGCTCCAAGGACGTGCGGCTTCGGGCCGAGGCGGGGGGGGTGGCGGTGCTGCACAAGCCGCTCAAGCCGGCGGCGCTGCGCGCGCTGCTGTCGCACCTCACCCGCGCCGGGGAGGAGGCGACCGACGCGGCCCAGCGCGCTCTCGCGCCGTTCTAGCCGTTGAGCGCCTCGCTGCCGATGCGCGACAGAAGGATGACGGCCTGGGTGCGGCTGTCGACGCCGAGCTTTTGCAATACGGCCGAGACATGCGCCTTGACGGTGGCCTCGGAGACGTTCAGCTCATAGGCGATCTGCTTGTTGAGAAGCCCCTCGGCCAGCATGGCCAGCACGCGGCTCTGCTGCGGGGTCAGGGTGCGCAGCCGGGCGATCAGCGCGTCGATCTCGGAATCGCGCGCCTCGCCGAGGTCGATGTCGGGCGGGGTCCAGATGTCGCCGGCGAGCACCGCGTCGACGGCCTCGCCGATGGTCTCCATGCTGGCGGATTTGGAGATGAAGCCCGACGCGCCCAGGTCGAGCGCGTGGCGGACGGTGGCGGCGTCGTCGGTGGCCGACACGACGATGATTGGCAGGGCCGGCTGCAGCGCCTTCAGCGTCACCAGGCCGGAAAGCCCGGCGCCGCCCGGCATGGTGAGGTCGAGAAGCAGGAGGTCGGAGTCGTCGCCCTCGCCCACCAGCCTGCGCACGGACTCGAAATCGCCGGCCTCGACGATCTCGGCCGGCCGCGCCCGCCCCGACAGGACCTGCCGCAGCGCGCCGCGAAACAGCGGATGATCGTCAGCGATGATAAAATGCATGCGCCACCATATGCCGAGGTCTTCCGGGCCGCCGCCGCGCGCGTGTCCAGCCTTCCCCGTTTTAGGCCTATTTTCGCGGCGGGCAAACCAAAAACCGCCCGTTCCGGCGTTTTCCCCGGCCCGGCGCCGCCATCTGGCCGCATTCTGTGCTAGGTTCGGGGCGACAGGCCCCGGCGGGGCGCAGACAGGCGAAGGCATTTCATGACGCGCAACACGCTTTACCCGGAAATCGAGCCCTTCAAGGAAGAAATGCTGCGGGTGTCGCCGCTGCACCGCATCCATGTCGAGCAATGCGGCAATCCTGAAGGCAAGCCGGTGATCATGATCCATGGCGGCCCCGGCGGCGGGATCACGCCGGCCATGCGCCGCCTGCACGACCCCAAGCGCTACCGCATCATCCTGTTCGACCAGCGCGGCTGCGGCCGCTCGACCCCGCATGCGGAACTGCGCGAGAACACGACCTGGGACCTCGTCGCCGACATGGAGCATATCCGCTCGCATCTCGGCATCGACAAATGGCAGGTCTTCGGCGGCTCCTGGGGCTCGACGCTCGGCCTCGCCTACGCCCAGACCCATCCCGACCATGTGAGCGAACTGGTGCTGCGGGGCATCTTCATGGTGCGGCGCTTCGAGATCGACTGGATGTATTCCAACGGGGCCAGCATCCTGTTCCCCGACCAGTTCGAGCCCTATCAGGCGCTGATCCCCGAGGCCGAGCGCGGCGACATGGTGGCCGCCTATTACAAGCGCCTCACCGACCGCGACCCCAAGGTGCAGCTCGAGGCCGCGCGGCGCTGGTCGCGCTGGGAGGGATCGATCCTGTCGGTGCAGCCCGACCCGGCCCGCGTCGAGGCCTTCGGCGCCGACGAATACGCCATCGCCTTCGCCCGCATCGAGTGCCATTATTTCCAGAATCGCGGCTTCTTCGACAGCGACGACCAGCTTCTGCGCAATGTCGAGCGCATCCGGCATATTCCCGGCGTCATCGTGCATGGCCGCTACGACGTCTGCACGCCCTTCATCAACGCCTGGCAGTTGAAGAAGATGTGGCCGGAGGCCGAATTGAACGTCGTCGAGGACGCCGGCCACGCCGTGACGGAGCCGGGCATCGTGCATGCGCTGATCGAGGCGACGAAGAAATTCGCCGCCTGACCGGCGTCAGGTGCGGCCCGGCGCGGGCTGTTCCTGCTCGTCCTCGAAGCTCTTGGCGATGCCCATGAAGCGGCGCAGGAAGCGCTCCATATAATTCATGGATTTCTCGAACTCGGCGTCCGACGGCAGGCCGGAGGCCAGCGGCGCGCCGGTCTTCTCCAGCGCCGAGACGCGGTCCTCCAGTTTCCGCACCTTGTCCTGCAGGGCGGAGAGGTCGCTCTCATAGGCCTGGCGGTCGTCGGCCGCCATCTTGCAGACCAGCTGCCCGTCGCGGCCGGCGCAGACCGAGATCGCCCCCGTGCGGCTGTCGAGCCGCACATAGCCGCTGTCGGTCTTCTCCAGCCTGTAGCGGCCGTCGTCCTGCGCCCCTTGCTGCGCATTGGCTGCGGGCGCCGCGAGGCAGGCCCCGGCGGCGAGGATGATGATTGCGCGCATGTCCGGCATGTCCGTTCTCCCTTTCGTCCCCGTTTCCGCATCATATGGGATGTTTGCGACGAAAATCGAACGGCGCGCGCTTTGATTTCCGAATCGTTTCGGTCTAGACAACGCGCATGAGCGACACGATGATCTACAAGATCGCCCCGCGCGATCTCTGGGCCGAGGCCGAAAAAGCGGGCGTCTTCACCGGCGCGCCGGTGGACGAGGCCGACGGATTCATCCATTTCTCCACCGCCGCGCAGGTGCGCGAGACCGCGCGAAAGCATTTCGCCGGGCAGGCCGATCTGCTGCTGATCCACGTCGACGCGGCGGCTTTGGGCGACGCGCTGAAATACGAGGCCTCGCGCGGCGGCGCGCTTTTTCCGCATCTCTACGCGCCGCTGCCGCTCGCCGCGGCGGCCAGGGTCGAGCCGCTGCCGCTGGGGCCGGACGGCCTGCACATGTTTCCGGAGCTGTAATCGATGAGCGGGCTTTTCGAACTGATCGGGCGGCGCGCGCTGTTCGCCCTCGACGCCGAGCAGGCGCACGGCCTGTCCATCGCCGGGCTGAAGAGCGGCGTCGTGCCCGCCTGCGGCGTCGACGATCCGGCGCTGGGCGTCAAGGTGGCGGGGCTCGGCTTCCCCAATCCGCTCGGCATGGCGGCGGGCTACGACAAGAACGCCGAGGTCCCCGACGCGCTGCTGAAGCTCGGCTTCGGCTTCACCGAGGTCGGCACGCTGACCCCGCGCCCGCAGAGCGGCAATTCGCGCCCGCGCATCTTCCGCCTGATCGAGGACCGGGCGGTGATCAACCGGCTCGGCTTCAACAACGAGGGCCACGACGCCGCCTTCAAGCGCCTGTCGGCGCGGGCGGGCCGCTCTGGGATCGTCGGCGTCAATATCGGGGCCAACAAGGACGCCGAGGACCGCATCGCCGATTACGTGGCGGGCATCCGCCGCTTCTACCAGCTCGCGCGCTATTTCACCGTCAACATCTCCTCGCCCAACACGCCGGGCCTGCGCAATCTGCAGGCGCGCGCCTCGCTGCACGAGCTTCTGTCGCAGGTGCTCGAAGCCCGCGACGAGGAAGGCGAGAAATGCGCGCTGAAGCGGCCGGTCTTCCTCAAGATCGCGCCGGACCTCACCGACGAGGAGCTGGACGACATCGCGGCCGAGGCGCTGGAGCAAAAGCTCGACGGCGTCATCGTCTCCAACACAACGCTGTCGCGCGCCGGGCTGCAAAGCGCCAATCGCGGCGAGACGGGCGGGCTTTCCGGCGCGCCGCTGTTCGAGCGCTCCACCGTGGTGCTGGCCCGCATGCGGGAACGCGTCGGGGCGGAGATGCCGCTGATCGGCGTCGGCGGGGTGGACAGCGCCGAGACGGCGCTTACCAAGATCAAGGCCGGCGCGGACCTGGTGCAGCTCTATACCGGCCTCGTCTATCGCGGGCCGGGCCTGCCGGGCGAAATCCTGCGCGGCCTGTCGGCGGCGGTGAAGCGCGAGGGCGCGGCCGGCATCGCGGCGCTGCGCGACCGCGACGCCAGGGACTGGGCGGCGCGCAAGCTTCCCGACTAGAGCTATTTGTTTTCACCGCGTTTATGCGACGCCAAATGTCACCATTTGGCTGCAAAACGCTAGAATTCCTTGCGGTAGCGGCGCGGCAGCATGGCGAGCAGCGTGACGCCGCGGATCGACAGGAACAGGTTGAGCGCCAGCCACAGGCCGTGATTGCCGATCAGCGGCTTGGCGGCGAACAGCACCGCCAGGAAGAAGAGAAGCGACAGCAGCATCATGTTGCGCATGTCGCGCGACCAGGTGGCGCCGATATAGACCCCGTCCATGTGGAAGGCCAGGAGGCCGGTGACGGCGGTCATCGCCGCCCAGGGCAGGTAGCGCAGCGCCTCGGCGTGCACGTCCGGCGCCTTGGACAGAAGCGTGATGATGGCGTCGCCGAAGACGAGCACGAACAGCGTCACCGCCGCCGACATCAGAAGCCCCCAGAAGAAGGTGAGCTTGGCCCCGCGCCGGAAGGCCGGGCTATAGCGCGCGCCGATGGAGCGGCCGACGATCTGCTCGGCCGCCGCCGCCATGCCGTCGAGGAAGAAGCCGGCGACGAGGAAGAAATTCATCAGCACCGCATTGGCGGCCAGCGTCACCGGGCCGAGGTCGGAGCCGGCGCGGGTGAAGAAGGCGAAGGCGGTGAGCAGCAGGAAGGAGCGGATCATGATGTCGCGGTTGACCGCCACCATGCGCAGCAGGCCCGTCCTCTCGAAGATGCGGCGGCGGCTCGGACGCCGCGTCGCGTCGCGGGCGAAATGGCGCACGACCAGCGCCATGCCGACGATCGCCGCCACCGTCTCGCCCGTCACCGTGGCCCAGGCCACGCCCGGCACGCCCCAGCCGAGCCGCAGGCCCAGCACGACGCAAAGCACGATGTTGATGCCGTTGAGCAAAATTTGCAGCGCCAGCGCCAGCACGCCCTGGCCGCGCCCCAATATGAGGCCGAGCACGGAATAATTGACCAGCGCCATCGGGGCCGACAGCATGCGGATCGACACATAGACGCGCATGGCGGCGTCGGTGGCGGGCGTCGGATGCATGAAGGCGGTGGTGGCGGCCAGCGTCAGCGGCAGGCACAGGATCATGGCGACGCCGGCGGCGAGCGCGATGAGGATGGCGCGCCAGAAAACCGCCTGCTCCTCGACCGGGTCCTCCGCGCCGACCGCCTGCGCCACCAGCCCCGTGGTGCCGGAGCGCAGGAAATTGAACAGCGACAGCAGGAAATCGAACACCAGCGCGCCGATAGCGAGCCCGCCGATCATCTCGGCATGGCCGAACTGGCCGACCACGCCCATGTCGACCAGCCCCAGAAGCGGCGTGGTGACGGCGGCGAGCGTCACCGGCACGGCGATGGCGAGCACCATGCGGTGCGTCACCTCGAACGGCCGTGAAATCCGCGCCCCTTGCGTCGCCATCTTCGTCCTCGCCTATCCTGAAAAGCGCCCCCGAATCCGGGGCTTGCGACAAGCGTTCTAGGCCGAAGCGCGCGCGGCGGACAGGCGCGTTGTTGTCGCGCCCGGCGCCGTCCTGTCAGAGGATTAGAGGCCCAGCACCATCGACCAGTAGAGATAGGTCGGCTTCTTCTCGGGCGTCGCCCAGGCGAGGCCGTAATGGGCGAAGGTGGGGTCGAGCATGTTGCGGCGATGGCCGGGCGACTTCATCCAGGCGTCGAACACGGCCTCGGTGCTGCGCTGGCCGCAGGCGACGTTCTCCGCCGCCGGGCCGTGCACGCCGGCCTGCCTGAGCCGCGCGGCGAAGCCATTGCCCCAGCCGACGCTGTGGCCCAGTTTGTCGTAGCTCGCCATGCGCTTGGCCTGGTAGAGCGCGGCCTGCTCCAGCCGGCCGTCGGTGGCCATGGGCGCGAGCCCATGCGCCTTGCGGATGGCGTTGAACAGCGCGGTCGGGTCCGCTCCTTCCGCGAAGGCTACGGAAAAGGGAAGCGCTGCGAAGGCCAGCGCGCCGCCGGCGAGCGCAAGGAAGCCGCGCCGGGAAAGATCAGAAACTTCATGCATGGGTCAGACGGGGCCGTTCCTGAACGAGTGGGATCACCGCCGATAATTCAGGATTCGGAGCAAAATAAAGGCGGGCACCACCACCGCCGCGCCGAGCAGCAGATAATCGGCGAAACGGCCGAAGACCGCGAAGCCGGTGTTCCACAGATGCAGGACGAAATCGCGCAGCGCGTAGAGGACGCCGTAGGGCGTCCAGTGGAAGGCGCTCATCACCACGCCGACCACCAGCGAGATCAGCACCAGCTTGATCAGCACGCGCAGCGGCGTGTCGCCAAGAAAACCGTTCACACCATTCGACATGGTTTCTCCTGCATCTTTGTCGCGCCCCGGCGCAACAGATAGGCGGCGGCGGGCGCGCGCGCAAGCCTCGTCAGCCGCGGCCGCGATATTCGCGCGGCGGCTTCTGCTTCTGGCGCGCGAAGGAGCGGTTCATGCTGCGCGTGTCGGTGAAGCCGCTCGCCACCGCCACGTCGAGAAGCGACAGCGAGGTCTCGGCCAGAAGCTCCCTGGCGCGCTTGACCCGCAATTCCTCGCGCACCTCGAAGGCGGTGCGGCCCAGCGCCATGCGGAAGCCGCGCTCCATCTGGCGGATCGACACGCCGAGCTTGCGCGCCACTTCCACCATCGGCGCCGGCTCCTCCAGCGTCTCCTCGAAGATGCGGATCGCCTTGCGGATCAGCGGCGAGCGCACGCCGCTGAAGCTGAGCGCCGGCTGCTCGGAGCGCACCAGCTCGTAAGGGATCATCAGGATCGAGGCGCTCTTGCGCGCCAGCTCCTCGGAAATCTCGGTCTGGATGATCGACAGCGCCAGCGACGCGGCGCCCAGGCCGCCCGCGCAGGTGAAATGCCGGCCCGAGCGGTGGAACAGGCTGGTGGTGTCGGGGGTGTAGCCGTCGAACATCTCGACGAAATCGTCGCGGTGGAACCAGCTCACGCAGCAATTGCGGTCTTCGAGAAGGCCCCCTTCCGCGAGAAGGAAGGCGGCGGTGCACAGGCCCACCACGGATTTCCCGCGCTTGTCGGCGCGGCGGATCAGGTCGACCAGCCTTTGCTGGCGCGGGCGGTACTGGGCCAGAAGCCCGCCGACCACGGCGACATAGTCGCATTCCTCGACCTCGCCGATGGGCGCGGTGGGCTCGATGACCATGCCGGAGCTGGAGGTGACGGGATCGCCCGACAGCGTGCCGATCTTCCAGGCGCAGCGGATCTGGCGGCTCTTGTCGCGGTCGTCGGCGGCGAGGCGGAACGGGTCGAGGAACAGGCTGAGCGCCGTCAGCGTGAAGCCCGGCAGCGCGACGATGCCCACCGACAGGCGGCGCGGCGCGGCGTCGGCGGCTTCCTTTTGCCCGATTTCCTTTTCCATGACGGCCCCTCCTCCCTGGCGGCGATCAGCGGAAATGCTTCGACAGCTTCAGCCCCTGCGCCTGGTAGTTGGAGCCGAGATCGACGCCGTAGAGCGCCCTGGGGCGATGCAGCATATGCTCGTAGACCAGCCGCCCGACGATCTGGCCGTGCTCCAGGATGAAGGGCACCTCGTGGCTGCGCACCTCCAGCACGGCGCGGCTGCCCGTGCCGCCGGCGGCGCTGTGGCCGAAGCCGGGATCGAAGAAGCCGGCGTAATGGACGCGGAACTCGCCCACCAGCGGGTCGAAGGGCGTCATCTCGGCGGCGTGGAGCGGCGGCACATGCACCGCCTCGCGCGAGACGAGGATGTAGAATTCGTCCGGGTCGAGCACCAGCTCGCGCGCGCCGCGCACATGGATCGGCTCCCAGAAGTCGAGCACGTCATGGGCGGCGCGGCGATCGACGTCGACGACGCCGGTATGGTGCTTGCCGCGATAGCCGACGAGGCCGTTCTGGTCGCCCGACAGGTCCACCGACAGGGCGATGCCGCCGCCGGAAATATTGGGCTCCTCTGCCGCCACCAGCGTCTCGGCGGTGTGGAGCGCCGAAAGCTCCGCCTCGCCGAGCTGGGCGCGGCCCTTGCGGAAGCGGATCTGCGTCAGCCGCGAGCCGGTGCGGGCGACGATGGGGAAGGTGCGCGGACTGACCTCCAGATAGAGCGGGCCGCGATAGCCGGCCGGCACCTTGTCGAACTCCACCGCGCCGTCGGCGATGACGCGGGTGAAGATGTCGAGCCGCCCGGTCGAGCTTTTCGGATTGGCCGAGGCGGAGAGGTCGGCGGCAAGGTTGAGGCTCTCCAGGAGCGGCACGATATAGACGCAGCCCGTCTCCAGCACCGCGCCGGCGCTGAGGTCGATCTCGTGCAGCTTCAGCCGCTCCAGCTTGTCGAGAACCGGCACGCCCGGCCCCGGCATGAAGGAGGCGCGCACGCGATAGGCCTTGGCGCCCAGCCGCAGGTCGAGGCTCGCGGGCTGGATCTGGTCCGCGTCGAGCGGGCGCGGTGTGGCGAGCAGCCCGCCGTCGAACAGCGCGGCGATATCCGCATCCGCCAGAATTCCCGCTTCCCGTGCAGCCATCGGCCCAAAACTCCCTTCGATGATCTGATTGCTCTTAGCACAGTCGGCCGGTTTTTCCCGCCTCCAAACGCGTTTTCCAAAGAAACGAGCAGCCGGCTGGATGGGCTTTTCGCCCCTGCGGCGTTCGCGGCCATTGACGACCCCGGCCGGGAGGCATAAAGAAAAACCATTCCGTGGTGATTTGGCCGGCCGGCTTGCAGCCACGTTAAAGAATTCGCTAAAAAAGGCCGCGGTTCGTGACCGGCCTTTTGCGTCTTCGCAAGGCCGGTTTTTTATTGGCCGCCGAGGCGCGCTCGCCGCGCCCCGGCCGACCAGCTTTCGACAGGTTGGAAACATGACGACTGAAACTACCCGCAAGTTCCGCCCCGCGACGCAACTCGTCCACGCCGGCTCCGCGCGCTCCAATTTCGCCGAGATGTCGGAGGCGCTGTTCCTGACGCAGGGCTTCCTCTACCCCACCGCCGAGGCCGCCGACGCACGCTTCCGGGGCGAGGACCCGGGTTTCATCTATTCGCGCTACGCCAACCCCACCACCGACATGTTCGAAAAGCGCATGTGCGCGCTGGAAGGCGCCGAGGAAGCCCGCGCCACCGCCTCGGGCATGGCCGCCGTCGCCGCCGCCCTTCTATGCCAGGTGCAGGCGGGCGACCATGTGATCTCGGCCCGCGCGGTGTTCGGCTCGTGCCGCTACATCGTCGAGACGGTGCTGCCGCGTTTCGGCGTCGAGATCTCCATCATCGACGGCTCGAAGATCGAGAACTGGAAGGCGGCCGTGCGGCCCAACACCAAGGCGATCTTCCTCGAAAGCCCGTCCAACCCGACGCTGGAGGTGATCGACATCGCCAAGGTGGCCGAGATCGCCAACGAGGCCGGCGCGAAGCTCATCGTCGATAACGTCTTCGCCACGCCGCTGTTCCAGAAGCCGCTGGAGCTGGGCGCGCATATCGTGGTCTATTCGGCCACCAAGCATATCGACGGCCAGGGCCGCTGCCTGGGCGGCGTCATCCTGTCCGACCGCGAATGGATCGAAGGCACGCTGCAGGAATATTTCCGCCACACCGGCCCCGGACTGAGCCCGTTCAACGCCTGGATCATGCTCAAGGGCCTGGAGACGCTGGCCGTGCGCGTGCGCCAGCAGACGCAGTCGGCCAAGGCGGTGGCGGATTTCCTCTCCGGCAAGCCGGGCGTGAAGCGGGTGATCTATCCCGGCCGCGCCGACCACCCGCAGGCGGACATCGTGGCGCGCCAGATGACCGGCGGCTCGACCATGATCGCGCTGGAGCTGGAAGGCGGCCGCGAGGCGGCGTTCAAGTTCGAGAACGCGCTGGAGGTGTTCTCGATCTCCAACAATCTCGGCGACGCCAAGAGCCTGATCACCCATCCGGCCACCACCACGCACAAGAACCTGACCGACGAGGCGCGGGCGGAGCTGGGCATTTCGGAAGGGCTGCTGCGCGTCTCGGTGGGCCTCGAGGACACGGACGACCTGCTGGAGGACGTCGAGGCGGCGCTGAAGGCGGCGCGCTGACAAGCAATGCAACCGGGCGTTGACGCCGGCCGCCGCTTTCGTAAAAAGATGGGACGGCGCAAGGTCGAAAGGCGGCAGCATATGTACAAGGCGGTCACGCGGGGCATCGAGGTCACGGTCGAGCCGTTCTATCTGGAGGACCAGTCCGACCCGGAGGAGCGCCGCTACGTCTGGGGCTACCGCGTGACCATCGTCAACAATTCGGCGCAGACGGTGCAGCTCCGCTCGCGCTACTGGCGCATCACCGACGGCGACGGGCGCAGCGAGGAAGTGCGCGGCCCCGGCGTGGTGGGCGAGCAGCCGATCCTGTCGCCGGGCGACTCGTTCCAGTATTCGTCGGGTTGCCCGCTCTCCACCCCCTCCGGCGTCATGGTGGGGCGCTACATGATGCAGGATTCCGACGGCGGCGCCTTCGAGGCCGACATCCCCGCCTTCTCGCTCGACCTGCCCGAACAGCGCCGGACGCTGAACTGACGCAAATTTTCATCGGGCGCGCATTCCGGCGCCCGATGCACAGGTCTCGTCAGACGCGCTCGATCAGGAAGTAGGTGGTCGGTCCGGGCGGGTTCGGCAGAGCGGATGCATTGTTCCACAGCTCGACATTGAGCCCGATCGATCCGTCGCCCGTCATCACCGGCGGCTGCACCGTTCCGTCCAGCGAGATCGGCGAAATCCGCCAGGGCGCATGGATCGGAAGCCTGAACCAGACATATTCGACCTTGATCTCCACCGGCAGGGAGCCGAAGTCGCTGACGGTCTTCTCTTCGCTGTCGCTGAAGACCATGTCAGTGTTGCGCGCATTGGTGGCGAACACCAGAAGCAGCTTGCTGCTGTTGGCGACCGTCTGGCCGTCGAGCGAGGAGACCGCCAGCAAGACGCCGCCGGACACCGAGCCGATCCAGAGCTGCCCGAGCTGCAGCGGCTGGTCGAGCGAGGAAAACGCGATCGCCTCCGTGTGCGGCGTGACGACCGTCATCCGCTCCGCCGATACGTCGACCTTGATTTCCCCGGTGTCGCTGACATAGACGTCGGACGCCGCGTCGCTGGCGTTCGACGTCGGCAGGACGCCGTTGCTGCGCAGGAACGACACCGCCGCCGCCCGTGAGGTGATGGGACGGGGCGAGGCGACCGTCACCGCCCCGGACGGGAACGGCGCGTCGCCCTGCGCGAAGCGCGTCATCAGCGCCATGATCGACACCGCGTCGGGCTCCTGCGTGTCCAGCCCGACGAGATTGGAGACGTCCTGGATCTGCGCCACGACCTGATGGGCCGCCTTCGACACGTCGCCGCGCCGGAACAGCAGCGCCGACAGGGTTTCGCCGGCGCGGGCGACCGGATCGAGGGCCGTCCGGTAGGGACGGATATATTGTTCGCTGTAGCTGCTTCCCCCATAAGCGAGGATCAGCGCGCCGCCGCTGTGGCGGCATAGGATATCCTAGTCCTGGAACGCCGCATAGGCGGGCATTGCGACGCCCGCCTCATAGCGATATCTGTTCCAGAAGACGTGATCGTATTCCGTCATGACAAAGGGCTTGCCAGCGAGACGCGCCGCGGCGGCCTCGCGGAAATAGGCCATGACGCCCTCGAACGAGCTCGTGTCCAGGATCGGCCCCGTCAGGTCGTTGCTCGCGTCGTGATAGGTGTTCATCGCCACGGCCTGCTGGTTGCGGCGCGTGAGGGTGGACTGGACGCCCGTCCAGTTGTTGTAGGGCGCGATGACGCCCTTGAAGCCCATGGCGCGGATGCAGTCGCTCATTTTCTCCGCCGTCGCGGTTTCGACGGCGACGCAGAAGCGCGCGAAGTCCTTCAGGCGCCTGGACGCCACGTAGCGGTTGGCGGGCAGCGCAACCGACCCGTTTTCGATCTGCTCGCCGGACGTCAACTCGCTGGCCCAGGCGGCCTGCAAGGCCGTGGTGGAGCCGTATTGCGTCTTCAGCCAGGCGTTGAAGGGCGGCTTCAGCTCGGTCAGTCCCTGCAGATCGCCATTGGCGTAGATCCAGGAGAGAAAGGAGAGGCCATTTTCGTTGTACGGAACGACGGCGGCCATCGCCGGATCCTCGAACGGAACCAGCCCCGTATAGGGATTGATCGTACCGAAAATATCGACCTGAAAGCGCAGCCAATGACCGAAGGCCGCATTCTCGACATGCGTCTTCAGCTTCAGCTCGCCTTCCGTGCCCCAGCGGTCGGTGACGCCGCCCAGGGCGCCGCCGTTGGAGGTGAGGCCGTCGACGATCCAATAGACGCCGTTCTGCTTCAGCGCGGCCATGTAGTAGCGGAACCGGTCGAGAATATCCTGCCGGTATGCGAAATCCTGCATCTGCCCGTCCATCAACGCGATGTCGAGGAAATGGAACCGGGCGCAATTATAGCCGTGGCGGCGGAACTGGACGGCCATCTTGTCCGCCGTCGCATGGTCGGGAATGTCGCCGATCGTGCCACAGAGCAGACGGTACGGAACCGTCGGGGCGCTCTGCAGCGCGATATGGCCGTCCTGGTTGACGATCAGCCGACGGTCCTCGGTGATGGTCGGATTGGACAGGAAGGTGGAAAAATCGAGCGGGCTGCCGGCCGCGACCTCGAGATTCTGCTGGGTGACGGGTAACCAAAGGTCAGGCATGTCTTTTCTCCATAATCGGACCTGGCAAGAATAACAGCCTGCCGATGTATGGGGATAAATTCCTAACGGAAAAAGGTCATGCCAGACGGGACGTTTCCGGCCCGCTGGCCGGAAACGCCTGCAAAGTGTCGACGGCTAGACACTGAACTCCGCCGGGTCGAATTCGTAGCGGGTGGAGCAGAATTCGCAGGTGACGGTGATCTTGCCGTCCTCGACGCTGTCGGCGATTTCCTCGGCGGAGAAGCCGCGCAGCACGCCTTCGATCTTCTCGCGCGAGCAGGAGCATTCGTCCACCACCGGCACGGCGTCGAAGACGCGCACGCCGCGTTCGTGGAACAGGCGGTACAGGAGCCGCTCCGTGCCAACCTGCGGGTCGGTCAGCTCCGAGCTTTCGATGGTGCCGACCAGCGAGCGCGCCTCGTTCCAGGCGTCGTCGGTGAAATCGTCCGGGGCCTCGTCGCCGTCGCCGCCCGGAAGGTCCGGCATGCGGGCGCGCAGCTCGGATTCGGGCAGGAACTGCACGATCAGCCCGCCGGCGCGCCATTGCTCGACCGCCTTGCCGTCGGCGCCGCGCTCGAACAGCTTGGCGACGCTGAGCTTGAGGTCGGTCGGAATCTGCTCCGACTGGCGGAAATAGCCGCGCGCGATCTCCTCCAGGGTCGAGCCGTCCAGCGCCACCACGCCCTGGTAGCGCTGGGCGTAGACGCCTTGATCGACCGTGAAGGCCAGCGTGCCGCGGCCCAGGAGCTCCTCCGGCCGCGTATGGCCGGCGGCGGCGGCCTGCCTCACCCGCTCCTCGTCGTAGCGCGCATAGGCGCGCACCGAGCGCGGGGTGCGGAAATCCACCACCAGCATGTCCACCGGCCCGTCCGACTGGGTCTGGAAGATGAACTTGCCGTCGAATTTGAGCGAGGTGCCCAAAAGCACCGTCAGCACCGTCGCCTCGGCCAGGAGCCGCGCCACCTCCTCCGGATAGGCATGGCGGCGCAGGATGGCGTCGATGCTGGGGCCGAGCTGCACGGCGCGGCCGCGCACGTCCAGACCCTCGATCTGGAACGGCACGACGGCGTCGTCGCCGGCGAAGCCGAAATCGCCGAGATGCGCTTCAACCCGATCAGCCATGCCCGGCGCCCTCCAGGCACCAGGCCAGGATGGCCTTCTGGGCGTGCAGCCGGTTCTCCGCCTCGTCGAACACCACCGATTGCGGCCCGTCGATGACCTCGTCCGTCACCTCCTCGCCGCGATGGGCGGGCAGGCAGTGCATGAAAAGCGCCCTGGGGTCGGCCCTGGCCATCAGGCGCTCATTGACCTGATAGGGCATGAACACGTTGTGGCCGCGCGCATGCGCCTCCTGCCCCATCGACACCCAGGTGTCGGTGACGATGCAGTCCACGCCGGCCGCCGCCTCGTCGGGATCGGTGGTGGCGTGGATGCGCGCGCCGTTGGCCCGCGCCCAGTCGACGAACTGCGCCTTGGGCTCGCTGCCCTCGGGCGTGGCGATGTTGACACCGAACTCGAAGCGCGCCGCGGCCTCCATCAGCGAATGCAGCACGTTGTTGCCGTCGCCCATCCAGGCGAAGGTCTTGCCCTTCACCGGGCCGCGATGCTCCTCATAGGTCAGCACGTCGGCCATGATCTGGCAGGGATGGGTGTCGTCGGTCAGCGCGTTGATCACCGGCACGGTGGCGTGCTCGGCCAGCTCCAGCATGCGGTCGTGCACGGTGGTGCGGATCATGATCGCGTCGACATAGCGCGACAGGACCTTGGCCGTGTCGGCGATGGTCTCGCTGCGGCCGAGCTGCATCTCCGAGCCGGTGAGCATGATGGTCTCGCCGCCGAGCTGGCGCATGCCGACGTCGAAGGAGACGCGCGTGCGCGTCGAGGGCTTCTCGAAGATCATCGCCAGCACCTTGCCGGCGAAGGGCTTTTCCAGCGCGCCCGCCTTCAGGCGCGCCTTGCGCGCCTTGGCGTCCTCCAGGATGCCGCGCAGCTCCGTGGAGGGGACGGCGGAAAGGTCGATGAAATGTCTGATGCCGTTGTTCTTCGCCATGGGATCACGCCGTCCTGCTGACCGGATTGGCCATGGAGAGCCGCTCGACGGCGGCCTCGATGCGGCGCAAAGCCTCGCGCGCCTCGTCCGGCGTGGTGACCAGCGGCGGCAGAAGGCGCACGACATTGTCGCCGGCCCCGACGCTGAGCAGGCGCTCGTCGCGCAGCGCCTGGATGAGGTTGACGTTCGGGACCACGCATTTGAGGCCGATCAGCAGGCCGCGGCCGCGGATCTCGGACACCACGTCGGGATAGCGGTCGACGATGGAGGCGAGGCCCTGCTTGAGGACCAGCGCCGTCTCCTGCACCTTTTCGAGGAAGCCGTCGGCCAGCACCACGTCGAGCACCGCGCCGCCGACCGCCATGGCCAGCGGGTTGCCGCCATAGGTGGTGCCGTGCACGCCGGCCGTCATGCCCTTGGCGGCCTCGGCCGTGGCGAGGCAGGCGCCCATGGGGAAGCCGCCGCCGATGCCCTTGGCCACCGCCATGACGTCCGGCTTCACGCCGGCCCATTCATGGGCGAAAAACTTGCCGGTGCGGCCGACGCCCGTCTGCACCTCGTCGAGGATGAGGAGCAGGCCCTTTTCGTCGCAGATCCGGCGGATGAGACGCAGGAACTCCTCCGGGAAGCCGCGCAGGCCGCCCTCGCCCTGCACGGGCTCGAGCAGGATCGCGGCCGTCTCGTCGGTGATTGCGGCGCGCAGGGCCGCCTCGTCGCCGAAGGGAACCTGGTCGAAGCCCTCGACCTTGGGGCCGAAGCCCTCCAGATATTTGGCCTGGCCGCCGGCGGCGATGGTGGCCAGCGTGCGGCCGTGGAAGGCGCCCTCGAAGGTCACGATGCGGAACCGCTCCGGGTGGCCGCTGACGTAATGATAGCGGCGCGCGGTCTTGATGGCGCATTCCAGCGCCTCGGCGCCGGAATTGGTGAAGAAGACCTTGTCGGCGAAGGTGGCGTCGACCAGCCGCTGCGCCAGCTTCTCCTGTCCGGGAATCTCATAGACGTTGGACAGGTGCCAGAGCTTGTCGGCCTGCGCCTTCAGCGTCTCGACCAGATGCGGATGCGAATGGCCGAGCGAATTGACGGCGATGCCGGCGGCGAAATCCAGGTAGCGGTCGCCGTCCTCGGTGATCAGCCAGACGCCCTTGCCTCGCTCGAAGCGCAGCGCCGCACGATTATACGTGTCGTAGAGCGGGTGCACGGTCGTCGTGGCGTCGGTCATTGCGTCAGGCCTCCATTGGGACGCCGCCTCGCCGGGCGCGCCGGCTGCGGCTGAAATAAAAAGCCGCCCTCTGGTGACAGCGCTGGGCGGCATGCGTATATTGGCTTTCGCAAGAAAAATGTCAAACGAAAGCGCGGAAGCGCCGGATCATCTTTTCGCGTTGCGAAATCCGGCCCGGGACCCCATCTGAACCTCCGCGCGGAATCAAAGAAAAGTCGTCTTTGACGCCCAAGTTGGGGAAAACCGCAAAAATGGAATCCGCCTGACAGGGCTATCCCTTGTCATGGAGTCGTTCGGTATTGTAGTTTCTGTCCAAAGATTAAAGCTACATTTCGTGCGGCGGACCTGGTCACCCGGATAGATATGGTGTTTCAGCCCGGAGCAATCCGGGGCCAGCGGCGGATTCCGCCAACGAGATCGATTGGAGCCCAGGCGATGAACTGGACAGATGAACGCGTCGAACTTTTGAAGAAGCTGTGGGGCGAGGGCCTCAGCGCCAGCCAGATCGCGGCGCAGCTCGGCGGCGTCAGCCGCAACGCGGTGATCGGCAAGGTGCATCGGCTGAAGCTGTCGGGCCGCGGCAAGACCACGACCGCCGCCCCGCGCAGCAAGAAGGTCAACGCCGCCACCGCCGCCCCGCGTCCGGCCGCCTCCGCCCCCGCCCAGCAGGGCGCGACGGCCAGCGCCGCCGCCGCGATGCGCACGGCGACCGTGACCAAGACGGTCGGCGCCACCGCGCTGCAGATGGAATACGCCGCCGAGGCGGTGGTCGAGACCGTGGTGAAGCCCTCCTCCAACGTGGTGGTGCCGATCTCGCGCAAGCTCACCCTGCTGCAGCTCAGCGAACGCACCTGCAAATGGCCGATCGGCGACCCGCTCAGCGAGGACTTCCACTTCTGCGGCAGCGAATCCGGCGAATCCAGCCCCTATTGCAGCTACCACTCCCGCCTGGCGTTCCAGCCGACGGCGGAGCGGCGAAGGGCACGCTGATCATTAGGGGAATAAGGGAGTAAGGGAATAGGGGAGTAGGTTGGACGGCGCCGTCCGCTGACTCCCTTTTCTTTTGTCCATTTTTTTTACGCGGTCAGTTTACGTTCCACCATCATTGCACGCGATGCATGGGATCGCTTCGTCAGACAGCATCCGGACTGCGACGCCGCTCCAGCTATATAATCTCGCGCGGCGTGGTCGATGGGAGCTTGCGCGGCTTCGGCGATAAAGGCGCGGCTAGCTTGTGACGAATGGCTTCGGCCAGCGTCGGCGTCGTCGATGGGTGGTGGTCCCACCTCCAGATCGGCGGCGCACCCCTTCCCCTACTTCCTCATACACGACCAGTCCGAGACGCCGCTTCAGCTATAATCCCGCGCGGGACGATTGATGAGGGCTTGCGAAGACAGGAAGGGACGCGTTTGCGGCGCATGATTTCGGCCAACGTATCGATATCGCCGAGAGAGATAGTCGTCCCACCCCAGACCGGCGGCGGGTTTCTTACATACTCCCCTACTCCCCTACTCCCCTACTCCCCTCATACACCGCCAACGTCCGGTCCGCGATGCCGCTCCAGCTATAATCCCGGGCGATGCGGTCGATGAGGGCCTGCGAGGCCTGCAGCGACAGGGGCGCGGCGAGTTTGCGGCGCATGGCTTCGGCCAAGGCGTCGGTGTCGCCGAGCGGGAAATAGTCGTCCTCGGGCAAGCCGACCTCCAGATTGGCGGTGATGTCGCTCGCCAGAACCGAAAGGCCGTAGCCCATGGCCTCCAGAAGCGCGATCGGCATGCCCTCGTGGCTCGACGGCAGCACGAACAGGCCCGCCTGGCTGAACAGCGCCGACAGTTCCGGGCCGCGCAGCGCGCCGGTCAGCACGACGCCGGGCGTGCGCTCGGCGGCGGCCTTCACTTCGGCGGCGTAGTCGGCTGTGTATTCGGCCGAGCCGATCAGCGCCAGTTTCAGCGTCGGGTCGTCGAGCTTGGCGAAGGCTTCGATGAGGTCGAGCTGGCGCTTTTCCGGCACGATGCGCGCCACCAGCGCCACGTAGCGCCCCGCCGTCAGGCCGTGCTTCTCCAGCCAGCGCGGGTCGCGGTCGCCCGGCTGCACCGTGACGCCGTTGGGGATGAAGGTGACGGGGACGCCGTAGCGGCGCTCCATGGTTTGGGCGATGTCGTTGGAGACCGCGATGCGGCCATGGGCGAAGCGCATGCCGCACCATTCGCCCATCTTCAGCATGGTCCGCGCCATGCGGCCCCATTTCTGGCGGTTGTAGTCGAAGCCGTGATGGGTGACGACGACGCGCAGGCCGAACAGCCGCGCCAGCGGCGTCGCCAGAGCCGGGCCGATGGCGTGGATATGCAGCACGTCCGGGCGGCGGAAGGCGGCGCGCAGCACGCCGAGGCAGGTGTGGACGATGGCCTCGAACTTCATCGAGGTCGGGGCCCAGATCGGCGTCACCTTGACGCCCGACCACAGATAGGGCTCGCGCGTCGGCAGATAGGGGCTGCGGCCCACCACCTCCACGTCCCAGCCGCGCTCGACATAGAGCCGCGCCAGCTCCTCGACATGCTTCTCCACCCCGCCCTGCACGTTGGGCACGCCGCGCAGGCCCAGCATCGTCACGCGCCGTCTCGAAGCCGCGGCCATCACAGCGCCCCCAGTTCCGCATAGAGTTGCAGCGTCCGGTCGCGATAGGCTTCCGGCGAGAATTCGCGGCCCGCCCAGTCGCGGCCGGTCCGGCCGAGCGCGCGGCGCGCCGCCGGGGTCATGGCGGCCAGCGCCGCGATGGCGCGCGCCAGGTCGTCGGCGTCGGCGGAGCGCGCCACCAGGCCCGTCTCGCCCGGCAGGATCATCTCCGGTATGCCGCCGATCTCGGCCCCGATCACCGGCACGCCCAGCGCATAGGCCTCCAGGATGCTGATCGGCGCGTTCTCGTACCATTCGGACGGCAGCACCAGCGCCCGCGCCTCGCCGATGAGGCGGTGCAGCTTGTCGCCCGAGACGTAGCCGGCGAAACGCACCTCGCCGCCCGTCTGCGCGGCGAGCGCCTTCAGCGCCTGCTCCTCCGGGCCGGTCCCGGCGATGACCAGCTTCTGGCCGGCCTTGGCCGCGGCGCGGATCAGCGTGGCGATGCCCTTTTCCGGCGACAGCCGCCCGACATAGGCGAAATAATCGCCCTCGTCCTCGAAAGGCTCGAGCTTCTCGGTGCTGGCGAAATTGGGGATGTGGACGATCTTCTCTTCCGGCCAGCCCCATTCGACCAGCTTGGCCTTGTAGAAGCGGCTCGGCGCGACGATGCGGTCGAGCGTGTTGCGGTAGAGCCCGAGCGCGCGGTGCACGGCCGTCTCCACCAGCACGAGCCCGCTCAGCAGGCTCGAATCCTTGATGCATTTGTGGACCGCGACATTGTAGATGCGCCCGCCCTTGCAGCGCTCGCAGATCTCGTCGTGCGACAGCATCTTATAGGCGGGACAGGCGAGCTTGAGGTCGTGCGCGGTCATCACGGTCGGGATGCCGGCCTTCTTCAGCACCGGGAAGATCGACGGCGACAGGTGGTGATAGACGTTGTGGGCATGGGCGACGCTCGGGCTGAAGCGCTCGATCAGCGCCGCGATATGGTCGCGCGCCTCCCAGGAATAGATGATCTTGGCCGCCTGCACCGCCTTGGTCAGCGGCCCGCTGGAGCGCCCATGCTCGATCTCGGCCACGAAATAGGACGACCAGTGCGAGGGAAAATTGTCCGGGTGCTGCATGGCGAAGGGCGCCGTCTCCCAGCCGATATCGGAAAACAGCCGCATATGATCGAAAAAGACCGCCTCGGCGCCGCCGCGACGGTAGAAATAGTTGTTGATCGCCAGAAGGCGGTGGTTCATGCCGCGTCCCCGAGCGGCTGCATGCGCTCCATCGCCTGGCGGATGGTCAGCACCGCCGCGCCGCTCTCGACGGCGTGCGCCACCAGCCGCTCGAAGGTTTCCGGCGTGCAGCCATAGGGCGTCGGCGTGTCGCTGACGTCGTGGGTGTAGAAGATCAGCCAGCCCGGATTTTCGGCGAGGTCGTCGATCCATTTGGTCTGAGCGGCGGCCTCGGCCTCCGGCTGGCGGATTTCGACCGCGCTAAGAAAGGACAGGTCGATATCGCCGCGATTGATGCGCCCGCCGCCGCCGCGGCAGGTGGCGAAACGGCCGGCGAAGAGGCGGCGCGTGCGCACCGACGAGGCGCAATAGGGAAAGGCGAAATCGCGCGGCGGCTCCCCGTCCGGGGTGAAGCGGCGCAGGAAGGCGGCGTTGCGGTCGAGGTCGGCGGCCAGCTCCTCCAGTCCGATCATGGGCACGTGGTGATGCGCGAAGGTGTGGCAGGCGATCTCGTGGCCGGCCGCGCCGAGCCGCCGGCAGCCGTCTTCCGAGATGAGGCTGCGGTCCTTCTCATGGGTCCCGACCAGGCCGCCGGAAATATAATAGACGCCGCGCGCGCCGTATTTTTCGAGAATGCGGGCGCCGTTGCTCTCGGCGCTGTCGGGCGCGTCGTCGAAGGTGAAGGTGACGATGCGCTGGCCTTCCGGCAGGTGAAAGGGGCGGAGCGGGAAATTGCGGCTGAACAGGCTGTGAAGACGGCTTGCAAGCCGGTCGAGCCGGTTGCGCGCCCCTTGCGTATTCCACATCTCCATGGCCCCGTCCCTATACGCCTAAAATATTCCAAGGCGCCGCCCGCAATCCACGCCACCTTATTCCAGTATCCTTAAACGGCCCTGAACGAGCGCCCCCGCCTTCGGAAAGCCGATCTAGACCAGCCTGGCCTTCGCCTGCAGGCGCATGCCGAAAACGGCGACCATCATGCAGAACCATGCCGGCGAGCCGTTTTGAAAAAACATGCTCTCCATAGAAGCCGAATATATGCCGTAAAGCCAGAGCCGAATGAACAACAGCGTTAACGCCGGGTCATTGTCGCTTTCCTCGGCCATGCGCAGATAGAACAGCGGCAGGATCATCATCCACACCAGCATGAGCAGGAGCCCGAATATGCCGGCGTTGATCGTCATGTCGAGGAAGGTGTTGTGCGCGTTGAAGGCCGCCACCGCCCAGCTCACGCCGGCGCCGCCGGCATGGATGATTTCCGGCGTCCGCCAGAACGAGTCCAGGCCATAGCCGAAGATCGGCTTGGCGGCGATGGCGGCGAAGGCCATTCGCCAGATGTCGGCCCGGTTGGTGAAGCTGGCGTCGACGCCGAAATCCGTGACGAGACGGCGCAGCGGATCGTAGACGGCGGCGCCGACGGCGATGATGTTGAAGGCCGCCACGCCGCCGATGGTGACGGGAACGCGCGTCCATTTCCAGCGCCGGAAGGCGAGCGACACCACCATGATGAAGGGCAGCATGGCGGTCGAGGTCTTGCCGCCCGTATGCAGGAGGAAGAAGACGCACAGCCCCAGCAGCAGAGCGGAGGATTTCCGGTAGCCCTGGCTCCAGCCATAGAGGCAGAAAAAGCTCAGCACCACCAGGCAGGCGGCGGCGGCGTTCTTGTGCGAATAATGGCCGCGCCACGCGCCCGCCAGCATCGGCTCCGCCGTGTCGGTGGCCTGGTGGATGCCGCGAAGCGGCAGGAAGACGACGCCGAAATAAGCGAAGCCGAGCGTGACCGCCGTGCCGATCAGCAGCAGCAGCGCCATCTGCCGCCGCGATCGCGGCAAGAGCAGGAACATGCTGGCGTTGAAGACCGTCAGCACCGACAGCGCCACCTTCCGGCCGGCGATGAAGGGATGCGTGGACAGGAAGGCGGTGAAGAACAGCCATGCGATGATCAGCGTCAGCAGCACGCGCGGCTGCAGCACCATGGAGCGCATCGGGCTGGTGAGCGCGCAGACGATGACGCCCGCGGTCAGGAGCAGCGTCACGATCTGGTTGACGAGGTTCGACTGGGTGGCCGTGGCGGTGACGCCGATCGAATCCCCGCCGGAATAGGGGTCCGTCCCGACCCAGAAGAAAAGGACCAGCAGCAGGAACATCGCCGCGCCGAAGGCCGTCGACGCCTTCTCCGGCGCGGCCGCCGCGCCGCGCCCGTCTTCCAGAACGAGGTTAGACACTGGCCGCGCGGTTTCTCCGCCATGCGCCGAGATAGCCGGTGGTCAGCGCCAGGCAGAGGCCCAGGCAGAGGCCGGCGATGCAGCCCGCCGCCGCCAGCAGCGCCGTGCGCGGCGGCCAGCTGCGGCCGAGCGGCGGGATGGCGGTGGAGATGACGCGGATATTGGTGGCGTCGAGCCGCTGGCGCTGGCTGGTCTCGGAACTGCGGGTCAGGAAGGTGTTGTAGATCGCCACCTTGGCGGTCATGTCGCGCTGGAGGTCGGAAAGCTGCACCTGCGCGTCGTTGTCGAGCGAGACGGCGGAGCGCGCCGTGGCGGCCTGCGCCTCGAGCGCGTCGACGACGGCGTTGACCTGGTCGAGGTCGACCTTGGCGGCGCGCAGGATGCGGGCGCGCTCCTGCGCTATCTGCTGCTGCAGCCCGTCAAGCTGGCGCTGGGTGTTCATAAGCATGGGATAGCGCGGGCCGTAGGTCATGGCCAGCGCGTCGTAGCGCTGCTTCAGCGTGGCGTATTGGCCGCGCAGATTGGTCATGGTCGGCGATTGCAGCGTGCTGGCCGGGCCGGTGGGATCGCTCGAATCCCGTGTCAATTCCTGGTAGCGGGTGCGCGCGTCGGCCTGGCGCGCCCTGGCGTCGATCAGCTTGGTGTTGATCTGCGCCATGGACTGGGCGCTGACCAGCTCGCCGCCGGAGGTCTGCAGGCCGTGGGCGCGGCGGAAGGCGGCCACCTTCTCCTCGGCGTCGGTGGCGTCCTTTTTCAATGAGGCGAGGCGCTCGGACAGAGCGGTCGCGGCGCGGCCGGCGCCGTCGGCGTCGGCCTTGGCCACCTCCTCCTGGAAGGCCTTGGTCAGGGTGTCGGCCACCTTGACGGATTTCTGCGGGTCGTCGGTCCAGACGCCGATGGTCACGAGATAGGAGCGCTCGGGCCGGGACACGGTGATGCGCTGCGACAGCGCCCGCACCGCCGACAGCGTGGCGTCGCCGGGCGCGGCGGGCTTGGCGTGGCTCAGGAGGCCGCGAATGCTGAAGCCGCCGGGCTTGGGCGCGAATTCGGCGTCCTTGTCCAGCGACAGGTCGGTCGCCACCCGGCGCAGCACGTTGCCGGAAGTCAGCATGCGCATCTTGGTCTCGATGTCGAGGATCTGGCTGTCGGCCTGCTGGCTCTGGGCGTAGACGTCGTTGGGCAGGAGCTGCAGGCCCGACGGCGGCACCAGCATGTCGGTATAGGCGGTGTAACGCGGCGCGGCCATGGTGCCGTAGGCGGCGCCGGCCAGGAAGCCGAGAAGCGCCAGACCGGCCGCCCAGCCCCAGCGCGCACGCAGCCAGCCCAGCGCCTGGAACAGATCGACCTCCGGCAGCATCAGCCCCGGCCGCGCCGGCGCGGGCGTGGGCGTGGGCGCCGCATACACGGGTTCGGGGGCGAGGCTGGCGGGCTTGAGAACGGGCTTTTCGGCGACTTCGCGCGCGATGCGGGCGCGCGCTTCCGGGCCGGGAACGCCGTCCGCGGCTTCGGCCGGACCACGGGCCTTCGAAGCGAGATCGCGCAAAGTGTACATCGGCAGTTCCCGTTCCCGGCTCCGCGGCCGGCCTGTCATAGGTTCCAGTGATCGTCCGCCAGTGATAGCCGGTAAGATTAAAAAAAAGGGTTAATGCGTAATAACCGGCGCGATCGTCGTCCCAGAATATGGCGAAGACGCGATAAATGCACTTAAATCATCATGAAAACACCTTTTGGAAAGCCTTTTCTGGTTTGGCTTTGCAGCAAGGCGTTTTCGACGCTAAAGAAGCCCCTCGAACGTCACTCGCACAAGCGCGCCGCATGGAACTTTTCAAACGTTACCGGCCCACGATCCTGTCCTACGTCGCGTCGAGCGGGAGCCTGTTCGCGGCCAACGTGGCGCAGCTTTTCACCTTCGCCATCCTGGCGCGCGCGCTGGGGCCGCATGAATTCGGCCTGTTCGTCTCCATCATGGCCATCACCGCCGTCGCCACCTATGTCTGCGGCCTGGGCGGCGCGGAGTGCCTGGTGCGGCGCGTGGCGCAGGAGCCCTCCATCTATCCGGCCATGCTGGGCCACAACCTCATCCTCATCGCCGTCACCGGCGTGCTGCTCGTGGCCGGCGGCATGTTCATCCTGCCGCTCTGGCTCAACGCCTCGCCGGAATTCTTCAGCAATCCGGTCGGGCTGTTCCTGCTTCTCACCACCAATGTGGTGCTGGTGCGGCTGATCCTTCTGGTCGAGCAGATCTACATCGCCCATACCGACTACGTCTCGGCCAACCTGTCGGTGGTGGGCTTCGCGCTGGCCCGCACCATCGCCGCGGCGGCGGCGTGCCTGATCTTCAAGGTCTCCACCGTCATCGGCTGGGCCTATTGGCAATTCGCCTGCCACGTGCTGGTGGCCATCGGCTACGGGCTTTTGCTGCGCAAGCTCGGCATGCCGCAATACCGCATCGTGCGCGACGAATTGTGGCTGGGGGTGATGTTCGCCTCGCAATTCATCTTCCGCGCCGTGCGCCAGAACGCCGACCTCTTCATCCTCGGCGCGCTGATGTCGCCGGCGATCGTCGGCAGCTACGGCGTCACCCGCCGCATCGTCGACAGCAGCATGCTGACCATCGACGCCATGAACCGCCTCGTCTATCCCTATCTCGCCAAGGCCAGCACCGACGGCATCCACAACGCCCTGCCCATCACCATGCGGCTTCTCGGCGCGGCGCTGCTGATCGGCGTCTTCACCGCGCTGGCGGTCTTTATCGCCGCGCCCTACCTGCCCCTTCTGTTCGGACGCGAATACGACACGCTGGTCTCCTTCTGCCGGACGCTGTGCTGGATCACCGTCTTTGTGGCGCTGTGGTCGATCGCGGTCGACCTTCTGGGCGCCGCCAGCCAGCACCGCTACCGCACGGCGGTGCTGAACACCGGCAACCTGCTCGGCGCGCCGCTTCTGGCCCTCGCCACCTGGTACGCGCCGATCACCGGCACCTTCACCGCCATTTACTTTATCGAAATCAGCATCGTCGTAGCCTCCTGGGGATGCATCGTCCACCTTGTCCGGCGCAGCCGGGAGGCGGCGGAGATGCGGGAGAGGCTGGCGTAGGACGGACGCCGGCCGAAAGGGGGGAGAGATGGACATGGGGGGATCGTCCCCGGCCGGCGGCGCCGCGCGCTGCGTCCGGCCCATGCGGCCGGCCGACATTCCGGCGGTGCGCAGCCTGTTCCGCACGGTGTTCCGGCCCAACGCCGCGATCTGCGCGGCGGAGTTCGACCGCTTCTTCCACGCCGTCTTCTTTGAAAACCCGCATTACGACCCGGCCTTCGGCAGCATCGTGCATGAAGACAAGGCGGGCGAGATCGACAGCGCCATCTCCATCCTGCCCATTCCCTACCGGGTGGCCGGCGAGCGGGTGATGGGGCGCATGCTGTGCGCCTTCATGGCGCGGCCGGGCTTCTCGCCGCGCGGCGCGGCGGAGCTGACCCTGTCGCTGCGCCCGCGCGGCCGGAATTTCTGCTTCTCCGACAGCGCCGCGCCGGTCAGCGCGCGGCATTTCGAGGCGACCGGCGGGCTGACGCTTCCCACGCACGGGCTGGGCTGGACGCGGGTGTTCCACGCGGCGAGCTACGTCGCCCATCATGTGGCGAGCCGCAAGCCGGCGCTGCGCAGTCTCGGCCTGCCCGGCGTGGCGCGGATGCTGGACCCGCTGTTTCCGCTGCCGGCGCTGCGCCGCAGCGCCAACGGCGGGACGCAAGCCCGCGCGCTGGAGGAAGACGAGGCCATCGCGCTGGTGCGCGACCTGTTCGCCCATTACGAGGCCTATCCCGACTGGGGCCACGAGGACCTGCGCTGGCTGATCCGGCTGGCGGGGGAGAACCGCCCGCTCGGCCGGCTGTCGCTTTACGCCGTTGACGGGGCCGGCGGCGAGCCGGCGGGCTTCTTCAGCTATTACGGCGTCGAGGGCGGCCAGGCCGTGGTGCTGAGCCTGCTGTCGCTGCCCGGCCGGGAGGCCGAGACCGTCGAGGCGATGCTGCATCACCTCAAGGACTGCGGCCATATCGCGGCGCGCGGCCGCGCCGATCCGCGCTTCCTCGGCGCGCTGTCGCAGCATCCGGTGATGTTCTTCCGGCTGGCGGCGAATGTCTGCGTGGCGACGCGACACCAGCCGCTGATCGCGGCCATCGACCGCAACGCGCTGTTCATCGGCGGGCTGGCGGGCGAGAGCTGGAGCCGGCTGGTCACCGACTTCTACTGAAAATCCCGCTCCAGGAGGAAATAGGTGGTGGGCCCGTCCGGCCCGGCGCCGTTGTCGAGCCGGAACGAGGCCGGCCCCGTCCCCGACGCCACCGCCGCATGCAGCTTTCCGTCGAGCCCGACCGGCGACAGCCGCCAGGACGCGGCCTTGTGGGCGAAGGCCACGTCGAGCCGGCCGCGCAGCAGCAGCACCGGCAGGCGGCCCCAATCCTCGATCACCTTTTCCTCCGGGTCGCGGAACCGCATGCCGCTGTTGCGCGCGTCGGTGGCGAAGATAATGAGGACGCGGCGGCTGGAGGCGAGGTCATGCCCGTCGAGCGACGACGCCGCGAACAGGCCGCGCCCGTCGGCGTTGGCGAGCGTCACCTCGCCGAGCGGCGCGGGGCCGGACAGGGCGTCGAAGGCCAGGGCCTCGGTCAGCGGCGTGACCGCGCGCAGGCTCTTGCGGGCGCGGTCGAGGAGAAGCTCGCCGGTCGCGCTTTCATAGACGCCGCGCAGCGGATCGGTGCGGTTGGCCGCCGGCAGCAGCCCCTCGCCGCGCCATTGCGTCAGCACCGTCTGCGCCGACACGTCGCGATAGGTGATCGCGGGGCCGCGCCGCAATCCGTCCGGCCAGGCCAGCCCGTCGGCGAAAAGCCCGATCCCGCCGGTCAGCGCCAGCGCCTTGAGCCGCTTGGGCTCGCGCGCCTCCGGCTCGTCGCCGAGGCTGGTCTCGCCGTTCATCATCAAGGGCGTGGCGAAGGGGGCGGCGGCGACGTCGCCGCGCCGGAACAAGAGCGAGGTCAGCTTCTCGCCGGCCCGCGCCACCGGATCGACGGCGATGGTGTAGGGCACGATGCGCTGGCGGGACGGCGACGCCTCGTCGAAGGCCAGCGTCAGCGGCCCGTTGCCGTGGCGGCACAGCGCGTCCCAGCCCTGCAAGGCGGCGTAGGCAGGCGCGACCAGTCCGGCCTCGTAGCGGTAATGGCTCCAGAACAGATGGTCGTATTCGGTGACGACGAAGGGCCGCCCCAGCCAGCGCCCGGCGGCGATCTCGGTGACGTAGTCGGCGGCGTCGGCGATGGAGCTTCTCTGCTTCATCGTCGTCCCCGACTCCATCGAGCCGATCCAGTCGTAATAGGCGTTGGCCGTCACCGCCCCCTGCGGCTGGCGCGACAAGGCGGTCTGGATGGTGAAGCCGACATTATAGGGCGCGACCAGGCCGCGATAGCCGAGCCCGCGCAGCGCGCCCTCCAGCCGCGCCGCCAGCGCTCGCTCCATCTCGACCATGAAGGCCTGGAAATCGTGCATCCGCCCGCCGCCGATGCGGCGATTGCGCGGCAGGGCGACCGTCCCCTCTTCCAGATTTTCGCCGGCGGCGAGCCCGCCCCAGCTTCGCGCCAGCGTCGCCGTGTCCTTGTAACGCTTGCGCAGGAAGGCGTTGAAGGCCGGCCGGTAGCCCGACCAATAGGGCTCGCCATTGTCGGGCCCATGCGTCCAGCTCGTGAACTCTATGCCGTTCTCGTTGTAGGGCACGACCAGCGCCAGCGCCGGGTCTTTCAGCGGCGCGAGGCCGGTATAGGGATTGACGGTCGCATAGACCAGTTTCTGGAAGCGCAGCCAATGCTGGAAGGCGTCCTCGTCGACATAGATGCGGCGCTTGAGGTCGCCCTCGACGCTCCAGCGGTCGATGTCGCGCCCGCCCAGCGCGCCGCTTTCCGAGGTCAGGCCGTCGACGATCCAGTAGATGCCGGCGCGCTTCAGCGCCGCCATGAAATAGCGGATATTGTCGAGCTCGCGCGGGTCGAGGTCGAAATCCCGCTCGCGCCCTTGCATCATGTCGGCGTCGATGAAATGAAACCGCGCCAGATTGTAGCCGTTGAGCTTCAGCTGCCGCACGTAGCGGTCGATGAAGGCGTGGTCGACGGGCCGCTTCGAGGGAGGCCCCCAGGCGACCGCGGCGCAGAAAAAGCGCTGCGGCCGGTCGGGCGTCCGCGCGAAGGCGAGATGGCCGCCGGCGCCGGCCACGATCCGGCCGTCCTCGCCGATGGGCGCATTGGGCAGGATGGCGGAGAAATCGAGCGGCGAGCCGGGCGCGATCTCCAGGTTCATCTCGCGGACCGGCATCCATTCCGCGCCGGCGGCGGGGGCCGCGAGGCCGAGGACAAGGAGGGCCGCGAGCGCCTTTTTCATGGGTGCAGCACCCGGCTTTCCACCCAGTCGGTCGGCGCGCGGCGCGGCGCGAAGAAGCCGAGCGGCAGGGCTGCGGCATGGAAGATCCACGCCACCACGGCGTAGACGCCGAGCGACAGGCTGCGGGCGCGGATCGACATGGCGGCGAAAGGCAGGACGGCTATGACCAGCGCCGCGAGAAACGCCCGGCCCGGCCCCGGCACGAAGATCAGCGCCGCCAGGATGGCGAGCCACCAGAGATAGACCGCGCCCCATAGTTTCAATTCGGGCAATTCCTTCAGCACGTTGCGGCAATGCGGCTTGCCGAGGGCGGCGCGCAGCACCTCGCCCGTGCCGCGCAGATAGCCGCTTTTCCAGCGCCGCAGCAGGAGCCTGTAGGCGTTCATTGAATAGCCGAAATGCTTGACGAAGGGCCGGTCGAGCCGATGCAGCCGCCAGCCCAGCGCGCGCAGGCGCACGCCGGCGTCGAACTCCTCGTGGCCGTGCAGGTTGCGGTCGGAGAAATAGCCGGCCTCGGCGACGGCGCTGCGCCGGTAGAGGCCGCCGCCGTTCATGCGGTCGATCTCGCCGGCGCGCTTTTCCGGGGCCTGGCGGCGGGCGCGGCGCTGGAATTCGAGACTTTCGAGGACCTGGTCAACCACATGGCCGGTCACGCCGGCGTGGCGGGAATTGTCGGCCAGGAAGGCGAGCGCGGCGGGCAAGAAATCCGGCTCCAGCAGCATGTCGCCGTCGATCAGGCAGACGAAATCGCCGGTGGAATATTGAAAGCCCAGCTGCGGCCCCAGCCCGCAGCTCGCCCGCGCCGGCGGCTCGATCTGCACCACCTTGACCGGATAGCGGCTGGCGATCTCGACGGTGCGGTCGGTCGAGCCGCTGTCGGCGACGATGACCTCGACAGGCTCGGGCAATGCGGCCAGCGCGCTTTCGATGGCCGCGCCGATCCGCGCTTCCTCGTTCAAGGTTTTGATGATGACCGAAACCGACATGCCGCCCCGCCGTCCTGAAGACGTTTCGTTATACAAGCCGCGATTAAGGAGGAGAAGCATTAAGATTTCTTAGCCTTTATCCGTTACACCCACCGATTGCGAAGCCGGCATAAGACGCCGGCGGAGGCGTGTTTGCGCAGGTGAGCGAAAGACCCCGATGACGAAGGCGGATTTCAAGATCGAGATTTTCAGTCGGGTCGACGACGTCTCCCCCGACTGGCCCGACGCCGACGACACAGGCGGCGCAGCGCTGTTCGTCTTCCAGTCGAAAAGTTTTCTCGCGGCGTGGGAGCGCAGCTACGCCACAGCCCGCAATGCCCGGCTGTGCCTCGTGGAGGCGCGCGACGCGCAGGGCGCGCCGCTCCTGTTCATGCCGCTCTCCATCCAGCGCCGGCACGGGGCGCGCGTGCTCGCCTTCATGGACGACGGCGTCTGCGACTATAACGCGCCGATCCTGTTTCCCGCCATGGAGGCGCTTGCGCCGGAGGAGGCGAAGAAGCTGATCGACGCCGTCCTCGTCCGGCTGCCCGCCTTCGATCTCATCCATCTGGTCAAGACGCCGGAGCGGGTGGAAGGCCGGCGCAACCCGATCTGGGACATCGCCGAGCGGACCTGCAAGTCCTCCTGCCACTGGATGACGCTGGACCGGCCGGCGGCCGAGATCGAGGCGTCGATCCGCGGCGTCAGGAATTTCCGCAAGCGCGCCCGCGCGCTGACCACCATGCCGGGCTATCGCTTCTTCGTCGCCGGCACGCCGGAGGAGCGCGCCGAGGTGCTGGAGGCGCTATTGCAGCAGAAGCAGCGCCGCTTCGAGGAGACGCAGGTGCCGGGCTTCGACGCGCATCCCGAGAAGAAGCGGTTCTTCGAGACGGTGACCGAGCCGCTGGCGGCGCGCGGCGCGCTGCATCTTTCGGCCATCGCGGTCGACGGCCAGATCGTCGCCACCATGTGGAGCCTGGCGCGCGGCGGCCATTACTGCGCCATGCTGCCGAGCTTCGAGAACGGGCCGTGGAGCAAATATTCGCCCGGCAAGGTGATCCTGCTCAAGCTGATCGAAACGCTGAAGGCCGAGGGCTATCGCTGCCTCGACCTCGGCTTCGGCGACGAGCCGTGGAAGCAGGAATTCGCCGACCTGACCGTGCCGCTGCGCGACCACGTCGCCGCGCACAGCCTGCGCGGCCGCAGCCTGATCCTCTACAAGCGCCTCATGGACAGGCTGCGCGCCACCGCGCCCTACCGCAAGCTGCGCCCGCTGAAATGGATGCTGCTGCGCAAATTCTCGCGCTAGAGCGGCCTGTTTTCACGGAATCGCGGAGCCGCTCCATCTCTTTATTTCTACGCATTATCCTGCGCAAAACCGCTTCGCACTTTTGCTGGAAATGCTGGCTCAGAGCCGGCGGTTCGGCAGGCGCACGACGAAGGTCGAGCCCTCGCCGAGCTGCGAGCGCACCACCAGCCGGCCGCGATGGCGGGTCAGGATATGCTTGACGATGGCGAGCCCCAGCCCGGTGCCCTTGTGGGCGCGGCTCGTCTCCACGTCGATGCGGTAGAAGCGTTCGGTCAGGCGCGGCAGGTGCTCGGCGGCGATGCCGGGGCCGAAATCGCGCACGGAGGCGACGATCTCGCCCGTGTCGGGGCGGGCCGCGTCCTCCAGCGTCACCTCGACGCGGCCGCCGGACTGGCCGTATTTGCAGGCGTTCTCGACCAGGTTCTGGAACACCTGGATCAATTCGTCGCGCACGCCGCTCACCATCACCGGATGGTCGGGCATGTGGCGCTCGATGGTCACGCCGAAATCGGCCGCCAGCGGCGCCAGCGTGTCGGCGACGTGGTTGAGCACGGCGACGAGATCGACGCATTCATTGACGCCGAGATGGGCGCGCATCTCCAGCCGCGACAGCGACAGGAGATCGTCGATGAGGCGCGACATGCGCTCGGCCTGTTTCTGCATGATGCCGAGGAAGCGCTCGCGCGCGGCGGCGTCGTTGCGGGCGGGGCCCTGCAGCGTCTCGATGAAGCCGCGCAGCGAGGCGAGCGGCGTGCGCAATTCGTGGCTGGCGTTGGCGATGAAGTCGGAGCGCATGCGGTCGATGCGGCGCGTCTCGCTCTGGTCGCGGAACAGGAGCACGAAAAGCTCGGCCCTGCCCTCCCCGTCGGTCAGCGCCTTGACCATGGCCTTGTACCAGCGGTCCACCGGCACGCGCTCGAAATAGTCGATGCTGCGCGGCGCGGCGTCGGCGATCACGCCCTGGATGAGGGCGTGCATCTCCGGCGCGCGGAAGCGCAGATAGAGCGTGGTGCCGACCTCAAGCGACTGGAACGCCTCCAGCGCCGCCGCATTGGCGAAGCGCACCGTTCCGGTATGGTCGAAGACCAGCAGGGGATCGCTCAGAAGATCGGCCAGCCGCTCGCCCGAGACCGAGGCGATCTCGCCGGACGGCTCGGCCGGGGCGCGCGTCTCCTCGCCGCCGTGGCGGTCGATCTCGACCGTCGCCCACACCGCCCCCAGCATGACCAGCAGCAGGAGCGCCGCGCGGAACCAGAACGGCAGGTCCAGCGCCATGACGCAGAGCGCCAGCACCATGCTGGCCAGAAGCGCGCCCCTGACCCGCATCAGCGCGCCGAGCGCCGTCTCCGCCTTGCGGGCCGGCCTGTCCATGCCGTCCTCCTGCTCGTCCATCGTCACCGCCTGTCCAAACCATCCTGCATAAGGGCGCCGAATGCGCTATGTCTTGTTTATCCGGCTTTCGGCCCGCATGCATGTTCCGATATAGACGAAAGGACTTCGCCGTGGATGACAGTTCCAAGAAAACCAACAAGAAAGCAGCGGAAAACGACGGCTCCAAAGCCATCAAGCTGACGATCGACGGCGAAAAGCGCAAATTCGACGTCAACGATCCGCAATTGCCCAGCTGGATCAAGGACAAGGCGCTGGCCTCGGGCGGCTATCCCTATCCGTCGAAGATGAAGATGGAGGAATATGCGGCGGCGCTGACGCGGCTGCAGGTCGAGCTGGTGAAATTGCAGACCTGGCTGCAGAACACCGGCGGCCGGGTGGTCGGCGTGTTCGAGGGCCGCGACGCCGCCGGCAAGGGCGGCACCATCTTCACCCTGCGCCAATATATGAACCCGCGCACGGCGCGCAACGTCGCCCTGCCCAAGCCGACCGAGACCGAGCGCGGGCAATGGTATTTCCAGCGCTATGTGGCGCATTTTCCAACGGCGGGCGAATTCGTGAGCTTCGACCGCTCCTGGTACAACCGCGCCGGCGTCGAGCGGGTGATGGGCTTCTGCACCCAGGCGCAGCTCGAGGCCTTTTTGACCGAGGCGCCGGATTTCGAGCGCATGATCGTCACCGACGGCATCCACCTGTTCAAGTTCTGGCTCGACATCGGGCAGGAGATGCAGCTCAAGCGGTTCCACGAGCGCCGCCACAGCCCGCTCAAGAGCTGGAAATTCTCGCCCATGGACGTGGCCGGCATCGCGCGCTGGGACGACTATTCGGCGGCGCTGAAGACCATGCTGGAGCGGACCGACACCGGCTATGCGCCGTGGACCATCATCCGCTCCAACGACAAGCGCCGCGCCCGGCTGGCGGCGATCCGGCGCATCCTGCTGACCCTGCCCTATGACGGGCGCGACCTGCAGGCCATCGGCCCCGAGGATCAGTCGGTGATCGGCAGGGGCGCGGCGTTCCTGGGCGCCTCGGCCGGCCTGTAGAACAGGCTCGGCTGGTGCGGCGTCTTCTCCCAGAAATGGGGCCGCCGCATCAACTGCCCCAGGGCCCGCCAGGCCGAGAGCGAGATGAAGACCCAATAGACCGGGATCGCCAGGAGATAGGTGTAGCCGCGCCGCTCGGTCGGCTCCATCGTCTTCAGGCCCAGCACGTAGAAGCTCGTATAGGCGAGCACGATGTTCGACACGTCGACGACCGCCAGCCACAACCGGCCCGGAGCCGGCGGCGACAGCGCCAGCATCGGCAGGAGCACGACCAGCATCGCCAGCATCAGGGGATGCAGCAGCGCCGAGCCGACGACGCCGACCGTATAGACCTGGTTGAACAGGAAGCGCCGCCAGCCCATTTCGCGCTGGACGCTGTGAGGCCGGCGGGCATGGACCAGCCAGGTCTGCATCCAGCCCTTGAGCCAGCGGGTGCGCTGCCGGCGCCAGACGGCGTAGCTTTCCGGCGCGTCCTCGATGGTGCCGCGGCTGATGACGCCGATGCGATAGCCGAAGCGGGCGAGGCGCACGCCCAGATCGGCGTCCTCGGTGACGTTGTAGGCGTCCCAGCCGCCGGCTTCCTCCAGCCGGTCGCGGCGGAAATGGTTCGACGTGCCGCCGAGCGGGATCACCAGCCCGCGCGCCGCCAGCCACGGCAGCAGGCCGCGAAACAGCGCCGCATATTCAAAGGCGAACATGCGGGTGAGGAGGTTGCTGCGGAAATTGCCGATGATCAGCGGCGCCTGCACGCAGGCGAGCCGCTCGTCGCCGTCGCGGAAGGCCTGCCAGGCCTCGCGAAGCTGGTCGGGATGCGGCCGGTCCTCGGCGTCGAACACCGCCACCAGCGCGCCGCGCGCGAATTGCAGGGCGTAGTTGAGCGCCTTGGGCTTGGTGCGCGGGCCGCCCGCCGGCACCAGCACCAGCTCGAAGCAGGACGGCAGGCTGCGGGCGCGGATGGCGGCGATGGTCTCGGCGTCGTCCTTCTCGCAGACCAGCTTGACGTCGAGCTTGCTGCGCGGCCAGTTGAGCCGGCCCAGCACGGTGACGAGCTGGTCGACCACCTCCCGCTCGCGATAGAGCGGGACCAGCACCGTATAGACCGGCAGCTCGCTGGACGGCGCGGGCTTCAATTCGGGAAAGCGCAGCCGCCCGCCGGCGGCGGCGGCGAAAAGCCGGATCAGCACGCAGCCGAAGAACAGCAGGCTCAGCGCCACATGCAGGACGAAGAGCGTGTGGCCCGGCCAGTTGACGAGGCCGGCGACCAGCGCATAAGCCGCCATGGCGATGGCGAAGGCCTGCGGCGTGTCGATGACCTGCGCCGCCGAGAGCGGCTCTGGGGTCATGCCATGCGCCCGCGCCACATGGTCCTTCTCGTATCGTTCGCGCAGGATCCGCCGCAGCGAGGATGGCGGGCAGATGCGCATGCGCGCCGCCAGCTCCGGCGATTCCCGCAGATGCTGCTGCAAAAGCGCGATGCGCTCCTGCGCCGGGGCGGTGTAGAGGCGGGTGCGGCCGTCCCTGCCGACCGCCATGACCTGCCTGAGCTCCATCGACATGGCCGGGGTGAGCGTATCCGGCGAAAAAATCTGCGCCGGCGTCAGGTCGTCGGCGTAGGTGACGCCGACATAATCCGCGATCGCCTCGTAGACCATGCTTTCGTCGACGGTATCGAGGCAGGCCAGCTCGTCGCAGAAACTCGTGCCGTTGATCCGCGCCGCGTTGAAGGCTTTCGCCAGACATTGGCGCGCGACGCCGCGCGCCTCCAGCCTGGAAGATATGGCGCGGCATATCTCCAGCCCGGAATCGATCGATTCCACATTCATAGCAGTCCCCGCTACTTCTATGATTAGATATCTGTAATTTACTTCATTCTTATTTCAATATTTGCTTATTTCTATGCCGTGTCTATTTATAGTGGAGAGAATATTGCGCCGATTGCAAATTTCAACCGAATTATTATCGGACGAAGACTTGACACGGATGGCGTTTTGCATGCAGCGACCGCTCTTCTCCCGGCGAGTTTGCCGAGGCGCGCCGCAAGCGGTTGTTTTCACCGCGTTTATGCGGCATCACAGAGGCTCGCCCGCCGGCCGTCGCCGCGCGGGCCATGCCGGGAGCCTGCCGATGTCCGTCCCCAAAGCCCGCCTTGTGACCGCCGCGGCCGCGCTGACGGCGCTATGGGCGACACAGGTCCCGGCGGCGGAGCCCACACCGCCGGCCTTCTTCAGCGAGAAGGAACGGCTGCCGCTGCCCTCGCTGCAGGGGCTCAGCCGGCTGCGCTTCGTCACCACGGTGGATTTCCCGCCCTTCAACGCGCTCGACGGCGCCGGACGGCTCGGCGGCTACAATGTCGACCTCGCCCGCGCGCTCTGCCGGCAGCTCGGGCTCGACGCCATCTGCCAGATCGAGGCCGTTCCATGGAACGAGCTGACGGCGCGGCTTCTGTCCGGCGACGCCGACGCCATCGTCGCCGGGCTGCAGCCGACCGACGACAACCGGACCGAGCTCGCCTTCACGCGCAGCTATCTGCGCCTGCCGGCGCGCTTCGCCACCCGCCGCGACAAGGGTTTTGCGGGGCCGGCGGCGACGGCGGTCAAGGACAGGCCGGTCGGCGTCATCGCCCGCACCGCGCATGAGCAGCTTCTCAAGGCCTATTTTCCGCAGGCCCGCGCCGTCCCCTATCCCGACCGCGACGCCATGCTGGCCGATCTCGCCGGCGGCAAGATCGACGCCGTCTTCGACGACGGCATGCGGCTGTCCTTCTGGCTCGACGGCGACAAGGGAAGCTGCTGCGCCTTCGCCGACGGCCCCTATCTCGCGCCGCAATATCTCGGCTCCGGCCTCTCCATCGCCGTCGCCCGCAAGAACGCGCCGCTGCAGGCCGCGCTCGACAACGCGCTCCACGCCTTGCAGCAGAACGGGACGCTGACCGAGCTGTACCTGCGCTATTTCCCGACCAGTTTCTATTAAAGAAAAACCCCGCCTTTCGGCGGGGTCTTTTTTTAGCTTCAGTGCGCTTCTCCGGGGGCCTCGGGGCTTGCCGCCCGCGAGGCCGCGATCTCGTCCTCGTCCGACCGTTTCACCGGCTGTTTCCAGGCGATGAGGCGATAGAACATCGGGATGAAGAAGGTCGCGACGAAGGTCGCCGCCAGCATGCCGCCGATGACGCCGGTGCCGATGGCGTGGCGGCTGGCGGAGCCCGCGCCGGTGCTGATCGCCAGCGGAACCACGCCCAGCACGAAGGCGAGCGAGGTCATGACGATCGGGCGGAAGCGCAGGCGCGCGGCCTCGGCCGCCGCCTCGACGGCCGACTTGCCCTCCTCGCGCTGCAGCACCGCGAACTCCACGATCAGGATGGCGTTCTTGGCCGCGAGGCCGATCAGCGTCACCAGGCCGATCTGGAAATAGACGTCGTTGGTGAGCCCGCGCAGCAGCGTGGCCAGCAGCGCGCCGAACACGGCGAAGGGCACCGCCGTGATGACGGCCAGCGGCAGCGTCCAGCGCTCGTACTGGGCGGCGAGGATCAGGAACACCATGATCATGCCGAAGATCATCGCCTGGCTGCCGGTGCCGCTGGTGGTGACTTCCTGATAGGCCGAGCCGGTCCAGGCGATCTGGTAGCCCTGCGGCAGCACCTGCGCCGCCACTTCCTGCATCGCCTTGATGGCGTCGCCGGAAGTGTAGCCGGGGGCCGGATTGCCGGTGACCTTGGCCGCGTCGAAGCCGTTGAAGCGTTCGAGCTGGTCGGGGCCGACGATGCGCTTGACGGTCACCAGCGCGCTCAGCGGGATCATGCTGCCGGAATCGGCGCGCACGAAGACGTGCTTGAGGTCGCTGGGATCGCGGCGGAAATCGGCCTCGGACTGCAGGTTGACCTGGTAGTTGCGGCCGAACAGCGTGAAGTCGTTGACATAGAGGCTGCCGAAGGTGGCCTGCATGGCCGTGAACACCGAATTGATCGGCACGCCCATGGCCTTGGCCCGCTCGCGGTCGAGCTGGATGTCGTATTGCGGCACGTTGGGGCTGAAGGTGGTGCGCACGCCCGCCAGCTCCGGCCGCTTGGCGGCGGCGTCGGTCAGAAGCTTGGTGGCGCGCGTCAGCGATTCCACGCCGCCGCCGGTGCGGTCCTGGAGATAGAGCTCGAAGCCGCCCGTGGTGCTGAGGCCCATGATCGGCGGCGGGTTGAAGGCGAGGATCAGCCCGTCCTTGATGCCGGCGTTCATGCCCATGATGGCGCCCGGCAGGTTGCGGGCGTCGAGATCGGCGCTCTTGCGCTGCTTCCAGTCCTTCAGCATGATGAACATGGTGCCGGCGCTGGTCTTGAGGCCGCCCGACAGAAGGTCGAAGCCGGAGACGGCGAAGACGTTCTCGACCGCCGGATGCTTGCGGATGTTCTCGCTCGCCTGCTTGAGCACTTCCGTGGTGCGCTCCAGCGAGGCCGCCGGCGGCAGCACCGCGACGGAGAACAGGTAGCCCTGGTCCTCGTCGGGAAGCAGCGAGCCCGGCACGCGCTGGAACAGATAGGCCATGCCGCCCAGGATGCCGGCGAAGATCACCAGGCCGATGACGAAACGCTTGAGGAAGAAGCGCACGCCCGTCGTGTAGCCGCGCGTCAGCCGGTCGAAGAAGCGGTTGAAGACGCGGAAGGGCAGCATCGGCTCGTGATGGCCGGGCTTGAGGATCAGCGCGCAGAGCGCCGGCGTCAGCGACAGCGCCACCACGCCCGACACCGTGACCGAGATGGCGATGGTGACGGCGAACTGCTTGTACATCTGGCCGACCAGGCCGCCCATGAAGGCGACCGGGATGAACACGGCGCAGAGCACAAGCACGATGGCGATGACCGGGCCGGTCACCTCGCCCATGGCCTTGATGGCGGCCTGGCGCGGCGGCAGCCGGTCCTGCGTCATGATGCGCTCGACGTTCTCCAGCACCACGATGGCGTCGTCGACCACGATGCCGATGGCGAGCACCAGGCCGAACAATGTCAAAAGGTTGATCGAGAAGCCCAGCACATACATGCCCGCGAAGGTGCCGATGATGGAGATCGGCACGGCGATGACGGGAATGAGCGTGGCGCGCCAGTTCTGCAGGAAGATGAACACCACCAGCACGACGAGGATGATGGCCTCGATGAAGGTGTGGATGACTTCCTCGACCGAGACCTTGATGAACTTGGTCGTGTCGAAGGGGATGGAGTAGTCGACGCCCTGCGGGAAGCTGGCCTTCAGCTCGTCCATGCGATGCTGGATCAGCTCCATCGTGTTGAGCGCATTGGCGCCGGGCTGGAGATAGATGGCGATCGGCACGGCGGGCGTGCCGTTGAGATTGCTGTCGACCAGATAGCTCTTGGTGCCCAGCTCCACCCGCGCCACGTCCTTGAGCCGCAGCGTGGCGGCGTTCTTGTCGGAGCGCAGGATGATGTTCTCGAAGCCCGCCACGTCCGGCAGGCGGCCTTGCGTCGTCGCCGTATAGGTGAAGGGCCCGGCATGGGCGTCGGGCTGGTCGCCGAAGCGGCCGGCGGCGAACTGGGCGTTCTGCTCCTGGATGGCGTTGGAGACGTCGGTGGGGGTGAGGTTGTATTGCGCGAGCTTGTCGGGGCGCAGCCAGATGCGCATCGAATAGTCGATATTGCCCAGGAGCTGCACGTCGCCCACGCCCGGCAGGCGCTTGAGGTCGTCGACGACGTTCAGGAGCGCGTAATTGCCGACATAGGTGCGGTCGTAGAGGCCGTTCTTGGCGAACATCGACACCATGCCCAGGATGGTGGTCGAGCGCTTGTTGACCGTCACGCCGAGGCGCTGCACGTCCTGCGGCAGCGAGGAGACGGCGCGCTGCACGCGGTTGTTGACGTTGATGGTGGCCTGGTCGGCGTCGGTGCCGAGCGCGAAGGTGACCGTGAGCTGCATCGTGCCGCTGCCGAGGCTCGACGACTGCATGTAGATCATGTTCTCCACGCCGTTGATCTGCTGTTCGATCGGCGAGGCGACGGTCTGGGTCAGGGTTTCGGCGCTGGCGCCGGGATAGGTGGCGCTGACCACCACCTGCGGCGGCGTCAGCTCGGGATATTGCGCAATGGGCAGGATTCGGATCGAGACCAGGCCCGCCAGCACGATGATGATCGAGATGACCGCCGCGAAAACCGGACGGTCGACGAAGAATCTGTTCATTGCTTGTCCGCCGCCTTCTTCGTTCCGGCCGCATCGGCCGCCTTGTCGTCCGCCGCCGGGGCGGCGTCGGTGGGCTGCACCGGCGCGCCGGGCGCGACCTTGACGACGCCCTCGGTGATGATGCGGTCGCCGGCGGCGAGACCCTTGGAGATCAGCCAGCCGTCCGGCAGCTCGCGCGCCACGGTGACGGGACGGATCTCGGCGACGTTGTTGGCGCCCAGCACATAGACGAACTGGCCCTGCGGGCTCTGCATCAGCGCGGCCTTGGGCACGGTGATGGCGTCGGAGATGGTGACGCCGAGCAGCGAGGCGCGCACGAACTGGCCCGGAATGAGCCGGCGCGCCGGATTGTCGACCACCGCGCGCACGCCGAGCGTGCCGGTCTCGGTGTCGAGCGTCGAGGAGGTGAAGTCGATGACGCCCTCGTGGTCGTAGGCCTGGCCGTCGCCGAAATAGATGCGGATCTTCAGCTTGTCGGCGTCCTGGCCGGTGGCGCCGCGCTCGGCGCGCAGCTTGCGGATTTCCGCCGCTTCCGTGTCGGTGAAGGAGAAATTGACATAGACCGGGTCGAGCTGGGTGATCGAGGTCAGGAGGCTCGACGCGGCGTCGGTGCCGATGAGGCTGCCTTCCGAGACCTGCTCGCGGCTGGTGATGCCGGTCAGCGGCGCGGTGACCTTGGTGTAGCTCAGGTTGAGCTGCGCCGTGCGCAATTGCGCCACGGCGGCGTCGACGGCGGCCTTGTTGAGGTCGCGCGTGGCGACGGCCGAATCGCGCACCGAGGCGCTCTGCACCTTCTGCACGACGAGCTGCTCGGCGCGCTCGGCGTCGCGGATCGACTGCTGGTACTGGGCCTGCGCCTGGGCGACCTGCGCCTGCGCCTTCTCCAGCTCCGCCTGGTAGGGGGCGGGGTCGATCTCGAACAGCACGTCGCCGGCCTTGACCTCCGTGCCCTCGATGAAATTGCGGTGCAGGAGGATGCCCCCCACCCGCGCGCGCACCTGCACGTCGCGGAAGGCGCTGACGCGGGCCGCGTAATCGTAGGTCACGGGGATTTCATGCGGCTTAATCGCCGCCACGGTCACCTGCGGCGGCGGCGGGGTCGCGCCCGCGCCCTGCGCCAGCGCCGACGACGCCGCCAGAATGACAAAAGCGGTCCCTGCCGCGACAAGCCGGATGGAACGGTTCATGGTCATGTGGGTTTCGCCCTCGCTCTCGCATGACGCCAGATAAACATACACGTATGTTTGTAAATACGGAAAGCCGTGCTATAGTCAATCACTGATCGTCGCGGATCACAAATGAGTTATACGAAAGAGCGTGGAAAAGCAGCAGGCTTTTCCGGGAACCGCCCATGCGCAGAACCAAAGCCGAAGCCGCCGAGACGCGGGACGCCATCCTGGCCGCCGCCGAGGCGGTGTTCCTGGAGCGCGGCGTCAACCAGGCGACGCTCAACGAGATCGCCTGCCGGGCCGGGGTGACGCGCGGGGCGATCTATTTCCATTTCCACGACAAGCGCGACGTCTTCCACGCCATCATCGCCCGCGCCCGCTTCCCGCAGGAGGAGATCATGGCGCAGGCGGCGCGCTGCGAGCATCCCGACCCGCTCGACGTCCTCCAGCAGTCGATCCTGGCGGCGCTGACCCTGTTCCAGACCGACGCGCGGCAGCAGAACATCTTCACCATCATCCGCCAGCGCTGCGAATATGTGGGCGAGATGGCGGCGGTGCTGGAGCGCCTCAAGGAGGCGCGCGCCGACGTGCTGGCGCTGTTCCGCGGACTTCTCGACGTGGCCGAGCGGCGCGGCGAGCTGGCCCCCGGCTGGAGCGCTGTCGCGGCGGCGCCGATCCTGCTCGCCATGGTGTGCGGGCTCCTGACCGAATGGCTGCACGGCGACCGCGATTTCGACCTCGCCGGCGGCGGCGGCCGGGCGGTGGCGACCTTCATCCGCTCGCTGAAGGCCGGGCGCGGCTAATTTACGCTTACGTCAATGTTACTCTTGCGCGGGCGCGCAAACTCGACCACACTCCGCGCCAAAGGGCATTGCGCAGGGAGGCGACATGGCCGGAATCACCACCATAGCGGGCGCGGCCGAGCAGGGCCTTCCCGACGCGCGGGTCTGGCTCAGGTCCTATCCGGCCGGCGTGCCGCACGAGATCGCGCCGGGGGCTGCGCATTCCATCGGCGACATGGCGCTCGACGCCTGCAAGCGCCATGCGGAGAACCCCGCCTTCACCTCCATGGGCAAGGACCTGACCTATGCCGCCCTCGCCGCCCGCTCGGAGGCGCTGGCGGCGTTCCTGCAGGGACGCGGGCTGCAAAAGGGCGACCGCGTGGCGGTGATGATGCCCAACATCCTGCAATATCCGGTGGCGATCCTCGCCATATTGCGCGCGGGCATGGTGGTGGTGAACGTCAACCCGCTCTACACCGCGCGCGAGCTTTCGCACCAGTTGAACGACGCCGGCGCCAAGGCGCTGATCGTGCTCGAAAACTTCGCCGCCACGGTGGAGAAGGCCCTGCCCTCGCTCGCAGTCCAGCATATCGTCGTCGCCAGCATGGGCGACATGCTGGGCCTCAAGGGCCATGTGGTCAATCTGGTGGTGCGGCGGGTGAAGAAGATGGTGCCGGCCTGGAAGCTGCCCGGCCATGTGCGCTTCGCCGCGGCGTTGGCCGAGGGCGCGCGCGGGCGGTTCACGCCGACGCCGGTCGACCCGGCCGACCTCGCCTTCCTGCAATATACCGGCGGCACGACGGGCGTCTCCAAGGGCGCGATGCTGACGCATGGCAACATCCTCGCCAATGTCGAGCAGATGCAATTGTGGATCGACGTCGCCTTCCGCATCAAGGGCAAGCCCAAGGCGCTCAATTTCGTCTGCGCCCTGCCGCTCTACCATATCTTCGCGCTGACGGTGAACGCGATGATGGGGCTGAAGCTCGGCGCGCGCAACATCCTCATCGCCAATCCGCGCGACATCCCGGCCTTCGTCAAGGAACTGAAGAAATATCCGTTCCACATCTTCCCCGGCCTCAACACGCTGTTCAACGCGCTGATGAACAATCCCGATTTCGCCGGGCTCGACTTCAAGCCAATGATCCTGACGCTGGGCGGCGGCATGGCGGTGCAGCGCCCGGTGGCCGAGCGCTGGCAGGCGATCACCCATTGCCCCGTCACCGAGGGCTATGGCCTGTCGGAGACCTCGCCGGTGGTTTCGGCCAATCCGCTCGACGCGGCCGAATTCACCGGCGCGATCGGCCTGCCGCTGCCCTCGACCGACATCGCCATCCGCGACGACGACGGCCACGACCTGCCGCTCGGCCAGGTGGGGGAGATCTGCGTGCGCGGGCCGCAGGTGATGCGCGGCTACTGGAACAAGCCGGAGGAGACTGCCCGCGCCGTCATGGCCGACGGCTTCTTCCGCACCGGCGACATGGGCTTCATGGACGAGCGCGGCTTCACCAAGATCGTCGACCGCAAGAAGGACATGATCCTCGTCTCCGGCTTCAACGTCTATCCGAACGAGATCGAGGAAGTGGCGGCGACGCATCCGGGCGTGCTGGAGGCGGCGGCGATCGGCGTTCCCAACGAGCATTCCGGCGAGGTGGTGAAGCTCTACGTCGTGCGGCGCGACCCGGCGCTGACCGCCGACGACCTCAAGGCCTTCTGCGCCGAGCGCCTGACCAATTACAAGCGCCCGCGCGAGATCGAATTCCGCGACGCGCTGCCGAAAAGCAATGTCGGCAAGATATTGCGGCGCGAACTCCGGGGCTAGTCCTTCGGCTTGGGCGGCGACAGCGGCTGCGCGATCTCCCGGAAGGGCGGCAGCGCCTCGCAGCGCGCCGACAAGGCGGCGAGCGTCGGGTAGCTAGGCGCGTCGAACAGCGCCGCCGCCTCGGTGATGAAGCGCAGCGCGCAGGCCGTGGCGATGTCGGCGTGGCCGATGGCGTCGCCCGACCAGAACGGCGTCCCACGCGCGGAAAACTCCGCCTCCAGCACGTCGAGCACGCGGGCCACCTGCGCGCGGCAGCGTTCGACCCAGATTTTCGATTCCTCCGGCCGCAGCACCTTCTCGTAGACGAGGCTCACGCCCTTGTCGGCCATGCCGGTGGCGAGGGCGCAGATTTTCAGCGCCTTGCGCCGCTCCGGGCCGAAGCGGGCGACCAGCGCTTTTTCCGCGCCGGCGACCTCGTCGAGATAATCGAGGATGGCGGCGCTTTCGATCAGCGTGTCGCCGTCGTCCAGCACCAGCGTCGGCACGCGGCTCAGCGGGTTGAACGGCGCGATCTTGTCCGTGTCGCTGAACACCGACCAGGGGCGGTGCTCGAAGGGCAGCCCGTACAGGCGCAGGGCGATGGCGACGCGCCGCACGAAGGGCGAATCGTATTGGCCGATCAGGATCATCGAAAACTCCGGTTCGTCGAGGGAAGACGCGCCGATGCTAGCCGCTGGAGCCCCCGCCGCAAAGGGCGGCGGGGATGAATTGTTCTGATGGGTGCGTGCGGAAAAATTGATGCGTCAGCGCGCGAACAGGCCCGGCAGGCCGGCGATGGATTCGAGCACGATGTCGGCGCGCGGCTCCAGCGCCTCGCGCGGGCTGTTGCCGGAGAGAACGCCCACCGCCAGACCCGCGCCGGCCGCATGGGCCGTTTCGAGATCGTGCAGATTGTCGCCGACCATGGCGATCTCCGCCGGCGCAAGACTGAGCTTTTCCGCGAAATAGAGCAGCGGATCGGGATGCGGCTTGGGCCGCGCCGCCGTGTCGTAGCCGATCACCGCCTCGAACTGATGGTCGATCCCCAGCGCCCTGGCGGTGGCGTGCGCGCCGGCCTCGGAATCGTTGGTGGCGATGCCGAGCCGGTAGCCCAGCACGCGCAGGGCTTCGAGCGTCTCGCGCAGGCCCTCGATGGCGACCGCCGAGCGCGCGCCCTGTTCGGCGGCGTAGCGGTCGAATTCGCCGATGCGGGCCTGCAGCGCCGCCGCCTCCAGTTCGGGATGCCAGAGCGAGACGATCTCCGCCACCGTGCCGGCGGCGATCACCGAATTGGCGCGGAAGCGCCGCGCGGCCCAGTCGTAGCCGCCGGCGTCGAGCAGCGCGCGAGCGCGGGCCTCGTCGCCTTCGGCCGAACGCTGCGCCAGGGTCCACGACACCGAGAACCATGTGCGGTCGAAATCGATCAGCGTGCCGTCCTTGTCGAACAGAATGGCGCGGATGGCTTTCAGACGCTGCGGCTCCAGCCTCATGCCTCGAGCGCGCCCGCGCGTTTCTCCTCCGCCGAGGGCTTCGCGCCCAGAAGCTTCATCACGTCGTCGCCGCGGCGGATATAGCGCGCCGAGCGGCGCGTGAGGATGCGGCCGGCCTGTGGCGCGGTGAGCGTGATGTCGCCTTCCGGCTCGCCCGGCGTGGTGACGATGGTGACGAGCTTCGTCCCCGCCTCCACCACCTCGCCCGGCGCGACGTGATAGAGCAGCATGCCGCCTTCCGGCGCGCGCAGCATCTCCACATGCGATAGCGGCGTCACGAGGCCCTTGAAATCGGGATCGAGTTTGACGTTCTCGTCGCGGATCACGCCGCGATGGACGAGGAATTTATACAGCCCCTCGGCGTCGCTTCTGCCCATGTCGGGATAGACGTCGCTCAGGCCGCGGAACTCGACCGTGGTGACGGCGCGGCGCGTCATGTCGCGCTTGTCGGCGGACAGTTGCAGCACCGGATGGGCGCAGGCCTCCTCGAAGGCGGCGTCGGCGGTGGTGTCCCAGGCGAGGATCGCCGTGGAGCCGAGCGCGACGGCGAGGTCCTTCATGCCGTCGACGAAGTCCTCGGCGATGTAGAGATAGTTCTCGCTCTCGTCGTCGCAGTGGAGGTCGAGCACGATGTCATGCGGCAGGGCAAGTTTCAGGAGCGTGGCCTTGAGGCGGTTGGCCAGCGAAACGGGCGCGTCGGGGCCCGGCAGCGCGGAGGTGTCGAAATCCGGCAGCAGCGGGAAGGCGCGGTTGAAATTGACCAGCGAGAAGGCCTCGAAGCGGCCCAGATGCTGATGCGCCTGCCACTGGCCGGAGCCGATGGGATTGGCCTGCGGCACCACGGTGACGTCGCCGAGAATGCGGCCTTCCGCCGCCGCCTTCCTCAGCATCGGAACGAGAAAATGCAGCGCCGCCTGCCCCGGCAGTTCCGCGCCGTGCAGCGAGGATTGCAGATAGGCCTTCGGCGCGCCCGCATCCTTGCCCGCAAAGCGCAGCACGCGCAGTTCGATGGCCGTGCCCGGCACGTCGCCGGCGAATTTGATCGTTTCCGTCTTCATCTCTCGTCCCGCTATATGAAGAAGCCGGGCGCAGGACCCGGCTTCGTGGATGTCGATCAGGGATACTATCAGGCTTTGCGGCGCGCGTGCAAATGCGCGACCAATCCTTCGGTGGATGCGTCGCGGCCGGCGGCCGTCTCCTTGCCCGACACCACCGGTAGAAGCTCGGTGGCGAGCTCCTTGCCCAGCTCCACGCCCCACTGGTCGAAGGCGTTGATGCCGAAGATCTGCGCCTCGACGAAGACGCGATGCTCGTAGAGCGCGATCAGGCGGCCGAGCGTGAACGGGTCGAGCAGGTCGTGCACGACGGTGATCGACGGACGATTGCCGGAGAAGACGCGATGCGGGGCGATGCGCTCGACTTCCGCCTCCGGCAGCTTCTTGGCGGCGAGCTGCGCGCGCGCCTCGTCCAGCGTGCGGCCCTTCATCAGGGCTTCCGACTGCGCCAGGCAGTTGGCGAGCAGCATCTCGTGCTGGTTGTCGAGGTTCGGCTCGTGGCCCTTGGCGGCGACGATGAACTCCAGCGGGATCGTGTCGGTGCCCTGGTGCAGGAGCTGGAAGAAGGCGTGCTGGCCGTTGGTGCCCGGCTCGCCCCATACCACAGGGCCGGTGGGGCCGGAGACCGGCTTGCCGTCGAGGGTGACGCTCTTGCCGTTCGATTCCATGTCGAGCTGCTGGAAATAGGCCGCGAGCCGCGACAGGCGCTGGTCGTAGGGGATGATGGCGCGGCTGCCATAATCGCAGATGGCGCGGTGCCAGTAGCCGACGAGGCCGAGGATCATCGGCAGGTTCTTCTCCAGCGGCGCGTCGCGGAAATGCACGTCCATGGCGTGCGCGCCGGCGAGGAATTTTTTGAAGTTATCGGGGCCGACCGCGATCATCACCGGCAGGCCGATGGCCGACCAGACCGAATAGCGTCCGCCGACCCAGTCCCAGAAGCCGAAGACGCGGTCGGAGGCGATGCCGAAGGCGGCGACCTTGTCGAGCGCCGTGGAGACGGCGGCGAAATGCGCGCCGACCGCCGCTTCGCCCAATGCGTCGGCCACCCATTTGCGCGCGGCCTGCGCGTTGGTCATGGTCTCGATGGTGGTGAAGGTCTTGGAGGCGATGATGACCAGCGTGGTGGCCGGATCGAGCGGCTTCAGCGTGTCGGCGATATGCGCGCCGTCGATGTTGGAGACGAAATGCGCGCGCGGGCCGTCGTGATAGGGCGCGAGCGCCAGCGTCGCCATGACCGGGCCGAGGTCGGAGCCGCCGATGCCGATATTGACGATGTCGGTGATCTTCTGGCCGTTCGCGCCCTTGAGCGCGCCGGAGCGGATGCCTTCGGCGAAGGCGGCCATGCGGTCGAGCACGTCCTTGACGTCCGGCAGCACGTTGTGGCCGTCGACCAGCACTTCCTTCGACGTCGTGTCGCGCAGGGCGACATGCAGCACGGCGCGGTCCTCGGTGTTGTTGATATGCTCGCCGGCGAACATGGCGCGGCGGCGGCCCTCGACGTCGGCGGCGACCGCCACGTCCTTCAGGAGCGCCATCGTCTCGTCGTTGACGCGGCACTTGGACCAGTCGAGCAGCAGGTCGTCGAGGGCGAGCGAATAGCGCCCGAACCGGCCCGAATCGGCCTTGAAGGCCGCGCGCATGTCCTTGGGCGCGCCATCGGCCCAATGTTTCTTCAGCTTCGCAATCGCCGCTTCCAGTTTCGCTGCGTCTCTCGCCATGGAGGTGCTCCCGAATCAAATCGATTTAAATTGCCTTCGCCGGCCTTTTTAAGGGGAATTGCGGCGACAAAGTAGCGTGAATTTCGGCCATAGCATTGCCATATAATAATTTCGTGTCAAATGTTCGCGACCGCTTCCTGAAGCGCGGCGCGGGAGCATGGTTTCGCCGCCGCGTTTCAGGCCTTCGATTCGACGCATGCCGTCGCCGGAAAACCGGCTTTTCGCTTTTCCGCGGCATGCCTTTCCCTCCCCTCCCCGCCACGGAGCCCGCTTATGGATCTCGCCGGAGAAGAACGCATCGCCGCCCCCCGGCGGGCCGTCTGGAACGCGCTCAACGACGTCGAAACCCTGCAGGCCTGCATCCCCGGCTGCGAGCATCTGGAGCGCGTGTCGGACAGCGAGATCCGCGCCGGGCTGAAGGTCAGCCTCGGCGTGATCAAGGTGCGCTTCCACGGGCTGCTCACGCTTTCGGACATGAACCCGCCCGCCTCCTATACGATCTCCGGGCGCGGCGAAGGCTCCATCGCCGGCTTCGCCGAGGGCGTCACCGACGTGACGCTGACCGAGGACGGCGACGGGACGGTGCTTTCCTACGTCATCCGCGGCGACGCCGGCGGCAAGCTGGCGCAGCTCGGGACCAGGCTGCTCGGCTCGGCGGCGCGCAAGGTGGCGGACCGCTTCTTCGCCAACATCGCCGCGGCGGCGGCGCGGGACGCCGCACATAATTGACCAGATGATAAAAAATTTGACCTTCCGAGAAAATCTGTCATCCTGTCTCTAACGGGCATGACGCGGCGGTGAAGATCGCGGCCCGGAAAATCGGTTTCGGCGCGCAAAGGGAACGCGCGCCGCCAGATCAGACGGGAGATGCTGTCCATGACGGGACCGGCAGGCAATTCATCCTTTTCCGCGGAAGCGCCCGACATTCGCGACCACCGGCTCGCGCCGGGCGAATATGCGCATGTCTTCGACGACCTGCATCCGCCGCTCGACAGACACGAGGCGGCGGTGGAATCCGACCGCTGCTATTTCTGCTACGACGCGCCGTGCATGAACGCCTGCCCGACCAGCATCGACATTCCGCAGTTCATCCGCCAGATCAATACGGGCAATCCGCTCGGCGCGGCCAAGACCATTCTTTCGCAGAACATCCTCGGCGGCATGTGCGCCCGCGTCTGCCCGACCGAGACGCTGTGCGAGGAGGTCTGCGTGCGCGAGACGGCGGAGGGCAAGCCGGTCAAGATCGGCCTGCTGCAACGCTACGCCACCGACGCGCTGATGGCCACGGGGCGGCATCCGTTCCGACGCGCCGAGCCGACGGGCAAGCATGTGGCGGTGGTGGGGGCCGGGCCGGCGGGGATTTCCGCGGCGCATCGGCTGGCCCTGCACGGGCACCAGGTGACGGTGTTCGAGGCGCGGCCCAAGGGCGGCGGCCTCAACGAATACGGCATCGCGGCCTATAAGACGGTCGACAATTTCGCGGCACGCGAGCTCGAGTTCATCCTCCAGATCGGCGGGATCGACATCCAGTACAACCAGACGCTGGGGCAGGACATCTCCATCGAGGCGCTGAGGGCGGGCTACGACGCCGTGTTCCTCGCCATGGGCCTGCCGGGCGTCAACGGGCTGGGGCTCGCCGGCGAGGACGCGCCGAACGTGATCGACGCGGTGGATTACATCGCGGCGCTGCGGCAGTCGAAGGACGTGTCCGCCCTGCCGGTCGGGCGCGACGTCGTCGTCATCGGCGGCGGCATGACCGCCATCGACATCGCCATCCAGACCAGAAAACTCGGCGCGGAGAACGTCACCGTCGCCTATCGGCGCGGGCAGGAGCACATGAACGCCAGCGCCTACGAGCAGGAGCTGGCGCAGGTCCATGGCGTCGTCATCCGCCACTGGCTGCAGCCGCATAGGCTGGAGCGCAACGGCGACGGCACCGTGCATGCGATCACGCTGGAATATACGGCGATGCAGGACGGGCGGCTGACTGGCGCGGGCGAGACCGTCACCATCAAGGCCGACCAGGTGTTCAAGGCCATCGGCCAGACCTTCGAGCCGGAGGCGCTGAAGGGATCGACTATCGGCATGGCGCGGGGGCGCATCCATGTCGACGCGGAGCGGCGCAGCTCCGTGGCGGGCATATGGGCGGGGGGCGACTGCGTGGCCGGCGGCAAGGACCTGACGGTGGCCTCGGTGGAGGACGGCAAGATCGCCGCCGAATCCATCCATCGCGCGCTGACGCAGCGGCCGGAGGCGATCGAGGGCTTCGCCGACGCGGTGCTGGCCGGCGGCGCGCATCATGCGGAGAGCGAGCGGACGCGCAGGCCCGACTGGGTTTCCGGCGCATTGGGCGGCGAACAGGGTTGAGGAGCGTGAATCATGGCCGATCTCTCGACGAATTTTCTCGGTATCAAATCTCCCAACCCGTTCTGGCTCGCCTCCGCGCCGCCGACCGACAAGGCCTATAACGTCGAGCGCGCCTTCAAGGCGGGCTGGGGCGGCGTGGTGTGGAAGACGCTCGGCTCGGAAGGCCCGCCGGTGGTCAACGTCAACGGGCCGCGCTACGGCGCGATCCACGGCGCGGACCGGCGGCTTCTGGGCCTCAACAATATCGAGCTGATCACCGACCGGCCGCTGGACGTCAACCTGCGCGAGATGAAGGAGGTGAAGATGCGCTGGCCCGACCGCGCGCTAATCGCCTCCATCATGGTGCCCTGCGAGGAGGAGGCGTGGAAAGCCATCCTGCCCCTGGTGGAGGAAACCGGCGCGGACGGGATCGAGCTCAATTTCGGCTGCCCGCACGGCATGAGCGAGCGCGGCATGGGCGCGGCCGTCGGCCAGGTGCCGGAATATGTCGGCATGGTCGTCAAATGGTGCAAGCAATATAGCCGCATGCCGGTGATCACGAAGCTCACGCCCAACATCACCGACATCCGCAAGCCGGCGCGCGCCGCCTTCGCCAACGGATCGGACGCGGTGTCGCTGATCAACACGATCAACTCCATCGTCTCGGTCGACCTCGACAATTTCGCGCCGGTTCCAACCATCGACGGGCGCGGCAGCCATGGCGGCTATTGCGGCCCGGCGGTCAAGCCCATCGCGCTCAACATGGTGGCGGAGATCGCGCGCGATCCCGAAACCGCCGGCAAGCCGATCTCCGGCATCGGCGGCATCACCACATGGCGGGACGCGGCGGAATATATCGCGCTCGGCTGCGGCACGGTGCAGGTCTGCACCGCCGCCATGACCTACGGCTTCAAGGTCGTGCAGGACATGATCGACGGGCTGTCGGACTGGATGGACGCCAAGGGCTTCGCCTCGATCGAGGATTTCCGCGGCCGCGCCGCCGGCCATGTGACGGACTGGCGCTATCTCAACCTCAACTACGTCACCAAGGCGCGGATCGACCAGGACCTCTGCATCAAATGCGGGCGCTGCCACATCGCCTGCGAGGACACCTCGCACCAGGCGATCACCAATATGGTGGACGGGATGCGCCATTTCGAGGTGATCGACGCGGAATGCGTCGGCTGCAACCTCTGCGTCAATGTCTGCCCGGTGGAGAACTGCATCACCATGGAGCAGATCGCCGGCGTCGACCCGCGCACCCGGGCGCCGATCGATCCGCATTACGCCAACTGGACCACGCATCCGAACAATCCGATGGCGGTGAAGGAAGCGGCGGAGTGAAATGCGAAGCGCCGGAGCGATCCGGCGCTTCGACGCTTTCAGGCGTTTTCCTGAAACTGGTCCCAGGCGCGCAGGGCGTCCGCCGCATACATCAAGGCGGGGCCTCCGCCCATATAAACGCACATGGCCATGACCTCGGCGATCTCCTGGCGGGTGGCGCCCAATTCCTTCAGCGCCTTGGCGTGGAAACCGATGCAGCCGTCGCAGCGCTGCGTGACGCCGATGGCGAGCGCGATCATCTCCTTGGTCTTCTTGTCGACGGCGCCGTCCGCCGTCGCACTTTTGGCGAGGGCGTAGAAGCCCTGCATGGCGTCGGGCGCGAGCTTGCGCAGCTCGCCCGTATAGGCCGAAATATCCCTGGTCAGGTTGCGATAGTCCTTGGTCATTTGGCGGCCCTCTTGCTTCGTGGCGATCTACAATTTATAATTTTATCATATCATATTTTTATGAATTGTAAAGGGCGCCGACCGTCATGGACCTGACAAGCGAAATGCCGCGCAAGGCGGCCAAGGTGGCGGGCTTCCTGAAGGGGCTCGCCAACGAGCATCGGCTTCTGATCCTGTGCGCGCTCGCCAACGGGCCGCGCAGCGTGACCGACCTGATCGAGGCGACGGGGATCGCCCAGACCTCGATGTCGCAGCATCTGGCCAAGCTGAAGGAGGAAGGGATCGTGCAGTTCGAGCGCGACCACCGCACGCTGCATTATTCCATCGCCCATCCCGCGGCGATGGAGATCATGACCGTGCTCTACGCGCATTTCTGCGCGCCCGAGGGCTGATCGGCGGCGCACGGCCGGCCAGGCGTTTCACGGCGTATTGGACGGTCATCGAGAGCAGCGACGCTTCGATGAAGGTCGCGGCGACGCCCTGCCTCGGCAGGGCCACGGCCAGGCAAAGACAGAAAGCGGCGAACGAGAAGCGGCCCAGGACCATGCCGCGCATCAGCGCGACCACGAAATCCGGTCCGTGCCGGCGGTGCGACGAGACCGACAGCACGATCCCGAGCAGCGGGAACACCGCCAGCAGCCCGCTCCATTTGGCGCCGAGCGTCGAGGAGAGCGTCACCACGACGACGGTGAGCGCCGCGCCTGCGGCCATGCGGCCGAGCAGGTCGGCCCCCGACAAGGAGGCGCTTTGCACGGCTGAGACGCTATTCGGCAGGAATGTCCGGCCGAAGGCGATGGCGAACAGGGCCGTGGCGACGCCATAGGCCGGAGAGGCCGGCAGCATCGACAGGCCGAGCGCCGCCATGAACCATGCCGCCAGTCCCGCGGCGACGGCGACAGGCCAAGGCCGGGACCGGCAGGTCCAAGCATAGGCGAAATTGAACGCTTCCGACGCCAGGACCGCAGACAGCGACAGGACGGCCGCATGCGCGCCGAAGACGGGCCCGCGCTCCAGGACGATCAGGAAAAGAATGGGGCCGGCGACCATGGGCAGGCCGGCCAGCCAGCCGGCGACGGCCGGGCCCCAGCGCTGGCCGGACAGCGAAACCGCCAGCAGGCAGAGCGGGACCAGCGTGAGCTTCAGGGCGAGCATATGCTTCTCCGCCTGCCCGGCGGATTCGGCGCGCCCTTCGACAGGACTCGGCGGCCGAATGCGCTCCAACGCGCCCGAAGGGGATAGGCCAAAAGGCCGGAAGGCGCAATATCGGTCAGCGCGCGAAGCGCTGCTGGATGGCCTGCGACAGGAGCGCCACCGGGCGCGTGTCGTCGCCGGGCGGGCTCCAGAGCAGCTCCTCGATCTCGCTCGACGCGACCGGGTGCTGGCCGGAGGCGAGGGTCAGGTGGAAGAGCTCGGCCTCCACCGTGGCGTCCGTCTCGTTGGCGGCGGGGGCGGACATCGCGCCGGCGTAGCGCAGCTGCGCGCGGGTTACGACGAGGCCCAGCTCCTCTTCGATCTCGCGCAGCAGGCAGGTCTCGGCGTCCTCGCCGGCGTCGATCTTGCCGCCGGGCTGGAAGAAGAAGGCGCTGCCGCGCTTGCGCGCCAGCAGGAAGCGCCCTTCCCCGTCGCGGACGATGGCGGCGGCGATGCGGATGGTTTTCATGCCATGGCTTCCTCGCGCGGGCGCACGCCGTCGAGCAGGATCGCGCTGACGGCCCGCGCCGCTTCGTGGTAGAAATCCGGCGCTTCGGCGCGCTGGCCGAGAATGGCCGACACCTGCACCGAAAAATCCGAATAATGCTGCGTCACCGCCCAGATGCTGAAGATCAGGTGATAGGGATCGACCGGCGCGAGCCGCCCTTCCGCGATCCAGCGGTGGATGACGGCGGCCTTGCGGTCGACCAGTTCCTTCAGGTGCCCCTTGAGGAAATCGGTGATGGCGGGCGCGCCGTGCAGGATCTCGTTGGCGAAAAGGCGGGAGGCTTCGGGCTTTTCCGCCGACATCGCCAGCTTCACTGCGATATAGCGGCGCAGCTCCTCCAGCGGGTCGCCGTCCGGGTCGATCTGCTCGAAGGGCTCCAGCCAGGCGGCGAGCGTGTCCTCGAGGGCTGCGACATAAATGTTCTGCTTGCGCGGAAAGTAATAGAGCAGGTTCGGCTTCGACATGCCGGCGCGCTCGGCGATCTGGTCCACCGTGGAGCCGCGAAAGCCGTAGGCCGAGAAGACTTCCAGCGCTGCGTCGAGGATCAGCCGGCGGTTGATGCCCTGGATGCGCGTCGCGCCTTCCGTCCTGTCGTTCGCTGCCGGGCCTGTGGCCATTGATCACCTTTCGGATTAGAACGTCAAAAGAGGCTTGACCGCTTTCGACTGCTCTTTTAGCCTGCATTTTGACCAACTAGTCAAGTTTTTGCATCGATGAAAACGACAAGGCCGCAGAGCCGGGGTCACGGGAACATAATCGCGCGCGGCCGTCGCCGCCAAGCGTTTTAGCATGGGAGTAAGCCGATGGTGCTCACCAGCAATCTCCGCGTCGACGGCGACCGGCTGTGGGACAGTCTCATGGAGATGGCGAAGATCGGTCCGGGCCTGCGCGGCGGCAACAACCGCCAGACGCTGACCGACGAGGACGGCGAAGGCCGCAGGCTTTTCCAGGGCTGGTGCGAGAAGGCCGGGCTCGCGATGGGCCTCGACACGATGGGCAATATGTTCTTCCTGCGCCCCGGCGAGGACGCCGACGCCGACCCGGTCTATATGGGCAGCCATCTCGACACGCAGCCGACCGGCGGCAAGTTCGACGGCGTGCTGGGCGTGCTGGGCGGGCTGGAGGTCATGCGCACGCTGAACGACCTCAACATCAAGACCAAGCGGCCCATCGTGGTGGTCAACTGGACCAACGAGGAAGGCACGCGCTTCGCGCCCGCCATGCTGGCGTCGGGCGTCTTCGCCGGCGTGCTGGAGCAGGACTGGGCCTATGAACGCACCGACGCCAAGGGCAAAAAGTTCGGCGAGGAATTGCAGCGCATCGGCTGGAAGGGCGACGAGCCGGTGGGAAGCCGCAAGATCCACGCGATGTTCGAGCTGCACATCGAGCAGGGGCCGATCCTCGAGGCCGAACACAAGGATATCGGCGTCGTCACCCATGGGCAGGGCCTGTGGTGGCTGCAGGTGACGCTGACCGGCAAGGAGGCGCATACGGGCTCCACGCCGATGCGGATGCGCAAGAACGCCAGCCTCGCGCTCGGCAAGCTGCTGCAACTCGCCAACGAGATCGCCATGGCGCACCAGCCGGACGCGGTGGGCGGCGTCGGCCATATCGACGTGTCGCCCAATTCGCGCAACGTGCTGCCGGGGCGGATCGTGTTCACGGTCGATTTCCGCTCGCCCGACAAGAGCGTGCTCGACGCCATGAAGGCGCGCTTCGAGGCCGAAGCGCCGAAGATCGGCGAGGCGCTGGGCGTCGGCGTCGAGATCGAGGTGGCGGGGCATTTCGATCCCGTGACCTTCGACGAGGGATGCGTGACGGCGATCCGCAGCGCCGCCGAGCGGCTCGGCTACAGCCATCGCGACATCGTCTCCGGCGCGGGCCACGACGCCTGCTGGATCAACCGCGTCGCGCCGACGGCGATGATCATGTGCCCCTGCGTCGACGGGCTCAGCCACAACGAGGACGAGGATATTTCCAGGGAATGGGCGTCGGCCGGGACCGACGTGCTTCTGCATGCGGTATTGGAGAGCGCCGAAGTCGTGGGTTAGCGTTCCATACCGCTCTGTTCGTAAATAAAACCAGCAAGGGGAACGACGGACAATGGCGAGCAAGGTGATCAAAGGCGGAACCGTGATTACGGCGGACCGCACCTGGAGGGCCGATGTTCTGATCGAGAATGGCAGGATCGCCGCGGTCGGCGACGACCTTTCCGGCGACGAGGTCATCGACGCGTCCGGCTGCTACGTCATGCCGGGCGGCATCGACCCGCACACACATCTGCAGATGCCCTTCATGGGCACCTATTCCACCGACGATTTCGACACCGGCACGGCGGCCGCGCTCGCCGGCGGCACGACGATGGTGGTGGATTTCGTGCTGCCGGGATCGGAGGGCAACCTGCTCGACGCGCTTCAGGAATGGTTCCAGAAGGCCGGCAAGGCGCGCACCGATTATTCGTTCCACATGGCCATCACGGGCTGGAACGAACGCGTCTTCAACGAGATGGCCGAAGTGGTGAAGCGCGGCATCAACACCTTCAAGCATTTCATGGCCTATAAGGGCGCGCTGATGGTGAACGACGACGAGATGTTCGCCTCGTTCCAGCGCTGCGCCGAGCTTGGGGCCATGCCGCTGGTGCACGCCGAAAACGGCGACATCGTCGCGCAGTTGCAGGCCAAGCTCATGGCCGAGGGCAATGACGGGCCGGAGGCGCACGCCTATTCGCGCCCGCCGGAGGTGGAGGGCGAGGCCACCAACCGCGCCATCATGATCGCCGACCAGGCCGGCGTGCCGCTCTATGTGGTGCATGTCTCCTGCGAGCAGAGCCACGAGGCGATCCGCCGCGCGCGGCAGAAGGGCATGCGCGTCTTCGGCGAGCCGCTGATCCAGCACCTGACGCTCGACGAGAGCGAATATCACGACAAGGACTGGGACTACGCCGCGCGCCGCGTGATGTCGCCGCCGTTCCGGGACAAGGTCAACCAGGACAGCCTGTGGGCGGGGCTGGCGGCGGGCTCGCTGCAGGTGGTGGCGACCGACCATTGCGCCTTCACCACCGAGCAGAAGCGCTACGGAATCGGCAATTTCACCAAGATCCCCAACGGCACGGGCGGGCTGGAGGAGCGCCTGCCGGTGCTGTGGACCAAGGGCGTGCGCACCGGCCGGCTGACGCCGAACGAATTCGTCGCCGTCACCTCCACCAACATCGCCAAGATCCTCAACATCTATCCACAGAAGGGCGCGATCGTACCCGGCGCGGACGCCGACATCGTCATCTGGGACCCGGAGGCGACCAAAACCGTCTCGGCCCGCACGCAGCATTCGGCCATCGACTATAATGTGTTCGAGGGCTTCAAGCTCACGGGCCTGCCGGTGATGACGCTGTCGCGCGGGCGCGTGGCCTATGACCGGGGCAAGGTGACCGCGGAGCCGGGCGACGGGCGCTTCGTCGAGCGCGAGCCGAACGGCGCGGTCAACCGGGCGCTGTCGCAGTGGAAGGAAATCGTCGCGCCGCGCAAGGTGGAGCGCAGCCCCGAACACATGCCGATTGGGGTATGATGGAATGACAGTGGCCAATCTTCGGGAAGCGCGCATGGAAGTCGACAGCATGGCCCCCGAAGGGGCCACGAAAAAAGGCGAGACCGTCATCGACATCAAGAACCTGTCGCTGGTGTTCCAGACCAATGACGGGCCGGTGCAGGCGCTGTCCGACATTGATCTCACGGTGGAGCGCGGCGAGTTCGTCTCCTTCATCGGCCCGTCGGGCTGCGGCAAGACCACGCTGATGCGCGCGGTGGCCGATCTGGAGCAGCCGACCTCGGGCAGCCTGACCGTCAACGGCAAGACGCCGCTTCAGGCGCGGCTCGACCGCTCTTACGGCTATGTGTTTCAGGCGGCGGCCCTTTTCCCGTGGCGCACCATCGAGGACAATATCGGCCTGCCGCTCGAGATCATGGGCTTCGACAAGGCGGAGCGGCGGGCGCGGATCGAAAAGAACCTGGCGCTGGTCAATCTCTCCGGCTTCGGCAAGAAGTTCCCGTGGCAATTGTCCGGCGGCATGCAGCAGCGCGCCTCCATTGCGCGTGCGCTGTCCTTCGATCCCGACATGCTGTTGATGGACGAGCCCTTCGGCGCGCTCGACGAGATCGTGCGCGACCATCTCAACGAGCAGCTCCTGAAACTCTGGGCGGCGACGCGCAAGACCGTCATCTTCGTCACCCATTCGATCCCCGAGGCGGTGTTTTTGTCCACCCGCATCGTGGTGATGAGCCCGCGTCCGGGCCGCATCCACGAGATCATCGATTGCGACCTCGGCCCCGACCGGCCGCTGGAAATCCGCGAATCGGAAGCCTTCCTGAAGATCGCCCATCGCGTGCGCGAGGGGCTGCGGCTGGGGCATGTCCATGATTGACGGAAAACGGCCATGAATTTCCTGCGCGACAAGTTCATCCCCGTCGCCACGGTGCTGGTCGTGTTCGTCGCGCTCTGGTACGGGCTGGCGGCGTTCCTCAACGCGCCGTTCGAACGCGACCAGGCGGCGCGGGCGGGGACGGAGCTGCCCTTCTCGACCCTCGTCGCAAAGACCATGAACCAGGACCGGCCGGTGCTGCCCGCCCCGCATCAGGTGGCGGCGGAACTCTGGAAGACGGTCTTCGACGTCAAGCCGACTTCCAAGCGCAGCCTCGTCTATCACGGCTGGGTGACGCTTTCCTCCACGGTGCTGGGCTTCGTGCTCGGCTCGGTGCTGGGCGTGCTGCTCGCGGTCGGCATCGTGCATTCGCGCGCGCTCGACAAGAGCCTGATGCCGTGGATCATCACCTCGCAGACCATCCCCATCCTCGCCATCGCGCCGATGATCATCGTGGTGCTGAACGCCATCGGCATATCGGGCCTGCTGCCCAAGGCGATCATCTCGACCTATCTCTCCTTCTTCCCCGTCGCGGTGGGCATGGTGAAGGGGCTGCGCTCGCCGGACGTGATGCATCTCGACCTGATGCGCACCTATAACGCCTCGCGGATGCAGGTGTTCTGGAAGCTGCGCTGGCCCGCCGCCCTGCCCTTCCTGTTCACCTCCATGCAGATCGCGGTGGCGATCAGCCTCGTCGGGGCCATCGTCGGCGAATTGCCGACCGGGGCCGTGGCGGGCTTGGGCGCGCGGCTTCTCGCCGGCTCCTATTACGGCCAGACGGTGCAGATCTGGGCGGCGCTGGTGGCCGCCGCGCTGATGGCCGCGGTGCTGGTGGGGCTGGTCGGCCTCGCCGCGCGCCTCGTCAACCGGCGCATGGGCGCGAAGCCGGAAAGGGCCGCGACATGACGACAGGCGTCATCTCCGTCATCGCGCTGATCGCCGTCTCGTGGCTGGCGGTAAGCTGGGTCGCGGGCCTGAAGGCCCGCACGCCGCGCGGGCAAAAACTGCTCGACCTCGCCGTGCCGGCATTGTTCGGCCTCGCCATGCTGCTCCTGTGGGAGGTGACGGTGCGCGTCTTCGCCGTGCCGCCGGTGCTTCTGCCCGCGCCCTCGGCGATCTGGGCGCGGATCTCGGCCTCGGTCCCAACATTGTGGGCCGATTTCCAGCAGACTTTCCTCAAAGCCGTCATCATCGGCTATGCGGCCGGCTGCGGGCTCGGCTTCGTCACGGCGATCGTCGCCGACCGCGTGCCCTTCCTGCGCAAGGGCCTGCTGCCGCTCGGCAACCTGGCGGCGGCGCTGCCCATCGTCGGCGTCGCGCCGATCATGGTGATGTGGTTCGGCTTCGGCTGGGAATCCAAGGCCGCCGTGGTCGTCATCATGACCTTCTTCCCCATGCTGGTGAACACGGTGGCGGGTCTCGCCAGCGCCGGATCGATGGAGCGCGACCTGATGGAGACCTACGGCTCCAATTACTGGCAGACGCTGTTCAAGCTGCGCCTGCCCGCCGCCATGCCCTTCATCTTCAACGCGCTGAAGATCAATTCGACGCTGGCGCTGATCGGGGCCATCGTGGCCGAGTTCTTCGGCACGCCCATCGTCGGCATGGGCTTCCGCATCTCCGCCGAGATCGGCCGCATGAACGTCGACATGGTCTGGGCGGAAATCTTCGTCGCGGCGCTGGCCGGCTCGCTGTCCTACGGGCTGGTGGCGCTGGTCGAGCGGCGGGTGACGTTCTGGCATCCATCATATCGGAGGGAATGAACCGAACCATTCCGGCATCCGCCGCCATAAGGCTGAGCCGGCCAACCAGAGGAGAACAGGAATGAGACGAGCAATCGCATTGGCCGCGGGGCTGGCCATGGCGCTCATGGCGGGTACGGCCATGGCGGCCGACAAACTGACCCTGCAGCTCAAATGGGTGACGCAGGGACAGTTCGCGGGCTATTACGTGGCCAAGGACAAGGGCTTCTACACGGCGGAGAATCTCGACGTGGACATCAAGCCGGGCGGGCCGGACGTCGCCCCGCCGCAGGTGATCGCCGGCGGCGGCGCGGACGTGGTGGTGGACTGGATGCCCTCGGCGCTGGCCACGCGCGAAAAGGGCGTGCCGCTGGTCAACATCGCCCAGCCCTTCAAGAAATCCGGCATGATGCTGACCTGCCGCAAGGAGACGGGCATCACCAAGCCGGAGGATTTCAAGGGCCGGACGCTGGGCGTGTGGTTCGGCGGCAACGAATATCCGTTCCTGTCGTGGATGAACCATCTGAAAATCTCCACCAAGGGCGGCAAGGACGGCGTGACCGTGTTGAAGCAGGGCTTCAACGTCGACCCGCTGATCCAGAAGCAGGCCGACTGCATCTCCACGATGAACTACAACGAATATTGGCAGATCATCGACGCCGGCATTCCGGCCGACCAGCTCGTCGTCTTCCCCTATGAGGACCAGGGCGTGGCGACGCTGGAGGACGGGCTCTACGTGCTGCAGAAGAGCCTCGACGACCCGGCCATGGTCGACAAGCTCGCCCGCTTCGTGCGCGCCTCGATGAAGGGTTGGAAATACGCCGTCGAAAACCCGGCCGAGGCGGCGGAGATCGTGCTCGACAACGACGCCTCCGGCGCGCAGACCCAGAAGGTGCAGGAGCGTATGGTCAAGGAGATCGGCAAGCTGGTGGCTGATTCGGACGGCACGCTGGACGTGGCGGCGGCCGACCGCACGGTGGAGACGCTGCTGGGCGGCGGCTCCGATCCGGTCATCACCAAGAAGCCGGAAGGGGCCTGGACCTCGAAGGTCACCGACGCGATGAAGAAGTGACCATAGCTTAGTGCAAGCCACGAAGACCGGCCCCGGGGCCGGTCTTTTCTTTTCGGCCGCAAGAGCCGATGCGAAAAGGCGCGTTTTCAACCATCTTTCGATGTAGAATTGGAAAGGTGGTTGGAATTGTCGTATCCCTCCATATATAGGGGTGCGGCGCTTGTTGGGGTTGTCGGCGCGCCGCCCGGCTTCGGCGAAGGGGCCTTTATCTGGATTCAGGCGATGGCGGTTGTTGAAAAGACCTTGGACGCGGGCGGAATTCCCCGGAAGGCTGAAGAACGGCCTTTTCCGACCCAGTCGCGGCGGCTGCCGTGGCGCAACCGGGTGTCGAGCAAGCTCCTGCTGCTTTCGGCTTTGGCGGTGCTGATCGCCGAGGTGATGACGTTCGTGCCGTCCATCGCCAATATGCGCCTGCGCTGGCTGGGCGCGCGGCTGGACGCCATCGGCGCGGTCAGCGAGGTGCTGACGGCCGACAGCGCGGTTGACGTGCCGCACGACATCCAGGACAAGGTGCTGCTCGCCACCGGCGTCAAGACCATCGCGCTGCGCGAATCCGGCGCGTCGCGGCTTCTGGCCATGTCCGAGCTGCCGGGCCAGATCGACCAGGTGATCGACCTCGACAATGTCAGCGAGACGAGCGCCATCTACGACGCCTTCCTGACGCTGTTCTTCGGCGGCGACCGGACGCTGCGCATCTACGGCTCGGTCACGCCCACCGTCTCGCCGGGGCGGATCGTCGAGATCGTCACCTCCGACGCGCCGCTGCGCCACGCCATGCTGGTCTATGCGCGCAATGTCGGCATGGTGTCGCTGGTCATCTCGATCATCGCGGCCAGCCTCGTCTATCTCGTCATCCACCGGATGCTGCTGCGGCAGGTGCGCATCATGCACCGCAACATGATCGACTTCGCCGCGCAGCCGGACAACCCGGCGCTGATCCTGGTGCCGGAAAACCGCAAGGACGAATTCGGCGTCGCCCAGCGCCAGATCGCGCATATCCAGAGCGACCTGCAGCGCACGCTGAAGGAACAGAAGCACCTGGCCGATCTCGGCCTCGCCGTGTCCAAGATCAATCACGATATGCGCAACATCCTCGCCTCGGCGCAATTGATGTCGGACCGGCTGGCCGACACCAAGGACCCGATGGTGCAGAGCTTCGCGCCGAAGCTGATCCGCACGCTCAGCCGCGCCATCAGCTATTCGGAAAGCGTGCTGGCCTATGGCCGCTCGCAGGAGGCCCCGCCGCGCCCGCGCCGCATCCTGCTGCGCACGGTGGTGGCCGACGTGCAGGAGACGCTGAACCTCACGCCGGACAGCGGCATCGAGTTCGACAACCAGGTGCCGGAGAATTTCGAGCTGAACGCCGATTCGGAGCAGCTCTTCCGGGTGCTGAGCAACCTATGCCGCAATTCGGTGCAGGCGATGGAGCGCGACGGCGCCGGCGACGCGTCGCTGGTCAAGCGGCTGACGCTGACGGCGGGGCGAATCGGCTCGACGACGATCATCGGCGTCGAGGACACCGGCCCCGGCCTGCCGCAGAAGGCGCGCGACAACCTGTTCGCGGCCTTCAAGGGCTCGACGCGCAGCGACGGCACCGGGCTGGGCCTGGCGATCGCGCAGGAACTGATCCGCGCCCATGGCGGCGCGATCGAGCTGCGCGACGACCGCCCCTTCGGCGCGCATTTCGAGATTCGCCTGCCCGACCTGCCGGTCTGGAGCGACGAGCCCCGCCGGATCGAGACCGCGCAGCCCGCCTGAACGGGCCGGGCGATCGGGCGAACCGGCGAAAAGCCCGCAATTCCGGGACCCGTCATAAAATCTTCCAGCCTCTGCATTTTTTTTACAGAAGGCGCTTGCATTTACGGCGAGACCCCATTATCAACCGCCCTGCGCCGCAACGAGCGGCCGACTTGGCAAGCACCCGTAGCTCAGCTGGATAGAGCACCAGACTACGAATCTGGGGGTCAGGAGTTCGAATCTCTTCGGGTGCGCCATCTATCCCCTTAAAATCATTGAATTTTCTTCTTTCGATGAGGGCGCTCCCCAGCATAAAATTTTTTTTATGCTGGGTTTTATGCTGGGGAATTGTCCACAAGGCATCCACCGGCGAAGCTTATGCCGTCACGAGTTTTTATGGCGGCCCCATCCATAGCCCCTTTCTTTTAGCGGAGCGCTTCGCGCGCTTTGTCGTGTGTCAATCGGCGTCGTA
>UBKJ01000019.1 GCA_900465915.1 Hyphomicrobiales bacterium
CTCCCCCTCCCCCGCCACCGCCACCGCGGCGTCGAAGCTCGTCTTGGATGAGGTCAAAATATGACGGAAGTCTTCGACCTTTCGGCTTAGACCCCGAGCGATTCTTGGACAGGTCGTTCATCGTGCTGTCGAATTAGATCCTCGATATAAGTCGATGGTCTCACAAAAGAGGCGTCCCGAATAGAGTCCAGTGCGCTCATGACTTCATTAAGTCTCGTCAAAATCTGCTGAGCAGCTTCGTCTCGTCGTTCTATGTTGTCACTCAGAAAATCTTCATGGTGAAATGCCATATCTCTCAGGAACTGGTGCATACTGGCCAATTGCTTGTCATGTTCGTCAAGCATGGCAGGTATATTCATAATCTCCCTAATCACGATCAGCTTCGCGATCAGGTTGACGGACACATTCAGTCGGCTCGCCAAGGCGTCGACATTTGCCAACACATGCCCAGGCAGCCGAAACATCACGGCTGGCTCCCGCATTGGCTCAGAGCCCCCTCGCCTTCAGTGCTTCTTTGATTAGCCTATGAGTGGCGGATGACATCTGTTCGTGTTCTTCCATCGAGACCTTGAATATCTTCATCAGGGTGTCATCGTCGAAATAGAGGGATACCCGCTTGCGGTTGGTCGCCGAGGCTGATGCTTTCTGTTTGGCCTTTTCCTTTCCGGCCTGATCCTGCTTGCGCTGACCTTTCCTGGGGGGCGCACCTTCCGGCTCAGCGTGAATGCTCGCCTCTTCGACCTTGGTTTCCTCATCCGCCGTCTCTGACGGTATCATGAGATTCTTGAGGTCAATGTCCGTCGGCATGTAGGACGTGGCGGATTCAGCAACTGCTTTGGCCTGCTCCTCTTTCGATCGGGCGATGCTCAGAATGTTGCCTGCAACTGGCGTGATCTGCTTAGGCGATTTGCTCATTCTTCACCTCCCCCGACAGCAGGCTGATAAAATCGTTATTGATCTTCTTGATCGAATCGATCGCGTCGAGAACGCTATCGGCCGCGCGACGCCGAGCTGACGGCCGCAGTGCCGAATTGTTCTCTATGGATTCAAGTTTCGAATAAAGAGAGCCGAAACCTGCTCCGACGTCACTGAAATGATTGCTCTTCTTAACTAGAGTATCGACGATGGGGATCTTTCCCGCGGTCAATATTGCGTGGACTTCCGGCAGTGAACGATTGCTCTTCATAGCGATCATATCAACGTTGTTCCAGAAGGCAGCGTACGGGATCGGCTTCCCCCCTCGTTGCTTTGAAATCTCGTTCAGGACTGCGGCTACCTTGATAGCAGAAGTCGCCGAGGTCGGTTCTGCGACGATCGGGATCAGAACGGCATCGCATTCGTGGTAAACCTCGACGGCACGCTTATGGAGATATCCGCCTACATCATAGATGCGAATATCGGCTTCCGGTGCCTGCGCCAGATTTTTTTGAAATGGATCGTCCGGTTTGATCCGCAAATGGAGCAATGTCCCATCGCTAGGCAAAAGCCCCCTCTCTTTTGAGACGTTATACCAACGAGTGGTTGATTCCTGCTCATCACAGTCGATCAGTAGGGTTCTGTGACCCTGTTGAGCAAATTCGGCAGCGAGATTGACGTTCAGCGTGGACTTACCCGCGCCACCTTTGAAGGTCGATATCGCGAGTGACAGCGGTTTGACAGCCATGGTGGTTTCCTTCGTCAAGAGATCGGGTGCCCCCGAACCTAGCTGAAAAGTGTTAATAACCTATTCGCCTATTCACGCATTCACCGATTAGGCGAATGGGTAATTGAGTGAATCACCGTTTCTCATATTAACCGATACACCTATTCGCGCAATCACCGTTTCACGCATTTGCGCATTCACTCTTTCGCTTATTCGCTGATTCACTTACTTGCTTATTTGCTCAATCGCTCATTTGCGCATTCACTTGTTCGCTCATTCACCGATTAGCCTATTCACTTATTGGCTCATTCGCTCATTCACACATTCTCCGATTGACCTATTCGCACATTCACCTATTCACCTATTCACCTGTTCACCTATTCGCGTATTCGCCTTTTCACACATTCTCCTGTTCTCTCATTCGCTCATTAACTTATCCGCTCATTCGCCTATTCGCTTATTCGCTGATACTGCGCTGACTTCAGCGGGATTTGGACGTTGATTTGAGCTTTGGAAGTGTCCATAAATGCCGTTAGAGAACCGCGCTGATCGCCCGCAATCGAATTAAACGGCCTCTGAGAGGCTTGAGAGGGCGGGGCGGTCCAACACACCAGAGCCAGTCGCGGAGCGCTTCTCCGGCCATTTATGGCCGAAATAGAGGCATCATCACCCTTTAGCGTACACCATCGAACGAAGTGGCAATCGCCCCTCGGGCGAAAAAGCATATTGGTATACCAATATGCTATCCTGCCATTTTCTAACAGCACGAAACGAGCCGTCGTGCCCAAGCCCCCAAATGCTGATGCAAGTCTCGACGCAGCAGCAGCGATCACACTGCGAAGCATGTGATCCGGGGGCGCAGGAATCGCACGTCGGGCGTTTCAGGGCGGTTAGAAATGCAGAAGCGAGCCGTCTTCCTGAGTGCATTGCGATGTGTCCTGGACCGTAGGGAAAGGACACGAGAATGGGCGAAGGATGAGACGGCGAGCACACCGCAGGAGAGCAAGAGCCGTCGAAACGTAGCCCGAAGAATGAGGGCGAAGTGGAGAATTCGGCTCGCTCTCCGTCTTGTTTGGGGAAGTCGCGGCAGCGTCCATCAAACGGCCCGAAAGGCCGGGCGGGTATTTACCCGCTCCGATAGGAGAGGGGAGTTTGAGGGGAGAGGCGGCTAGTCTCTCCCCTCAAATCGACGCGCAGCCTCGATGGCAAGGGGCGATAATAAGGCGCAGAAGGAAGATGAATGAAGGGCTTCCGCTCGTGCTGAGCAGAAGCCCCATCGTTGAGCCTTAAAGGTTCAAGGCATCCAGAAGCGCTTCGATTTCGGCGTCACGAGTATCATCCCGGACCGGCACTTCGAAGTAGCTGTCGGGTAGATCGCCCTCCGCGTGATCGCATTCGGTGCAGATGATCGTGTGGTTTTGATTGATTGAGCCACCTTCGCATGTTTCCCAAAACCGGCTGAGTGCCTCACCGCCGCACGACGGGCACTCAACAACGTCCAGATCATTATCAAGTTCGATGCCACCGGGTTCGATGCAGCCGCCGTAAACTCTGGTCATGATTGTGTCCTTTCGTTGCTATGACGAAAGCCGTCGACGCAGGACCGACGAGCGGGTCAAGGATCGCGGGACGCGACCGGCGGAGCCGGCGAGCGGGGGAGCCGATTTTCTGTCGCCGTCGCGTAGCGGCCGGAGCGAAGCGAGGGCAGGCGGCGGAAAATTGGGGGGACCGCTCGTCCTTGAGGCGGGAGGAGGGACTAGTAAAATGGGCAGTCATAGAGAGAGAGAACCACGCCCGCGACTAGCGGGCGTGTCCGCATCTGGCCGGCAGGCCAGCTTTGTCGGCAGGCAGGCCATAAAAAAAGGGCCTCTGCTCGTCGTGAGCAGAAGCCCTATGAGGATATCGCTGCAAGACTAGTCCTCCGGCGTCAGCCCAAGACGGGCCAGTACCGAAGCAGGATCAGCAAGGCAATCGTCCTGCCAGTCGGGGCGGGACGCGCAGGCATGTGCGTATTGCGATATCGCCGCGGATGATGTGTCGGGAAGCAGCGTATATCCGACATTCATGAAGTCTCGGACCTGGTTGGAGACGCATCCGCGATGCGCAACGCCGCAGCGATCGGCGGTCGAGACATTGATGGCTCCCTGACCGGCAAATGCGCTTGCCGGTGCGATGATGAGGGAAGTGATGAGAAGAGCGCGTTTCATGTCAGGCTCCTTTCGTTTCGAAGGTTTCAATATAACCACGCTGACGAGCATCTTCGGCGTATTCCGAGAGGCTACGGGAGGCGATGAAGGTGGAATCGCGGTCAGCGTGAACACCGCAAGGCCCGACAACGGACTTCAGCTCCTCAAGGCTGACATAGCCAAGTTCGGGGCATCCCATGCCGAGATCGCACAATCCGAACAGAAGATCGTTTTCCTCGTCATACTCGGTCACCAGCCAGATCGCTCGCCCAGTCGGCATCCAGAGCTTCAGTACCGGACGAAAGTCGACCGGTTCTGAGCCGGAACGGCTTCTGGCGAGGTTCTTGCGGTAGTTTTCCTTCAGCCGTTCCATCGCGGCCGCCGGGATCAGCTCATAAGAGGGATCAAGTTTCATGATGAATTTCTCCTTTCGTCTCTATGACGGAAGGTGGCAACTTTTATCGACGCGCGGGTCAAGGACCGCAAAGCGGCCGGCAGCGCCGGGGAGCGGGGGAGCCGATTTTCTGACGCCGGAGCGTAGCGGCCCGAGCTAAAGCGAGGGCAGGCGGAGGAAAATTGGGGGAACCGCTCATCCTTGAGGCGCAAGGAGAGGGAAGTACAATAGGACGTCATGGAGAGAGGGTAGCACGCCCGCGACGAGCGGGCGTGTCCGCATCCGGCCGGCAGGCCGGTTCTGCGAATGTGGGATGGATCATGGTGGGTGGGAAGGATGAAAGCCTCGCCCGATGAGGGCGAGGCTTTCTCCGGTCATTGCGGCTTGTTGTCGTTGTCGGCCTTGCGATCAAATTCGACCTGATAGCTGACTTCCAGCTTGGCGATGAACGGAAGCGACAGGGCGACGGAGATTTTCATCTGGCCCTTTTGGGTCAGCTTGGCGATTTGCCGATTGATGTAGCGGCGAAGCCGGCGACCGGTTTTCTGGCAGAAGGTTACGAGCGTTTTCATGAGGTGGATCCTCCAAAGTGGTTGTGCGCAATCGCGTAGCTCGAAGACCGCTGGAACGGCCAAGCAGCACCGCGCAGCGGTCGGAACGGAGCGAAGCGGAGAGGAGAACCCGAAGGGTTGCGCTTGGACGGGCCAGTGGTATCGTGCGCAGCGTTAGGATTGCGAACAGCCACTTTGGATGCGCCGGTGTAAACGCGGGCTTCGTAGCCAGAGGTCGCCTGCCGCTACATCAATCGGCAAATCGCCATCGGCCGCCAGGCCGATCTCCGTCGTCCTGTCGCTGGAGTGGGCGTGAACGAAGCGATCACCATTTGACGGCCGACAACGACAACAAGCCGCAATGACCGGAAGCCCCGTGACAACGTGGCTTTCTATGCGTCAGCGTGAGCGATCGCGATCAGTGGATTTGGGGGGAGCGAGCTTGACGGTCTTGGACGGAGCATCGTCCTGGACCCTTTGTGTTTTTGCGTCACCGCGATCTTTGTCGCCGCGCTCGCTTTTGCTCTTGGCTGTGATTTCATGCGCGACGGAGACGCTCACGCGATCATTGGATTGCGGCGTCTTCGCAAAATTTTTGATATCGACAGCGTGAATGCCGCGAGCATTGGCAACAAGTGCGGTATTGTAGCTGACTGTCAGCACCTGACCCTTGATTTCGTCGCCTTGCTTGGGGAACTGGATTTCCGGCTTACCCATCATTCTCAAGGCCTGCGCTGTCATGCTGGTAACGCGGCCGAGTTCGGGGTGATTACGATCCCTGTTGATCTGGTGGGCTTGCAGGACGCGCTTGGCGAAGTCCTTTCCATCACCGACTGTCGCCTTGGCGAGGAAATCGCGCGTTTCGCTGGCAGCCGGCCACATCGTTTCGCGATCGAGCTCGAAACCGCGTTCCTTGGCGAACTGGTGCATGAAAACGCCGATCGTGCGGGTGTTGCCTTCACGAAAGGCGTGGGCCTGCCAGATATTGCTGATCAGCTTGGTGAAGTGGGCCGCCGACTGTGCCTTGTTGCCGTCATCCCAACGAAACCGGCCGAGTTCCTTGGTGTCATGATCGAGGAGGTCCTTCATATGAGCATGATCGCCATAGGCGACTGATTTCCCGCCGAGAACGGCTTCGGGTTTGGACATGTTGTAAATGCGCTGTTGTCCGGCCCAGGGATAGACATCAGCAAAGATTCGCCGATGGACTTCCATCAGGTGGGCCGTGTCGAAATTGCCTTTGACCGGGTTCTTTTCAAGATCACGGATCGCCTTATCCGTGACCAGCTGCTCACGAACATTAAGCTGTTCCTGATCGCGAACGCCGAATTTATTGATCAATACCGATGTGCCGGGATAGCAATAAGGATCCTGAGAAGACATGGTCACCGAATAACGAAGAAGAACAATCGGATAGGATTTGAATCGCTTTATTCCCCGCGGTCAATATTGACGCGGGGATCGGTGCGGAAATTCAGACTGAATATGAAAAAAGCGGCCGATCAGGCCGCTTTTGAATGTTTGTAGGCGATGTAGCGATCGCCGATGGTGAAAGCCTCATCCATAGAGACGACGCCGTGTTCTTCGAGAGCAGAGAGGAATTCCTCAAAGGGACCGAGTTCGTTGCCGGAACCGCGCATGATGGCAAGGCTCCCGCGATGTGCATCGTCGATCATGGCCTGACGATGCCGTGAGAACACGTCGAGATCGCCGGACTGGAAGAAAGCGTCGAGAACGGCGTCAGCCTGCTCGCGCGTGGTGATGAAGTCGGGGACGTTGTTGACCATGGCGCCTCTCTTTCGACGCTCAATATAGGCATTTCTGCCATGATTTTCAACGTTTTGCAGCCGGTTGACAGACATCGAGTACGTTCCTTTTAGTCGGTTGAGGGGCACTGACGGAGAAAGCCCCGCCCTTTCAGGCGGGGTTTTTCCGAGCGGGGCCGGTTAGTTCGCCGGCGGGTTCCAGATCATGACGTATTCGCCTTCGTTGCCGCCGGGGGCCGGCGCGATGTTGGCGTACAGGGTGCCGAACTCAGGGGCGCGGAGGGAGACGGAGATGTATTCGGCGCCGGTGCGTTGGGAGGTGCGGACCCAGGCTGCGCCGAGTTCGAAGCCGTTGCGGGTTGCGACCACGCGGTAGTCGGGTTCCTGGCTCTCGGAGCTGCGCTTGGCATTTTCGACGATCGAGATCGGGCAGCGGATCGAGAGGGTGGCGAGGGTGCCGGTGAAGCCCTTGTCGTTGGCGGTGAGGCGAGCGATGGTTGCGGACATTGCGGTTCTCCTTAGCTGATCGGGATCATTCCCGTGAACGCCCCATGAAAAAGCGCCAGACGGAGGACTGGTCACGGCGGGATTTATCCCGGCGCTTGACCCATGCCTGTGCCAGCGGGGGAGGGGGATCACCCACCCGAAGGGCGGCGCGTGCGCCGTGATCGCGTAGCGATTATGGGGATACCCCCGCTGGCTTGCCCGTTAGGGTCAGGCGTGGGTTGACCCGGCTGACGGCGGCGGTTCGAATAAGGGGCGTCACTGGGAATGAATTCGGATTCGGCACGGAGAACGATGTCTCCGTTCCTCGTGTTTGTCCTCCTGACGAGAGGGCGGCGGGACCGGCTCTTGTTTGCACTCGGAAAGCGTCCGTTGGCATCTGAAATGCCTAGCCGCAGCGCGCCGGGAACCGCTTGGCAATGGCGGTCGTAACTCGCACGCGATCGATCTGCGCTGCCTGCTGCACTCCGCCATAGTCCGGTTTCGCGAGATCCGCTCCTCGCGTTTGCCGTAAATCGGCAACCGCCATCATTGTTGCTACGGCCCGGGCAAGAGCATGAAACGTCACTGATCGGATCGCACGCAATCTGGAAGCTTCCGCTTGACCACGCGAAGGGCGGGGCTTTCGGGATCATGGCCTCAGCGATGACGGATTGTATGTACGAAACAATCTTGGCAGCAAGAAACGGATATGGCAGGCTGCTGTTGTATCGTACGAAACAATTCAGGGCGTCATGATGCGGATAAACCCGACGACGGAAACCTATAACGGACTTGACCAGGCCTATGCGGTTTTCAATGCGGAGCTGTTCGGGGGCGAGTTGCCGTCATGCCTGATCACGATGCAGCGGGTGAAGAAGGCTTACGGCTATTTCGCCGGCGGGAGGTTTGGCACGAAGGACGGGGCGCTCGTCACCGACGAGATCGCGCTGAACCCTTCGCATTTCAGTGTGCGGACAACAGAACAAAGTCTTTCGACGCTTGCGCATGAAATGGTGCATCTGTGGCAACACCACTTTGGCAAGCCTTCGCGCGGCGGCTATCACAATCGCGAATGGGCTGAAAAAATGCATTCCATCGGGCTGGTTCCTTCTTCGACCGGCGAGCCGGGAGGAAAGGAAACCGGGCAGCGCGTCACGCATTACATTGCGCCGGGCGGGCCATTCCAGACCGTTTTTGCCAAACTCGAAAGGGACGGCTTCGACGCGCTCTATGTCGAGCTGTGGGACGATGCGAAGAAACAGGCCGTGCGCCGCAAGAAGGCGGCGAGCAAGACCTGTTATTCCTGCCCTTCATGCGGATTGAACGCATGGGCGAAACCGAATGTCCGGCTGATGTGCGCGGATTGCGTCCTTGTTCTGGAACCGCCGCCACCTGAAGAAGAACCGGAGGCCGCTAATCCGGATAGCGATCTGGCCAATCGCCAGGAGCAAGACGGTTTTGCGGCGATTGAACCGGGGCAATAGCCCCGGCGAGGAAGGCTGGCGTCGGTTACGACGCCGGCCTGTTTCCGATGCGCTTGACCGGGATGCCGAGACCGCGAGCCTTGTCGACCAGGTTCTCGGTGATGCCTGTGCCCGGGCAGGCGATGACGCCGATCGGCATGGTGTCGAGCAGAGCATCGTTGCGTTTGAAGGGGGCAGCCTTGCGATGTGTTTTCCAATCCGGCTTGAAGGCGACCTGGGTGACGCCGCGGGCGTCGGCCCATTTGGCTGCGATGAGTTCAGCGCCGGACGGGGTGCCGCCGTGCAGCAGGATCATGTCCGGGTATTTTTCGCGCGTCTGATCGAGGACCTTCCAGATGGCGTCATAGTCCTGATAGTCGCCGCCCGTGAAGGCGATGCGGGTTCCGGCCGGGCAATGGGTTTCGATCTCGGAACGGCGCTTGGCGGAGATGAAGTTGCGGCTGTCGATGACGGCGGCCGTGAGCGCCCTGTGGGAGACCTTGGAACCTGTGCGCGGAAGCCACGCGGAGCCGGTTTCGACACGGTAGTGCTCGGCTGCCACATCGCGCATCGCTTCGAAGGCGTTGCGGGTCTCGGTGAGCGAGAAGCCTTCCGCCACCAGCTTTTCCAGTTCGACGCTCTTGACCTCGGAGCCGTCCTGTTCGGCAAGTGCAGTGCGCTGACGGCCTTCATTGTCGTCGAGGCGCTTCTGCGTGTGGGAGAGGCGGCGATGGAAGATGTTGACGACAGACCAGAGCACTTCTTCGGCTTCGTCTTCGAGGCGGGTTCCTGAGAACATCGACTGGATCGCGTCGACCACGGTCGCAACGCCGCCTTCTACGGCCTCTGCATCGGGGAGGGGACGGAAGTCCGGTTCGTCGGAATTGGGGCGCACGCCGTAGAGCGCTAGTTCGTCGAGGAGGGCGGCAGTCGGGCTGGAGGTGGGAGCAAAGTGGTGCGTCATGTCGGTTCCTCTTGGCTGTGGCCTGCTCGGCCTGGGATGAGGCGATATCAACCCTCAGGAGACCGGCGCGCACCCGAAGGGCCGCAGCGAAGCGGAGGACGCCCAAAACAGAAAAAATTGATGCGCGAGGAGCCGGGCGTGCCCGGCGGGGAATTTTTTCTGTGACGGCGTTGCGGGGCGGTCGAGGGCGCCTCTGCGCCCGACCCGGAGGGTTATATCGCGAACTCATCCAGGTCGTGCGGCCCACGGCCTTGCCGGACCGAATCCCGCCACCTGCCTCCCACTTTCAGGCCTCCGCCTGTTCGTGGACACCGGCTTGATCAAAGGCTGCCTGCAATCGGGTTCGAAGGGCGATAAGACCCTCCGCGCGAAGGTCGTCGTTGAAGTCGTTGCGTACCGGTATCAGGTCGAAAACCGCGATACCGAGATGTTCGGCCCGCTGGCGTAGCAGCTGCGCGGCCTGGTCGCCGGCTTCGTCATTGTCGCGGGCGATCCACAGGCGCTTGATGTGCGCCGGCGGAATGAACTGACCAAGATGGGTTGCCGTCAGGCAGGCGGCGAGATCGAGGAGTGGGAAGGCAGTGCCGATGGAAAGCACCGTCTCTATGCCTTCGCCGGCGATGAGGTCTGTGGATCCCGAACCGTGCTGAAACCGCACGGCATTGCCAGCCAGATTGCCGATCACACGCTTGGGCGCGGTGATCGAAGCGAGGCGGGGCTGTGATGGGTTCAGCCATGTTCGGGCGCAACCGGTGACCCGGCCTGCGTTATCGGTGATTGCTGCGAGGAGAGCCGGAAGCTGACGGCTCCGGCCGGCTTCGTCGCGAAAATACACGGCATGATGATATCGAAGTGCCGATCCGAAGCGGGCGATACAACGATGACGCAAATACCGCTCCGCGAGAGTCGTCTGGATCGGGCTCGCGATGGAAAGCAGTTTGCGAGCCGCGACGGAACGGTCAATGTCTGTCGCGGGAACGATGCCAGACGTTGAGCGAACTGGTCCCGGATCGGGACGGCCCAGGAAGCGGCGGGCCTCAGAAAAGACGGCTCCCCACGTCGGCGAGGGCAGCTGCTCCGCGATGATATCGAGAAGATCGCCATGCTCCCCGCTTGAATGGTCCTGCCATTTTCCGGGTTTCCGTCCGGCTGATTGTTTCAGCCGCACGGCGAGGCTTCGACCGGGATCGCCATGCTTGTTGCCGACAATCCAGTAATTGCCGATCTTTCGACCGGCAGGAAGCCAGGAGCGGCAGAAAGCTTCTGCCTGCTCTGCAAGGGCGCGCGAGATATCGGAAGCGTCGTTCATCATGCCGCCTCCGAGTGATCGACCATCCGGTAGCGCTCCAGCAGACGCTCAAGCACATCCGGATTGTTGGCGGGCACGAATAGCCGCGTCGTCCATGAAATGATTTCGGTGAAGCAGCCAAGGGCTTTGAGGGCAGGCAGAGCCGAAGGGCTGTGGCCGATCACCTCAAGGCGAACTTCACCCATGACGCGGGATCGTTTCAGGGTGAGACCGCCAGAAATGTCGATGGTGGCTCCGCGTGCCATGACGGCTTCCAACGTTTCGGCCGGCGTCATATCGACACTGGCATCGATGCCAAGGGCGCGATAGACGGCCGATAGCTGCTCGGAGGTTACAAGACGACCGAGAACGCGCTCGCCATCGTGGGTTTCGAGCCGATAGACGCGGCAGTTTTCACTCGGAAGCTTGTTCCAGATCGGCAACAATAGTCCGGAGATCAGCGTCAGGCGGCGTGTTGAAAACTGAGGAACCTGCAAAACCTCATCGGTCCAAGCCTGCTCGAATTCGGCGTCAGTCGCCGGATTCCAGTGCGTCAGCTCCAGTTCCGCCTCGAAAAGCTTCTCCCGGTGCATCGGCCGGGTGAGCTGTACACGGCGGATAGGCGTGCCATCTTCATCCATGACGCTTGCCGCCGGCTGCATCAAGGCGGCGCGTCCGGACTTCGCATTGATCAGCAGGCTGGCCGATCGATCCGAAGCCGCAATCTTGCGGACCACATCGAGGGAAAGCGGTTTGTTCTGCGTCGTCTCGTTGATGGTTAGCGACAGTGACGTTGCCCCGCTCGCGGCGTGCTGATGGATAATCCGCCGTTCAACGACATCGAAGCGTTCGGCAGTGAGCGTTTCGAGGCCGACATCGAGCGTCCCGGCGCGCAGCGCGTCATCAATGATCTTGTCGAGCAACATTTCGAAGGTCTGAAATATCGCATTCTGCATGTCGATCGTCAGCGCGAGGCAGCGATTGAGAAACTGCGAAATCGGCGGCAATTCGTCGAGCAGGCAACCGGCGGAATCGACGATGTTCAAGGCTGTCATGTCGATGAACTCGGAGAGCGAGCAGGCTTCGACCTTGCCGCGCACGAGATTGGAAAAGAATTGCCGGAGAGCAGCGCGAGCATAGGGGCTTTCCAGATTGTCCTCGGGCCGGAACATGCCCTGCCCACCAGTCTGGCGCTGTCCTTTGGTGATCGCGCCAAGTGTATCGAGACGGCGGGCGATCGTGGAAAGGAAGCGCTTCTCGCCCTTGACGTTGGTCGCGCAGGGACGGAAGAGCGGCGGTTGCGCCTGATTGGTCCTGTGCGTGCGGCCAAGACCCTGAATGGCGTTGTCGGCACGCCAGCCGGGTTCGAGGAGGTAGTGAACGCGCAGCCGCTGATTTTTGACGGTGAGATCGGCATGATAGGATCGACCCGTTCCGCCGGCGTCGGAGAAGATGAGGATGCGCTTGGAATCGTCCATGAACGCATGAGCCTCGCTGAGATTTGCCGATCCCGGCCGGCGTTCAACCGACAAGCGGCCGTCGGATGTGCGCACGATGCGGCGGGAGCGGCCGGTCACCTCTGCAACGCGGTCCTTCCCAAAATGCCAGAGCACCTGGTCGAGAGCACCGTGAACCGGAGGCAGCGCGCAAAGATGCTCGATCATGCGATCACGCCGTTCGAGTGCCTCGCGGCACTGGATGGGGTTGCCGTTAGCATCGAGAGCCGGCTTCGACCGGAGATTTCCGTCTTCGTCGGTGTAGGGTTCGAAGAGTTGTGTCGGGAAGGAATGGGCGAGATAGTCGATGACATATTCGCGCGGCGTGATGTCGAGCGACAGGTCGTTCCATTCAGAGGCGGGGATTTCTGCCAGACGGCGATCGAGCAAGGCTTCGCTCGTCGAGACGATCTGGATAACCGCCGAGTGACCATCGGAAATGTCCTGCTCGATGGCTTTGATCAGCGACGGGCATTTCATTGCCGTGATCAGATGGTTGAAGAAGCGCTGCTTGTTGCTCTCGAAGGCGCTGCGCGCCGCTGATTTCGCCTGCCTGTTGAGGGTGCCTTCATCCGATGTGATGCCGGAGGCGAGAAGCGCCTGTTCAAGATTGTGGTGGATGATCTGGAAAGCCCCGGCATAGTCGTCATAGATGGCGCGCTGTGCATCGGTGAGTTCGTGGACGAGCATTTCATATTCGACGCCCTTAAACGACAATGAGCGGGCGATGTAGAGACCGAGGGCCTTGAGGTCGCGCGAGATCACCTCCATGGCGGCAATGCCGCCGGATTCCATGGCGCCGACGAAATCCGCGCGGGAAACGAAGGGAAAATCACCGGTAGCCCAAAGGCCAAGACGGCTGGCATAGGCGAGATTGGCCACTGTGGTCGCGCCGGTCGCCGAGACATAGAGGATTCGGGCATCAGGAACGGCGTTCTGCAGGCGAAGGCCGGCGAGACCCTGTTCGGATGGTTTCTTTTCACCGCGTTCGCCCTTGTCACCTGCGGCATTGGCCATGGCGTGGGCCTCGTCGAAGGCGATAACGCCGTCGAAATCGTGGCCAAGCCAGTCGATTATCTGCTGCAGGCGGCTGGCTTTCAGGTTTCCATCGCCATCCTGACGCTCGGATGTGCGCATAGTGGCGTAGGTGACGAAGAGAATGCCCTGCTCTAGCTTGATGGGAGCACCCTGACGAAAGCGGGCGAGCGGTACAATGTCGGAAGCCGCGCCGCCGAGAGCCGTCCAGTCGCGGACGGCATCCTCAATCAGCTTGTCGGACTTGGAGAGCCAGACAGCACGCCGTCGGCCCTTGAGAAAATTGTCCATGATGACGCCGGCAACCTGGCGGCCTTTGCCGCACCCGGTTCCGTCTCCGAGATACCATCCGCGGCGCAACTTGAAGGCGTTTTCGGCGTTTTCAGCCGCGGCCTTCAGCTGATCGTAGGTCTCATTGACGGTGTAGGTGCCGGAGAGATGCGCGTTGTGCGCCTCGCCGGCATAGATGATGCTTTCGATCTGGGCGTCTGACAGCGCTCCGCTTGTGATGAGATTTTTCGGCAAGGTTGGCCGATAGGAGGGAAGGGGAGGGGCGATCGATGCCATGGCCGCCGACTGAACAAGAGCCGTAGGAGGCTCTTTTGCGCCGATAATCTTGATGGCCTGTACGCGATATGGCTCGTACAGTTCGGCTGATTGTGTCGAAGCGGCGGATTGTTCCTCGCGTGGCTCATAGTCGATTTCGCAGACCTCGACTTTATCGAGAGGGTGGCGAGCTGCTTCGACAGCGGCGGCGCGGGCCTGAGCGCGAGCCTTGTCACGCAAGGCCGTGATGCTGGAGGCGGGTTTCGTCGTCCGGAGCGAGATCGGGGAGGAGGATGCGCTGCAGCGAGCGGGCACGCCTTCGGTGATCCGCGAAAGCAACTCAGCGCAAGTGGCGGCCGCCTGCGTATGCAAAGCGGGAGCTGTTCCGGCGATCGTCACCTTGTCGATGACAGTCAGACGGGTTTCGAAGGTTGTGCCATGGCTGGCATAGACCCGTCCTGCAATGGCGGAACTGAAGCGAATGGTGGCGCGGTCTTCGATTGACCGGAAGAAATCGCCCCACTGGCTGGAGCCGGGGGCGAAGTTCGAGCCGGAGATCATGACAAGGCGGCCGCTAGGTGCAAGACGCGCCAGCGCGGAGCGAACATGCTGCATGGTTGCGGCGCGGAATCGGCCTTCGACGTTCGGCGCTGCGGAAAATGGCGGGTTCATCAGCACGATCGTGGGGGAAAGAGCAGGATCGAGGCGATCGTGGATGGTGGCTGCATCATGCTGCGTGACCGTCCCGCCGAAAATGTCGGTGAGGATCTGTGCACGGTCGTCAGCGATTTCGTTGAGAAGGAGGCCAGCGCCGGCGATGCGGGCGTAGCAGGCGAGGATGCCTGTGCCGGCAGATGGTTCGAGCACGAGATCGTCGGCCGAGATGCCGGCAGCATTGGCCGCGACGAAGGCGAGGGGCAGGGGAGTCGAGAATTGCTGCAGGCGCTGCGATTCCTCGGAGCGCCGGGTTTGTGTCGGAACAAGCGAGGAGATGCGCTCGATCATCGCCAGTTCAGCAGCTGGATCGGCTGCCTTCCGGCGAATGGCAGCGCCATATTTGAGCATGAAGAGAATTTGAGCGCATTCGAGCGCTTCATAGGCATCCTTCCAAACCCAGGCGCCATTGGCGTCTGTGTCGCCATAGGCGGTTTCAACGGCATGGCGGAGCATGTCTGTGGAAATGGGTTTCCCGGTTTCGAGGAGGGGAAGGAGGGCGCGCGCTGCCTCCAGTAACGGGGCAGCGGCGGGACGAGGGGCGAGGGAAATTGCGCCGCGAGGGCTGAAGGGCATGTTCATGAAGGCCTCCGGGTTGGTGGGACGTTCCCGGCGGCTCTCTCTGGCCGCGGGAAGGCTTGCCCTTCCCGGCCCGCCTCTTACTCTTTCCTGGAAGTTCTGGCCGAAGCGTAGTCCTGTCTCGGCTTGGTGACGGCAACAGCCCGATTGGTGACGTCGAAAATCAGGGTTTCGGAGCCGGCATGATCAAAGGGGCAGACGCCGAAGCTTTCTTCCAGGCAATCGAAGGCCATACGCTCGATCGCGTGGGGAACGGACAATTCGAGGGAGATTGGGTCCGGCAGTCCCCATTGGGGAATTGAGAGAGTGACCGGTTCCTCGGGGAGCCGGGTCGCCGGATCGGCGGCTATGAGAGCCAGTTTTTCGATGCGTCCACCATTATCATCATGATCGATGGTGACGACGACGAGGGAAATGCGCCTTGCCGCGAGCGTATCGAACAGCGCCGCCCGGTTCGGTTGACGCATTTTCGCGGAGATGACACGAAACGCCGCAAGATTGGCGTCATAACGGGCAAGCGCTTCTTCAAGATCGATATCGCGCGCGACGGTGCGCGGTTGCAGGGCTGTTGCTGGCATGGAGCGGCCTCCGGAGAGCGGAAAAAGGGCGGCCGACGGGCGCTCTCTTTTGACCGCGCCGGTCCGACCTCTTTCCGGCCTGCCTCTGGCTCTCGTATCGCGGGGAAAGGGGGAGGGCGCCGTCAGGCGCCCGTTGGCTCAAGATCCAGATCCTGCCCATAGGCCGTCTTTAAGTTCCTGAGAGATGATGTTGCGAGCCCTCCGCAAGACATCGGACCCGTTTGTGGAAATATGGGGGAAAAAGCGGGCCTTCGCGCCATTGTGGCACCAGTCGGCATAGTAACAATAGGACCGTTCGAGCAGATTGAAGGCCAGCAGATCGCTGGCCCAATGAGGTTTGGGTTCTACGACCACGGTGATACCTTTTCGTGTCTCCTTCCAGGGAAGAGAGCGTTCAGCCGGAGGCGATTGCCGGTCGTAGGTGAAAATCTGGTCAATGGTTGGCATGGGGATCTCCATTGGCATGATGGGAGCAGGTCGGTTTCAGTCGCTCAGCATGACGATGTTGGGCAGTTCTGCCGGTTCATTGATGCCGAGACGGCTTCGAAGATGGTTGATTGCCATGGTCTGCCGCTCGATCTTGCGTTTCAGGGCATCAACTTCGGTGCGCCGGCTTTCGTAGATTGCGTCGATGCAATCGCGATAATGGCGCTCGTCGGCCGGGGTCCATGTGGAGGCATGGCGACCATATTGGCGGACCTTGTTCCTGTTCTTGATCGTCATTCGCTCGGCCTCGTCGAGGATCTGACGATCGATGATCTTCAGATGGCGGCAATTGACGCGGCAGGCCTCTTCCATGCGCAGCAGCGACGTTCTGGCGTCCCGATAGGCGATCATGGCTTCGGTCCCTCTGTGTTGGGACCGGCATTGGACGGCGCGGTGGGCATATGGTGGATTTCTGCGCCTGCGCTCCGATAGGCATCCATGACGTGGTAGAGAGGAACAAAGGAAAGACTGTCCCACGGTTCCGGATCGGGCGCGCGGCCGACGGCGATCATCGGCCCGCTGCAAGCAAGTTTCGCGACGATCCCAAGATCAAGATTCCGGCTGTCGTAAACTGGCAGGCCTGCGGCGATAGCTTCAGCCTTGACGGTCTCGCAATCGTAACCGCTGAGCCAGCCATTTCCGAAGTGGAGGGAAAAGCCGCCGCGGCCGATCGACAGGTGACCGCCTTCGGTCGCCAATGCCTGCTCGATATAGGGTTTGTAATCAGTCATGGGACAAACTCCGCGACGGGCGGCCACGCGCCGGTCGCGTGGTCTGAAGAACCCGTCACGGAGAGAAGGGCCGCCCTCTGATCAGAAGGGCGGCCTTGTGAGGTTTGTGTCCGAAGCGATCGAACCTATCGTACGATCCCGAGTTGCTCGCCGATGCTTGGCGGCGTTGGCGTGCTCGATTCCTTGATCATCGCAACGATGGATTCGCGGGAAAGGCCGGAAAGGTCATAGCCGCGCTTTCGTGCAGCGCCGACGATGCTCTCCAGCGACGGATATTCCTCAAGCAGTGTCCCAAGCCAAAGCTCAAGCTCTTCGGTCTCGGGGTCGGCAAAGGCCTGAAGAAAAAAGGTGCGCAGGGGCGGATCATATCCGATAACGGCATCTGGATCGTTCTTCTGGCCTTTATGGGCCGTGAGGGTATGGCGGCTCATGCTCTCTCCAATCAATATTCGTAGGTTCTGGTCCCGTCGGCCAGGTCGCAAGCGATCTGGACGTGGAGCAGATACAGTTCGTCAGGTTCATAGTGGCGATCGCGCCAGGTGATCGCCTCGTCCAAAGTCGGGAATGACCGGATATCGGCTTCGCCAATGTAACCGGCGTTCTCGACGACGGTGAATTCGCGCTTCATGGTCGTGTTCATCGTCGGCTCCGTCAATGAGTACGTTTTTCTGTGAAGACCGACATTGTGGTTTCGGTGAATTCGAAGATCAGCGGGCTATTGGCCGCAACCGCATCGCGCACCACATCGGCGTCGATGAATTCGCAGCCGTCATCGCCGCCGAAGGAATCCCGCTTGGCGTCCCACCATTTATCGAAAGGCATGGTTTCGGGATTGCATTCCTGGGCATAGACGACCAGCTGTTTGTCATCGGTCGCTTTGCCATTGTGCATGAGGTAAACGCCCTCATCGCCTACCAGCCAGAAGCCGGCAGGATCCTTGACGCCCCATCGAGGACGAAGGCCCAAGGACCATCTGGTTTCGGCGGCTGCGAACAGCTCGCGCAATTTGTCTGCGGGGAAGGTCAGTCGCATGATGATGCTCCGGATCGGGTTGATGTGAAAACGGCCCGGTCTGAGCCGGGCCGTCGTGTCGATGATTGGGAAGGGAGCGGTCAGGCCGCGTTTTCTTTCAGGAAGGCGGGGATATCGTCATCCTCTTCGATTTCCTGCTCGTCTTCCTGAAACTCCGGATCAGCGGCGTCGCCCTCAAGGTCCTCATCTCCTTCGTTGGGCTCATCAAGCACCCGGTCGTCGTCCTCGTCGTAGTCATTCGACGAATAATCCGGAGCGGGGGCCTGTTCAGTGAAGGAGCCGGTGAAGGCCATGCCGTCCGGCAACCAGGTCGAGGTCTTTTCCGCCGTTTCGGGGGTGAGACCGGCTGCAGCGCGTGGATCCTCGCTGAAGGCCTGTTCCATGCTGGCGGCGATGACCGGCTTCTTGTCCTTGGCCTTGTCGTCGGCCCAACGGTCATCGATCAGCTCGCGTGCGACCTTGATGGCATGGTCCTTCTTGACGCGGTTCCAGTAGTTTTCCGCCGTCGGCCTCCAGCAAGCGGCCGTGTCGACCGCCATGCGGTGGCCGATCACCTCGATGACGGGATTCGCACCGTTGTCCGTGGCGAGCTGCTGGACGACGCCGTGGGCGACACACCAGGCAAAGAGTGCCTGCTTCTCGCTATCGGGTAGCGCGCACATCGCCTCGAAGTCCTGCGGGCTCGGAAGCGATTTCCATTCGACATTGAGACCTTTGTGGGTGGCTTCGAGCATACGCTGAGCAACCGTGTCCTTGATCGCATCGCGGCTTCGATACGTCTCCGCGTGCGTCACCGAAACATTGATCGGCGTGGACCTATAGCTGTTGTTGGTGAGGACACGCGAGCACATGGAATAGAGCATGACGTCGAAGGCCGTTGCGAAATCGACCGCAAGATGCGCCTTGAGGATCTGATGACGCGTTGCGCGAAGATCGTCCGCAAGAGATGCGGAGATGCCCTGTTCCTTGCGCGCCTCGGTCACCGCGTCGCTGGCAACGGTGCTCGATCGGTACGAAACCGGCATCTGAATGTCCGGTCCGGCGTTGTCGCCAGTGTCATTGTCCGCCGCGGCCTTCTTTTTCGGAAGATCTTCGGGACGAACAAGTCCGGCCTCGACGCGAAGGCCTCCAGAATGGTCAAGCGTTACAACGACACCGGCAAGGGCCTTCTGCTCGGCGGTATAGCTCACGCTGTCGTTGATGATCTTGCGGACCTCCTCGTAACGCTCGGAGGCTGCGTCTTCTTCGGCCTGCAGCTCGTCGGTCCAGGTCTCCTCGTCGTACTGGTTGGAAAATGCCTCCAGACGGGCTTCAAGTTCCTCGAACTCCTTGACGATCGCCGGGTCCGGTTCGACCGGCTCGGGATAGACGCGACCAAAGGGACGGAAGGCGTCATAGGCGACCTCGATTTCGATGGAGACCCACTTCCATTCCTTGGCGAGTTCGTCGGCCGCCGCTTGCAGCTTCTCGCGGGCAAGTTTTTCCAGGAGATCGCTGTCGGTGAGGTGGACGCTGTTGTTGTCGGAGAAGAGGTCGCGCAGCACGGCGCCGCCGGCGGCCTGATAAGCGTCGATGCCGACAAAGCGGGCGAGCTTCGAATTGCCGTGATAGGTACGCTCCGTCAGCGAAGCTTTGATGTTTTGCGGATAGGGCCGGTATTGGCTCGCGATCTCGTTCCACACCTCGTTCTGTCGGGCGTGGTCGTCGGTGATGGAGAAGGCCTGGACGCATTCGAGCGTCATCTTGTTGGCGCGAAACGCCTCGATGATGACGGGGGAGACGCGGGCAAGCTTCATGCGGCGATCGACGAAATTCAACGTGACGCCGAAGCGGTTGGCAATGTCCTCGCGCGACCAGCCTTTTTTCTCAAGCGTGTTGAAGGCTTCGAACTCGTCGGCCGGATGCATGTCGGCACGGATGAAGTTTTCGATGAGGGAGGTTTCCTCCGCCTGCTTCTTGGTCTCGATGATGCAGGGGATTTCCTTGTCGGCAGGAATTTCGCCTTCGCTGGCGAGACGCTCGAGCGTGGCGAGACGGCGGCCGCCGGCGTGGACATGGTATCCGTTACCGGATTTGTGGACGAGCAGGTTCTGCTTGATGCCATTGGCTTTCACGCTGGCATAGAGCTCGTTGTCCTCTTCTTCGCTCACCGTCGTCTTGCGGACATTGAGCGGGCTGAGGGAGAGCTTGTTGAGGGGGATCATGGCGATGGTGGGGTTGGTCATGGCAGGCTCCTGATGAGCCGGGCGGGAGAAACTCTCTCCTCTTTTGGAGCCCGGTCAACCGGGCTCCCCTGCCTCTTACTCTTGCCGCCAGATGCCGGGTGGGGCGCTTCAGATGTGGCTCCTGCCCGCGAAATACTCCGGGCGTGCCTTCAATTCGCGATTGATCAGCTCGTCGGCAAAGAGGGGCGCTTTTTTCTGGACGCGACGCGCCAGATTGCGCCTGCGAGCGGCCGCCTTTCGCTCGTCACTCCACCGTCGGACAGGACCTGGCGGCGGGAAGTCGATGCAGATGGCGTATCCTGCCCCCGGTTTCCAGAGGCTGGAGACAATCAGCGGGCAAGGGGAGCCTGCCGGCACTTCGGCGCTGGCGAGTTCGCGAGAACCGGGGCAGGGGAGGTGAGGCAGGCTCCAGCGCAATGAGTAGCGCCATAGCGGTGCGGTCATTGGCCTTCTCCTGAATAAAATGCGCTGTCGCGATCGATCCACTGTCTCAGGTCGCGACGCATGAGACCGATCGGTCCGTTGATCTCGGTGACCTGGGCGTCTTCCACCACGCATTTCATGCGGATGAATTCCTTCAGAAAGGCACGCATGACGTCGAGATAGAGATGCCCGCCGACAAGAGCGACATCGCGGAAGGGGATGCGACCGTAGCGCGACATGGACGCGATTTCTGCGCCGGGATGCATTCCGGCATTGTCGGGCTTCCTCGGTGATGACGGCCTTGGCCATCGGGTTCCCATGCCGCCGGCGATCATGCGCTGTGCGAGATCCGGGGTGAGGCGCGCATCGTAATTTTCGAGGCGGGCGGCCGCGTCTTGGAAGCCATGGCGAGCGGACAGAAATGCGACCTTTGTTTTCCGCCGCTCCGGATCCGCTGCGCGCAATGTCTGCCAAAGTGGACCGTCATAGCGGTAAAGCGCAGGAAGATAACCGGGATCGGGGCGTTTCGTGGCCGAACAGGCGAGCACGAGAAGGCGACTGGCTCCCGGTGAATCGTCTGGAATAGAGGGGAGGAGGATGAGCGAGGACATGAACGGCTCCTTTTCGTGAGCCGGGCGGGAGACACTCTCTCTCCCTTTATGAAAGCCCGGCAACCGGGCTTTTTCTGTCGCTCGCTCTATGAGGTGGGGCCGGTTGCTGGCTGCTCGGGTGCTCCGCGCCCTGCTTCCTGCCGGCGGTGCTTCTCATAGGCTATGAGATCGTCGCGATTGTCTCGAACCCATTCGAGGGTTTTCAGGACGCATTCGAGACGCAGGAGATGTTCGGCCGCGATGCTTTCATCGCGCCCGCGTGAACGGACCTGCTCGCGCCGACGCATCTCGATCGTATCTTTAATCTCGTCGATTTGAGCATAGATGGACCGATCAGCCATGGCTATGTTGTTGCCCTCCGGCGTTTTCTGAATTTTCTCTACCACCACTTAAACAGATAAACGGCGCAGACCACTAAACCAGCCATTGGCACCATGAGCAGAGAGATCATGAGTGTGTCATTCATGACGCCTTCCCCCGGCATTGTTGGTAACTTCAATTAGGCAATGGTCACCGATCGCGCTTCACAAGGCGAACACGGCGTTCCCGGATCGCCTGGGCGGCGGTTATGACAACCTGCTTCATGAACGCACGGCTAAATACACCGTAAGCGACGGTGAGGGGATCATAACCGATGGGATCGACATGATGGGACTCGGTGAGCCTGTCGGTGTTACCTTCGTCGAGGATGATCCAGCTTGGACCTGAACCTTTGAGCTTGAGACGCTTCCGCTCCGTCTCCGGAACCCTGATCGCGATGCGTTCCGGGGCCGGTGTCTGACTGGTGAGCGGAAAGAGGACGACATCTCCATGTTTTGAGGTCAATGGCACGACGACGCAGGCCGGCCGTGGTTTTCGACCTTCTGCCTCACCTTTGGCGTGTTCGCGGTCCCACAGAAAATAATAGGAGATCACCAAGCCGGTTTCAGGTTCAATCATCGCTGTGGCCTTCGGCAGCATAGCTGTCAGCCAAGGCGATCAGACCTTCTGCGACATCATCAGGCATGGTGTCGAGGGTGAATGCTTTGCGATGATCCTCCTGGCCGCGCAGTTTCTCAAAATCCTCAATTGCCATGAGAACAAACCTCGGTTTGCGGTGATGAGTGATGTACACGGGGCCGCGGCGAGCGGCGTCGGTGACTTCTCCGACGTGTTTGTTGAGATCAGCCGTTGTAAACTCACGCATTGCGGCCTCCTGTGGTCCAGATTATCCAGAATATCCATATCGGGCCTTTGGGCTGATTTTGCAAGGAGCAATTTCAGGCAGCACGGGCGTCGAGGGCATTGTCGGATCCACGCAACCGATCCGCCTCGGCAAGGAAGCGTGCCCGATCGGCATGGTTCCGTTTGACCCGAAAGTCCGGATCGACGACATCGTTAGACCTTGCCCACTGGTTCCATGCGAAGTTTCGGCCGAGACCGACGGTGGTGGAGGAGCTTGGAAAGCGGTCGTCGCTTTCCACCAGCTCGTCCCACGTCGCGCCGAACTCAATAGCGTCGAAGCGGCTGTGACGGCCGGTAAGCGCATTGCGCTCGAGCAGCAAGGCGCGCTCGAGGAGTTCGGGATGATGCGCCGCCAGCCAAAAGAGTTCCCACTGTTTCGACGCCGGGCAGAAGAAGCAGGCCGATTTGATGGGAACCATGTCGGCGCCGAGAACCTCTGAGATCACGCGCACGCAGTCGCGCCGTGTCCAACCAAGGATCTGGAGCGGATAGGCATAGTCGAAATCCGCGTCAGAAACGGGAAGGTTTCGGGAGCGGCGGAGATCGGCGCGACCGCAATCATATCCGATCAGCTTGACGATACGCTGACCGTTCCGCTGCGCGTCGATCCAGACCGGATGCGGCGGGGAGGCGTTCGGACCTGATTTTGCACCCTTGAGAACCTGGTCCTGCGGTTTTTGCTTCCACTTGATCGAGCAGGACTTCATGCCGAAGGCGAGCGACGGCAATGTCTCGTTTGCGATGCAGTTTCCATAGAGATCCGCATAGCCCGTGCTGGCGAGGGGAACTTTGCGGCAGATAATGATTTCTGGCCAGGACCAATCGCGGAGCACGGCATTCATCCGGTCCAGGTGGTCGAGGGTTTCGGGCTTTTCTCCGCCGGTATCGGCGAAGGTTATGACGGCGGGGCGAAGCCCGGCGAGCTTCAGCGCCACGAGCATGGCGGTCGAATCGACGCCGGAGCCGAAGGAGACGGCAAGAAGGCGGCCGGCGAGAGCGTCGCGCAGCCGCCGGCGAAGGTCAGCGGGAAGCGTCACTTGTCGCCCCCTCGAACAGCTTGAGAGCCGGGAAACCCTTATTGCCGGACCAGATTTCTATCTGTTCCACGTAAGCATCCAGGGTTCCGTTGACCATGTGCTCGCGGATTTCCTTCAGGTGCATGACCGGATGGAAGGCGGAAGTGCAGGAAAACTCCTCTGGCATCGCCATGCCCGGGGTCCAGTATTTGCCGCCAGCATCCCATTCGGGTCCGGAATCGAAGCTGAAGGAATAGGTGAGGCCGCGGGCCTGGCACACTGCGATCGTAATTTCCGGGTCGCCGGAGCAATGTCCTGTGAAGACGAGCGGTTCGTTGTTGCGGAGCTTTTCCCGGACGGCCTCGTCGGGTGTTTCATCGTAGCCATGGAAATCGTCGAAGAGGGCTTCGATGAGGGCGTCGACGTCAGCGGGATCTACAATGCCGCCGACAATGATACGGGTCCAGACATGGTTTGCCATGGTATCGCCTTTCGTGATGTCGTGAGAGGGGAGGTCAGGATTGGACACCGCATGTGTCGGGCGCGGCCACCCTGTCGGCCGTGATCAGGCCGATATCGATCGCATGCCGGATCGTGTTGGTGATGGCCTCGCTTTCGCCCGACTGGTGCCAGAGATCCCAAAGGGCTTTCCGGCGCGCAAATTCGGCGCTGTTCTTCCATTCAGCAAAGGTGGCAAAGCCAGCCTCACGGCCGTGATCAGCGCCGAGAAAGGGCGGCTGTTCATCTAAACGCGGCGAAGACGGGGGAGCTGGAAGGCAGCGCACATCTAAAACGCCATCGATAGCGTGGTCATTGTAGTCGTTGCCGTCGTCGTGGATAGCGTACCAGTAGGTGCGGATGCCCTGATCGAATTCGTTGTCCCTATAGACGTGGTAGATCTTGACCCCGGCATGTTCCATGAACAGGTCCGCGGGCCGGTGCTCAGAGACGTAAGGCATGTTGATAGCTCCTGAAAATCAAAAGCCCGGCGCGATGGCCGGGTTTGGGTTGAAGGGATGCGAAGAAGGTCAGGCGGCCGCTGCGAGCGGCTCGTCCTCCGTCGAGGCGGCGTCAGGCTGCAGACTGTGCAGGTAGGCGACGGCGCGTTCGGCATGAGCTGCGGCCTGGAAGATGGCGCGCTTGTCGTTTTTCAGGACCTTCAACCAGCTGCCGATATAGGCGGCGTGATCCTCGCGCGGTTCGTCCTCGATGCCGAGATCCGCGCAGACCATGGCTGCAGAAATTTCAGCCACGAGTTCTTCGATCGCGTATCCCTCGTCTCCCCAGGACTTGCGACCGAAGTCGCGATCGAGACGGGTAGGGTGGCGCGTCCAGTGCGCCGTTTCATGGGCAAGAACGGACACGAAAGCGTCGGGAGATTCGAAAGCTTCGAAAACAGGCATGCCGATGAAGTCCTCGATGGGACTATAGAATGCCTTGTTGCCGCCGAAGCGGATCTTGGCGCCGGTATGGGCAAAGAAGGCGTCGGCATGGGCGAAGCGCTCCATGGGCGATCGCGGTGCAGCCGGAGCGGGGGTGAACTGCGCCGGGAGATTGTCGATCTGGTCGCAGTTGAAGACAGGGTAGCCTTTCAGGAAGGGGATGCGCTGCTCGATTTCCTCGCCGTTTTCGGCTTCCTCGGTCTTCTCGATCGCGCCGGCATAGACAACGAGGGTGGAGGTTTCGCCCTTTCTGACCTGCCCGCCAAGTTCCTGAGCCTGGCGATAGGTCATCCAGTAGGGGGAAGCGTAGCCATTGGCAGCCGTTTCCATCCACAAAAGCATGGTGTTGATGCCGCGATAGGGCACGCCATTGTGGCGCAGCGGCCGCGACGGGGTACCGTTCGCGCCCCATGGCTGATGCCAGGGACGAACGCCAGCGTCGAGTTGCTCGACGATCTTGTCTGTGATGCGTTGATAGACGTCCTTGTCCGGACGCCGGCGGCTGGTGAAAGGCTTGCGGGATTTGCTGGTCATCACACTTTCTCCGGTCAACGGACCGGGGAAAGCCTCTCTCTCCCACTCAGGCCCGTTCGATCGGGCCTGTCCTTTCTCTCACTCTCTGGATCTGGCGCTTTCCTGCCCACCTTCTATCGGGCCGAAAGGGAGGGGAAGCTTGGTATGTAGGCTTTCAGGTATGCCGCGACGCCGGCGGCGCAAGAGCGATCATAGCCCGAACGGGGCGAGACCCGCCTGCGGGGCTCGACGAAGCTTGGCGAGCGCATCCGTTGGGCGGATGCGGAGCCTAGCGGAGCTGAGCGCGGTCGCGGAGCGACTTGCCATCCTGTTCCTGATTTTTCTTCAGGATTTCATACGCCTCTGCCAGTCTTCGAGCATGAGGGCTCACGGCATGTCCCCCGTGCCCGACGCAATCGGCCCAAGGAGCCGACGGCGCGGTATCTTTCGCTGCATCTTGCGTCATTTAGTGATCTTTTCCTTTGGAATTCGCCGGAAGCTGGTCGGCCTCGTCCAGGCGGGCGAGCAAAGATTTGAAATTTTCCGGAAGGGGCTGATCTACCGAAAACAGCGGCCGGGAGCGCAGAAATCGGACGGTATCCGGATGATGCAAATGCTCGGCAATGATTTTTGCCAAAGACTTATTGTTCAACTGAATCCCCTTTCCTGCTCCCATCCTCCAATGGTCGCCAATAACTGCCGAATCGCGGTGCAAGTTCCCTCGCTACAGGCGCGGGGTGCCGCTTGCGATATCCTCGTCGAACCGGGCGACGTCTCTTGGATGCTCATCCATGGCGTGACGCACGCAGGCATAGAGGAACAGGAAGGTCAGGATCCACACGCCGATCGCCGCATTGGGATGCAGGATGAAGGGGATGAACGAGGCGGTGAAAATGAAATAGAAAATGCCGACGGGAATACCAAAAGCCAGTCGCCGGGGATCGATATAATCTGTCACAGCATCACCTCACGTCTTGAGTGACTGTATCGTGACAGAATAACCCCGGAACTAATTCGATGTCGAACAAAAATTACAATGCAGTGATATTTTTGCGTGGCGGCTGGAGCGTGCCCTTGCCCCGACGGTCTAGGATTTTTGTTCCCGGTGCAGGAACGTTATCAAGCCTTCCAGATGTTCAAGCGGCGCTTCCTTGCCCGTGACCGGATCAAAGACGATGTTGCCATGCGCCACGTATCGCAACCGGGAATAGATAGCGCTTCGCTCCGCATGTATCTCGGCGTTCCTCTTCCACAGCTCTCGCCGGCGAATGAAGGCCCGGACCAGCAAGAAGGCCCCATAACAGAAAGCCCCGATCGCTGCCCAATACGATATATGAAGAAGGGCGGTTTTGAATGTGGATTCGGGCCATCCCAATTGCTCCACCACGTAGTGGGCTAGGCGAAAGCCACCAGCCAGGACGATGTTAAAGACGCCTTCCTTGTAGATGATCACCGGGTTTCTTGGAGGCCACTGCTCGAATTTTCGAGCCCGCGGACCGCTTAGCTTCGCCGCAACTTCGGACACCAGCTCGCCATCTGTTATTTTTCGCATTGTCTGGCCCCCCGGCCACATGACGGTATTTCTTCGAAAGGGGTGGTTAAATAATTTTGCCGACTAACGCAATCTAATCCGCAGGATATTACAGTCCAGTGTCATTTTTAAGGATGACAGGGCAGGTTTGTCCTGCTTATAAAAACGGGTCGGCTGATGACGAGGATCGGCCGATATTGGAGACCCGGCCCCCCAATACCCAACCCGCCGGGTCTCCTATTGCTCCCGCGAATCCGGATCGTCGAGCCAGGCCGGTATCCAGGCTGGAATGTCGCGTTTGGTATGCAGAACGCGCCATATGTCGATGTGGGAGGCGAGCTCCACATAGAAGATCAGATATGGGAAGCCTTTGATGCGCATATGGCGCAGGTCGGGGATGCCAAGCTCAAATGAGAAACGTGGCGATCCGGAAGCTGGATAACTGGAAATCTGAGCGTAAGCACGCTCGAGGCCATCGATAAGGTTGAGCGCGACACTCGAATCCGCAATGGCAAGATAGTGGTCGATAGCCTGTTCAACATCGCGGCGGGCTATAGCGCGCGGAATGACCGGCTTCGTCGTCACGCTTTGGAGCTGTTCTGAGCGCGGGCGCGGAGGCTTTCGAAATAGCCGTCGTTTACCGGCTCGGTCGGCGCCGACTTCGCGCCTTCCATGAGCAAGCCGCGCAGTCTTTCGCGGTCTCGATCGCGTCGGATCAGCTCGCGAACGTACTCGCTGCTCGTGCCGTACCCTTGTTCGGAGACCTGTTGGTCAACGAAGGATTTGAGGGTATCGGGCAGGGATATGTTCATGGTGCTCATGGGGGAAAGATAGGCGCTATGGCAAAAAATGGCAAGAATGAACCGACAGCCGCTGCTCAAGCGTGGCGGCGGACTGGCCCTACATCTTGACCAGGTACTGTTTGGGCGGCGGAATATCACCGTCGGCATTCACCCAGGACGGCGATACGGGAACCACGCGTCCGTCGTTCAACCGCCGAAGATGCCCGCGCCGCCAGTGTGGACGCACTGTGCCGCCGCCTCCGGTCGCGGAACCTGATCGCATCAGCGCACTGGCACGGACATCGATGACAATTCGCGGGGCTATAGTTGGCCGACCTTTAATGAGGCGATTTTTGTTCAGCTTGGCCGGGGCGGGCTCCTCGACGCGCACGGCCTGGGGCGTTGCGAGAGCTCCAAGAAGAGCAGCGACGACGCCGAACCCGTTATTGGTCATGAGCTCGGCGGTCGGCTGATCGGCGCCACTGACCAGAACGCTCTTATGATCACCGATGACCTTGAAACCGGTCTGATTGACGAAGCCCATACCGTTCCGGAGCTTGTTTTCGAACATGACCCTCACGGACAGAGCGGTCATCTTGCCATCGATTTCGCTAAAGATACGCTCGCAGAAGGCGGCAAAATGTATGGTCTCCTGCAGAATCTTTTGGTTCCATGACAGCCAGAAATAGTCGTGCGGTATCGGCGCGATCTGCTCATCCCAAAGCGCGTTGGAAAAATCGATGAAGATCTGCAGCGTATCATCGGCGGTATCAGGATCCACGAAACTGAAGCTGAATTCGGCGATCTGACCGGCGTGGTGCTGGATGTATCTGGCGACACTCGCAGCGTCGTCATCCTTCCAGGGTTCGAGTGAACGAAACCGTCCTGCGCTCATATATTCAAGAGCGGTGTGAAGTCGCATTCTGGATCTCTGATGGGCGAGCGAGAGGAGAGGGAGAGTGTCGAGAATGCTCGATCACCCAATGCTGGAGCCGTTGGCCGGTCGCTTCGGCGTTGGCTGGAATGATATCTATGGGTCTGATTTCGAAAACAGGGCCGATTTCACGCATTCTTGGGAGCGTTTTCTCCTTCGCGGCCATGTACTCGTCGGTCTCCATGCCAAGAGCTTCGACGATGAGTGTAACGGGCTCATAGTTGCCGTAGGTGGTCTCGAGCACGAAGTCCGGCCGGCATAGTCCGGACGGTGTTTCCCATGCGAAGAGCGGCTTGGCGATCTTGATGCGCAGCTGCGGCGCGGCCTCGTAGAGGGAGCGCTGCAACCAGAAAAGAAGATGTGCAACATCGCGTTCGAAGCCGGATTCGACAGGAAACAGGGTGTCGCCGTTATAGACTGGCTGCGCATAGGCCTGGATCGCCCGGATCGGACCTTGGTCGTTTTCCTGATAATCGACATTGAGGATAGTGAGGAAGGGGCCGCGGCTGGCTGGATCGCCGCGCAGCGGCTGGCGAACTTTGGAATGGACCTCGATCTTGCGCGAGATCGAGGCCGGCGAGATCGCCTTGGCGGAGACGCTTGTTGAAAAAAGCAGCATGAAACCGGTCCGGCGCAGCGTATCCGGCCAGTCGGGTTTCGATTTGTCGAGCAGCTGCTGCCAGCGGCTATCCGGTGTCCAGTAGTCGGCCGCCCATGTCGACATGAGCGCGCCGAGTGACCAGGTGCGCAGGACTTTGAGTTCCCGGGCCGAATGTCGAAGTTTGGAAATTTGAGCCTTGAGTTCGAACTCGGGCCGATCCTGCAAGGGCGGGACCACATTCACGCCCGCCTTGTCGATCAGCCGCCAGAGGACCGCGCCGAGTTTCGAGGGGCGGTCATTGCGCTCGATCGATCGCGTCGGCGCCGGCTCGTCCCTGTTTGCGAGGCGATCGGGGATAGCCGGGAGAGCGTCTATGTAGGTGCGTTCGGCTTTTGGCAGCGGGCGGATATTGTAGCCGCGGTCGAAGAGGGCAGGTGTATCGTCTCGATCGACGTGAAAAGGGCAGGTGTCGGCATGGTTCGGCCGGTCTTCGTATTGATGCGGATCCCCGTCCTTCGGCGTGAGACGGCGTAGTGTGAAGGTTTTTTCCTGCTGGATCGGGGCGAGAAGCGGCTTGAACTTGCCGGCAATGCAGTCGCATTCGATCCAGCCGTCCATGGTCTTCGCCCGTTTTATGGCAGCAAGCGCGATCCGATCGTCGTCTTTGTTGCCGGAATTGCCGTACCAGGCGCGCAGTGCCATTGCTTCGCGTTCGGTGAGGAAGCCTAATCGGTGACCTGGGCTGTTTCGGACGACAATATGCATAGAGTGCTCGTTATCGCTCCGGATCCGCTAGTATCCCATCAGCCAGAAACGGTAGCCTATGAAGGGAACGGCGGCCGCGATCGCAAAGGCCAGCAAGGTCTCGATCCATCCGCGCCAGCTTAGAAACCGCAATTCTGTGAGGCGGGCATTGTTGAGCGTGACTGAAATAAAGACGAAGATCGGTATGACCAGGGCATAGCTGAATTTGAGCGCGTCGCCGGTCGAGAAGTACATGAATATAACGACGGCGGCGAAGATGGCGGCAGTTGCCGCAACATTGTTGAGCTTGAATTGGTAATGCTCGGTCTTCAGCAATGTCATCTCACCCCTCCAAAACTCTGGCAATATTCACCGATTCTATCCGGGCGGAACCAAATCGCAACCTTGAATAGCCCTGGCCGCCCGATGGTGTTGCGCGGCGGCCGCCACCCCGCCGTTCAGGCTTGCAAAGGCCGGACCAGATCGCCCCCTTCCTTTCCGGCCTCTCCCCAAGCGCCAATTTTGGCTTGTCAGGCACAGCCGGTCCCGGCAGGCTTTCTCAAAAGTCCCTTTTCGACGGTTCCGCTTGTGTTGTGGCTGGTGGTTTGGCGTTTCGGCCGTCAGCCTGATGGTGGTTTGCGACTAGCAAACCGCTGAAAGCGGCCCGAAGGGCCACTATCAGGCTGTTTAAAAGGCCGTCCGTTTATATTTTTATTTCCGAAGGTTCCTGAGGACGCCGCTTTTTTGAACCCTATCGGATAAAATTTAAGCCCCAGGTTCGGGCGAAACTTTCGAACCCACGAAAGCCAGCGCTGGCAGGCGATTTTGATGATGTTGGTGAGGTTCTTCGCGCGCCATTGCGGCCGCTCTTGGATCAGCAGCAAGGCCATCTGACGGGCTTTGCGCAAGGCGTTGCGCACTGTGGTCACGCCGACGCCGGCGCGATCGCCGATCTCCTTGACGCTGGAGGTGCAGGCGCTGTGCTGCCTGAAGTCCGACGCAACGATATAGAGAACGGCGCGCTCTCCTTCGGTGAAGCGGTCTCGAACATGAGGAGGAAGGGCGGCCATGTCACCCAGGCGGCGCTTTCTGGCCCATCGGATCGAGCATCGAGACCCACTGGCGGCCTCCTGTCGCGACTGATCGGACTTTTCCCTCTTGGGGAAATAGCTCCGTGCCGGCGGCATGCGCTTTTCGCGGGCCTCGATCAGCAACGTCCTACGAAGATGAGCGGCGCGATTAAGCTCCTCGGCCTCTTCGTCGCTCAGATGGCCCTCGGAATATCCGCGCCACAGGAGCTTCTCGAAGTGATCGATCTGCTTGGTCGTCGTGATATCGCCTAGCAGTTGGCGCAGTTGGGCATGAGCGGACAGTCCGCTCGGCCTGGATGGAGGCAAAGCAAGTCCGTGGCGCTCTTGCGCGACAAGTTCAGTCATCCGTCACTTCCCCTTTTCGGGGCCGCGCAGGCAAAGCTCATCCGTCCGGAAAATCGAAGAATTTCCGTTGACAGGGACCATCAATTTTGGGAAAGTGATCTCGACTTAAAGCTGGTTACTGAGATCACCACCCTTTGAAAAAACCGCTTAGACGTTGGCGCGTCTGGCGGTTTTCGCTTTTCTAGCCCGGTGCGGCCATTTTCATCCTCTCCAAGTTACGTTCTGACCACGCAATCGTGGCCGGCGAAATCTGAAAGCCATGGCTGCGCAAGGCGCGCGCCATCGGCCGCCAGAAAGACGGTCGGAGCAGTTGACGAACTGAGGGGGAATCTGTAGGAATTGCTTTGGATGAATTTTTGTCTACAGACCCCGTGAAACACCCCGTTTCGCGGGGTTTTCTTTTTCTCAAGACGACTGGCTCTCCTCCTTGTCGGTTGGTTCGTTTGATTCGACTGAAGTGTAAGTTTGCACAAAAGGATTCCGCCGACAACCATCTGATAGGTAATTGGTATACCCGTCGCGGTCAGACCTCGGCGGTCCCCGAACCAAGCGCCAATATGAGGTGAGTCTACTTCTTGAACCAAGCGAAGATTTCCCGCGCCTCACCCGAGCCAGGTAGGAATGTTTTCTTGGGCGGATTGACTCCGGCAATAATGAGAACATAATAAGAACATCGTCGCGCGCTGCTGCTCGCGGCGAGGTTCCTCATTTTTCAGAATGGATCGCGTGTTTCGCGCCGCGGGAGAGGTTTTGCCGTGCGTCGGCCGGAAACGATTGAACGTTTATATCTGGATTTCGACGGCTTTTTCGCAAGCGTCGAGCAGCAATGCGACCGTCGTTTGCGCGGCCGTCCGGTCGGCGTCGTTCCGTTCGAGGGCACGACGCGCACGGCCGTCATTGCGTGCTCGCGCGAGGCCAAGGCCTACGGCGTCAAAAACGTGATGCCGATCGACGAGGCGAAGCGGCTTTGTCCGGATCTCGTGCTCGTTCCCCAAAAGCCGGACCTTTACCGGCGCGCTCACAATGCACTCCTATCGGAAATCGAGACCGTTATTCCCATCGATACGGCAAAGTCGATTGACGAGCTGACATGTCGCCTCGATGACGACGGCCGCGCCGATCCCGTGGCGTTGTCGGCACGCATCAAGGCGGCGATCGCTGAGAACGTCGGGCCAGTCATCACCTGCTCGATCGGCTTTGCCGCCAATCGCCAGCTTGCGAAGATCGCTTGCAAAGAGGGGAAACGCGGGGCAGGGCGGTACGGTGACGGGCTCGCGATCTGGCGACCGGAAGACCTGCCGGCGCCACTGTTCGCGGTGGCTATGGAAGATATTCCAGGTGTCGGTGGCAACATGGCCAAGCGACTGTATCGATCGTCCATCTACACGACAGAACAGCTCTATAATCTTCAACCGAAACATATGCGCCGGCTCTGGAATAATGTCACCGGAGAACGGCTCTGGTACGCCCTCCATGGCTATGACATCCAGGCGCCGACATCGAGCCGGGGGATGTTCGGGCATGGCCGCGTCCTGCCGCCTGAATCGAGATCCTTTTCCGGCGCACGCGAGATCTCACGCCTGCTTTTGATCAAGGCCGCTCGACGCCTTCGACGCGAGAACTTCTATGCCGGCGGCCTCTGGCTTTGGCTTTCGATCCGCGATGGATCGTGGATGGGAAAACGGCATCTGCCGGTCGTCAACGACGATCAGGCCATCCTTTCCGGGTTGGAGGAGTTATGGGGCCAGGTGCGGCGTGATCATCCGCGCGGACTGACGATTTTTCGCGTGGGCGTCACGCTCTATGACCTCTCGCCCTCGCATGAACGCCAGCTCGATATGTTGCTCAACGACGACCGGCAACGTCGACGGTGGGAAAATGCCAGCAAAGCGATCGACGCCCTCAACACGCGCTATGCCGGCACAGTAGTCAACCTGGGTGAGTGGCGGCCACCCGCCGGTGGGCATGTCGGCGGCAAGATCAGTTACACGCGCATCCCATCAGCGGAGGATTTCTGGTGAAAAGCTGGAAGCAGAATATTCGCGTCGGCGATCTTGCCGACAATCAGAAGCTGGAAGCGCGCTGCAGGAGATGCGGTCATGTCCACTATTTGACGCGGGCAATTGTCTGCACCTCTCCGGAGCGGGAATTTCTCTACATTGACGAGCTCGAGCGCGAAACGATCTGCAGGGCGCGAGGGTGTCGCGGGGATGTGCGGCTTTCCATGGTGCGACTGGACGAACTGAGCGGCTTCGTTGGTGGTCTGGCCTAACCTAAGCCAGAGGAATGGAATTAGCGTTGGCATTTAGGCCCAGCGTGCGCTGCTGGCGTGGCGCTACTGCTTCAACCCTCAAATACACGTCGGACTGACCCCTGAATTTTAAGGGAGATAAGCCGTGGAAAAGGTTAAGGAGTTTTTCTGTTCCGATCCCCCCGGACACGGGAATAGCCCAAAATAGTTAGGTGGTGTAGCTCTTTTGGATTGGGAAAAAACTGAATCACTTCAATCAGCTAAGCCAGCACTCTATTGCAGTTCGTATCATTCGGAGTCTATGATGCGCGCGCGTTGAAGGACAAAAACCGTCGAACCGCTCAAGGGGAAAGAGTGTGTTCAGAAATGGGATATGCCTGACCGGATGGATTAGGCAACTTCATGCTGAATCGTGGGGGGGGGGGATAAACGATGGCGCGGCAGGGCGTACCATAATGAGGACTCTTAATTTTTCCAAACATTGGAGTCATAAACGGCTGCTTTGCGAATCAATCGCACAAGCCAGACCACCGAATGCACACCGGGTCGAGAAGGTGAAAAAAGAAGTAAATGCCTCGGTTTAAGGGTGAGAACAAAGGCGACGAGACGATAACCAGAGACTTGACGGAACTTACGCATCAGGAACGGCTCGTCATTGGCCTGGAACGGATCAAGTCGCAGCGAGGTCTGAAAAACAAAGACCTGGCGGCAATGCTCGACGTTACGGAAGGCTATATGTCGCAGGTGATCCGCGGTATGCGGGATGTCAAGTTAACGATGTTGGACAAGATGACCCGCGTTCTCGGCGTCACGACCTACGAACTGTTCGAGGTCACGGAAGAGGACCTTCGGGATCGGGAAACGCCTCCGCAGGAGGAGGAACCAAGTCGGCGCAGGTCAAAAAAAAAGATGACTGAGGGTCATCTCGCTGCCTGAAAGATGCGATGCCCGGAGACTAGCCCGGGCACGCAGGTTTTCGTAAAAGCCATCAATAGTTGAGATTGAACCAGAACCGCTGCTTCGTGCCCTGTTCATTGGGGACATCGAAGAAATAGGGGTCCTTGCGCATCGGCCGTGGAATGGAAACGACCTGCGTGCAGGAGTTGCCGTGATCGCCGCCTCCGACCTGCCGGTACTCAACGTCTTTATACTTTAAACCTGTCTGCTGCCGTTCACGTGGATTCCGGCACACGTTGACCGTTTTCTCGCAGCGGTTCGCCATTTGGTTCCATCCGCCGCGATCGTCGTTGTTGTCACTGGCTGCTTTGTATCCTTCGGGGCAATTTTCATAGCGCTCGAAGCCGGGTTTTCCCGCCTTGCCTTCCTCGCAAATAGGCCAGCTGAAGCCGGGTTTTGCCATTTCCGAGATCAGTTTCGTCATAGGCGGAACGCAATAACCGACACCCTGCCAGGATGGGTTCTGCGATGCCGCGCATAAAAGGACCTGGCAACCCCACGAGGCGTCCTGTGCCTGGGCGGGAGCTGCCATCCAAAATGTGCCAGCGGCGATCATTGACGCCGAAAATAAATTAATTGCTTTCATCTTCCTCTCTCCTGAAACGTGAACTCATCGTGTGTACGTCCAGACGCCGTCGATTTTGGCGAATGGAAGAGTGGCAGGACGTGAGCCGCCAAAATCTCCGGTTGTCGTTACTGTGCCCACGCAAATCACTCCTGGGAAACTGGGATTTGCTTGGCATTCGGAAATTTTCATCGAACCACCTTTGAAAGCCGATTTCTGAAGAGCAGATGTCGCCTCTTCGTCCGTGGGGATTTCAAGCTTCGCAGCCTCAGTCGCTTTCGCCTCTAGCTCGGTAACCTTCGCCTCGAGCTCCGTGATTTTGGTGCTCGTCGTCATGTTGTTGATCTGGTAGCCCGCGCCAAAACCGACGAGAGCTGCGACGGCTGCGGCAATACCGGCTGAAACGTAAGGATTCGTCATGATGCCTCCTCAATATCCTTCGATGCCAAGCCGTTTGAGAATGATCGTGGGATCCTTCTCGCAATCCTTTTTCCAGTCTGGATGCTTGACGCAGGCATAGGCATACTGGCTGAGGTCCGCGGACGAGAGATCGGCTAGCTTGTTGCCGATCTCTTTCCACTGCTGGACATCCTGTGGGTCGCAACCGGCGCCGCCGGCCCCGCAAAAATCAGGATCGCGCTCTTCAACCTGTTTCTGCGTGGCACCGTCCTGCGTAGGGATCTGCGACATGGCTGAAATCGGAGCGGCTGCAAGGAGCATAGCTCCAGCGGCAAGCGCATATGTGAAAATACGGTTCATACTAACCTCCGTTGGATTCTTTAGAGGGTTGTGGAGCGACGGGCGGGGGTAAGGGGAGGCCGGGTTCAAAAGTGTCTAGCGGCGGCAATTCCGACTTTTTCTCCGGCGGCATAGCTGCAACATAAAGCCATGGTGGTAGGAGATCTTGCGAAGACCAGACACCAAAGCCCAGGCCTCGGGCTTTCCGCTCGATATCGAAATATGCGGGTACTTGTGGCTCGTTCTTGTAATTAAAGGCATATCCAATGCCTTCAGCGATTGCCGTTGCAGCCAGATTCGTTTCGCCAACGAAGCAGTGGGCGATCAGATTTTTGTTCGCGTCGCGAGCAACTGGTGCGCAATTCACATCGCGTTTGAGTGTCCGGAGGATCATCCATGCCTTGGCAACCTGTCCTGCAGGCCATTCAACTCCGTCGCTAATGGCTGTCTGTTCGAGGCGAGGGGCTTCATATCCGGCAAGACGAACTATCTGGCCGCGATCCTTGAAATCGAGTGTCGTGCCGTCGATCACCTGCACCTTGCCATAAATTTGGCGAGGGACGTCGGCCGGCCGGCTCTGCGCCACTGAGAGTGTCGGGAGCCCTGCGAGCAGAGCGAAGGTGAGGGCCGATCGCATCATTGTCCTTGCTGCACCTTTTGTTGCTGCATCAGAACCGAAACGGGGTGAGGCAAGTCGGAGTAGGCCCAAAGACCGGCGCGCGCCGACCGGGCGCTTTCCTCCGCCACTCTGTAGCCTGGGACGATCAGTTGGCCCGCGCCGTCAACGGCTGCGAATCCCCATCCTTGTGCGATCATGTATGTGGCCAGGTCATAGCCACGCTCACCTGTCGTTGTCTGGCAGACGACGACGGCATTATTCGCGTCGAGATCCTTGACCGTCGTGCAGACGGGCTTTGTGTCGCGGATCAGCGCCTGGGCCATGATGAGATTCAGTTCCCCGCAATCCCGCACAACGCCAGCTGACAGCGTGATGTTCGTACCGCGGAGGCAGGTTTGCAGTCCATACAAGCGATATCGACGCCCGTCGGCAATCCATGTGTCACCGGTCTCGAATTGAGCCGTGGCGGGAAACGGGGAGAAATTAGATTGTTGGCCATCCTGTGGCGGAGCTGGCGTTGGTGAATTTTGTGTAGACTGCACCAGTATCACTGGCGGCATTGAAGGCGTTGCTTCTGAAGGTTTTTCGGCAATTACACCCGGCATGATGTACATGCTTGCGTAAAGGCCGGAAGCTGCAATTGTGGCAAGAAACATGAACAGTTTAATCCGCATCAATTTGTTGAAGGGTTGGTTCGATAACGTTCACCGTACGGGTGCTTGAAATAGCTGTTAGCCCAAAGTCCAGCTTTCGCCTGCCGTGCTGCGTCTTCGGCCTTCGCATACTCGGGAAAAATGGGTTTGCCAGCGCGATCCCTCGAAGCAAAAGCGAAACCCTTCCTGATCAGGGTCTCAGAGAGCGATTGGACCATATCGTCCTGGGTGAAAAAACACTCGGCGAACCGAACAGTGGGGCTTCCTGGGTTTTGGCCGATGAAGTGGCAAGGGAAGGCGTCGCCCGCGGCCGCCTTTGCCTCGTCGAGGCTGGAGGCGAGCCCCGCCAATGAGACAGTGACGCATGAAACCCGATTGTCCATGAACTGGACTATCTCTGTCGAAAGGCAGCCTTGGACGCCAGCAAGCTTGATGACCACGCTATTCGAATCAAGAAATGCATTGCCGGTGAGAGCACTAACTGGCCTTACTGTCTCAAGTTTGAGGTTTGTGGCGATTGACGACGTGTCGAGAGATACCTGCGGCCCAGGGACTAGATCCCGGCCTTGTGCGTAGGCATTCTGGTAATAGGAGACGAATTTCGAGACGGCATCGTCTTGCGCCATGGCGGACGGGACGAAGAGGCAGCTTGCAAGCGCCAGGTAGGGTAAGCGGCCAAGCCGCCAGAGAGCATATCTCATGATCGCAATCGTCACCTGTTGACTGCGATGAAAATTGCAGAAATGTTAGTGCAGTGCAAGTTGTTGTGATATTCTAGGTCGTCTGACGTTGTCGAATGACACGATATTTTGCCTTTTTGGCCACAAGTTGCCTTTAGGGCAGGCACGCGCTCCTTTTCCCAACGATTTCCAGGCTGCATCCGGTCTAATGCAGCTGTCGAATGACACGATCAATTGCCTTCTTGGGGTCGGAACAAGATTCGGAGATAATCGTGCGCTAAGACGGAACGCAGCATGAACGCGTACCTACAGAGCGACGAAGCAACGACAAATGTTAGAACAGCCTTGCGGGCCAGTGGACTCCCCTCGGGCCCGAGGAACATCATCTTTCGCAGTGACAGCGATCTCGATCCGCGCCGGCACTGGGATCGGGGTCTGCCATGTCGGGCTGGCTACGCGCGATTACGACCTTGTTCGCGTCCTGCCCGACGCTTTCACAATGGCATTTGGGACATGGGTGGTCGCCCAAGGCAAAGGCGCACGTACCGAACGTTTGTCGACCTTGTCGCAAAGGGCACCGAGTGGCGTGGTCACACCCTCGCAACTTCTGGTGCTGACCGGCATTTGCCCAGCGGAGCAGCAGACGGCCCGCGGCATCTCAACTCGTGCCGATCTGCAGGATGTCGGCGAGATACTTCTGGATCATCATGAAGTTTCGGTGGTCGCTCGCACCAAGGAGCACTAACTTCCATCGGGTCTCGGGTCTAAAGCGCGCAGCGCAGGCGTCGACAATTCGTTGAACGTGAGCCGAAGCCCCTGCCCCCATTAGGGCACTAGTCGTGGTCTAGTTGTTGCTTGACGATTTCGGCTGCGTCTTTCAGATCCCGCTCGATCGCCGTCCTGGCACCGGCAGCGTCACCAGACTCCAGCGCCGCCACAGCGTCGGAATGGCTAGTCTTTGAATCCAAGACACTGTCTCGACGCTTAGCGCTCCAATTCAGGACAGGTCCTACGCGAAGCCAAAGCTGATCGATCATTGTCACTAGGGTCTGTGAACCGGAGGCCTGATAGATTAAAAAATGAAACTGCCTATTAGCCTCGAGATACCTGATATGATTGTCGGTCTCCGCAGCCACCTCCATTTCGGTCAATAGCTTTCGGAGTTTTGCGAGCTCTTTGCCGGTCAGATTCTCGTTCGCCTTTTCCGTCGCCATGCCTTCTAGCGAAAGGCGGATCTCCGTCAGCTCGGAAAACACTCGCCGCCCGATTTGGGGAAGGCCGATCGTTCGGTTTGGACGGTTTTCTAGTGCGCCTTCGGCCACCAGGCGATGAAACGCCTCGCGGACCGGAATTTGGCTGACATCAAGAGCTTCTGCAAATTGGCGGGTGCTGAGGCCGTCCCCCGGCATGAACCGGCCACTCGAAATAGCTTGCCGCACCTGATCGTAAACTTGAAGATTGGCAGCGCGGCTCTGAATCGGCTTGAAATCAACAACTGCCTTACCGGCCATATCCGCTCCATTTCCGTTGCATCGCAACGACTGAAAGATGTTAGTACCCATCTTGTATATGCGATCTCACCTTGGGTGAACAGGCCCCTCGATCGATCGCTTTTGTCCGATATCATCGCAGGGCTCTAACGCGCGGGATTGCTCTCAGCGACAGCGACGTGTCCCAAGGCAACCGTCTGACCCACGACTCCCGGCAAAACGGCTCTCCATAATCGACCCGTATAGTTCGCCTTGGTCGAAGTCCCCGGAATGCCGCCATCGGTTAGAAAGAGGGTCTCACCGACGAACACGCAGTTGGTCGGTGCGCCGCCGATACGAAGCGGCTCTTTCAACTCCCCACTACGCGATACAACTTCAACCGTGCCGCTATCTACCCCCGTGATATAAAAGTCGCCGTTTGCCGCGAGTTTCATTCCGTCGGGGACGACGTTCTCCGGGAGAATGCATACGACTTCAGGGGCGTTGTTTTTTATGCGGATCAAGGCTCTTGTGTAGGACTCCACCCACACCACCGATCCATCGTCTTCAATGACAATGCCGTTCGGATATGTCGGGCCGGTCTCCCAGACAACCTCACCTTTTCCACCGGGGCAGAGCTTGAAAATACGGCCGACATTCGTTCGGCCAATGGGATCGAACGGGCCGCCCGGGTCCGTGAAGTAGAGACAACCATCCGAGCCAAAAACCAGATCGTTGGGCGCTTTCAGCTCGTTGCCAGCCACGCTCGTGGCTAGGACCTCGATTCTGCCGTCGCTTTCTACGACCTGAATGCTAGGGGGCTGTTGCTTCTCAGCACGCCAAGGACCGATAACGCCGCCGTTTTGCGTGACGTAGATCGTACCGTCGTTGCCGGCCAACGCGGCGTTCGGACCGCCGCCGACGTCAGCAAACTGCTTGGTTTCGACACCGTCGAATACCGTAAGCTGGCTTCTATAGGTTTCTACGAACACCAGGCGGCCGTCGGGCAACCGCGTTGGTCCTTCTGGCCAACCCAACCTTGTGGCGACGACTTCACAGACGACCGACATACTACCTCCCACCCCGAAACGCAAACTCCAAGGTTCTATAATCACTTTACGATTTCACAAGTTCCTTCCCGTCGTCCCGAATAAGCGAGGCTTGCAGCAGAACGACAATCAAAAGGAAGACACCTCGGATCACCGACTGCCAGTAGGCCGACAGGCTGATCCATCCCATTCCGTTTTCGAAGTTCAAGATTGTGAAGATTACGCCCAGGAGCAGGACACCTGACAGTGTGGCTCCGAGCGAACCCTTTCCTCCGGTGAGGTGGGTACCGCCCACTACGACGGCAGCGATTGCGAAAAGCTCCCATCCGCTGCCTTCCGTAGGCTGTCCGGCTCCGAATTGGGCCGCAAGGATTACTCCTGCGAGGCCAGCGAGGCCACCCGAAACGGCGTATGTCATCCACACGGTGAACTGGACCGGCAAGCCCATCATGCGTGAGCTGTTTTCGTTGCCCCCGATCGCCAGCAGACGCCTGCCAAAGGGCAAGAAATTCATGACCAAGCCACCGCACAGGAATGCTGCGACGGCAATCCAGCCGGGCGTCGGGAAATTGTAGAACGGAGAAAGAAGCGAGTACGTGACCGGATCGATCTCAGGTTGGTACCTGGAGAACAAGCTCCCCTGACCAAGTTCTACAAATAAGCTGTCGTATGATACCGATACCGACTGGTTATCCGCTAAGTACAGCGCCAACCCATAGGCGGCCAGCATCGTCGCCAAGGTCGCGATGAATGGCGGCAAGCGCATCTGGGTGACGAAAAAGCCGTTTGCGATCCCCGCCGCGATCCCCGTAGCGGTTCCGGCGGTTAGACCCGCAACTAGCCCGCCCGCGCTGGCGAATGCCGACACAACACTTGCCAATGCTGCGACGCCGCCGACAGAAAGGTCGATTCCACCTGCCATGATAACCAGGCACATGCCAAGAGAAACCAGGGCGAACATCGAATTATATCGGACCACCGACAAGACGTTGAATTCGGTGAGGAAGCCATCGTAGCGGATCGAGCCGAAAGCGACGAGAGCAACGAGAGCCACAAGCACTCCGGCTCCAGGTGATAGGAGAAGCCTTTTCATCTGCTGAACTTTCGTTGTAGCCAAACCGCAAGTACAATCATGACGGCCTTCGCCAGCATCGCCAGGGAATCCGGCACACCGTTCGCGAGCAGGGTGTACCGGACAAGCTGAATGATGAGGGCCCCGTTCAGTGTTCCGAGGACGGTCGCCTTGCCTCCCGCCAGCAGCGTGCCGCCGACGGCAACCGCTGCAATGGCGTCGAGTTCCATCAGCTTGCCCACGGTATTCGCATCAGCGGCAGAGTTGACCGCGACCACAAGGAGTCCTGCGACGCCTGCGCAAAACCCGGACGCGGCGTAAATTCCGATGAGAACGCGGGAAACGGGGACGCCGGAGAGGAGACTTGCGTTGCGGTTGCCGCCAATCGCGAGTGCATAGCGGCCTGTTTTCGAACGACCGAGCCAGATAACGGATGCGGCGACAAAGGCAGCCATAATCCAAATCATTCCGGGAATACCGAGAATGCGTCCGAGTGCGATCGACTGGAATGCGGGTTCGCTGAACACCTGAAGATTGCCGTTGGTCCAAACTTGCGCAAGGCCACGCCCGGCGATGAACAAGACGAGAGTGGCCACGATCGGTTGAATGCGAAATCGAGCGATCAGGACGCCGTTGAAAGCCCCGAAGCAAGTCGCAACGAACACGGGAACGAGGATACCAAGTGCCAGATTCACGGCGGGATGCCAGTTTGGGGTGAAAACACCCATGAACAGCGAGGGAGCCAACGCGCCAGAGATCGCCATGATTGATCCGACGGAGAGATCAATTCCGCCCGTAGCAACGACTAAGGTCATGCCAACCGCAACGATCACAATGGTGCAGACCTGCGATAGGTTCACGGTCAGCGTCTGCATCGTCAGGAAATTGGGCGTGATGGCGATGTTTATCACGACAAGAACCGAGAGCGCGATGAGGGGACTTAGACGCCCAGCGTTGCTGGAAAGGGTTTGCCACACCAAACTCATCGTCCCGTCATGTGTGGTCGACTGATCAATTTGAGCCATGGGCCATAGCTTCCATAAGGGTCGATTCCGTCATCTGACTTCGCGGCACTTCCTTAATGCTGCGGCCATCGCGCAACACAACGCATCGATCTGCGATTTCCAAAAGCTCTTCCATCTCCGACGATATGACGAGAACGGAGGTACCATCGTGCGCTAGCCCGCGCAGGAGACGCTGGATCTCCGACCGAGCTCCAACGTCGATGCCCCGTGTCGGTTCATCCAGGATCATCAGCTTTGCGTTGAGGCACAGCCAACGGGCGAGCAGGACCTTTTGCTGATTTCCCCCCGAGAGCTCTCGAATGGGCTGTTCCGGCCCGGCACACTTGATGCCCAGTTGCTGGATGAACGAGTCCACCAGCCGTCTTTCCCTTTTCCGGTCCACAAATCCGAAGCGCGTCAGCTTTGGAAGAAGCGCAAGCGTGAGATTTTCGCGAATCGACATGAAGGGTATGATCCCCTCGGACTTGCGATCTTCAGCGCAGAAACCCATTCCAGCCTGGATTGCGTCGGCCGTGTCCATGAAATGGACTTCGTCGCCAAACCAACGGATCGTTCCCTTTACAACCTGGTTCGCGCCAAAGACGGCTTTCACTGTCTCGGTTCTCCCGGAGCCAAGCAAGCCCGCCACGCCGACGATCTCGCCATGGTTGACTGTCAGGCTGACGTCGTTGACCAATCTTGGGCATGCGAGCCCGCTGACGTCCAAGACCTTCGCTCCTGAAGGCTTGAGAGGCTCAGCGGGCGTTTCATGGCTGCGGACGACCGCCTCGATTGAGCGGCCCAGCATCATGGCAACCAACTCCAGCTTCGGGAGGTCGGCAATCGGGCCTTCGTGGACTTGGCCGCCATCGCGAAGGACGACGATGCGATCACACACCGAATAGAGTTCGTCCAGTTTGTGGCTAACGAACACGACCGACACGCCTGCCGACTTCAAGCGGCGGATGGTCGCGAAAAGGATCTCGACTTCGTCATCATGCAGAGAGGAGGTTGATTCATCCATGATGACAATGCGCGCCTTCATGGAAACTGAGCGAGCAATGGCCACCATCTGCTGTACCGCAGTGCTGCATCGGCCGACGAGTTGCCAAACGTCGGCGTCGATGTCGAATTCCGCCATCAGTTCGATGGCGTTTTTCTCCATTGCTTTCCAGTCCAGCAGGCCGAAGCGGTTCCTGATTTCTCGGCCAAGAAAGATGTTCTCGAGGATCGTTGCCGACGGAACCAGGTTGATCTCCTGGAAGATCGTGCTGACACCGCCGCGTTGTGCTTGAAGCGGCGTATGTGGAGTCCACGCCTTTCCATCAAAGTCGATCTCTCCGGCGTCCCTTGAGGAGTAGCCGCTGAGGATGTTGATGAGCGTGGATTTTCCGGCGCCGTTTTGACCAATTAGGCCGAGAACCTCGCCTGGAAAGACGTCGAACGAGACTCCTTTGAGCGCCACGATAGAACCGAAGGACTTTCGCACGTCCCGAACGGTGAGAATTGGGTATTCCATGCCGGCCTACACTTTCTGCGGCTGCTGGCGGCGACTTGAGTATGGCCGCTCGCCAGCAGTCCTTTCTCCGCTGGGATCACCAGGCGGCCGTGAGCTTTTCTTTCGCGGTCTCGGGGGTGTATTCGCCATCAGGGTTGACGACCCACGGCTCGATCTTTTCGCCGTCTGCGTAGCGCAGCATGGACTCGAACGCTTTCGGCCCAAGCTTGGGGCTGCATTCGACAAGGTAGGCGACCTTTCCGTCGACCATCGCCTGAACGGTTTCCTTGCCGGCGTCGATGCCGAGGATAAGGATGTCCTTGCCGGGCTTCTTGCCGGCAGCCTCGATTGCGGCGATCGCGCCCATCGTCATTTCGTCGCTGTGCGAGTAGATCACGTCCGCATCCGGATGGGCCTGCAGCAGCGTTTCGACGACCTGCCGCCCCTTGTCTCGTGCAAAATCGCCCGACTGCGAAGCAAGGATGGTGAACTTGTCGTTTCCAGCCAAGACTCTGTCGAAGCCCTTCTTTCTGTCGTTGGCGGGCGAGGAGCCCGTCGTGCCTTCGATCTCGAGGATTTTCGCGCCTTCGGGTTTCAGTTTCAGCAGATACTCAGCGACCCGCTTGCCTTCGTCCACAAAGTCAGAGCCGATGAAAGTCAGATAGTCGCGTCCGGCTACCGCAAGTTTAGGATCGACGCCTCGGTCAAGCAGAATAACCGGGATGCCTGCGCGCTTGGCGGCGATCACCGCAGGAATGAGCGGCTTTTCTTCACGCGGTGCGATGAAAAGGACATCAACCCGCTGGGCGATGAGCGAGTTGACGTCTGATACCTGCTTCGCAGCCGATCCCCCTGCGTCAGCGAAGATCAACTGAATGCCAAGCCGTTCGGCCTCGGATTTCATGCTCTCAGTTTCTGCGATACGCCAGGTACCATTGCTTTCTGCCTGAGCGAAACCGACCTTGTAGTGGTCTTTCTTCTTAAGTTTCGGGTAGTCTGATGCGTGAGCAGAAACGCCCGACGCGAGCAGTACAACAGCACTTGTCGCCGTAGCCAAGAAGCCACGTCTGCCGATGTTCAACGTCATTTTCTCATCCTCCCAAAGCGCCGCCGAAAATCAAATGGCGCGTAATGCGATCTCATATCGCAGTGATGGAATGCTTGTCAATATTTCTTCAAGCGGTCAGTGGACGCTTGCCGAACATGTCGGGCGACACGAAACCAGCCGTCGCGCTATGGGGGGATGGCGGTTGATCATCCAAACCGCGATCTCGGCTGGCTGACGACCGGCCATAGCTCTTAGTCCCAGCGCAATCATTGAGAGGGCCTGCCGAAAGTGCCTCTCTGGCAGCCGGCCTGGGCGGGGCAGCATCGGAGAATTCGACGGATTCTTTCCGCCAATATTGCATCGAGGGTATCCAAGTCGGGTTTGGCCCGGGACAAAACGACGATGGCGGCTCTTTGGCTTTCAAGTGTCCCGGATGGGCGTTCCCCGTGCCATTTGCCGGTACCGGTGACAGCTGCTGTCTTCCTTTCGAATGCCAGGCAGTCTTTCCATGCATAAAATATGAAACCGCCTGCTGTGTGGTCCGTCTTTCGGCAAAATGGCAGTGCGATCGGCCGACGGGGATCCACGTGCGCGCTCTTAAATCGCGAGGGCCCGTTGCTTTGGCCTATGAATGCTAGAATCCGCCTTACGCTCAGCTCCACCGAAGCGTTTCGAGAATCGACTTGAGCTTCAAGAGCGCAAAATCGCGCTTGCGGAAAAGCTCCGAAGAGGGTTCGGAATAGTCATAGAAGCCCTTTCCGGAAAGGACGCCTTCATAACCTTGCTCTACGCGGGCTTCGAGCAGTTTGCTTACGGTAGGGGAGGTCGGAGGGATGTAGGTGCCGCCTCGATGGCTATCGCGCACATTTCTCAGCCCGGTATAGTCGATCTTTCGAAATTGTCCCATCAGAGCCAGCCGCGCAGCGAGGCCGTGCATGATCGCGTTGTCGATTTCCTCGGCGGTGGCAACACCCTGGTCTATGAGGCTGAAGATTTCAGACTCGATAGCCATTTGGATGCGGTTGGCCACATAGCCTGGGATGAATCTCTTGATCTTGGTTGGTTTCTTTCCGTGCAAGATGAGCCAAGCGGCGAGTTCATCCAGCAGCATGGGTGGCGCATCCGGGCCCACGACAATATCGACGAGGTCGATGATATAGGGGGGAGTGTACCAATGCATGATGACGGACTTGGTACGCAGGCCCTCCGGCAGAAGCGGAAAGATGTCTAAATATGACGTGTTGCTGGCGAGAATCGCGCTGGGCTCGACCATCGGTGCCAAGGTTTCGAACAGAGCCGCCTTGGCTTGCGCATTCTCTGTGATCGCTTCTATCACCAAGTCGGCGCCTGATACCGCGTCCGCAAGATCGTCGGACATCGCAATGTGTTTTGCCGCTGCCTGGACTTCGTTTGTCGAACTGACACCGGCGTCCAACAGGGTTGCGAGCGCCGCATCGATCTGTTTCGGTGCGCGGTTGCGCATCTCCGGAGAGCTGTCGTAGAGCGTTATCTTGGCACCGGTACCGCTGAGGGCCACGGCGATGCCGTGCCCCATCAGTCCTGCGCCGATGATCGCTATTTTGTCTATCTTGATCATTTCACGGAATCCATGCTGGTTCGGGATTGCAGTCGGGATCGGTAACAATGTCGATTACGAAAGGCTCTCGTGCAGCAATGGCGCGTTTGACGGTCGGGATGATCAATGCTGGATCCGTGACCCGCTCGCCTTTGATACCGAACTGAGCCGCGACGTCGGCGAAATTGACGTCCTCGAAAAGGACCAAGTCATCGAGCCTGCCTCCGCGGCCGTCATAGAGCTTTTTCACTGAGCGCAGCCCCTGGCCCAATGCTGCGTTGTTGTTGACGACTGTTACCAACGGGAGGCACCAGCGCTTCACGGTTTCCAGTTCAGACAGATGGTAGTGCAAAGCGCCGTCACCTGTGAAGCAGACCACCGGTGCCTCTGGTGCCGCGCAGGCCGCTCCGATTGCTGCAGGAAAGGCCCAGCCAAGCGAGCCGGCCGCCCGTAGGTAGCGCTGCCCAGGCGAACGAAACTCTGTGAGTTGTGCGGTCCAGGTGGCGGAAAACCCTGTATCCGCGACGACAATCGCATTGTCCGGAAGGCAGTCGGATAGTTCGTGGGCCAACCGCTCAGCCCTGATCGGTATCGCCTCGCTCCTGGTCACGGATTTCATGTGCTCGAGCCACACTTCCCGAGCCTTGGTGCAAGCCGCGGCCCAAGCCTCCCGAGAGGACCTGCCTTCAGCGCAGGCCGCCAGTGCCATCAATATCTTCGCCGGATCGCCCGAGAGGCCGGTGATGCCAGGGTAGTTCCGTCCAACTTCGGCCGGGTCGATGTCGATCTGGATAATGGGTGTCCCTATCGCCGGGACTTTCCAATCGCACGTGATCTGGTCGCCGACGTGGCAACCGACATAGATGACGAGGTCGGATTGAGCGAGCATTTCGTTGGCATAGGGTGCGGAGTAGTTACCCACAACACCGAAGTGATAAGGGTGGCTCGTTTCGATCAGGCTTCGCGCGCCCACCGACGTGGCGATCGGTACCGCAAGTGTGTCTGCAAAGTGAGCAAGAGCATCCCGGATGTTCGGAACGTCTGCACCGACGCCGACGACAAGCATAGGCTTCTGCGCTCTTGCGATGCGCGCGAAAATCTCGTCGACAAGATGTTTCTCCGGCAGGCCGGCAGGTAGCGGGCGGCGTGTTAGGAACTGCTTAAGAATGTCGTCGGGCAGCGGAATTAAAGCGCTTTCGATTTCTGCGCCGCGATAGCCGTCCAGGTCAAGGTGAACCGGCCGCATGCAGTTTGACTTGGCTTCAACCAAGGCCTGCATGAGCAGGTAGGGAAGTTGCTCGGGAGTAGCAACATCGGCTCTGAACTTTGTGACCGACTCGTACATTGGTCCGTGTGGCAGTTCCTGATACGAATTGCGGCATTGATAGATCGAGTTCTTACGGCCAGTCAGCGCAAGTACCGGCGTACGGTTGAGGTACGGATCTTGCAAGCCCGCACCCAGATTCGCCGCGCCTACGGACTGCGCCATACACACGCCGATGTTGCGGGAAGCGCGGGCGTAACCGTCGGCCATGTAAGCCGCACCCTTTTCGCTGTGAGCGAGAATGCGCTTCACGCCGCGACCCTCCAGTTCGACCAGAGTCTCACGCAAAACCGCGTCCATGAAAAATACATGGTCCACGCCCCATTCAACTAGGGCGTCTGCCAGGAATTTTGCCCCGGTTGTTGATTGTTGGGCTGCCTTCTGGCCCGTCATTTTACTCTCCTTGATCGCCTGTAACCGTGCTTTAGTGGGATCGCTCGCGAACTCGAGAGCGATGTGACTATCTAAACTGCGATCTCAGATCGCGCAAGGGGTGAGGTGATCGCAATGGCGAAATTAAGGGAAACCCTTGGCCGTCCGGGCGTCAGACGACCTATATCCCTGTTTGTCAGGTTGTGTCAGGAGCCAATTCTCGAAGATAGCGGTTGCTCCGGCCACGAAGGCACGGCGATGTTCAAGAACCTCGACATCCACCCCGAAGGTCTGAGCAGCAGTTTGATAGAGATGGGCCAACCGTCGTTCGCACACGACAGTCAGTTTCGTGACCGGCCAATCCGCGTGGTTTGCGAATCCTCCGATCTCAGCGCCGATCAAAACCCCGGACAGGTACGAGCCTCTCGATGGAGCGTCGGTGCTCTTTCCCTGGACATAAGCGGATCTGACTGCGAACGCGGATTGCAAGGGATTGGGCCGAGAGCGCGAGGATTGAACGCCGAGAAGGAAACTGGCCTCGTCGATCTCACCATCCCACCCGTCAAGGCTGCGCGACAGTACGCTCATCGTCCGGAGCAGCGCGAAGGTTTCGCCAGTCATACAGGTTTCGATGCTCTGAATTGTCGAATTCTCGACGTGAATCCATTTCGAGTGGGTTCCGGGGAAACAGAAGCGGCCACTGTCAGCCTTTTCTAGATCGAGAGATCCAAATAGCAAAACTTCTTCCCCGCGCATCATGCCGGTATTCTCGCTCGTTCCATCGACGTAAACGCCAGGAACGATGAATATCCGAGGAAGACTTGAGATCGGGACGCAGTGCAAATGCCTCGAGATTTCAAGAAGATTGGCCGGGCAGGGGACCATCTTGACGTCGAGCCACCCAAGGTCACCGCCGATCATGCCCGCGCAGACGATCGCAGCTATCGGGTAGGTTTTTATCCAGGCATCTGTGTTGGCTCGCAAAACGTCCTCGAAACTTCCGGCCGCTCGTTTAATGCCGGCGTCGCTTTCGCGGACGTCCAGGATTTCTCCGCGCTCGCCCACCAGATAGGCCCGGAAGTTCGTGGTGCCCCAGTCAATAAAAATTCTGTGCGATTGCGTCATGATGGTCCATGGGTGTATGTAGGCGCAAATTGCGATCTCATATTGCACTCATGGATGAATGCGATCGGTTCGTCAAGATGGCTGATATCGAGCATCCCTTATTCGCACGCGGCCTAGATTGTGTCTTTGACGCACGAAACCGATCCTTTGAAGCAAGGCTAGCGACGAGGTTAGGTGAACAGGAGGAGCAAAATGAAGCATCTGAAGATCGCGATGATCGGAATGGCGTTTGTCCCACCCGGCCCGCCTCTAACTTCACCGCCAAGCGGTCTCATTTGTGTGTAGTCCCCTGCGAATCTTGGTTCTTGACATGACGCTCCAAGCTCTGAGATATTATATCTGAGATCGCATATTTCGAGCCGCCAATAAAGGGATATGTGAAGTGCATTTAGGGAGGAACCGTTATGATCAATCCCATTGGACGACGCCAGTTTCTACATTTTCTACAGGCAGGAACCGCGCTTGGCGTAGCCGGATTGGCGATGCCAGCGATTGTTCGCGCATCGAATGATCCGATCGTCATCGCGCACATGACGCCGCGAACAGGCTTCCTAAGCCCAGCGGCCGAATTCGCTGTTAACGGGTTTCGCTTCGGAGTCGATCAGATCAATGCAGAAGGGGGAATCAACGGTCGACCCATCGAAGTAATTGCAGAAGACAGCGTCAATCCGCAGACGGCCACAACAAAGGCAGAGCGCTTAATGGAGCGTGGGGACGTCACAATGATACTTGGCGAGATTTCTTCCGCCTCGGCTTTATCGATAGCGCAGGTAACGGCAAGGGCCAATCGCATATTCATGAGCACAGGCGCGAACTCCGATGAGTTGCGTGGCGTCAAATGCAAGCGAACAATGTTCCACACTGAGGCGCAGAACGCGATCTACGTCAACACAGCAGGCGGCTTTCTGCTTAAGAAGGGCCTGGTTAACGGAAAGAAGTGAACCGCGCCGGGTTTGCC
>UBKJ01000043.1:0-658 GCA_900465915.1 Hyphomicrobiales bacterium
CGGAGCTGGCCGCCTATCGCCCCGACGCGCCCATCGCGCCGGCGGCCGGGGTGCGCGTCTACAGCCACCGCTTCCGCGACGCCAAGCCGATCAATTTCGGCCACGCCTCGCCGCGCAAGCTGGCGGTGCACGGCGTCGACGTCTCGCGCTGGCAGGGCGACATCGACTGGGGCAAGCTGCGCGAGCAGGGCGCCAATTTCGCCTATATCAAGGCCACCGACGGCGNNCGCGCCGCCCACGCCGTCGGCATGAAGCGCGGCGCCTATCATTTCTTCTACTGGTGCCGCACGGCGGGCGAGCAGGCCGACTGGTTCATCCGCAACATTCCCCGCGATCCCGAGGCGCTGCCGCCGGTGATCGACGTGGAGTGGAACGGCGATTCCAGCTGCAAGCGCCGGCCCTCGCCGCAGCAGGTGCGGGAGAAGATGAAGGTGTTCATGGACAAGCTGGAGCGCCATTACGGCAAGCGCCCCATCATCTACACCTCGCCCGACTTCTACCGCGACAATCTGGAGGACGCCTTCCTCGACTATCCGTTCTGGGTGCGCGCGGTGGCGCAGCATCCGTCGGGCATCTATCGCGGCCGGCGCTGGCTGTTCTGGCAATATTCGGGCTCGGGCCTGTCGCACGGCGTGCAGGGCCGCATCGACCTCAACGT
>UBKJ01000043.1:678-22317 GCA_900465915.1 Hyphomicrobiales bacterium
CGGGCTTTTTCGTCATTCCTTGCCGATGTCGTTCAGGTCGTAGGGCGTGGACTGGTACATCTCGTTGATCCAGTTTCCGAACAGGAGATGCGCATGGCTGCGCCAGCGGTTCTCCGGCTTGCGCGCCACGTCGTCGGCGGGGAAGTAATTGACCGGGACCGGCGTGGCCGGATCGCCCTGCCGGTCGCGGAAATATTCGTCCGCCAGCGACGTGGTGTCGTATTCGACATGGTTGAACATGTGCAGCGCGCGGTGGCGCTGGTCGTCCAGCAGGCACAGGCCCGTCTCCGGGCTGTCGACCAGCACCTCCAGCCCCGCCTGCGGCGGGATGTCGGCCTTGCGCACCTCGGTCCAGCGCGACACCGGAATGGCGAAATCGTCCGAGAAGCCGCGCAGATAGGGCGAGGACGGCGCGAGGTTGCGCTGGCGGTAGACGCCCGAGGCCTTGCCGGGCAGCTCGTATTTGGGCATGCCGTGGAAATGGTGCACGGCCGCCTGCGCCGCCCAGCAGATGTTGAGCGTGCGGTGCACATGGGTCTGCGTCCAGTCGAAGACGCGCTGCATCTCGTCCCAATAGGTGACTTCCTCGAAGGGCAGCCGCTCCACCGGCGCGCCGGTGACGACGAAGCCATCGAAGCGCTGCGCCTTCACCTCCTCCCACGGCAGGTAGAAGGAAAGCATGTGGTCGGCCGGCGTGTGGCGCGCCACGTGGTTGGTGATGCGCACCAGCGTCAGCTCCACCTGCAAGGGCGACGAGCCCAGCAGGCGCGCGATCTGCGTCTCCGTCGTCACCTTGTTGGGCATGAGGTTGAGCAGGCCGATCTTCAGCGGGCGGATGTCCTGACGCACCGCGTCCGTCTCGCGCATGACCATGACGCCCTCGGCTTGGAGAACGCTGGTGGCGGGCAGGTCGTCGGGAATCTTGATGGGCATGGTCGCGTCGGTCCTCAACTGTCGTGACGGGGCGACGCATGGCTTGATCCGTATATTTGCCGGTCCGGCCGCATCCTTCCTGACGGAAGCGCCACCTTGCCCGGAAAGGCAGGTTGGCGTTGGGCGTCTCCCCAACTCTTGATGTGGCGTCACTTTTACTCAAAGCCCGGCCCGCTGGCAACAGGATTTGCGCGTTTCAGGCGCGGCGCGATTGTGTTATGCTCATCGTCAGCGGCCCCATGTGAAGGGAACCGAAGAGCTCCCGGCCTGGGCCAGCCTCGAAACAGCGGGCGACGCATGACGCCGACCCCGCGCCGAGGGAGGGAGACATGAGCAATATCATCTTCTGGACGGCCCTGGTTCTCATGCCGGTTCTGGTGGGGACGGCTTTCGCCTATCTCCGCCATTTCCATCACGAGGACGATTTCTAGGGCCAGACGCCTCAGGCGGCGCGTTCCACGCCGCCCATGGTCTTTTCCGGCGATCGCGGGATCAGCGCTTTTCCGCGACGAGGTTGAAGGCCGCGCCGTCGGGATCGCGGCACAGCACGATCCATTCGCCGCCGGGCACCTCCATCGGGCCGTTGACCACAGAGCCGCCCGACGACGTGACGCGCTCCGCCGCCGCGTCGATGGCCTCCACCATGAAATAGAAGCCCCAGCCGACCGGCGCGTTCGGCGGCGCGGTCATGATGCCGCCGGCGTCGCGGTCGCCGCTTGTGCTGAAGATGCGGTATTTGCCCATCGCGCCCATGTCGAAGTCGCGGCTGTTCCGCCAGCCGAACACCTTTTCGTAGAAGGCTACCGCCGCCTCGCCGTCCTTGGCGTAAAGCTCGTGCCAGCCGGGATGACCCAACTTGCGCGAGCCGAAATCGGCGGGCGGCGGCGCGTCCATGCTGGGCGCGAGCAGGCCGAAGGCCGCGCCGCCCGGATCGGCCACGATGGCGATGCGCCCGACATTGGGGATGTCGAAGGCGGGGCGCAGCACCTTGCCGCCGGCTTCCGTCACCCGCGCGGCGGCGTCGTCCGCATCGGCCACGCCGATATAGCCGAGCCAGCCCGGATGCGCCTCGCCGCCGGCCTCGCAGGACGAAAGGTCCATCATGCCCGCCACCGCCATGCCCGGCGCCTCGAACAGCGTGTAGCGCACGCCGGGCACGCCCGAATCGCGCGCCGTCCAGCCCACGACGCGTTTGTAGAAGGCCTCGGCCCGCGCGGCGTCGGACGCCATCAGCTCGTACCAGATGAAGGGGGAATTCCGTTCCATGGGGGATCTCCTCAGGCGCAGCAGCCATGCTGCTTGGGCGCGGTCTCGTATTCGTCGTGGCGGCGGACGAAATGCATGGTCGATTTCTCGTTGCGGCCTTTGGGCGCGCGATCGAGGATCATCAGCGTGCCGATCCAGTCCTCGATGCCGCGGGTGAAGGCGGAATAGGTGTGATAGACCGCGCCGTCGGCGTCCTTATAGAAGGCGCTCATGCCGGGCAGTTCGTCATGGGCGTCCTCGGGCGCGAGAGGCGCGAAATTATAGACGCCCGTCCCCTTCTCCATCTCCTCCTTGGTGAAGGAGACGTGATAGTCGAAGTTGAAGTCGCTTCCGTTCGACGAGACCCAGGGGAAACTCCACCCCATGCGGCGCTTATAGGCCTCGATTTTGGCCAGCGGCGCGCGCGACACGGCCGTAAGCGTGACGTCGTGATGGTTGAGATGCGGCAGCGCCCCGTCGAAGCCGTCGGCGACGATGGAGCAGCCGACGCAGCCCTGCTCCCATTCCGGCCCGAACATGAAGTGATAGACGACGAGCTGGCTGCGCCCGTCGAACAGCTCGGCCAACGACTTGCGGCCCTCGGACGTGTCGAAGACATAGGCCTTCTCCACCTTCACCCAGGGCAGCGCCAGCCTCTCTTGGTTGACCTGGTCGCGCAGATGCGTGACCTCCTTCTCCCGCGCCAGAAACGCGCGCCGCGCCTCCAGCCATTCCTTTTGCGATACGACCGCGTTCATGGCCAAGCCCTCCTCCGGCTTCGCCCCACCCCGGCCCGCTGGGGCCGCCCTATTGTGGATTGACGGAATAGATTGATATCAATATTAATAGCGCATGTCAAATCCGCAAACCGTCCCTTTCGAGACCACCCTTCTGGTGCGCGATTGCTGCCTCTGCCTGCATGCGCAGCGCGCCGCCCGCGCGCTGGCGCGTTATTTCGACGACGCCCTGCGCGACGTCGGGCTGACCAACGGCCAGTTTTCGCTGATGATGGCGCTCAACCGCCCCAGCCCGCCGCCGATGAAGCCGGTGGCCGAACTTCTCGCCATGGACCAGACCACGCTGACGGCGGCGCTGAAGCCCTTGCAGCGGCGCGGCTGGGTGGAGGTGGTGGTCAACCCCGCCGACCGCCGCGAACGCCTGCTGCGCCTGACGCCCGAAGGCTCCGCCGTCCTCGCCTCGGCCGTGCCGATCTGGACCGAGACCCACGCCCGGCTCGAGGACAGGCTATCCGACCCCGGCGCCCTGCGCCGCGACCTCCTGGCGCTGTCGTCGCTCTGACGGCCGACGGCGCCGGCCATCTTCATGGCCGGCGCCGTCGACAGGCGCGATATCTTTTGCTGCGTCAGACGATGTTGTAGTTGAAAATGGAGAAATCGTCGCTGAACCCGGTGAAGAGAACCCGGATCTTCGGATTGTTCTTGGGATTGTCCTCGTCGATGATGGAGAGATAATCCCTCGACGCCGACAGGATGCTGAGCCTTCCGCGCCGCCAGACCGGCAGGAGATAGTACCAGAACCGCCCCGACTGGACATAGCCGGCGAAGGCCTGATAACCCGGCCAGGGATCGTTGCTGCTTTGGCTGTAGTCGCGGCCCAAGCCGATGTCGTCGGAGCTGTCGCCGCCATCGGGATGATACCACTGGAACCAGAGCTCGCATTGCGTCAGGCTCACCTGTTCCGGCTGCATGGAGAAATCCGCGCCGGTCTTCAGCGTGATGGATTCTCCCGACATCGGCGAACCATATATCAGGTTCGCCGTCTGGGAGCCTTTGCTCCAGTCGTCGAGCCGGATCGTGTGATCCAGGGACGACGTGTAGAAATAGAAATTCACATAGGTGTTATAGCCGTCATAGCCGATCGGCGCGGTCGACTTGCCCGGAAAGATGAAGTTGGCGGGCGCGTTGTTGTACGGGGCGCTGTCGTCGCCGGTGTACAACATGCCGAAGGCGTTGAAATCGATGTTGAACGGGAAGACGTTGCCGAATTCGTCGACCCATTCGACGTTGAAGGCGGGGAAGTAATAGCCCGTGCAGCACTGGCCGGAGAAGGAAGCGTAGACGCTGAGATAGAGGCTTCCGTCTATCACCTCCCGAACGCCGGCCTGCGTCGGACCCGCGATGGGGTTTATGGGGCAAAGGCTCAAGGGACAGGTGCTTATGTCCGACAGGTCCGGCTTGATGAAGCTGCCTTGCGGGAACAGATAGAACTGGTTGTGATAGAGCCCGACGCTCCGTCTTCCGATGACCGGCGCCGTGGAGCGGTACAGCGGGTCGGTATGATAGGTCGTGTCGCCCGCGATCCGCCAGCCGAGGATCCTTCCCGGGACCTGGCTTCCCGTTCCGGTGAAGGGCCTGATGGCGATGTCCCAGAGGCGGTTGTAGGCGTCGTAGCTGCAGGGCGAGCCGTCGGTCGCCTGGGGCCGGTCGTCGTCGGCCTGCAGACCGGCGGCGGGAGAGCCCCTGTAGATCACCGTCTCCGTCAGGGCGTCGGCGCCGATCTGGGGCGGGCTCACGGTCCTCGCCTCGATGGCGGTGGCGGGGGCGCCGTTGGTCCCGTTGGTGAAGTTGTAGACGATGGGACAGCTCCAGTTCGGATCGTTTATGACGAAGCGGACGCTCAGCCGGCGCGTCGTCACCGCCTTGTCCGACGTGTTGGCGATGTAGAGCTTGACCGTATAGTGGTAGTTGGCGCCCGTGGCGGGCGTCGTGTATTCCAGCGTCTCGCCGAAGGCGCTGTTGGGCGCCATGTTGCGGAACGGGGTCCCGACCAGCGTATAGGTCCAGCCGTCCACGCCCGAGCTGATGGTTTTGCCGGTGTCGTAATCGATGACCTGGATGGAGTTGGCGACATATTGCGGGTCGGGGGGGATCCTGCAATAGGCCGGGGCCGGCGCGGCGGGATCGAAGCGCAGCGCGTCGAAATCCAGGGTGATTTCCGCCTGGTGCAGGCCGTTGGCGTAAAGCGCCATGCCGACATAGGGCGCGTCGGTCCAGCGCATCTGCAGCGTGGCGACGCCGGCCCAGTCGCCGCGGTCGGGATTGCCGGGATTGTAGATATAGGGATTGTCGGCCGCGCCGGAGCCGTTGTCCAGCGGCGCCTGCTCGAGCCTGCTCTTGTCCTGGGTCTGGTCGGGCTTGAACCTGTATGCGGGCAGGGTCGCGAAGACGGCGGTCGAGAAGGCGCCGGGGATGGTGATGCTGTAGAGATCGGGATTTTGCGAGGCGTCGACCACGCAGAGCGTGGCGTTCTGCATCGAATAATAATTGTCGCCCGACTGCGCCCACATGACGAAGCCGCCATTGTCCCACACCGGCGCGAACTGCCAGTTGTAAGTGCTGTAGGCTATCTCATCCATATAGATCGGCAGCGGCGACATGAAGAACCGCCGGTTCGCCGTCACGGCGCCGATCACCGCGTTCTGCTCCTTGGAGCCGAGCGGCAGCATGGCGAGCTTGTAGGTGAAGTTGGTCCATGTATTGGCCGCATAGTCCTGCCGCTCGGTGCGGAAGGTCCGTATCGCATATTGCATGCCGGACGGGCAGGTCATGGAGCCGTAGTCGGCGACGCCGCGGAAGGCGACCTTCGATATCTCGCCGCCGCCGTCGTAATCGAATTTCAGCACCTGCGAGACGTCGCTGGTCTTGGAATGCGGCGCGAGCCAGAAATAGACGTCCTCATAGCTGCCGACGATCTCGTCCGGCGTGTCGCCGGCGGCGGGGGACAGCCATTCGATATTCTTGCTGCAGAACTGGGCGACGCCGTTCTGGCTGTCGCCGCCGTCGATGTTCATGATGTTGGGGCAATTGCCCGGATTGACGAAGACGTCGAGCGTGTTTCCGTATTGATCGTTGATATGGATCGGGAAGAAGGCCTGGCGCTTGAAATACTGGACCATGAATCCGAAGGTCAGATAGATGCTCATGAACAGGTATTTGTCGCCGCTTGCATATTTTATGTGGGCGTTGTTGCTGAAGATGGCGTTCAGGTCGATCGGATACGGATTGAAGGCGTCCTGGTACAGGGTATAGGTGTCGCGGTTGTTGATATAGGCGAGCGGATTCTCGTCGTCGTTGACCACCTCGTCGACGTCGTCGTCGCCGACCATGAATTTCGGCCAGAGATAGCCCTTGTACGAATAGAAGCCGTCGCGCTGGTCGAGGAAGCAGCAGGGCTCCGTCAGGTTGGCGGTGTTGCTCGCCGGGTCCTCGTCGTCCCCGGTGGGCGTGGTCTGCTTGGCGATATAAGCGCCCTGCCCCGTCGTGATCCCGATATTGAAGATGCGGTTGTTGTGCTTGAAATCCTTGTCCTGGGCGTTTTTCGCGTCGAGATAATGCCCGATATGGATGGCCCGGCAGTAATCGCCCTGGGTCAGGCGCGGGTTGGACGAGGTCGGCACGTCGTCGTTGTTCCTGATCGAGGCGCCGGTGACGGGATCGGTGTAGGCGGTGGCGTAGATCACCTCTTTCTTCACCAGATCGAGCGGGATCGTGTCCTTGGCGATCGGGACGATCGTGCAGCATTCGTTGTGGTTCGGGTCGGACGCCGAGCTGGTGATGAGGATCTTGTCCTGCCCCGGTATCCTCAGCAGCGTCGTGTCGAGCTGCATGCCGATATTGACCGGCCTGGAGTCGCCGGCGGTCATTTCGGCGCTGACATAATAGATCAGCGTGTACAGGCCGTCGGGGCCGAGCGTGGCCTCGTTGGCGACGACGCCCTCGCCGGAGCTCATGCCCAGCGGACAGGCGAAGGCGGTCCGGGTCCGCCCCCAGCTCCACGTGTCGCCGTCGACGGTCGTCTCGAGCGGCTTTCCCGTATCGTAATCCAGAAGCGTGATCGCCCTGCGCACCGTGCTTTCCGGCGGCAGCGAGGCCGCCGGAATCTCCTGGTCGCCGTTCAGCGGAACGAAGGAGATGACGACGATGGCCTGGTGCGCGCCGTTGGCGTAGATCGAAGTCTGTGCGTTCGGATCGGCGGTCAGCCCGTCGTCGCTGTCATAGACGTCGATGCTCAACTGGTCGACGTCGGTCCATGGCGTATCGGCCGCCGCATTGCTGATTGCAGTCATGAATATCACCTATATGTTTTGAAACTTCTTGAAAGATTGTTCGGAACGCCTTGGGGCGTTCCGATATATTTCTGTAATTCTGAAATAAATGTCGTATCTTTATTTAAAAAAATTCTCTGGTTTTTCCACGAAATTTAGAGTCTTTCTTTGTTCTTGAAGCACCTCGGAAAATGGTCTTTCACCTTTTGAATAATTAGGTTGAGGTTGAGCACGCGAAGCAACATTAAATGAAACAAGGCGCACTTTCCCCGGTTGAACGGTAGGCGGTGGAAGATGAGGTGGCACAGGAGGAGCAGGAGGATTTCCCTCGCCGGAGGTAGAAGGCCCAAATCCATCCCTATAGTCGGCAGGAGGAGTCCAGTCTTCCGTGCGAACCACTTCGCTGGCGCCGCCATTTAGCCACGTGTCCTCACCGGTGTTCGTGAAGGATTTCACTTCCTGCCATGAACGATATTTTATCGTCGTTATCTCGTGTGGGCTTTTCCGCATTGTGTGGTAGGGCACATTCAGTCGCGCGTTCGGCAATTCTGCGTCGGGCTCCAAGCGGTCCTCCTGCCCATTGTTGTGACCATGCTGACCTCGCGCCTCGTCAAAGGAGGCGGCGTCTTCTTCAGCCATATGTTCAGCCATATGTTCGCCTTTGACATAATAGCGTTTGGTCATGATCCCCCCGCTCACGAAGCAGAACAAAGCCACCGCGCCGAGGGCCGCCGAAGCGTAAACGAGATCCTGCGAGGCCTTCGGGTTGGAGTTCCTGGTCGCGACGGCGGCGATGGCGGTGCCGCCCGAGCCCGCGGTGGCCACGACGCCGACCGTCCGCATGGTGGCCCTGGTGGCCCTGATGGCCTTGCGGCTCATCCCGACATAGGCCTCGTCGATCACGTCGCCGCCCGGAAGCGCCAGCGCCGCCACCGCCGCCGTCGTCGCCAGCACGGCGGCGATCGAGGTCACCACCAGCAGGCCGACATTGGGCCCGCGTCCCCGCCGGCTCTGCGGCGTGTGGCCGGACGGGTCGAAGAAATTGACCGGATCGTTATGGGCGTAGGCGAAGGGATTTATTCCCGCCGCGCTGTAGGGCGGCAAGCTGTCGGGCTTGTTGAAGCGGGCGATGCGCGGATTGTAGAGGCGATAGCCGCCGCCGAGATAATAGCCGCCCAGGGCTTCGTTGTAGAGCGCCCCGTGATAGGCGGGCGTGCTTTCGTCCGGTTGATAGCGATCTCCGAACGGCGTCACGCCCGGGGACAGATGCTGGCTGTCCGCGTCGTCGAAGATGAGGCCGCCCAACGTGTCGGTCGGAAGCGCCTGGAAGACGCCGTCCGCGCCCGTCTGGCCGACGAGGCCGCTGGCCGAATAGAGCCGGCTGATCGCGCCGCTCTTCTGCCGCGACGGGCTCATCGCGAATTCGGCGCTGGCCTCGTAGCCGTCATGGAAGAAGCAGCGCGCGACTTGCGTGTCCGCGTCGATCTGCTGGCGCAGCATGTTGGCGCCGTCATAGACGAAGCGCGTGCTCTTGCCCGCCCGCGTGACGCTGGCGATGCGCTCCAGCGAATCGTAGGCGAAGCTGCGCCCCTGGTCGTCGTTCGTCGCCCGGTCGAACGCGTCGTAGTCGATGGTGACCGGCGCTTCGCCGTCCTTCGATATCTGGTGGATCAGGAAGGGATTGTCGGACCGATAGCTGAAGGACAGCGTCTTGGTCTTCGACTGGCCGCCGTCCATATAGGTCGTGACGATGGACCGGAGGTTGTTGACGTCGTCATAGCTGTAGGCCTGCGCGGCGACGCCGTCGCCGTCGCCGTCCCTGACCAGCGCCGAGGCGTCCGCCTCGCATGTATAGTTCAGCAACCGCTTGCGCGCGTCATAGGCGAAGCTTTCCGAGCGCAGGCGCGGACCGGAGCCCGCCGGCCCGTAGGTGCGCCGGGCGAGCAGGCCGTCGGAACGGTAGCTCATGGCGACGACCATCGTCGGCGCGCCGTTCCGCTGCTCGGTGATCTGGCGAAGATCGCCGGTCTGCGGATCGTAGGCGTAGAGGGTCCGCTGCTCGCTCGCGGCGTCGGGCTGCCCGGACAGCGTCGCCGGATTCCAGCTCAGCATGGCCGCCGTGGTCTTGGCCGCGATGCGGCCGACGGCGTCATAGGCGTAGTCGACGCCCATCTTTTCGTTGACGGAACGGACGACCTGCATCTTGTCGTTGTAGAAATGCCAGGTCTTGAGGCCGTTGGCGTCGGTATGAGCGGTGACGCTGGAGGTGACGCCGGAATAGTCGGTGGCGACCGACGCATAGGGAAAGCCGGTGGTCGCGTAGGATTCGGCGATGACGCGGCCGTCGGCGTCGAGCGTCTTGCTGACGGCGAGCGGCGTCGCGGAAGGCGCGGTCTCGACGACGCCGGCGACCCGGCCGAGGCCGTCATACTGGAACGTCTGCAGCCGCTGGTCGGAGGCGCGGATCGAGGCCAGCTGGCCGCCGACATAGTCGTTGTAGCTATAGGTCCAGCTCGTGGTGTTGGCGGGCGTCTTCGTGTCGACCAGCGACGCGGTGACGACGCGGCCATAGGAATCGTAGCCGTAGGAATAATAGCAGCCATAGGTCAGGTCGCGGCCGGTCAGGCTGCGCTTCTCCAGAAGGCCGCGGCTGTCATAGGAGCGCTCCTGCAGCGTGACCTCGGCGCCGTCGGAGCCCACATAGGAAACCTTCGTCACCAGCGGGTCGAGGAAGCGCGGATCGTAGGCGAGCCGGACCGAAGCGCCGTCGGCCAGCGTCTTGGTGACGGGGCGTCCGACATAGTCGTTGTCGTAGGTGTCGAGATAGGAGAACTCGGCCCCGCTCTCGGCGTCGGTGACCCATTCGGCGACGCTGGCGACGGCCCCGGCGATGGTGAAGTCGGTCGTCGACGTGTAGACCTCCTCGCCGGTCGGATCGAGCACCGCCCTGGCGAACACCCGCTTGACCCGGTCGACGGTGTTGGCGACGCCGTTCTCGATGGCGTTGTCGAAGACGGTAGTGGTGACGGTCTGCGGATTGAAGGTCGAGGACAGGACGCGCTTGCCCGCCCCCGTAAGAGGATAGGCGTAGCCGGACAGGGAGCGGAAGGCGTCGTAGACATATTGCCTGGTCACGCTGGCGTCCGCGGTCGCCGCGCCGTCGCCGGAAATAGCGGGCAAGGCGTCGAAGGTGACGGCGCTGTCGGCCTCGCCGAAATAATTATAGGCCACCCGGCTCGCCTGCCGATAGGCCAGTTGCGCCGCCGGGTTGGAGAGGTCGCCCTGGAAGCCCATGTCGGCCCATACCGGGCGGCCCGATCCGTCGAGCCATTTCTTCTGGCCCTGATACGCAACGCCGCCGTAGCTCAGCTCCGAGCGGATGGTGTTGAAGCTGGTCCCGCCGCGCTGGTCCTGCCCGTAGGCGTAGTCGATCGCATATTCATATTGCTTGTTGTAGGACGCCGGGAAGTCGGGATTGTAGGTATTGATCTGCTCTTTGGTGCGCGCGCCCAGGTTTCCATAGGTGAACTGGTGCGTGTTGCCGTAGACGTCGACCAGCTTGAGAAGCAGGCCGCGATATTTGCAGTGATATTCAAAGGAGATCGTGTTCTCCCGGCCGCTGGCGACGGTCTGCGTCACGATCTGGTCGACGCCGCCGTCCTGGGCGGAGACGGCGTGATAGGTGAAGGCGTGGCTGCCGGTCGAGCCGACCGAGCCCCTGGACTGGCCCTCAAAATCCTCGGTGAGGATCGTGTCGATGGCCACGGAGGCGGGCCGCGTGAAATCGGCGCTCGCCGGATCTGTCACATAGGTCATCCGCCGCCGGGCGGCGTATTGGCCGCAACTGTAGAGCCGCGACTGGGACGGCGCGAAGAACTGCCCGGACGGGAAGCTGGCGTCGGTCCTGGCGGCGATGGACATATAGTCGTATTCGACGCGGTTGACGCTGGTGCGGGGGCCGGAAACGTCGAACACCTCCGTCGCCTTCTTGTGCGCGGCCACCCAGCCGGACGGGTCCTGCGGATAGGCGTGCGGGTCGAGCGGGCAGCCGTCCTCGGCGCCGTCGGCGCGGTAATATTCGTGCACGACCTGCTTGTTGTCGGCGAAGGTCTCCGACTTGAGAAGGCCGGCCCAGCCGCCGTCGCCATCCGTGGATTTGTAATAGTCACGTGTGCGCGTGTAGGATTTCTCCAGCCAGGCCTGCGTCGCCGAATCCTTGGAGCGGTATTTGACGGTGATCGCCGTCGGGTTCTGGAACCAGGGCGGAAGCTGGTCGACGGTCGTCGACTGGTAGATCGACGGGTCGAACGTATAGGTCGTGACGCGCTGGGCCTGCTGGGCCGAATCCAGATAGGCCTCCTCCGTCATCAGGTGATATTTGTTGTAGGTGTAGCGGTAGCAGAAGGCGGGCTGGCCCTTGTCGTCGAGCACGGTCTCCGTGACGGAATAGGTGTAGGTGTTGTAGGTCGACCGATAGAGGTTGTCGTCCGTCGTGCTGACCGACGAGACGCCGCTCAGATAGCCCAGGAAATTGTGCTCGGCCGGATCGTAGCCGTAGACCTTGCGCACCGGCGGCTGGCCGCCGCCGTTGTCGACCGTCGACGCATTGATCCTGGGCAGGGTCCGCGAGCCGCCCGGAACCCGGAAGCCGCTCGCCACGTCGTAAACCACCGACTCGCGCAGGCCCGTCGGATAGGTGACGGCGAGCAGCGCGCCATAGGCGCCGATCCGCACCTGGTTGAGGTTTTCCGCATTGGTCAGACTTTCGAACCGCCAGGTCATGAGGCCGAGATCGGCGGTCTGCGTGGAGATGGTCGTGAGGTAGTTGTTCAGGATCGTGAAATCGATGGTCTGGGCGAAGCTCTTGCCCGGGAACAGGGTCAGCTTCGGCGCCTGCGCGTTGGAATAGTCGACGGCGGCCAGGACGGAGCCGTTCTGGCCCGTGGTCCCGTCGCCGTCGCGGATCGTCTTGAGGAACCCGTTTTCAAAGTTCAGCCACAGCTTGTCGCCGGCGGCGGAGAACATCGTCCTGGGCAGGCAGAGCGGCGTGCCCTGGACCAGTTGCGGGTTCTGGTCCAGAACCACCGCGTCGCCATTGGAGTTGAGGATGCAATAGTCGCCGTTGGGCAGCGCCAGGAACTTGAAATCCTTCATCTTCTGGTATCGGCACGTATATTCGCCGCCGGACGGCTGGCTAAAGACCGACCAGTTGCCGCCGTTGGGATGCACCAGCACGCTGCGCGCCTTGTCGAAGCTGGCGAGGGCGAAACTCCACCCCACGCCGAAACCGAGATTGAGGTCGCTCTGCGGATCGTAGCGCAGGGACAGCGAGAGCATCGGGCCGCGGGCGTTGTTGCCCGTCAGGCTCGCTATGTCGATCAGCGGCTTGAACTGCCCGGTGCGCGGATCGATGTTCTTGTCCACGGAACTCGAAAAGTTCTGCGCCATTGTGAAATATTGGGTCATGTCGGATTTCCTGTTTATTTTTAGATACGCATAATTCAGGCAAAAATAATTTCTGTTTATTTGTTTTAAGATTTCAATTTTCAAATTACTTCGCAAACGCTATATTAATTTGTTTATTTGCGTCGCGACAATTGTTTCAATGTTGACTTTGCTTTTTGGCTGATATCAACTCGATTCACTATATTTTTTATGTATTTTCTTTAGACGAGGATAATATGAACGTTTCCTATAAAGACATTTCCAAATTGATCGGCATAGCTGTCAGTATTGCTTGCTCCTCCGGGACGGCGACCGCGGCTTCCGTGACATGGGTCGGGCCGAATTTCGGCGCATGGAGCGGCGCCGCCAACTGGTCGCCCGCGCAGGTTCCGGGCGCGGCGGACGACGTGAGCCTGCAGCTAAGCGGCAATGTCTTTTACGATCTTCCCGCCTCGACGATCGAAAGCCTGACCCTCGTCGGGGACGACGACACCCAGTCGACGCTCAACTTTCACACGAACAATACGGCGCTGACCGTCACCGAGGACCTGCTGCTGGGCGGCGGGCCGCTGACGGGCGTTATCAACGACGGCCAGAATGTGAGCCTCGCGGTCGGCGGCGACATCGTCATCGGGCATATCGCCAGCATCGGCGGTTTCCGCGTCAGCATCGATCTCAGCGCGGCCGCGACGCTGACCGGCGGGACCACCACCGTCGGCGCCGTCGCGGACGCGGTCGGCGGGTTTGGGCTCTACGGGACCGGCACCAACGCGACCCTGGGCGCCTTCATCGTCGGAGCCAGCGGGGCGGACGGCTATGTCGGCGTCAACCAAAGCGCGACGCTGCAAACCGGCGCGGCGCAACTGGGGCTCGGGACCGGCGTCGCCACCGCCGTGATCGAAAACAACGCGACGTGGACGGCGAACGGCGCCGTCGACGTGGGCGTCGACGGCGTGGGCCTGATCGCCCTGCGCAACAACGGCAAGCTCGACCTCGGGGCCGGAAACGTCCTCACCCTGGCCAAGAACGCCGGCTCCACCGGCAGCCTCTATATCGGCTGCTCGACGACCTGCCTGGGCGCGCCTCCCGCCGCCGGCGTCCTTGCCGGCGGGTCGGTCCTGATGGGCGCCGGCGACGCCAACATCTATTTCAAGCACAGCGACACGGCCTACCAGTTCACGCAGGCCATATCCGGCCAGGGCGGCGTCCATAACCTGGCCGGGACCACCATATTGACGGCCGACAGCGGCGCGGCGGCCGCCTTCGACGTGAGCGGCGGCAAGCTCGTCGTCGCGGGCGACTACAGCGCCGACGCCGGCGCGTCGGTTTCGGCCGGCGTCCTGCAGATCGGCAATGGCGGGACGAGCGGAAGCATCGTCGGCGACATCGCCGTCGCCAACGGCGCGACGGTCGCCTTCAACCGCAGCGATACGGCCGCCTACGCAGGCGCCGTCAGCGGCGGCGGCCAGTTGCGCCAGGACGGGACGGGCGTCACAATCCTCACCGGGCAGAACACCTATAGCGGAGGGACGACGGTATCCGCCGGCGTCCTGCAAATCGGCAATGGCGGAACGAGCGGAAGCATCGCCGGCGACGTCAGCGTCGACGCCGGCGGCGCGCTGGCCTTCGACCGCAGCGACGCCAACACCTTCTCCGGCGTCGTCAGCGGCGGCGGCCGGCTGCGCCAGGACGGGACCGGGGTCACCACCCTCACCGGGCAGAACACTTATAGCGGCGGCACGGCGATTTCGGCCGGCGTCCTTCAGATCGGCAATGGCGGAACGAGTGGAAGCATTACCGGCGACGTCGACATCGCCAATAACGGGACGCTCGCCTTCGACCGAAGCGACGCCTACGGCTTCTCCGGCGTCCTGACCGGCGCCGGGGCGTTCAACCAGAACGGCGCGGGCGTTTTGACGCTGACGGGCAACAGCGGCGCTTTCGCCGGCTCCACCCATGTCAACGCCGGCGGCCTGACGGTCGACGGTACGCTGGGCGGAACGGTCGCGGTCGCCACCGGGGCCAGCCTCGGCGGCGCCGGGACCATCGGCGGCGACGCGACCATCGCGAACGGCGGCGTCCTGATCGGCCTGGCCGGCCAGAAACTGAGCTTCGGCGGCGACCTGACGCTGGGCTCGACCGCCGTCGTCAATGTCGGCTTCGCCGGCGGCGGCGCGACCGAATTGTTCGACGTCGCGGGGAACCTCGCGCTCGGCGGAACCGTCAACGTCAGCGATTTCGGCGACGCCGGCCCCGGCATTTACCGCGTCTTCCATTATGGCGGAACGGCGACCGGGACGATGGCGATCGGCGCCCTGCCGGCCGGCGTCGCCGATCCGACGCGCGTCTCGGTCAGGAACGACACGGCCGGCCGCTACGTCAACATCGTCAACGCCAACGGCGCGACCATGAACATCTGGGACGGCGCGACCGGCCACGACAACGGCGTCCAGGACGGCGGCGACGGGATATGGAACAACACCAACGCCAACTGGACCGAGGACATGGACTACCAGGTCAACGGTCCGTGGAACGACGACCAGTTCGCGATCTTCGGCGGCGCGGCGGGCCGGGTGCAGGTCGACAGCTCGGCGGGCGCCGTCCGCGCCTCGGGCATGCAGTTCCAGGTCGGCGGCTACGAGATCGCCGGGCTGGCGGCCACGGACGTGCTGACGCTCGTCGAGGACCCCACCACGCCCGGCGTCAAGCCGATCATCCGCGTTGGCAACAACGACGCCGCCGACGCCGCCATGGTCGATACGATTTCAGTCGTGCTGGCCGGCTCGGCGGGGATGCAGAAGACCTTCGCGGGCAAGCTGGTCCTGACGGGCGAGAACACCTATACCGGCGGCACGGACGTCGTCGGCGGCGTCTTGCAGATCGGCGACGGCGGGACCAGCGGAAGCATCGTCGGAGACGTCGCCGTCGGCAATAACGGGACGCTCGCCTTCGACCGCAGCGATACGGCCACTTTCTCCGGCGCCGTCAGCGGCGGCGGCCAATTGCGCCAGGACGGAACCGGCGTCACCGTCCTCACCGGGCAGAACACCTATGGCGGAGGAACAACCGTTTCCGCCGGCGTCCTGCAGATCGGAAACGGCGGCACGAGCGGAAGCATCGTCGGAGACGTCAGCGTCGACGCCGGCGGCGCCCTCGCCTTTAACCGCAGCGATTCCAGCGCTTTCGCCGGCGTTGTCAGCGGCGGCGGCCAATTGCGTCAGGACGGAACCGGGGTCACGATCCTCACCGGACAGAATACCTATAGCGGAGGGACAACGGTTTCCGCCGGGATCCTGCAAATCGGAAACGGCGGGACCAGCGGAAGCATCGTCGGCGACATCAGCGTCGACGCCGGCGGCGTCCTCGCCTTCAACCGCAGCGATTCCAACACCTTCTCCGGCGTCGTCAGCGGCGGCGGCCGGCTGCGCCAGGACGGAACCGGAGTCACTACCCTCACCGGGCAGAACACCTATAGCGGCGGCACGGCGATCTCAGCCGGCGTCCTGCAAATCGGAAACGGCGGAACCAGCGGAAGCATCACCGGCGACGTCGACATCGCCAATAACGGGACGCTCTCCTTCGACCGCAGCGACGCCTACGGCTTTTCCGGCATTCTCACCGGCGCCGGCGCGCTCAACCAGAACGGCGCGGGCCTGCTGACGCTGACGGGGAACAGCGGCGCCTTCGCCGGCTCGACCCATGTCAACGCCGGCGGCCTGACGGTCGACGGCGCGCTGGGCGGAACGGTCGCGGTCGCCACCGGGGCCAGCCTCGGCGGCGCCGGCGCCATCGGCGGCGACGTGACCGTCGCGAATGGCGGCGCCCTCAACGGACGGGCGGGCTCGACGCTCACCATCGGTGGCGACCTCCATCTCGGCGGCGCGAGCCAGACCAACGTCATGCTGGGGGCGCCCTCGACGACGCCTCTCTTCGACGTGGCGGGCGACCTGACGCTGGCGGGAACGTTGAACGTCGCCGGCAATCTCGGCGGCTTCGGGGCCGGCGTCTACCGGATATTCGACTATGGCGGCGCCCTGACCGACAACGGCATGACGGTCGGCGCCGTCCCCGCCGGTTTCGACGCCAGCGACATGACGGTCCAGACCGCCGTCGCCAACCAGGTCAACCTGATCAACCAGGGCGGCGTCACGCTGAATTTCTGGGACGGGGCGACGGGCCATAACAACGACCAGATCGACGGCGGCGACGGCGTCTGGAACGCCGGCGACGACAATTGGACCGAGAGCACCGGCCACCTCAACGGAGCCTGGAAAAACGGCTCCTTCGCCATCTTCCAGGGCGCGGCGGGCACGGTGACGATCGACGATCCGGCGCACGCGCTGACGGCGGCGGGCATGCAGTTCGTCACCGGCGGCTATGTCCTGACCGGCGACGCGCTCACGCTCGCGGACGCCGCGCAGCCGATCATCCGCGTCGGCGACGGCACCGCCGCCGGCGCCGCGACGACGGCGACCATCGAGAGCGAGCTGCGCGGGACCATGGGCCTGAACAAGACCGATTTCGGCACGCTTATTCTCACCGGCGCGAGCAGCTATACGGGTGGCACCACCGTATCCGGCGGCGTGCTGCAGATCGGCGACGGCGGTTCGAGCGGCAGCATCGTCGGCGACGTGGCGCTGACGCAGGACGCCTATGGCGCGGGTTCGCTCGTCTTCGACCGCAACGACCAGGCGAGCTTCGGCGGAAACATCTCCGGCGCCGGCGCCGTCACCCAGAAGGGCGACGGAACGCTGACGCTGTCCGGCGCGAACAGCTTCACTGGCGGCATGCGGGTCGATAACGGCGTGCTGCAGGCCGGCGCGGATGGAACCGTGTTCGGACAGGGCGTGCTGAATGTCGCCGCGGCGGGCGCGGCGAAAATGCAGAACCACGACGTGAGCGTCCGCGGACTGCTGGGCGACGGGCTGGTCGATCTCGGCGCCGGCGCGCTGACCAGCGACCAGGAGATCGACACCGTGTTTTCGGGCGCGATCACCGGCGACGGCGATCTGACCAAGGACGGCGCCGGGACGCTCACCCTGTCGGGCGCCAACGACTATCGCGGCGTGACCGAGGTGGACGGCGGCGTCCTGCGGCAGGGCGCGCAGGGAAGCTTCAACGCCGCGTCCTCCCTGTACAGGGTCGGCGCGGACGGGACGCTCGATATCGGCGGCTTCGACACCACGCTGGCGGCGCTCACCGTCGCCGGGCGCGTTTCCCTGGCGGACGGCGTCGCCGGAACGCGTCTCACCGTCGCCGGCGACTATGTCGGCGTCGGCGGAACCATCGTCATCGACACCGTGCTGGGCGGCGACCAGTCGGCCACCGACCTGCTGCATATCCAGGGCGACAGCGCCGGAACGACCGATCTCGTGGTCGTCAATCGCGGCGGGCTGGGCGCGCAGACCGTGAACGGCGTCAAGGTCGTCGAGGTCGACGGCGCGTCCAACGGCGCCTTCTCGCTGGTCAGCGACTACCTCACCAAGGACGGCAAGAAGGCGATCGTCGCCGGCGCCTACGCCTATACGCTGCAATATGGCGGCGGGCAGACCGGCGCCGACGGCGACTGGTATCTGGTCAGCAAGTCGCTCAACCCCGTCGACCCGCGCTACGGGCCGAACGTGCCGGTCTATGAAGGCTATATGGAGACGATGCGCTCCCTGATGAAGCTTCCCACCCTACAGCAGCGCGTCGGCGAGCGGTATGGGGAAGGCGGTCGCCGGGACGGCCAGGCGGCCGACGGATCGGTGTCGCGCAACGTCTGGGCGCGCATTGACGGCGCCCACAATCGCTACAGCCCGACCTCGCCGACCGGCATGCATCAGGACAATGACAGCGTCATCTTCCAGACCGGCGTCGACGGGCAATTCTTCGAGAACGGCGACGGCCGGCTGGTCGCCGGGCTGTTCGGCGGCTACGGCGCCGCCAGCAGCGACATCGTGTCGGTGGCCGGCGACGGCCGAATCAAGTCCTCCGCATGGAGCGTCGGGGCGACCGCGACATGGTACGGCGCCAACGGCTTTTATATCGACGCGCAGGGGCAGATAAGCTGGTTCGACAACGATCTCTATTCCAGCACGGCGAACGTTTCGCTGGCCCAGGGCCGCAAGGCGACCGGCTATGCGCTGAGCGTTGAGGCCGGGAAGAGGATCGTCGTCAACGAAAGCTGGACCATCATCCCCCAGTCGCAGCTCGTCTGGTCGTCCATCGACGCCGATCCGTTCAACGACGTCTGGAACGCCCGGCTGAGCCTCAACGACACCGGCAGCCTTATCGGCCGGCTGGGCGTCGCGGCCGAATATGCCCAGCGCTGGCAGGGCTCGGACGGACGCGACGTCGACCTGTCGCTTTACGGCGTCGCCAATATCTATCGGGAGTTCCTGAACAACAACGGCATCGAGGTCTCGGGAAAATCCTTCGACATCGGCGTCGAAAGGAACTGGGCCGGAGTGGGACTGGGCGCGACCTACGCCTGGTCGGGACAGACCTATGCGGTCTACGCCGAAGGCGCGGTCAACACGGCGCTCGACCGGGCCGGCGACAATTACATGCTGAAAGGCACGGCCGGCTTCCGCATGAAATGGTGAGCGCAAGCTCGCCGCAGCCCTCCGCCGCGCAATACCGCTCCCGCGTTATCCCGATGGATAGCGCGGGAACGTCGCATATGGAGCTTCCGCCATCGCCTCGTCCGCGCATCGTCAACGCTGACAGCTTTCCGGGGAAGCCCGCCTCTGGCCCTATGACTCACGGTTCCGTTCGAGCCGCGCGATCCAAGCGTCCGATAACAGACCACAAGCCAAGGCGAGGTTTTGCATGCCCGACCCGACCGCCAACCCGAACAATCGATCGGCCAGATCGGCGCCATGGTCGGACGTGGCCGACCTTCGCATCCGCGCCTACAACCTGGAACAGGGCGCGGAAGCGCCGACATTGGGAAACTCGACCACAATCTACGCCAACGACGCGCATCAAGCGATCGTCTGCATCGAATTCACGCCTGTCGGCCCGGACGGCCAGCCCATATCGCATGACGACCTGCCGGACGTGGCGACGGTGGAAAGAGCGATCCAGCTCCTGGATTACGATACGGGGCTTCGGATCGGCGTCGGAGCGAAGGCGGCGACCTTGTGGAGCTATGGAAATCGGGCGTCGATCTACGCCTGCCCGCTCGGCTCGACGTCGAATGACGGTGTCATCGGCCTGCGATCGAAGCTGGAGGGAAACCGCTACATCCTCTACTATTATGTGAAAGTTACAAAAAGGGACGTCAGCCCCTCGCCGCTCAAAGTGGGCATGAGGATCGCCGCCTCAAAACTTGGCCTTCCCAATCAATCACGCCGATTTATCGACAGCAAGGATGGCGCCGACCACAATGCGTCGTGTCAGATCTTCGTCATAGATCAAACTGAAATCCCGATAGAGGCGCTGAAGTCCATAGCGGTTCCAGAGGCGCAAAAATATTATGACATGCAAGGCGAGTATGTAAAAATATATCACATCAGGAATTTTCTCGATTTCAGCGATTGTCCGAACAATGAAAACTTTTCCTACAAGAACCGTCTTTTCCACGTCGGAATCGTTAAGGATGGAGACTTTCCCTACACAGAAACTCAAACCGAACAGAAACAATCCTATATCGACAGCATGGATCTGACGGAACCATGCTGCTTCCTGGACGAAAGCGACGGATATTATTCATACAAGGGATATCTTTGGCCGAAAGGGTTCGTCGATCATAAAGACATTGACGACGATCGCCCAAGGCCGCTCAACGAAAGCAGCCAATATACGCTGTATGCGGAAGCCTGCTCGCCGATTTCGATCGATCTTCATAAGTATTTCGACGTAGAAAACAATGATTCTTTCTATTGCAGCATATATATTCCCTTCGGCAACATGGTCGCATTCCGCAAGCGGCAATCTTTCTATCGCTTCGCGGTGAAGGATCAATACGGCAACTCTTTATCGCTGAGCACGAACCCCGCCAACTGTCCGAAGATTTACGAAAACGACGCAGCCGGCCCGACGGGACCGGACAAATTCGCCGCGAACGTCAAATGGATCACGCCTCCCTTATCGGGAGAATTCCCCGCATCGAATTGGGGAAGCCGAAACAATATATATTTCTGGATCGTGTCCCGGCTGAGCGACACGAACAATCAGCAAGTCATGACGCATAATTACGTTTTCGACGAGCGCCGCGGAGTAGAAGTTCCATCCGAAGTGTCATTCAGAAGAGTAACGGACTACGACACGATGAATATTCAAGCCGGATCGTATTATGCATTGAGAGAACATATCATAACTTCAATCGGCGACCGTATGCAGGCTCGCTTTATAGCCGTCGATCCGGGACCGGGCGATATCCGCGATAGTTTTTATGTGAGTTACAATGACGGGAGCGAGAGACTAAACCCATTTGGGAACGGTCCAAGACAGTGGCCGGCATGGCAGGTGAATCCGGTCTGGGAGCATGGCGGATTTATGATGCTGATCGGAGAAGGCGTAGGACCTGGATATTTTATGGGCGCCGGAAAACTTTGCTACGCCCCGCCGGGAACTGACGCCGATAATTACTATATTTATTCTACAATGTATTATCAGGAAAACTGCGTTTTCGTCGCATTGCCCGCTTATCAATTCAGGAACGACGGTTCGCAAAACAGATCGAAGCTCGTTCAGGGAACGCCCGATCGCCGTGTCGATTACCCTGCATAGCAACCGATTGCGGGCGCAAGGACATCAACCTTCCAGATGAAGCGCTCGATTCCCCAACCAATGCGGCGCGGTCCATGCATTGGTCTAGCCTTGTTCCGGCCGATAACGGCGTGCCGCTCCCGCCGACGATATCTTTGTGAAAAAGCGTAAATGCGGCGTAGACGTCGGTGGCCTTGTCTTAAGGGCATAAGCGGATTACGGCTAAGCGTCGATATTGTCAATCGGCGTCGTAA
>UBKJ01000041.1:0-2500 GCA_900465915.1 Hyphomicrobiales bacterium
TGGTTGCGGGGGCAGGATTTGAACCTGCGGCCTTCAGGTTATGAGCCTGACGAGCTACCGGGCTGCTCCACCCCGCGTTATGGGTGTGATTGTCTGAACCGGTGTGGGTATATTTCGCGTTTTGCGTTGACTGGTCTGTTTTGTATGATTTTGAGAAGATGTTTTGATTTCGTGTTCTTGGCAGACCTGGCAGCGACCTACTCTCCCGCGTCTTGAGACGAAGTACCATTGGCGCTGGAGCGTTTCACGGCCGAGTTCGGAAAGGGATCGGGTGCAGCCGCTCCGCCATAACCACCAGGTCGGCGAAGAACACAAATGAGAAGCTGGGTTAGGGCAGTAGGGGAATAAGGCAGTAGGGGAGTATGTTTACTCACTGCTTCATTCGCTTTCCCGTCTTTCGTGCAGATAACGATAAGCACGCGACTGCGTGCCGGCGCTGATGCGCCGCCCCGTCCGGAGCGAAGCGGCGTGAGCCGCGACAGCGTGAGGACAGAAGAGACATCAAGCTTCGCTTGATGGATATTGTAAATGGGAGTGATCAAGTCGATCGAGCTATTAGTACCGGTAAGCTGCATGCGTTGCCGCACTTCCACACCCGGCCTATCGACGTGGTGGTCTACCACGGCTCTGATAGGGAATACTCGTTTTCAGGTGGGTTTCCCGCTTAGATGCCTTCAGCGGTTATCCCGTCCGTATATAGCTACCCTGCTATGCGGCTGGCGCCACAACAGGTCCACCAGAGATACGTCCATCCCGGTCCTCTCGTACTAGGGACAGATCCTGTCAATATTCCTACACCCACGGCAGATAGGGACCGAACTGTCTCACGACGTTCTGAACCCAACTCACGTACCGCTTTAAATGGCGAACAGCCATACCCTTGGGACCTGCTCCAGCCCCAGGATGCGATGAGTCGACATCGAGGTGCCAAACAACCCCGTCGATATGGACTCTTGGGGGTCATCAGCCTGTTATCCCCGGCGTACCTTTTATCCGTTGAGCGATGGCCCTTCCACGCGGGACCACCGGATCACTATGACCGACTTTCGTCTCTGCTCGACTTGTCAGTCTTGCAGTCAGGCAGGCTTATGCCATTGCACTCGACGAACGATTTCCGACCGTTCTGAGCCTACCATCGCGCGCCTCCGTTACTCTTTAGGAGGCGACCGCCCCAGTCAAACTACCCACCATACACGGTCCTGGACCCGGATAACGGGCCGCAGTTAGACATCCATAAGGTCAAGGGTGGTATTTCAAGGATGACTCCACACGAACTGGCGTCCATGCTTCAAAGTCTACCACCTATCCTACACATAACGTCACGAATGCCAGTGTAAAGCTATAGTAAAGGTGCACGGGGTCTTTCCGTCTAACCGCAGGAACCCCGCATCTTCACGGGGAATTCAATTTCACTGAGTCTGCGTTGGAGACAGCGGGGAAGTCGTTACGCCATTCGTGCAGGTCGGAACTTACCCGACAAGGAATTTCGCTACCTTAGGACCGTTATAGTTACGGCCGCCGTTTACCGGGGCTTCAATTCAATGCTTGCACATCTCCTCTTAACCTTCCGGCACCGGGCAGGCGTCAGACCCTATACGTCGTCTTGCGACTTCGCAGAGCCCTGTGTTTTTGGTAAACAGTCGCTACCCCCTGGTCTGTGCCACCCCCATATGGTTGCCCACATGAAGGTCACGCTTCTTCCGAAGTTACGCGTGCATTTTGCCGAGTTCCTTCAACGCAGTTCTCTCAAGCGCCTTGGTATTCTCTACCAGTCCACCAGTGTCGGTTTAGGGTACGGACTATACGCGGGAGCTATTTCCTGGAACCGCTTCGCTGCAAGTTCAATCCAATAAGAACTCACAACACACGCGATCCGTCACTACCCGCAGGCCCACGAATATTAACGTGGTTCCCATCGACTACGCCTTTCGGCCTCGCCTTAGGGGCCGGCTAACCCTGCTCAGATTAACTTTAAGCAGGAACCCTTGGACTTTCGGCGAGGGAGTCTCTCACTCCCTTTATCGTTACTCATGTCAGCATTCTCACTTCCGATACCTCCAGGATGCCTCACGGCTGTCCCTTCACAGGCTTACGGAACGCTCCGCTACCACGCACATACGTGCATCCACAGCTTCGGTGTATGGCTTGAGCCCCGGTACATTTTCGGCGCAAAGACCCTTATTTAGACCAGTGAGCTGTTACGCTTTCTTTAAATGATGGCTGCTTCTAAGCCAACATCCTGGTTGTTTTGGGATCCTCACATCCTTTCCCACTTAGCCATAACTTAGGGACCTTAGATGGTGGTCAGGGTTGTTGCCCTCTTCACGACGGACGTTAGCACCCGCCGTGTGTCTGCCCAGTAGTACTCCCCGGTATTCGGAGTTTGATTAGGATCAGTAAGACGGTGAGTCCCCATAGCCCATTCAGTGCTCTACCCCCGGGGGTATTCGCTGGACGCTCTACCTAAATAGATTTCGCGGAGAACCAGCTATCTCCAAGT
>UBKJ01000044.1 GCA_900465915.1 Hyphomicrobiales bacterium
GGCGGCCGCCGCGCGCGGCGCCTTGCGGCCGGTGGCGCGCAGCACGCCATGCGCGCCGTCGAGATGGCCGGGGACCAGCTCCAGCGCCAGGAAGCGGCGCTTCTCGAACGGGCCGGGCATGGCGAGGTCGCCGGTCTTTTCGGCCGAAAAGCCGAACCGGGCGTAATATTCCGGGTCGCCGACGAGCAGCACCGCGCCGTGGCCGAGCCGGCGCGCCTCGGCGATCGCGCGCCGCATCAGCGCCGAGCCGAGGCCGAGGCCCGAAAGCGACGGATCGACCGCCAGCGGCCCGAGCAGCAGCGCCGGCACCGACCGGCCGGCGGCGTCGTGGCCGGCGGCGACGTTCCAGAGCCGCACCGTGCCGGCCAGCGCGCCGTCGGCGGTCTCGGCGGCGAAGGCGAGGCCCTCGGCCGGCAGCCGGCCGCGGCGCAGCTTCTCCGACGACTTGCGGCGGCGGCCCTCGCCCATGGCGCGGTCGAGCAGCGCCTCGCGCGCGGCGACATGGCCCAGGCCCTCGGCCGAGACGGCGAAGGCGGGCGTGAAATCGGAGATGGCGTCGTGCTGGATGAAAGGAATTGCGTTCATCGGATCTATTCCCGCAGTCAGGCGGCCGCAAACCCCGTCCGGCGCCGGGGCCGGACGGAATGGCAGGATCGACCCCGTCAGGGGGCGATCAGATGACGTAGGATCGCAGCGGCTCGAAGCCGTTGAACGCCACCGCCGAATAGGTGGTGGTGTAGGCGCCCGTGCCCTCGATCAGGATCTCGTCGCCGATGGTGAGCGAGAGCGGCAGCGGATAGGGCGTCTTCTCGTACATGACGTCGGCGCTGTCGCAGGTCGGGCCGGCCAGCACGCAGGGCTCGGTGGCGTCGCCGTCATGCGGCGTCACGAGCTGGTAGCGGATGGCCTCGCCCTCGGTCTCGGCCAGGCCGCCGAACTTGCCGATGTCGAGATAGACCCAGCGCACATTGTCGTTGTCGGCCTTGCGCGACACCAGCACCACCTCGGTCTTGATCACGCCGGCGTTGCCGACCATGCCGCGGCCCGGCTCGATGATCGTCTCCGGGATGCGGTTGCCGAAATGGCGCGACAGCGCGTCGAAGATCGCCATGCCGTAGGCCTGCGCCGTCGGCACGTCGCGGAGATAGCGGGTCGGGAAGCCGCCGCCCATATTGACCATGCGCAGCACAATGCCCTCGTCGGCCAGGGTGCGGAACACATGCGCCGCGTCGGCGAGCGCGCGGTCCCAGGCCGAGAGGTCGGTCTGCTGCGAGCCGACATGGAACGACACGCCGTAGGGGTCGAGCCCGAGCGCCTTGGCGTGGCGCAGCACGTCGACGGCCATGGCCGGCACGCAGCCGAACTTGCGCGACAGCGGCCATTCGGCGCCGGCGCCGTCGGTGAGCACGCGGCAGAAGACGCGCGCCGCCGGGGCGACGCGGGCGATCTTCTCGACTTCCTCGACGCAGTCGACGGCGAACAGGCGGATGCCGAGATCGTAGGCGCGCGCGACGTCGCGCTCCTTCTTGATCGTGTTGCCGAAGGAGATGCGGTCCGGCGTCGCGCCGGCGTTGAGCGCCATTTCGATCTCGGCCACCGAGGCCGTGTCGAAGCAGGAGCCGAGCGAGGCGAGCAGGCGCAGGATTTCCGGCGACGGATTGGCCTTCACCGCGTAGAAGATGCGCGAATAGGGCAGCGCCTTCTCGAAGCTGCGGTAATTGTCGCGCACGACGTCGAGGTCGACGATCAGGCACGGGCCTTCCGGACGGCGGGTGTTGAGGAAATCGATGATGCGCTGCGTGGCCATGGTCATTCTCCTGCGCGGCGTTTCCTTTTGGCCGCATCTGGAAAGGACAAAGATGCATGAGCGAATCCGTCCGTCGGCCCGTCCGTGTGAAAAGACGAAGTCCCCAGAGGATGTCATGCGGCGATGGACCGACGCGAGAACGCGTCACTCCGCTTTGTCTGCCTTGGATTGGAATTGGAGAACCGCTTCCGCACTCCGGCAATGAAGGTGTGCCTCTTTGGGTCCCGGCTTTTGGACAGCCGGAAGACACAAGAAAGGCCCGCACCGTCGTTGCTTCAAGATGTCCTCGGACTGGCGGTTGGCCGTCAGACCGACTGGAGCGGTTAGGTCCAGGTACCGTACCGAATTCCTCACCATTCGAGGATCGGCGGACACCCACAGGCACGTGCGACTTTGGGCAAGGGCGATATAAGACCAAAAGCATGTCCATTCAATGACAAATGCAAGCGCGGCGAAAATAATTTCCGAGGCTTTTTCGGCCCCGTTCTCCCCTTGCCGGCGTTCATCGAAAATGGAACAATCGCGGCGGAAAACTTTCCGCCCGCCCGCTTCGCGCGCCGTTTCGCGGCAAGATGTGAACAATGGCCCGCCGCAGCGCCGGGGCCGCGTTAACCTTGCCTGAAGATTTATGGCGCGCCGGCGGCGCGATCGGCGGAAACGAGCCGAATCACGCGCCCGAAACGGAAGAATCGCGCGCGCCCCGAAGCGGAAAACCGAAGCGGAAAAGACATGGACACACTCACCCGCATGCGCGCCTTCATCGACGTGGTCGAGGCGGAGGGCTTTTCCGCCGCGGCGCGCAAGATCGGCCGCTCCAAGGCGCTGCTGTCCAAATATGTGCGCGAGCTCGAGGACGAGCTGGGCGCGCGGCTTCTCAACCGCACCACGCGGCAATTCTCGCTGACCGAGGCCGGCCACACCTATTTCCACCGCGCCGTCGAGATCATCCGCGAGATCGACGCGCTGCAGGACGCGGTCAGCGAATCCAGCTCCGACGCGCGCGGGCGCATCAAATTGTCGGCGCCGCGCACCTTCGCCGACGCCGGCATCGGCCAGTCGCTGATCGATTTCTGCGTCAGCCATCCCGAGATCGTGCTGGACGTGCGGCTCGACGACCGATTCGTCGACCTGGTCGAGGAAGGCTTCGACCTCGCCATCCGCATCACGCGCCTGCAGGATTCGTCGCTGATCGCCAAGCGGCTGGCGCCGTTCCATTCGCTGCTCTGCGCCGCGCCGGAGCTGATCGCCCGCGTCGGCGCGCCGGAGCGGCCGGAAGACCTCGCCGACCGGCCCTGCATCGTCGACACCAACGGCCGCTCGCGCAACAACTGGCACTTCCGCAACACCGACGGCTCGATGATGACGGTGCCGGTGCACGGGCCGATCGAGGTCAACAGCCCCATCGCCACCCGCAACGCGGCGCTGTCGGGGCTGGGCTTCGCCATGCTGCCGGCCTTCGTCACCGAGGCGGCGGTGGCCGAGGGGCGGCTCGTCTCCTGCCTGGAGGCCTTCACCGTCCGCGACGGCGGCATCTACGCCGTCTATCCGCATCGCCGCTACCTGCCGGCCAAGATCCGCGCGCTGGTGGATTTCCTGACGCAGTGGTTCAAGGAGAGAGAATAGGGACTTTAAAGTCAGGGCCCGTCCCATTTTCGCCGCCTTCGCGGGCTTGGCTGGCCGCAGTTTCATGGAACGTTTCATGCCGGTTTCGACATCAGGGCCGAAAGCCCGCCCCCTCTGGCTGGCGCTTGCGCTAGCCTTGCTTGCCCCCGTGGGAGCGGAAGCGCATCCGCATGTCTTCGCCGACGCGCGGCTGGAGCTGACCATCGCGCCGGACGGGACCATCCAGCGGCTCGCCCATGTCTGGCGCTTCGACGACGTCTTCTCCTCGACCGTGCTGATGGAGTTCGACAAGAACGGCGACCTCCAGCTCGACAAAAAAGAGCTGGCCGATCTGTCGCAGACCATCAACAAGTCCATCGCCGAATATAAATATTTCCAGAGCGTGCTGGCCGACGGCCACGACGTCAAGATGGCCAAGCCCACCGACCTCGCGGCGGATTTCATCGACCAGCGGCTGCTCATCATCTTCACCAGCAAGCCGGAGAAGCCGCTCAAATTGCAGCCGGGCCATACGGTCAGCTTCGGCATCTACGACCCCACCTTCTACACCGCCATCGACTTCGCCAAGGACAGCGACCTGGTGGTCAAGGGCCTGCCCAAGGGCTGCGCCTCCAAGGTGGTGCGGCCCAATCCCGACGAGGCGCTGGCCCAGAACCAGGCCACGCTGACCGCCTCCTTCTTCGACGATCCGGCCGGCACCAACATGTCGAAGATCTTCGCCACCCGGCTCGAAATCACCTGCGCCAAGGAATGACACGCATGAAGAAAGCCGCCGTCCTCGTTCTGGCCGCCTGCCTCGCGGTTGCGGCGGCGCAGGCCTGGGCGCAGTCGTCGCTGGGCATCGGCGCCAACGAGGTCGCCATGCGGCCGGTCGGGCCCTTCGCCCATCTCATCCTCTGGGTCAACGAGCAGCAGCGCAGCTTCTACCTCGCCATGACCGGGGCGCTGAAGGCGATGCGCGACGATCCGTGGCGGGCCTGGACGCTGGTCGGCCTGTCCTTCGTCTACGGCATTTTCCACGCCGCCGGGCCGGGCCACGGCAAGGCGGTGATCTCGTCCTACATGGTCGCCAACGAGACGGCGCTGCGGCGCGGGCTGCTGCTTGCCTTCATCTCGTCGCTGCTGCAGGCCGTCACCGCCGTGCTGGCGGTGGGGCTCGCCTGGCTGGTGCTGCGCGGCACGGGCATCTCGCTCGACAAGACCGCCAACGCCATGGAGACGGCGAGCTTCGCGCTGGTGCTGTGCTTCGGCCTGTGGCTTCTCGCGCGCAAGCTGCCGCTTCTCTTCGCCCGGCCGGCGGAGGCCGCGGAGACGCCGGCGCCGGCCGCGGTCCCCGCCGCCCCAGTCCCGGCCCCAGTCGCGGCATGGGAGGGCGGGCTGTCGGCGAGCGTACGCGCGGCGGCCCCCACAGGCCCCACGCGGCTCGCTTATAAGCCGGCTAACAGGACGGCCGCGACCCACGATTTCATCGGCGCGGGCGAGGTCTGCGCGGCTTGCGGCAACGCGCATATCGCCGATCCGGCGACGCTGTCGGGCGAGTTCAACTGGAAGACGGCGTGGTCGGCCATGGTCTCGGTGGGTCTGCGCCCCTGCTCGGGCGCGCTGATCGTGCTGACTTTCGCGCTCCTGAACGGGCTGATGCTGGGCGGGCTGATCTCGGTCTTCGCCATGGCGCTCGGCACCTTCATCACCGTCGCGGCGCTGGCGACGCTGGCGGTGACGGCCAAGAACGCCGCCCTGCGCCTCGCCGGCCGCGGCGCGCTGTCGGGCCGGCTGCGCGCCGCCATCGAGGTGGCGGCGGCGCTTTTCATCACGCTCACCGGGGCGGTGCTGCTCGCCGCCTCATTCGCCGGATGAGGGATGGCGCTTCTGGTAGCGCGCCCGCAGCCAGAACACGCCGAACAGGCCGAACATGAACAGCGCCATCAAGAGCACCGCCAGGATCGGCGACCAGGCGCCGACCGTGTTCATGATGCGCGGCATGAAATAGGCGAAGGCCCCGAAGCCGATCAGGATGACGGCGGCGGCCAGCGCGGGATGGTCCTTCCTTCGCTCAGCCACCGGACCGCAGCGCCTCCAGCCGTTTGACCTGCCGGCCCTCGGCGTCGAAATTCTCCGGCGCGAGCCAGGCCTCGTAGGCCGCCTTCAGCGCCGGCCATTCGCCGTCGACGATCGAGAACCAGGCCGTGTCGCGGTTCTTGCCCTTGACGATCATGTGCTGGCGGAACACGCCCTCGAAGCTGAAGCCGAAGCGCTCCGCCGCCCGCTTGGAGGGGACGTTGTCGTTGTTGCACTTCCATTCGTAGCGGCGATAGCCCAGCGTCTCGAAGACATAGCGCATGAAGAGATACTGCGCCTCGGTGGCGAGCGGCGTGCGCGCCATGGCCGGGCCCCAATAGATGTTGCCGATCTCGATGACGCCCTGCGCCGGGTCGATGCGCATCAGCGTCTGGCGGCCCACGGCTTCGCCGGTCGCCTTGTCGACGACGGCGAAATAGAGCGGGTCCTCGCTTTTTTCGGCGCGGTCGAGCCAGGGCTGGAACTCCGCCCGCGTGGCCGGCGGAACCTCCGGCAGCCAGGTGAAGCGCTCGCCGGCGTCGGCCACGGAGGAGGCGGCGAACAGCGCGTCGCCGTGGCGCGCGGCGTCGAGCGGCTCCAGCCGCACGAAGCGGCCTTCCAGCACGATGCGCTCGGGACGCAGACGCGGCGTCCAGTTGTGCAAATCAGTCATGTCGGTCTCCCTTTGCGGCGAGAGGATCATAAAATCGCCCCGCCCGACACAGGAAAATTGTCACGCCCGTCACGCAGCGCGGCGCGATCCACCGAAACCGCCTTGACCAGCGCGAAAACCGCCTCGCCGGGCTTGAGCGCCAGCTCGTCCGCCGAGCGGCGGGTCAGGAGCGCGCCCAGCCGCCGGCCCTGGAAATCGAGCGCCACATGGGCGTTGGGGCCGTTGAGCGGCGTGACCGCCGCCACCGTTGCCGGCAGCACGTTGCGGATGCTGATCGCCTCGGGCGCATGGCGGGCGATGGAGACGTCGCGCGGGCGCAGGCGCAGCCGCGCCTTCATGCCGGGGCGCAGATGCGGATCGGCGATCTGGAACGACGCGCCGCCGAGATCGACCTCGGCGAGCTCGTAGCGGCCGTCCCAGGCCGAGACCACGCCCTCGAGCAGCACGCCGGCGCCGCCGGCCTCGATCAGCGGAAAAACCTCAGCCGCCGGCCCCGCCGCCGTCACCCGGCCGGCTTCGAGCAGCACGATGGCGTCGGCGAGCCGCGCCACCTCGTCGATCTCGTGGCTGACATAGACCACCGGCCGCTCGTCGCGCAGCCTTTCGATATAGGGCAAGATCTCCTGCCGCCGCGCATGGTCGAGCGAGGACAAAGGCTCGTCGAGCAGGAGCAGCGCCGGGTCGGACAGCAGCGCCCGGCCGATGGCGACGCGCTGGCGCTCGCCGCCCGACAGCGTCGCCGGCCGCCGGTCGAGGAGCGGGCCGACGCCGAGCAGCTCCACCACGTCGTCGAAGCCGCGCGCCGCCGAACGCCGGCCGGCCCAGCGGGCGTAAGTCAGGTTGCTGCGCACGCTCATATGCGGAAACAGCCGCGCGTCTTGGAACACATAGCCGATGCGGCGCTTCTCGGGCGGTAGGTCCACGCCCTTCGCCGCGTCGAACAGCACGAAATCGCCGACCGCGATGCGCCCCGCCTCCGGCCGCAGCCCGCCGGCGATCATCTTGAGAAGCGTGGTCTTGCCCGCCCCCGACGGGCCGAACAAAGCGGTGACGCCGAAGCCGGCGGAGAATTCGGCCTCGACCGAAAAGCGCCCGTTGCGGCCGCGCACGGCGACGGAAAGCCCGCTCACGACGCCCGCCCCGCCAGCCGGCGCTGGCGCCATTCCGACAAAGCCACCGCCAGGACGGAGATGCCGGCGGAGACGGCGATCAGCCGCAGCGCGCCGGCGTCGCCCGACGGCGTCTGCAACAGCGCGTAGATGGCGAGCGACATGGTCTGCGTCTCGCCGGGAATGTTGGAGACGAAGGTGATGGTGGCGCCGAACTCGCCCAGCGCCTTGGCGAAGCCCAGCACCGCGCCGGCCAAAATCCCCGGCAGGAGCGGCGGCAGCACCACGGTGACGAAGGCGACCAGGCGGCCCGCGCCCAGCGTGCGCGCGGCCTCCTCCAGCCCGCGATCGAGCCCCTCGATGGAAAGCCGGATCGGCCGCACCAGCAGCGGAAAGGCCATGACGGCGGCGGCCAGCGCCGCGCCGGTCCAGCGAAAGGCGAAGGAGACGCCGAGCCATTCCTGCAGGGGCGCGCCGAACACGCCGCGCCCGCCGAACAGGATCAGCAGAAAATAGCCCGTCACCACCGGCGGCAGCACCAGCGGCATGGTGACGAGCGCCTGCAAAAGCGTCTTGCCGGGAAAGTCGAAGCGGGCGAGCAGCCACGCCGCCGCGAAGGCGACCGGCAGCGCGAGCAGGATCGCCACCCCCGCCACCTTCAGCGACAGGACGACGATCGGCCAGACGCCGTCCTCCATCAGTGGCCGGCGTCCTTTGCGCCGACGAAGCCTTTTTCCGCGATGATCGCCTGGCCGGCGTCGCTTTCGAGGAAGGCGAGGAAGGATTTGGCCGCGTCGGTCTCGTTCTTCGCCACCAGCGCCGCCGGATAGACGATAGGCTTGTGGCTCGACGCCGGGAAGCGATAGGCCTCGACCAGCTCGGGCGAGACGGCGCGGTCGGAGGCGTAGACGATAGCCGCCTTGACCTCGCCGCGGCTGACATATTGCAGCGCCACGCGGACGTTCTCGGCGAAGACGGCGTTCTTCTCCACCGCCTTCCACAGGTCGAGCTTCTCCAGCGCCGCCTTGCCGTATTTGCCGGCCGGCACGTTGGACGGGTCGCCCATGGCGAAGCGGCTCGAAAGCAGGTCCTTGGCGTCGGCCTTGGGCGTATCCTTCTGCGTGGCGATGACCAGCGCGTTACCGGCCACGATTTTCCGCGTCGGCTTGTCGATCAGCTTGCGCGTGTCGAGGTAATCCATCCAGTCCTCGTCGGCCGAGATGAAGATTTGCGCTGGCGCGCCGGCCTCGACCTGCTTGGCCAGCGCCGAGGAGGCGGCGTAGGAGGCGACCACCTCGGTCCCGTCCTTGGCCTTGAACTGTTTGGCCGCCTCGTCGACGACGTCCTTCATGCTGGCGGCGGCGAACACCGTGACCTTGTCGGCGGCCTGCGCCATCGAGGCGGCGCCGGCGGCGATTGCGAGGATAAGAGCGGCTATCGTCTTCTTCATGTCCATTCTCCGAGGGGTCCGCGTCGCGGACAGGCGCCATCATCCGCCGGCGACCGGCGTTCTCTCCGCGACGATGGGCATGATGGAGGCAAACGCGACCCGGATGCCGTCACGACCCTAGGCTGACACGGGCGCCCATGCGCAGCGCCCCGCCGGCGGCGAATCCACATCGCCGCGCGACGCCCGCATGATAGAGCGGCGCGGCTTTCCTGGCTAGAGCATTTTGCAGCCGCACGAAAACCTTGGGCGCCGCGGAAATACGCAAAAACAACGGGATAGGACGGCTCAACTGCCGATATGCCGGCCGCGCCCGCGCATTTCGGCGAGCTTCACCTGCTTCTGGCGCTCGGCGTAGCGGGCGCGGTCCTCGGCGCTGCGCTCCTCGTAGCAGCCGGCGCAGGAGACGCCCTCCTCGAAGAAGCGCGACAGCCTGTCCTCGGCGCGGATCGGCCGCCGGCAGGCGCGGCACAGCTCCACCGCGCTTTCGGCGAGCCCGTGGCCCACCGCCACCCGCTCGTCGAAGACGAAGCAGTCGCCGCGCCACAGGCTCTCCGCCTGCGGCACTTCCTCCAGATATTTGAGCACGCCGCCCTTGAGGTGATAGACCTCGTCGAAGCCCAGCCCCTTGACGAAGGCCGTCGCCTTCTCGCAGCGTATGCCGCCGGTGCAGAACATGGCGATCTTCTTGCCTTCGAGCCGGTCGCGATTGTCCTCCACCCATTGCGGAAACTCGCGGAAGGTCTTGGTCTGCGGGTCTATCGCGCCCTCGAAGCTGCCGATGGCGACCTCGTAATCGTTGCGCGTGTCCACGACCACGGTGTTCTCGTCGGCGATCAGCGCGTTCCAGTCCCGCGGCGCGACATAGGCGCCGACGCTGTTCAGCGGATCGATCCCGTCGACGCCCATGGTGACGATCTCGCGCTTGAGCCGCACCTTCATGCGGTGGAACGGCATTTCGCCGGCGTAGGAATATTTCAGCTCCGGCCCGGAAAGCTCGGGGATGGATTCGATGAAGGCGACCAGCTTCCCGATGGCCTCGGCCGTGCCGGCCACGGTGCCGTTGATCCCCTCGCCAGCGAGCAGCAGCGTGCCCTTGATCCCGTTGGCGCAGCACAGCTTCGCCAGCGGCTCGCGCAGGCTTTCGTAATGCGGCAGCCGTGCGAAGCGATAGAGCGCGGCGACGGTGAAGGGCGGTTGGCTCATGAGGCGTCTTTCCGAAGGATCGCTTCGGACTACCCCCCGAAGGCGGCGAATTCAAGCCGCATTATCCCCCTGCCCGCCCGCGCGCCGAAAATCGGACCGTCATCCAACCGAGGGAAGGAAATCCGATGTTCGATCCTGAAACGCAAAAGGCGCTCGCCGCCATGGCCGCGCAGGCCGGGCTCGACCCCGCGGCGCTGCTGGCCATCGCCGAGGTGGAGAGCGGCGGCGCGGCGCTCTACGAGGTCAACGGCCGCAAGGAGCCGGCGATCCGCTTCGAGGGGCATTATTTCGACCGCAGGCTGACAGGCCGCATCCGCGACGAGGCCAGAAAGCAGGGGCTGGCCGCGCCCGAGGCGGGCCGGATCGCCAATCCGAAGCTGCAACCGGCGCGCTGGGCGCTTCTGGACCGGGCGAGCCGCATCGACCGGCGCGCGGCGCTCGAATCCACCTCCTGGGGGCTGGGGCAGGTGATGGGCGCGCATTGGCTGTGGCTCGGCTATCGCTCGGTCGAGGCGCTGGTGGCCGAGGCGCGCGATTCGGTCGCCGGGCAGGTGCGGCTCATGCTGCGCTTCATCGACAAGGCCGGGCTGAAACCCGTCCTGCAGGCCCATGACTGGGCCGGCTTCGCCCGCCGCTACAACGGCCCCGACTTCGCCCGCAACCGCTACGACGCGCGCATGGCGGCGGCGTGGGAGCGCTGGCGCGCGCGGCTGGCCGCGGCCTGACCCGAAACGGGCGGCGGCTGGCCGCCTTTTCTTCCGGCGCGAAATGCTCTAGATTTAAATCGATTTATTTCCACACAGAGAGAGACCATGCCCCAGAAAATCGACCGCCTCGCGCCCGTGCTGCAAGGCCAGCCCGTCATTCCGGTCCTGCTGATCGACAAGGTCGAGCATGCGGTTCCGCTGGCCCGCGCGCTGGCCAAGGGCGGCCTGCCGGCCATCGAGATCACGCTGCGCACCGCGGCGGCGCTGGACGCCATCCGCGCGGTGGCGGCGGAAGTGCCCGAGGCCGTCGTCGGCGCCGGCACCGTGCTGAACGTCAAGCAGTACGAGGAAGCCGTCAAGGCCGGCTCGCGCTTCGTGGTCAGCCCCGGCGCGACGAAAAACATCCTCGCCGCCGCCGAGGACAGCGAAGCCCCGCTGCTGCCCGCCGCCATCACGCCGAGCGAGATGCTGGCGCTGCGCGACGAGGGCTACACCTATCTGAAATTCTTCCCCGCCGAGCAGGCCGGCGGCGCGCCTTTCCTCAAGGCCATGTCGTCGCCGCTGGCGGGAACCATGTTCTGCCCCACCGGCGGCGTCAGCCTCGCCAACGCCAAATCCTACCTGTCGCTGCCCAACGTGGTCTGCGTCGGCGGCTCCTGGGTCGCGCCGAAGGATCTGCTGGAAGCCGGCGACTGGGACGCCGTCGCCCAACTCGCCGCCGACGCGGCCGCGCTCAAGGGCTGATCGCCGTTGGGCGATGCGTAGTGGAAAAGGGGCCGTGCGGCCCCTTTTCAATCCTCGCGATGACGCCGGTGGACTGGTCGTCTCCTATGTGGAGGCGTGGTTTGAAACAGCGCCTTCGCCATCTACGCCTTGGTGACGAGTTGTCGCCTCCCATACGGAGGCGTCGTTTGAAACCGCAAAGTCATCAAGGACAAAATCACGATTCTATCGTCGCCTCCTACGCGGAGGCATAGTTTGAAACACGCCGGTCGCCGCCGGGCTGCGGGCGGTGCGCGCGTCGCCTCCTAAGCAGAGGCGTGATTTGAAACTCTAACTAACCCTATTTCTTCACCTGGGCTAAGCTGTCGCCTCCTACGCGGAGACGTGGTTTGAAACGCGATCAACGACGAGCGCACTGCCAAGCGCGTTGTCGCTTCTTATGCGGAGGCGTGGTTTGAAACCTGACGGAGTTAACCTTCGATCCGCCGGACGCGCCAGTCGCCTCCTAGGCAGAGGCGTGATTTGAAACACCCTTCGCGGCCGGCTTTACGGCCAATGACGACGGGTCGCCTCCTATATGACGACGTGATTTGAAGCGATGCGGCGCGGGCCGGGGTCCAACGTCAGCTCGCGCCGATATGCTGCAAAGCAAAAGGGGCCTCGCGGCCCCTTCATTCGTTTTGTCCGGCTGCGCCTCAGTTGGTGGCGGAGAATTTCGCCACGGTGAGGAAGGTGACGGCGCGGCCGCTGAACTGGTTGGCCTGCTCGCCCGGCAGGTCGCGCTGGAAGCCGGTGGTGTAGACCATGGTCGGGGCGGCGCGCATGGCGTCGTTGCGCAGCACGGGGTTGGTGACCGGAACCGCGCGCGACACCGGCTCGGACGACATCGCCACTTCCGAGGTCGGCAGCGAGACCGGACGCACCACCGCGCTCGGGCGCGCAGGGGCCTTGGCGACGTAGCGCGCGCCCTTGGCCGTGGTGCGCACGCCCGTGTCCAGGGCGGCGGCGACGGTCGCCGGACGCGACGGCAGCGCCTTGACCACCGCCGGCTGGCGGCTGGTCGGGCGGGCCGGCTGGACCGGAGCCGGGGCCTTGTCGTCGTAATCGTCGGACGGCGGGCCGATCAATTCGCCGATCTCGTCCCTGCGCGACGCCAGAGCGAGCTGCTGCGGGGCCGCCTGCTCGCCGGGCCGCGGCGCGGCCTCGGGCAGCGGGAAGGCCGCCGTCTCGCCCGGCTGCGGCGCGACGGCTTCGCCTTCGGCGCTGGCGACGGCCTGCATGTCGGGCTGCTCGGCCGGGGTTTCGCCGGGGCGTTCGGGGCGCTGGCCCGGAATCACCGCCACCATGGGCGCGGTGTCGGTCTGCGGCCGCGTCGCGGGAATGGGGATGACGCCGTCGGCGAGCTGGTTGGTGTTGGCGTCCACGGCGGCGCGCTCGGCCGCGGCGGGATCGGCGGCCGCCATCTCGACCGCGTCCTGCGCGGTCATGGCGGGCTTGCGCGCCGGCACCGGAACGTTGGCGAAGGCCGCGACGGGCGGAGCGGCGGGCGCGTCCTCGAGGCCGGCCGCCGGGCGCGGGGCCTCCATCGGCAGCGGGGCCTCGCGGGCGGGCAGCGCCGCCACCATGGTCTCGCGCGGCTGCTGCACCGGCGCGTCGGGGACGGCCGGGACCGGCCGCGCCGTGCCGCGCGCGGGCCGCGTCACGGCTCCGCCGCCGCCGTCGCCATTGTCCTCTTCCTCGTCGGCGCCGCCGCCTCCGCCGAACAGCATGCCGAACAGCGACTTGCTCTTGCGCGACGAGGAGGCGCTGGCCATCATGATCGAGCCGCCGGAGGACTTGCGCTTCTCCACCATGGCGAGCGCAGCCTCGTAGCCGGGCAGCGGCTTGCCGTCGGAGGGGATATGCACCGTCTTGCCGTCGGGGAACAGCGCCAGCAGCTCGCGGCGGGTCATGCGCGGCCAGTGGCGCACATTGCCGACATCCATATGCACGAAGGGCGAGCCGGAGCGCGGATAATAGCCGACGCCGCCGATCTGGTAGCGCATGCCGATGGCGCGCAGCTTGGCCAGCGGCACGCCGGGAATGAAATAGTCCATCGCGTGGCCCAGCATGTGCTGGCTGCGCTTGGCGACGCCGCGCGTGGACGAGCGCAGCATGGCGTTGGTGGCCGGCGAGCGATAGGCCGACACGACGTTGATATATTCATGCGAGCCGGTGGACTGGTAGACCTGCCACACCAGGTCGAACAGGCGCGGGTCCATCTTGGTCGGCTCGTTGCGGCGCCAGTCGCGCAGGAAGACGTTGAGGCGCTTGAGCCCGTCGGGCAGGTAGCGGCCGTCCTTCTTGAAGGCGATCTCGGCCTTCTCGCCCGTATGCACGAAATAGAGCTTGAGCGAGCGCGTCTCGGCGGAGGCCGCGGATGGGGCCAGTACGGCGATGGCTGCGGCCAGCGCCAGCGCGGCCATGACGACCGCACGCGCCAGTGCGACCGTCACAATCCTCGCGAAGCGCGCCCTGATCACCGACATGCTGTTCATCGAATCTATCGCCTTACCGTTCCGTCCGCCCGAACAGGCCGCATGCACGCATCCCCGCCTGAGTCTCACCTGAGCCGTCCCGGCTCCGCCGGCTTGTCCGCCGGCCATGGTCGGCCGGCCTGTTCGGATTGTCGGATTTAATGGTTAATGGACGCTTAGTGAACAACAAATGCGGAGACAGCATGGCAAAAAAGACACAGCCGCGCATCTATTTTCAACAGGGTGAAAAATTTATTAACAACATGTCCGCGGGGCAACACCGCTTGCGCGCCGGGTCGCCCTGTCGAAAAACATAGCTATTTCAGGAAATTAGGGTGTTTCAGGCGCTGGCGGAGTCGTCGAATCGGGCCGAAAAGCCGTCTTCGTCGGCTTCCGGGCCGCGCCCGGAGATCGACGCCACATCGACGCCATATTCCTTGAGCTTGCGGTAAAGCGTGGTGCGGCCGATGCCGAGGCGGCGCGCCACCTCGCTGATTTGCCCGTCGTAATGGGCGATGGCAAAGCGGATCATCTCCTCCTCGGCCGCCGCCAGCGTGCGCACCTCGCCCTCCGAATCGACGCCGCTGAAGGCGCCCGCGACCTGCGCCGCCGGCAGGCTGGCCGGCTGGGCGGCCATGCGGCGCAATTGCGGGAAATCGGCCGCCGACAATTCGTCGCCCTCGCACAGGAGCACGCCGCGATAGACCGCGTTCTTCAATTCGCGCACGTTGCCGGGCCAGTCATAGGTCTTGAGCATCTGCATGGCGTGCGGGGAGACGCCGCGGATATGGCCCAGCCGCTCCTCGCCGGCGAAGCGCATCACGAAATGCTGCAACAGCGGCGATACGTCCTCGGGCCGGTGGCGCAGCGGCGGCACAGCGATGCCGAACGAGCCCAGGAGATGATAGAGCCCCGCATGGAAGCCGCCGCGATGCACGAGATCGGCCAGCGGGCGGCTGTTGGCGGCGATGACGCGCGCGTCCGAATCGCGCGCCTGCAGCCAGCCGAAAAGCCGCACCTGCGTGGCGCGCGGCAGCGACGCCACCTCGTCCAAGAACAGCGTCGCGCCGCGGGCCTCGCCCAGCTTGCCGGCCGGGCGCAGCGGGTCGACGTCGCGGTCGCGGCCGAACAGCGCCTCGTCGGCGGTCTCGGCGGTGAGAAGCCGGCAGTCGACGGCGACGAAGGCCTCGCGCCAGCGCGAGCCCGCGCCGCAGACGGCGCGCGCCAGCGTCTCCTTGCCGGCGCCCTCCTCGCCCTCGATCAAGAGCGGCGCGTCCAGCGCCGCCGCGCGGCGGGCGAGGATCATGACGCGCTCCATCTCGGGGCTGCGCGCCACCATGTCGGCCAAGGCCAGATGCTCCTTGAGCGGCGAGCGGGCGCGGCGCAGCTCGCGCGTCAGCGCGTCGAGCTTGAGCACGTTGGCGATGGAGACCTGCACCCGTTCGGGCACCAGGGGCTTGGACAGGAACTCGACCGCGCCGAGCTTGATCGCCTGCGGCACGCGGCGCAATTCGTCCTCGCGCACCAGCACCGCCACGGGCGCGGTGACGCCCGCCTCGCGCAGCCGGACCAGCGCCGCCAGCCCGTCCATGTCGGACATGCTGAGGTCGAGCAGCACCAGCGAGATGTCCTTGCGCTGGCCGAGCATGGCCAGCGCGCTGACGCCGCCGTCGGCGAGGATGGTGCGATAGCCCATGCGCAGCACGATGTCCTCGAGCATGCGCCGCTGCGCCGGATCGTCGTCCGCTATGAGAATGCGCGTAGCCATCGGTCCGTATGTCGCCAGTTTGCAATTTCGCGCGCCCTTGCGGGCCGTCCGGCTATTTGGAGCGAAGCCCCCGGCGATTGCAAGATTTAACTTTTCCGCGCCGGCGAAATTTGCGGGCCGCCCCCACTTTCCGCGCGCGCCCCGCCTCTTGGCGCGGCCGGAAAGACATGCGACAAGGGCCGGGAGCAAGGCCGACCAAAGCCTCTACAGGAGACTACCATGACCCGCTTTCCCCATCCCCTTTCGGCCGCGCAGGACGCGGGCGCCGCGGCGCTGGGCGATCTGCCGCGCTGGAACCTCGCCGACCTCTATCCCTCCGCCGACGGGCCGGAGCTCGCCGCCGACATCGACAAGGCCATGCAGGCGGCCGTCCGCTTCGAGGAGACGTGGAAGGGCAAGCTCGCCGGCGAGGTCTCCTCGCCCGAGGGCGGCCGCTTCGCCGCAGCGATCCGCGACTACGAGGCGCTGGACGAGTTGATGGGCCGCATCGCCTCCTTCGCGGGGCTGCATTATTACGGCGACACCACCGATCCCAAGCGGATGAAGCTGTTCGGCGACGTGCAGCAGCGCCTCACCGACGCCAGCGCGCATCTGATCTTCTTCGCGCTGGAGATCAACCGCATCGACGACGCGGCGCTGGAGGCGGCGATGGACGCCAACCCGGCGATCGGCCATTACCGCCCCTGGCTCGTCGACCTCCGCCTCGACAAGCCCTACCAGCTCGACGACAAGCTGGAGCAGCTTTTCCACGAGAAATCCGTCACCGGCTACAGCGCCTGGAACCGCCTCTTCGACGAGACCATCGCCGGCCTGCGCTTCGAGGTCGACGGCGAGGAACTGGCCATCGAGCAGACGCTCAACCTGTTGCAGGACGCCGACGGCGCCCGGCGCAAAAAGGCCTCCGAGGCGCTGGCGAAAACCTTCGGCGCCAACCTGCGCGCCTTCACGCTGATCACCAACACGCTCGCCAAGGACAAGGAGATCTCCGACCGCTGGCGCGGCTTCAAGGACATCGCCGACAGCCGGCACCTCGCCAACCGCGTCGAGCGCGAGGTGGTGGACGCGCTGGCGAGCGCCGTCGAGGCCGCCTATCCGCGCCTGTCGCACCGCTATTACGCGCTGAAGGCCAAGTGGCTCGGCCTCGAAAGGCTGGAGAACTGGGACCGCAACGCGCCGCTGCCCGAAACCCCGCAGGCGCTGATCCCCTGGGACCGGGCGCGCGAGACGGTGCTCGCGGCCTATGGCGGCTTCGCGCCGGAAATGGCCGAGATCGCCAAAAAGTTCTTCGACCATGACTGGATCGACGCCCCCGCCCGCCCCGGCAAGGCGCCGGGCGCCTTCGCCCATCCGACCGTGCCGTCCGCCCACCCCTACGTGCTCCTCAACTATATGGGCAAGCCGCGCGACGTGATGACGCTGGCGCACGAGCTGGGCCATGGCGTGCACCAGGTGCTGGCCGGCGGACAGGGCGCGCTGATGGCGGGAACGCCGCTGACCCTGGCCGAGACCGCCTCGGTCTTCGGCGAGATGCTGACCTTCCGCTCGCTTCTGGCCCAGACCAGGGACAAGCGCGAGCGCAAGGCCATGCTGGCGCAGAAGGCCGAGGACATGATCAACACGGTGGTGCGCCAGATCGCCTTCTACCAGTTCGAGCGCCGCGTCCACACCGAGCGCCGCGAGGGAGAGCTGACCGCCGAGCGCATCGGCGAGATCTGGATGGACGTGCAGCGCGAGAGCCTCGGCGACGCGGTGCATCTCAATCCGGGCTACGAGACCTTCTGGACCTATATCCCGCATTTCATCCATTCGCCCTTCTACGTCTACGCCTACGCCTTCGGCGACTGCCTGGTGAACTCGCTCTACGCCGTCTACCAGAACTCCGAAAAAGGCTTTCAGCAGAAATATTTCGACATGCTGAAGGCCGGCGGGACCAAGCACCACAAGGAGCTTCTGGCCCCCTTCGGCCTCGACGCCTCCGATCCGGGCTTCTGGGCCAGGGGCCTGTCGGTGATCGAGGGCATCATCGACGAACTCGAAGCCATGGAAGACTGAGCGCCTCCCGTGAGCCGGCCCGACGCCGAAACGCCGCTGATCCTGTTCCGGGACGACAAGGCCGGCCGCGAGGTGCTGTTCGCATCCCCGTCGCGGATCGTCCGCGCCGACGGCCCGGACGGCTTCGAGCCGGCCTGGGAGGCGATGCAGCGCGCGCATGAGGACGGCAAATGGCTGGCCGGCTTCCTCTCCTACGAGGCCGGCTATCTGCTGGAGCCGCAGCTCGCGCCCCTGCTGCCCGAGGGCCGGCGCGCGCCGCTCCTCTGCTTCGGCGTCTTCGACGGCCCCGCCGACGAGCCCCCGCCGCGCGGGGACCAGCCGGCCTTCCTGCGCGACGCCGTGGCCGACTGGTCCTTTTCCGACTACCGCCCGCGTTTCGAGCGGCTGCACCGGCATCTGGCCGAGGGCGACTGCTACCAGGGCAACCTGACCTTTCCGGTGCGGGCGCGCTGGGGCGGCGATGCGCTCACGCTGTTCGACGCGCTCGGCGCGCGCCAGCCGGTGCGCTACGCCGCCTTCTGCCGGCTCGGCGGGCCGACGGTGCTGTCGCGCTCGCCGGAATTGTTCTTCGACGTCGACGCCGAGGGCTGGATCGAGACGCATCCGATGAAGGGCACCATGCCGCGCGGGGCGACGCCGGAGGAGGACGAGCGGAACCGCCTGTTCCTGACCACGGACCCCAAGAACCAGGCCGAGAACCGCATGATCGTCGACCTGCTGCGCAACGACATATCGCTCGTCACCGAGGTCGGCTCGCTGGACGTGCCGGAGCTGTTCCGGGTTGAAACCTACCCCACGGTGCACCAGATGATAAGCCGCGTCCGGGCGAAACTGCGGCCCGGCCTTGGCCTGCGCGATCTTTTCGCGGCGCTTTTTCCCTGCGGGTCGATCACCGGCGCGCCCAAGATCAGCGCCATGCGCATCCTGCGCGGCCTGGAAAGCGGCCCGCGCGACGTCTATTGCGGCGCGCTGGGCTGGATCGCGCCCGGCGGGCGCATGCGTTTCAACGTGGCCATCCGCACGATCTCGCTTCTCGACGGCGATCGTGCGATCTTCAATGTCGGAGGCGGCGTGGTGTTCGATTCCACGGCGCAAGCGGAGTATGAGGAATGTCTTCTGAAAGCACGGTTCGCGACGGGGCGAAAGCCGGAGCCCCCGCGACCGGAGAACCCGGATATCAACTGATCGAGACCATGCGCTGGGAGCCGATGTCGGGCATCCTGCGCGAGGCCCTGCATCTGGAGCGGCTGGCGCATTCGGCCAAAACCCTGGGCTTTTCCTGCGACATGGAGACGGTGCGGCGCAGGCTGGAGGAGGAGACCGGCGGCGACGAGCCGCTGAAGGTGCGGCTGACGCTCGCCCCCGACGGCGAGGTGGCGACCAGCGCCGTCCCCTACCGGCCGCTGCCGCCGCAGACGGTGTGGCGGCTCGCCATAGCGAGCACGCGGCTTCGCCACGACGACCCGCTGCTGCGCCACAAGACCACGCGCCGCCAAGCCTATATCGCGGCGCGCGAGGAGTTCTCGCCGGCCGAGATCGACGAGGTGGTGCTGCTCAACGACCGCGACGAGGTCTGCGAGGGCTCGATCACCTCGCTGTTCCTCGACGTCGGCGCCAGCGCCTGCCTGACGCCTGCGCTCGAATGCGGCCTGCTGGCCGGCGTATTGCGGCGGGAACTGTTGCAGAACGGCGTGGTCAAGGAGGGCGTCGTCAGCGTCGAGACGCTGAAGAACGCCCGCAACATCCTGGTCGGAAACTCGCTGCGCGGCATGATCCGCGCCGCCCTCGTCGCATGATCTGTTGATAAGCGTTAAACACGTTGCGATGTCATTCGCCTGTGACGTTTCTTCCTTTCTATGAAGTCGTGTTATTGTCGAACGACATGTCGTGACCAACTGAGGAAGAAAATGGCGAAAGCGAAATGGCCGGTCTATGCGGAAATCACAGGTCCCATCATCATGCTCGGCTTCGGGTCGATCGGGCGCGGAACCCTGCCGCTCATTGAGCGCCATTTCAAATTCGACAAATCCCGCATGGTGGTGATCGACCCCAGCGACGCCAATCGCGGCCTGCTCGACGCCCATGGCGTGCGCTATATCCAGCAGGCCGTGACCCGCGACAATTACCGCGAATTGCTGGAGCCGCTGCTCAACGACGGCCCGGGCCGGCCCTTCGTGGTCAACCTGTCGGTGGACACCGGCTCGGTCGACCTGATGCGCTTCGCGCGCGACAACGGCGCGCTCTATATCGACACGGTGGTGGAGCCGTGGCTGGGCTTCTATTTCGACGCCGAGGCCGACAACGCCGCGCGCACCAATTACGCGCTGCGCGAATCGATGCTGGCCGAGAAGCGCGCCCGTCCGGGCGGGCCGACGGCCGTCTCCTGCTGCGGGGCCAATCCGGGCATGGTGTCGTGGTTCGTCAAGAAGGCGCTGGTCGACCTCGCCACCGAACTGAAGCTCGACTTCACCGAGCCCGCCGCCGGCGACCGCCAGGGCTGGGCGAAGCTGATGAAGAAGGCCGGCGTCAAGGGCGTGCACATCGCCGAGCGCGACACCCAGCGCGCCAAGGCCCCCAAACCCTTCAACACCTTCTGGAACACCTGGTCGGTGGAGGGCTTCATCGCCGAGGGCCTGCAGCCGGCGGAGCTGGGCTGGGGCAGCCACGAGAACTGGAAGCCCAAGAACGCGCGCAAGCACAAGAAGGGCTGCAAGGCGGCGATCTTCCTGGAGCAGCCGGGCGCCAATACGCGCATCCGCACCTGGTGCCCGACGCTGGGCGCGCAATACGGTTTCCTGGTCACCCATAACGAGGCGATCTCGATCTCCGACTTTTTCACGGTGCGCAACAAGAAGGGCAAGCTCGACTACCGCCCGACCTGCCACTACGCCTATCACCCCAGCAACGACGCCATGCTGTCGCTGGACGAGATGTTCGGCGCCGGCGGCAAGGCGCAGCCGGTCCAGCACGTGCTGGAGGAAAGCGAGATCCTCGACGGCTCGGACGAGCTTGGCGTGCTGCTCTACGGCCACGACAGGAACGCCTACTGGTACGGCTCGCAGCTGACGGTGGCGGAGGCGCGCAAGCTCGCCCCCTACCAGAACGCCACCGGCCTGCAGGTGTCGTCCTCGGTGCTGGCCGGCATGGTCTGGGCGCTGGAGAACCCCGAAAGCGGCATCGTCGACACCGACGAGATCGACTATCGCCGCTGCCTGGAAGTGCAGTCGCCCTATCTCGGGACCCTCAAGGGCTATTACACCGACTGGACGCCGCTCGACGGGCGCGGGACGCTGTTCGAGGAGGACATCGACCGCGACGACCCGTGGCAGTTCCGCAATATCCTGGTGCGCTGACGCGCTGACAAGGTTTTAAAGCCGGGGCGGTCAAAAGGGCCGCCCCGGCTTTTTCGTTTCTGCGCATCGAAAAGCCTTCAACGGCCTGTTTTTGTTGCGGCAGTTTCGCAACACTATGCTTATCCTCGCCAAAGGGCCTTGTTTTCGTGTAGATTTCCATACATCACAGGTGAAACGTCCCTTTGAAGAGGTTGGACATGACACGCTTCCGCATCATCGGCGCCTTTGCAATCCTGTCGCTCACGCTGGCGGCCTGCGAAACCTCGGGACCGGTGGGCGGCGGCCGCGGGCCGGTCGCCTCGCGCGCGCCGGCGGGCATCGAGGGCAAGTGGGTCGACGCCAACGGCATCACCTCCTCCTTCAACGGCGGCGTCTTCGAGACGCGCACCACCGACACCAACGAGAAGCTGGCCGAGGGCAATTACCGCTACCAGTCGCCGCAGCTTGTCGAGATCGACATGCGCTCGATCGTGCGCGGCACGACCTCCAAGGTCAATTGCGCGCTGGTGACGCCGACGCAGCTCAACTGCACCTCCTCCGCCGGCTCGCGCTTCTCGCTCAGCCGTCCCGCCGCCGGCTGACGGGCGACATGGAGGAAGCGAAGAAAGCCGGCGCGCCGAAGATCGGCGTGCTTCTGGTCAATCTCGGCACGCCGGACGCCACCAGCTACTGGCCGATGCGGCGCTATCTGGCGGAGTTCCTGACCGACCGCCGCGTGATCGAATGGTCGCGGCTTTTCTGGTATCCGATCCTGTACGGCATTGTGCTCAACACGCGGCCGCGGCGCTCGGGCAAGCTCTACGACCGCATCTGGAACCGCGAGCGCAACGAATCGCCGCTGCGCACCTATACCCGCGCGCAAGGGGAGAAGCTGGCCGCGGCGCTGGCCGACCACCCGAACGTCGTGGTGGAATGGGCGATGCGCTACGGCGAGCCCTGCATCGGCGCGGTCACCGACCGCCTGCTGCGGCAGGGCTGCGAGCGCATCGTGCTGTTCCCGCTCTATCCGCAATATTCGGCCACCACCACCGCCACGGTGAACGACAAGTTCTTCGAGACGCTGATGGAGCAGCGCTTCATGCCGGCGGCGCGCGTCGTGCCGCCCTATCCGGGCGAGCCGGTCTATATCGAGGCGCTGGCGCGCTCCATCGAGGCGCATCTCAAGACCCTGTCCTTCAAGCCGGAGGTGATCCTCGCCTCCTATCACGGCATCCCGAAAAGCTACGCCTTCAAGGGCGACCCCTATCCCGAGCAGTGCCACGAGACCTCGCGGCTGCTGCGCGCGCGGCTGGGACTGGACGAAAAGCAGTTCCGCACCACCTTCCAGTCCCGCTTCGGACCGGAGGAATGGCTGCAGCCCTATACGGACGAAACGGTGGTCGCTCTCGCCAAGGAGGGCGTCAAGTCGATCGCCGTGCTCAATCCCGGCTTCGTGGCCGACTGCCTGGAGACGGTGGACGAGATCGGCAACGAGGCCGCCCACGCCTTCCACGAGGCCGGCGGCGAGAATTTCAGCCACATCCCCTGCCTCAACGACGGCGAGGAAGGCATGCGCGTCATCGAGACGCTCGTGCGGCGCGAATTGCTGGGCTGGGTGTGAAGAGAAGGCAATAGGGCAATAGGGCAGTAAGGCAATATGTAAGGCGCTGAAACATACTGCCCTATTGCCTTACTGCCCTACTGCCTTACCAAGAAGGAGGGCCGCACAATGACAGGTTTCGACATCACTCTGCTGGTTCTGGCCGCGCTGGTGCTGGCGACGTTGTTCGCCGGGGTCAAGACTATCCCGCAGGGCTATCATTATACGGTCGAGCGGTTCGGGCGTTATACGCGGACGCTGCAGCCGGGATTGAGCTTGATCGTGCCCTTCTTCGACCGCATCGGCGCGCGGCTCAACATGATGGAGCAGGTGCTGGACGTGCCGACGCAGGAGGTCATCACCCGCGACAACGCCATCGTCGGCGTCGACGGGGTGGCCTTCTATCAGGTTTTGAACGCGGCGCAGGCGGCTTATCAGGTCGCGGATTTGCAATATGCCATTTTGAATCTGACCATGACCAATATCCGCACGGTGATGGGCTCTATGGACCTGGACGAGCTTCTGTCCAACCGCGACGCGATCAACGATCGGCTGTTGCGCGTGGTCGATGAGGCGGCGCATCCCTGGGGCCTCAAGATGACCCGCGTCGAGATCAAGGACATCAACCCGCCCGAGGACATCGTCAAGTCGATGGCCCGCCAGATGAAGGCCGAGCGCGACAAGCGCGCGCAGATCCTCGAGGCCGAGGGCGACCGCAACGCGCAGATCCTGCGCGCCGAGGGCCAGAAGCAGTCGCAGATCCTCGACGCCGAAGGCCGGCTGGAGGCGGCGAAGCGCGAGGCCGAGGCGCGCGAGCGGCTGGCCGAGGCCGAAGCCCGCGCCACGCAGGTGGTTTCGGAGGCGGTCGCCAACGGCAACGTGCAGGCGCTCAACTATTTCGTGGCGCAGAAATACACCGAGGCGCTCGGCAACATCGCCAGCGCCAAGAACCAGAAGGTCGTGCTGATGCCGCTGGAGGCGAGCGCGCTGATCGGCTCGCTGGGCGGCATCGGCGCCATCGCGCGCGAAGTCTTCGGCGACGCCCGGCCGGCCGAAAGCGAGCCCACCCCGCCGCCGGCGCGTCCGCGCGGCGTCCCGCCCACCGGCCGCGGCTAGACGGCCATGGTCGTCGATTTCCTCACCGGGCTCGGCGTCTGGAACTGGTTCGTCCTGGGCCTGGCGCTGCTGATCCTCGAATTGCTCGCGCCGGGCTTCTTCTTCGTCTGGTTCGGCGTGGCGGCGCTTGTCACCGGCGCCGTCGCTTTGCCGCTCGCCGCCTCCTTCGGCTGGCAGGCGCAGACGCTTCTGTTCCTCGTGCTGGCCGTGCTCGCCGTCATGGCCGGACGGCGGCTCTTCAACCGCCCCGCCGACAGCGCCGAGCCGCTTCTCAACCGCCGCGGCGAGCAGCTCGTCGGCCGCCGCGCCACGCTGACCGAGCCGATCGTCAACGGCCGCGGCCGCATCCGCATCAACGACACCACCTGGCGCGTGCGCGGCCCCGACCTTCCCGCCGGAACGCAGGTGAGGGTGGTTTCTTTTGATGCGGAGAGCCTGGAGATTCAGGTCGAGGAAGAAGGCAGTAAGGCAATAGGGCAGTAAGGCAATATGTAAGGGCGCCAAAACATACTGCCCTATTGCCCTACTGCCCTATTGCCTTCCCCCCTCACGCCCCAATCCGCAGCAGATCGTGAAAATGCACCAGCCCGATGGGGCGGTCGGCCTCGACGACGACGAGGGCGCCGATATTGTTGGCGTTGATCATGCTGAGCGCGGCGGAGGCGAGCATGTTCTGGTCGGCGGTCTTGGGCGCGCGGGTCATGATGTCGTCGACGGCGAGCTGCGACAGGTTGCGGTGCAGGTTGCGCGAGATGTCGCCGTCGGTGACGATGCCCGCCAGCCGGCCGTCGGGATCGACCACCACCACGCAGCCGAAGCCCTTGTGCGACAGGACCTGCATCGCGTCGGGCATGGACGTGCCCGCCGGGACCAGCGGCAGCCGGTCGCCGCGATGCATGATCTCGCGGATATGGGTGAGGCTCGCCCCCAGCGATCCGCCGGGGTGGAAGGTGCGGAAATCGCTCGGCGTGAAGCCGCGCGCCTCCAGAAGCGCCACCGCCAGCGCGTCGCCCAGCGCCAGCTGCAGCAGCGTCGAGGTGGTGGGCGCGAGGCCGTGCGGGCAGGCCTCCGCCGTGCGCGGCAGCAGCATCACCACGTCCGCGCCGCGCGCCAGCGCCGAATCCGCGCGCGAGGTCAGCGCGATCAGCGGAATGCGGAACCGCCGCGAATAATTGACGATGCCCGACAATTCCACCGTCTCGCCCGACCAGGAGATCGCCAGCACCACGTCGTCGCGCCCGACCATGCCGAGGTCGCCGTGATTGGCCTCGGCCGAATGGACGAAGAAGGCCGAGGTGCCCGTCGAGGCGAAGGTCGCCGCGAGCTTGGAGCCGATATGGCCGCTCTTGCCCACGCCCGTCACCACCAGCCGCCCCTTCGACGCTGCGATGACGCGCACGGCCTCGGCGAAAGGCTGCGCAAGGCCGTTCTCCAGCGCCTCCTCCAGCGCCGCCAGGCCGGCGCTCTCGGTCCTGATCGTGCGCAGCGCCGAGGCGGCGGTCGCCTCGGCGCTGCGCACGA
>UBKJ01000033.1 GCA_900465915.1 Hyphomicrobiales bacterium
GCTCGCGCCAGTGACTTCGTGGAGAAGTCGTTTCCGTCAGGCAGGCGCTGTATGGACCAACCGTTTGGAGATTGCAACAGGGAAATTGCGTAAATGTGTCATTTCTCATCGGAAATCGAACAGGGTTTATCTATATAGCTGTTTTTGTTTGCTTTTTATGTGGCTTGGCGATGGTGTGACGTCGGTTTTGGGGTGCGGTTATGGCGCTTCCGTCCATTTACGGGGTCGCGCTTCGATTCTATAAGTCGGGCGGAATTAATATCCGAAGGAGCGGGTGGAACTATGCCTTTGACGCCGCAAGAGCTGCATGAATATCTGCGTAATCTGGCCATTTCGGTCACGACGGTCGAGCATCCGCCGCTTTATACGGTGGCCGACTCGCAGAAGCTCAGGGGCGAGATTCCCGGCGGGCACACCAAGAATCTGTTCCTCAAGGATAAGAAGGACAATTATTTCCTCGTCACTGTCGAGGAGGACGCCGTCGTCGATCTCAAATCCATTCATCATATCATTGGTGCGGCCAGCCGGGTGTCCTTTGGCAAGCCGGAAATGCTGATGGAATATCTCGGCGTCATTCCCGGCGCGGTGACTGTGTTCGGCGCGGTGAACGATTCCGATGGGCGCGTGCAGGTCGTGCTCGACGCTGATCTGATGAAGCATGACGTCATCAACGGCCACCCGCTCACCAACGAGGCCACGACCGCGATTGGGCGCGAGGATCTTCTGGCTTTCCTCAAGGCCACGGGGCATGAGCCGCGCATTCTCGCCGTTTCCGACCGCGCCAAAGCCGACGCCTTGGTGTAAACTGGCGCGAGCGGGGCCGGATGGCGATTTTTCGTCTTGAAATCGGTGGCGGCGCATACAAACTGAAAGGCGAAGCCGGCCGCGCGTTTCGGCGGGGCCGGAGAGAATAAGGAATCCATGATGACCAGCCAGAACAATCCCTATGCCGGCGGTGGCGGCCAGATGACGGCCAATGTGTCCTTCGGTTCGAGCGCGGCCCCCTCCGGCGGGGCGGCGCTGATCAAGGACACCACGACGGCGGGATTTCAGGCCGACGTGCTGGCCGAATCGCGCAACCAGCCGGTTCTGGTCGATTTTTGGGCGCCGTGGTGCGGCCCCTGCAAGCAGCTTGCGCCGGCGCTGGAGAAGGCGGTGCGCGAGGCCGGCGGCGCGGTCAAGCTGGTCAAGATGAACATCGACGATCATCCGGCCGTCGCGGGCCAGCTCGGCATCCAGTCGATCCCGGCGGTCATCGCCTTCGTCAACGGCCAGCCGGTCGATGGCTTCATGGGCGCGTTGCCGGAGACCAAGATCAAGGAATTCATCGCCAAGATCGGCGGTCCCAGCAACGAGGAAAACGCCATCGCCGAGGCGGTGACGGCGGCGCAGGAGCTGGCCGAGCAGGGCGATTTCGTGCAGGCGGGCGAGATTTTCGGCTCCATCCTGCAGGTCGCGCCGGACAATGTCGACGCGGTCGTGGGTCTCGCGACCGGCGTGCTGGAATCGGGCGACGCCGACAAGGCGCGCGAAATCCTGGCCAGCCTGCCGGCCGACAAACAGGACGCGCCGGCGGTCCGCGCGCTGGAGGCGCGGCTGGCGCTGGCCGAGCAGGTCAAACTGATCGGCGATCCGGTCGAGCTGGAGCGCCGTCTCGCGGCCGATCCCAAGGATTTCCAGGCGCGGTTCGATCTGGCGCAGGTGCGCAACGCGCAAGGCCGGCGGGCGGAGGCGGCGGACGAGCTTCTGGCCATCATGAGGGCCGACCGGGCTTGGAACGACGACGGCGCGCGCAAGCAATTGCTGCAATTCTTCGAGGCGTGGGGCAATACGGACCCGGCGACGCTTGTGGGCCGCCGCAAGCTGTCGTCGCTTCTTTTTTCCTGATCGCGCGGCCGGGGCGCACCCGGCGGGCGTGGCGAGGAGGCTAGGATGCAGGTGGGCAACGCCCGTTACCGGACGGGCGCGGACATACCGGACGTCGTATCCGTCTTTCCCTTGACGGGCGCGCTGCTTTTGCCGGGCGGCCAGTTGCCGCTCAATATTTTCGAGCCGCGCTACCTGGCGATGGTCGATCATGCGCTGGCCGGAAAGCGCATCATCGGCATGATCCAGCCGCGCGTCGGCGACGAGGCCGGCGACGCCTTCGACGAGACGGCGCGGCCGGAATTGAGCACCGTCGGCTGTCTCGGGCGCATCACCACTTTCGCCGAGACCGGCGACGGCCGGCTTCTGATCACGCTGCAGGGCGTCTGCCGCTTCCGTGTGCTGGACGAGATCAATTGCCGCCAGCCCTATCGGCAATGCCGCATCGCGCCGTTCCTCGCCGATCTGGAGGAGGCGCGCGACGCCGCCGAGATCGACCGCGAGTCGCTGCTGCGCTCCTTCCGGCATTATCTCGACGCAAACGATCTCGAGGCCGACTGGGACAGCATCGCGCGGGCCGGCAACGAGACGCTGGTCAACGCGCTGTCGATCATGTCGCCTTTCGGCCCGGCGGAAAAGCAGGCGCTGCTGGAAGCGCCAGACTTGAAGACGCGGGCGGCGACGCTGATCGCGATAACGGAAATGGCGCTGGCGCGGGGCGAGGACGATTTCGGCTCGCGGCTGCAATGAGGACGCAACAATGACCGACAAGAACGCCGCGCCCGTCATCGACGTGCGGCTTTTGGAGCTGCTGGCCTGCCCGCTGACCAAGGGGCCGCTGGAATATGACGCCGAGCGCGGCGAGCTGATCTCGCCCAAGGCGCGGCTGGCCTATCCCATCCGCGGCGGCGTCCCGATCATGCTGCCGTCCGAAGCCCGCGCATTGGACTGAGCGTCATATAATTTCCGCGCGGCCTCTCATTTTTTTCATATATTTCAGGCGCGCCGCCGGTTGCCTGCCGGGCGAGGGCGCTTTATAACCCTCGCGGAACTTCGAGGCGCATGCATGGCCCGTCCCGTGGAGGCCAGAAATGCGCGTGATAAAGCAGAGGCTTGGCATTATGGCATCCAGAAAACTCCTTCTCCTGCCCGGCGACGGCATCGGTCCCGAAGCCATGGCGGAAGTCCGCAAGGTCATCGCTTTCCTCAATTCCGACCTCGGCCTCGGCTTCGAGACGGATGAGGGCCTTGTCGGCGGCTCGGCCTATGACGCGCATGGCCAGGCGATCTCCGACGCGGATATGGAGAAGGCGTTGGCTGCCGACGCCGTCCTGTTCGGCGCGGTCGGCGGTCCCAAGTGGGACAGCGTGCCTTACGAAGTGCGCCCCGAGGCGGGCCTGCTGCGCCTGCGCAAGGACATGCAGCTTTACGCCAATCTGCGTCCCGCCATCTGCTATCCGGCGCTGGCGCAGTCCTCGTCGCTCAAGCCGGACGTGGTCGAAGGGCTCGATATCCTGATCATGCGCGAGCTGACCGGCGGCGTCTATTTCGGCGAGCCGAAGGAGATTATCGACCTCGGCAACGGCCAGAAGCGCGGTATCGACACGCAGGTCTACGACACCTACGAGATCGAGCGCATCGCCGACATCGCCTTCGAGCTGGCGCGCACGCGCCGCAACAAGGTGACGTCGATGGAAAAGCGCAACGTCATGAAGTCGGGCGTGCTGTGGAACCAGGTCGTGACCGCGCGCCACAAGGAAAAATACGCCGATGTCGAGCTGGAGCATATGCTGGCCGACGCCGGCGGCATGCAGCTCGTGCGCTGGCCCAAGCAGTTCGACGTCATTCTCACCGACAACCTGTTCGGCGACATGCTGTCCGATGTGGCGGCCATGCTGACCGGCTCGCTCGGCATGCTGCCTTCGGCCTCCCTCGGCGCGGTCGATACCAAGACCGGCAAGCGCAAGGCGCTTTACGAGCCGGTGCATGGCTCCGCGCCGGACATCGCCGGCAAGGGCGTCGCCAATCCGATCGCCATGATCGCCTCGCTCGCCATGTGCCTGCGCTATTCGTTCAACCTCGTCGCCGAGGCCGACCGTCTGGAAGCCGCCATCGCCGGCGTGCTGGACGACGGCCTGCGCACCGCCGACATCTGGTCGGAAGGGACGAAGAAGGTCGGCACCACCGAAATGGGCGACGCCATCCTGGCCAAGTTCAAGGCGCTGGCAGCCTAATCGCCGGCTCGGCCTGAAAAGCGCGAAGCCCGTCGCAGTCCTGCGGCGGGCTTTTGTTTTGGAGGAAGCGGTGCAGCCGGTCGAAGATCGTTTTATCGATGCGCGTCTCAGCGAGGGCGTCGAAACGCCCGAAGGGTTTCGCGCGGCGATGGCGCGCCATCTCGGCCTTGCATCGGATTCGCTTCCGGCGGACGGAGCCTTGCGCGCCGACCGCTTCGCGACGCCATTGGGCGTGATGATCGCCGTGTGCGACGCGGCAGGGCTGCATCTGCTGGAATTTGCCGACCGCAGGGCGCTTCCGGCGGAATTGCGGAAGCTCCATGCCGCCGCCGGCGGCGTTTCGGTGGGGCGCTGCGCCATGCACGACCGGGTCGAGCGCGAGATGGGGGCGTTTTTCGCCGGCCGCTCGGCGGATTTTTCCACGCCGCTGGTCCTACATGGCGGCGCGTTCGCCTGCACGGTCTGGAACGCCCTGCGGGCGACCCGCGCCGGCGAGACGCTGAGCTATGGCGAACTGGCGCGGCGTATCGGCATGCCGCAGGCCGTGCGCGCCGCGGCGCGGGCCAATGGGGCGAACCAGATCGCCGTCATCGTGCCGTGCCACCGCATCGTCGGCGCGGACGGGGCGTTGACCGGCTATGGTGGCGGGCTGTGGCGCAAGCAGGCTTTGATCGATATCGAGCAGGCCTATCGCTGAACGCGAAAACGCCGCCCCGAGGGGCGGCGCTTTCTTGCGGCCTTGGGAGACTCACTCGACGTGATGCAGGTCTATGCCCTTGGTTTCCTTCACGAAGATCAGGCCGATCACGAAGGTGAACGACGCGATGACGATCGGATACCAGAGGCCGTAATAGATATCGCCCTTGGCGGCGCTGAGCGCGAAGACGCCCGCCGGCAACAACCCGCCGAACCAGCCGTTGCCGATATGGTAGGGCAGGGACATGCCGGTGTAGCGGATGCGGGTCGGGAACATCTCGACCAGGATGGCGGCGATGGGGCCATAGACCATCGTGACATAGATCACCAGCACGGTGAGGATCAGGATGGTCATCGGCCAGTCGACCCGCGCCGGATCGGCCACCATCTTGAACGCGCCGGCGTTCGGGATGGTGTAGACCGCCTGATCACCACTAAGGGCGTCGGCTTCCGCCTTGCTCAGGAGCTTTTCCTTGACCAGATCGGAGGCCGGAACCATGGCCTTGTCGCCCGCCCGCACCGCGTCGGCCTTGAGCTGCAGCTCGGGATTGGCGGTGACGAAGGCGTCGAGCTTGCTGTCGGGCACCTTGGCCGCATCGCGCGCCAGCGGGAAGCCGGCCTTCTGCAAGGCGAGGTTGACGCCATGGGCGAAGGTCGCCTGCTTGGCCGTGGCGTCGGCCCCGGCCTGCGCCGCGTCGAAGGAGGTGATGGCAGCGTCGCCGATCGCGACCGTCGCCGGCGTTCCGGCGGGCGCGGTCTGCACGATCTGGTAAGGCACGGAGGTCTTGGCCAGGAAGCTGGTGGCGATGTCGCAGGAGCTGGTGAACTTGGCCGTGCCAGTGGCGTTGAACTGGAAGTTGCAATCGCCGGGCGCGGCCGTCACCGTGGCCTTGACCGTCTGTTCGGCTTGCGCCAGCGCCGGGTTGGCGGCGTTGGTCAGCGCCTTGAACAACGGGAAATAGGTGACGGCGGCGAGCAGCAGGCCGGCCATGATGATCGGCTTGCGGCCGATCTTGTCCGACAGCCAGCCGAAGAAGACGAAGAAGCCCGCGCCGATCAGAAGCGCCACGGCGACCATGATATTGGCCGACTGGTTCTCGACCTTGAGCACGTTCTGCAGGAAGAACAGGGCGTAGAACTGGCCGCAATACCACACCACGGCCTGGCCGGCGGTGAGGCCGAACAGGGCGATGAGCGCGATCTTGGCGTTCTTCCATTGGCCGAAGGCTTCCGACAGCGGGGCCTTCGAGGTCTTGCCCTCTTCCTTCATGCGCTTGAAGGCGGGGGATTCGCTCATCTGCATGCGAATCCAGATCGAGACGCCGAGCAGGATCACCGACACGAGGAAGGGCACGCGCCAGCCCCAGGCGGCGAAGGCCTCCTTGCTCAGCAGGGTTTGCACGCCGAGGATGACCAGCAGCGACAGGAACAGGCCAAGCGTCGCCGTGGTCTGGATCCACGAAGTGAAGAAGCCGCGCCTGTTGTTGGGCGCGTGTTCGGCGACATAGGTGGCGGCGCCGCCATATTCGCCGCCGAGCGCCAGGCCCTGCAGCATGCGCAGCCCGATCAGCACGATCGGCGCGAAGATGCCGAGCGTGGCCGAGCCGGGCAGCAGGCCGACCAGGAAGGTCGACGCGCCCATGATCACGATGGTGACGAGAAAGGTGTATTTGCGCCCGACGAGGTCGCCGATGCGGCCGAAGACCAGCGCCCCGAAGGGACGCACCAGGAAGCCGGCGGCGAAGGCGAGCAGCACGAAGATGTTGCGAGTGGCTTCCGGATATTCGTTGAAGAAGGCCGCTCCGATGAAGGAGGCCAAGGTTCCGTAAAGGTAGAAGTCGTACCACTCGAAGACGGTGCCGAGCGACGAGGCGAAGATCACCTTGCGCTCTTCGCCGGTTATTCTATGCGTATCGATATCTGCGCTGGATGATGCAGCCATCAGATCGTCCTCCCGATCAATATGAAGCTGAAAGACATGGAGGCTCTCCCAAACCGGCCATGCCTGTTGACGCGCGGTCATGATGGACCGAATCGTCCGCACGCGGCATTAGCTATTAGTCTTAGGCTTTTGGTCGGGCGCGATTTGCGTTCCTGGCGGGCGAAACGCGCAAGGAAGCGATTGACTCCCGCCATAAAGCGCGTAAAAGCAAGCGCGAACGAAGGAGAAATCGCGTGTTTCGCGTCGACGTAGCGTCAGTTTCGCTTGAATCTGCCGGCCTTGCCGCCGGGGCGATGCGCATGCCTTCGATTTTCACCAAAACCACGGCCGCTCTCACGAAAACGACCACGAAAACGGTCTGATTTCCCTTGGCCAGCTCGCCCTCTCCCCGGGTAAGGCCCGGGGATGGAAAACCCGCGTGGCCTGCGGGTGTCCGATCTGGAAGCGGAGAGGAACAGGAGACGAGAAATGGGTTTCAAGGTTGCAGTCGCAGGCGCCACCGGAAATGTCGGCCGCGAAATGCTCAACATTCTGGAAGAACGCGGCTTTCCCGCCGACGAGGTCGTGCCGCTCGCGTCGCGCCGCAGCCAGGGCACGGAAGTGTCCTATGGCGACAAGACGCTGAAGGTGCGCGCGCTCGACACCTACGACTTCTCCGATACCGATATCTGCCTGATGTCGGCCGGCGGCTCGGTGTCGCAGGAATGGTCGCCGAAGATCGGCAAGCAGGGCTGCGTCGTCATCGACAATTCGTCGGCCTGGCGCTACGACGCCGAAGTGCCGCTGATCGTGCCGGAAGTGAACCCGGACGCGGTCGAGGGCTTCCGCAAGAAGAACATCATCGCCAACCCCAACTGCTCGACGGCGCAGCTCGTCGTGGCGCTGAAGCCGCTGCATGACGCCGCCACCATCAAGCGCGTGGTGGTCTCGACCTATCAGTCGGTGTCGGGCGCGGGCAAGGAAGGCATGGACGAATTGTTCGAGCAGTCGCGCGCCGTCTTCGTCGCCGATCCGATCTCGACCAAGAAGTTCACCAAGCGCATCGCCTTCAACGTCATCCCGCATATCGACGTGTTCATGGAGGACGGCTACACCAAGGAAGAATGGAAGATGGTGGCCGAAACCAAGAAGATGCTCGATCCCAAGATCAAGCTGACGGCCACCGCGGTGCGCGTGCCGGTCTTCATCGGCCATTCGGAAGCGGTCAATATCGAGTTCGAGAAGCCGATCACCGCCGACGAGGCGCGCGAGATCCTGCGCGAGGCGCCGGGCTGCCAGGTCATCGACAAGCAAGAAAACGGCGGCTACATCACGCCGTACGAATCCGCCGGCGAAGACGCGACCTATATCAGCCGCATCCGCGAGGACATCACGGTCGAGAACGGCTTGGCCCTGTGGGTGGTTTCGGACAATCTGCGCAAGGGCGCGGCGCTCAACGCCATCCAGATCGCCGAGCTTCTGGTGGCGCGCGGACTGATCAAGCCGAAGGCGCTCGCCGCCTGATCGCGGCCAAGCGGTAATGAAAAAGCGCCGGGCGACCGGCGCTTTTTTTATTGGTCTATTCGGCTTCCGCCTCGATGCGCTCCATGTCGTCGTCGGAGAGGCCGAAATGATGGCCGATCTCATGGATCAGCACATGGGTGACGATGTCGCCCAGCGTCTCCTCGTTCTCGGACCAGTAGTCGAGAATGGCGCGGCGGTAGAGCGTGATGCGGTTGGGGCCTTCGCCGGTCTGGATCGAGAAGCGTTCGCCAACGCCGCGCCCCTCGAACAGGCCGAGCAGGTCGAACGGCGTCTCCAGCCCCATATCCTCGACGATCTGGTCGTCGGGAAAGTCCGATATCTGGATGACGATGTCGCCGCACAGCGCGCGGAATTCCTCCGGCAGATGCGCATAGGCCTCGATGGCGATGGACTCGATCTCGCCGATCGACGGCGAGAAACGCCCGGCCCAGTCGCCGCTTTGATCTTCGTGGGCCATGCCAGCCAGTCGCGTCCCTTTCAAAGCGCTGCGCTTACGCCTGCGGGCCTCAGGCCCACGGGCGCTGTTCCGCGTTGCGCTTCTCGAACGTATCGATGCTTTTCGCCTTTTCCATGGTCAGGCCGATGTCGTCGAGACCGTTCAGCAGGCAATGACGCTTGAAATCGTCGAGGTCGAAGTCGATCGAGCCGCCATCGGGGCCGTAGATCTTCTTTTCCTGCAGGTCGACGGTCAGCGTGGCGTTGGCGCCGCGCGAGGCGTCGTCCAGCAGCTTTTCGAGGTTCTCCGGGCTGACCTTGATCGGCAGGATGCCGTTCTTGAAGCAGTTGTTGTAGAAGATGTCGGCGAAGGATGTCGAGATCACGCAACGGACGCCGAAATCCAAGAGCGCCCAGGGCGCATGCTCGCGCGAGGAGCCGCAGCCGAAATTGTCGCCGGCGACGATGATCTGCGCGTTGCGATAGGCCGGCTTGTTCAGCACGAAATCCGGGTTCTCGGAGCCGTCCTCGTTGAAGCGCATCTCGGCGAAGAGGCCCTTGCCAAGCCCGGTGCGCTTGATCGTCTTCAGGTAATCCTTCGGAATGATCATGTCCGTGTCGATGTTGACGATCGGCAAGGGGGCTGCGACGCCGGTGAGCTTGGTGAACTTATCCATGTCCTGAACCTGTCGGTTTGGTCTTCTCTGATTGCAGTCTGGTTTACAGCAGCCTTGCGGAGAGTCAACGTTTCTGGCCGCCCATGCGCGATAGGTCGCAACGCGCCGTCACGCCGGCGTCATGTCCGGTTGCGTTCCTCGCGCATAATCCTGTCCGAAAGGCCTGTCAACCTTTCCGAATTATGCGCGAGGCGCGCCGATAACGCAACGATCAAACGTCGAGCGACACATTGCCGGCTTCGCTGCCGGTCAGCCGCCGGCTTTTGCCGTCCGCGCCGAGCACGATGGTGAGCCGCCGCCGCAGCATGGAGAAATGCGGCGAGGTCACCACGTCGATGGCCGGCGCGAATTGCAGCGTGACGCGCCACAGATCGGGCTTGATCGTCTCCTCGACGGCGATGATGCGCGCCTCGAAGGGCGTGGCGTGAAACCGGCCCGTGACGCGCTGGCCGACCCGGTAGGGCGCGGCGCGCTCGTCGGCGGGCGGCGTCTGCGCGCCGTTGGCGGAAAGCGTGTTCCAGTCGCGGCTGCCGGACTGGCGGGCGACGAGGTCGAGCGCCTTGCCGTGGCTGATATGGAAGCCTTCCTCGCCGAGCGCCTGGCGCAGGCGGCGCGCCTGATGCTTGAAGTCGGCGGGCGTCCGCCCGACGGTCATGGGAATGGTCATAATCTTCGCTCCTTGCGTGAGCGGCGTTTTCATGAACGGGGCCCGCATTGCCGTTTCTGCCGTCACCGGAACAGGAACGCGATTGTCAAAATGCTTCACCAGGGCCCGTGAGGGCTGCGGACGGCGGGCGCATTCGGCCGAGGCTGGAAAATAGGCGGGCGCCGGCGCGATTTCAAGCCCCCGGCCATCCACGCCGGCGAGACTTGAACACCCGCGCGGTTCGGTGCACAAAGCGGATATGAAAACAGTCTTCCGTCCCCGCCGCTCCGCCCTGTTCGTCCCCGCCGCCAACCCCCGCGCGCTGGAGAAGGCGCAGACGCTCGGGGCCGATTGCGTGATCTACGACCTGGAGGATTCCGTCGCGCCCGACGCCAAGGTTGCGGCGCGCGCGGCGCTGACCAAGCATCTGGCGGCGCAGGCCGACGCGCCCTTCGAGCGGATCGTGCGCGTCAACGCCGCCGACACGCCATGGGGCAGGGACGATCTCGCCGCCGCGGCCGAAATGGATATCGACGCGGTCCTCCTGCCCAAGGTCCAGCGGCCGCAGGACATGATCGAGGCGGCGGCCATGCTGGACCGCAAGGACGCCGCGCCCGAGATGCGGCTCTGGGCGATGATCGAAACGCCGGCCGGCATCGTCAATGCGGAGCATATCGCCGAGCTCGGACACCGTTCGGCGGCGCGGCTCGCCTGTTTCGTGGTGGGGCCGAATGATATCGCGCGCGAGACGGGCCTGCATCCGCTGCCGGGGCGGCCCTATCTCGTCCCGTGGCTGATGCGGATCGTGCTGGCCGCCAAGGCCGGCGGGCTGGCGGTGCTCGACGGCGTGTTCAACGATTTCCGCGACGCCGCCGGCTTTGAAGCCGAATGCGCGCAGGGCGCGGCGATGGGTTTTGACGGCAAGACGCTGATCCATCCCTCGCAGATCGAGCCGGCCATCCGCGCCTTTTCGCCAACCGAGACGCAGATCGCCGAGGCGCGCGCGGTGGTGGACCTGTTCGCCCGGCCGGAAAACGCCGGCAAGGGCGTGGTTTCGCACGACGGACGCATGGTCGAGCGGCTGCACCTGACCATGGCCGAAAAGCTGCTCGCCAAGGCGGGCCTGACAAAGGAAGCAACATCATGAAATTGTATCGTTTCATCACCGGGCCGGACGATTCCTCGTTCTGCCACCGCGTCACCGCCGCCCTCAACAAGGGCTGGCAGTTGTACGGCTCGCCCACTTACGCCTTCAACGCCGCCACGGGCGTGATGCAATGCGGCCAGCCGGTGGTGAAGGAAGTGGACGGCGTCGACTACACGCCCGACATCAAGCTTGGAGAATATTAAGCGCGGCGCGTCAGATCGCGAGGATCACGCCCGCCGCGATGATGGCCAGCACCATCGCCGCGATCACGGCGTAGGCGTAATCGCGCTCGCGCAGGAAGATCGCCAGCATCAGCGCCACGCGCGCGACCGGCAGAAGGATGAACATCGCAACGCCGGCCTTCATCACGTCGTATCCGGTCAAGGGAAACGGCGAGGGAGACGGGGCGACAGCCGTCAGGAGAAGGCCGGCGGCGATCAGGCCGGAGGCGATCCATGTTCCGTACCAAAGCAGCGCCGCGATAAGCTGTTCCCGGCGCTCGAGATTCTCCGCCTCGCGCTTCATGTGGAGCCTCCTGGAATGTGGACGTCGAAAGCGCTCAGAAGCATCTGCGCCGCCAGCGCGACGAGGACGACGACGAAGAAGATGCGCAGCTTGTCGGCCGGAATCCCCATCAGCAGGCGCGCGCCGAGAAGCGCGCCGACGACCGAGCCGAGGGCGATGGGCGCCGCAAGCACGATGTCGATATCGCCGCGCATGAAATAAGCGCCGGCGCTGGCGGCGGCCGTCACCCCGATCATGAAATTCGACGTGGCGGACGAGACTTTGATGGGAAGCCGCAGGGCGGCGTCCATCGCCGGAATCTTGAGGACGCCGGAGCCGATTCCGAGCAGCGCGGAGATCAGGCCGGCCCCGTACATCAGCGCCATTCCGAGCGGGACGCGGCCGACCTGATAAGCCACTTCCCGCCCCGACGCATGATCGGGAAAGCTGGAATGCAGACGCAAGGCGGTCGCCCAGCTTTTCGCGTTGGGCGCGCTCGCGTCGATCGCCTCGCGCTGGCGCGCCAGCATCTGCTGCGCCGAAAGCGCCAGAATGGCCGCGAAAAGCCCATAGAGGACCGAAGTCGGAACTATGCCGATCAGGAAGACGCCGGTCAGCGCGCCGAGCGTGGTGGCGGTTTCAAGCACGATGGCCAAACGGATGTTTGTAAGCCTGCCTTTCAGGAAAGGCGCCGCGCCGCCGCAGGAACAGGCGATCACCGAAACGATGCTCGCGCCGATCGCGGCATGGATGTCGACGCCGAAAAGCACGGTGAGAATAGGCACGATAAAAATGCCGCTGGCCATGCCGAGCACGCCGCCAAGGGCGCTCGCGACGAAGGCGGCCACGAACAGCCATATGCTTTCCATTATTCCGCCTTTGTCACGAACGCTTACGCGGAGGCCAGGCGAAGGCTAGTCCGCCCGGCTTGCGGTTGGTTCAGTTCAATCCGCGCTTTTCGATCATCGCTTCGGGCGAGGGCATCTTGCCGCGGAACGCTTTGTAGAGTTCTTCCGGGTCGCGGCTGCCGCCGGCGGCGTAGATGTAGCGCTTGAGCTTTTCCGCGAGTTCCGGGTTGAAGGCGTCGCCCGTTTCCTCGAAGGCCGCGAAGGCGTCCGCGTCCAGCACTTCCGACCACATGTAGGAATAATAGCCCGCCGAATAGCCGTCACCGGAAAACACATGCGTGAAATGCGGCGTGCGGTGACGCATGATGATCGCGTCGGGCATGGAGAGCTTTTCCAGCGTCTTCGCCTCGAAGGCCAGCGGATCGGCGATTTTCTCATTGCCGGTGTGGAAGGCCATGTCCACCAGCGCCGAGGCCGTGAACTCCACCGTGTTGAAGCCCGCGTTGAAGCTCTTCGCCGACAGCACCTTGTCCAGAAGCGCCTTGGGCATGGCCTCGCCGGTGCGGTGATGCACGGCGTATTTCTCCAGCACTTCCGGCACGGTCAGCCAGTGCTCGTAAAGCTGCGAGGGCAGTTCCACGAAATCGCGCGACACGGCGGTGCCGGAGACAGCGGGCCATGTCACGTCCGACAGAAGCCCATGCAGCGCATGTCCGAATTCGTGGAACAGCGTGCGCGCGTCGTCGAGCGACAGAAGCGCCGGCTCGCCGGCGGCAGGCTTCGCGAAATTCATGACGTTGTAGATGATCGGCTTCTGCCCGCCGTCGAGCTTGTGGCTCGATTGCAGCGCGCTCATCCATGCGCCGGAGCGCTTCGAGGTGCGGGCGAAATAATCGCCGAGGAACAGGCCGCGTTCGCCGCCGTCGGCGTTCAATACCTCGAATACCCGCACATCCGGATGCCATGCGGGCACGCCCTTCTTCTCCACGAAGCGCACGCCGAACAGACGGGTCGCCACATCGAAGGCGGCTTCGATGATCCTGTCCAGTTGCAGATAGGGCTTCAATTCGGCCTCATCGAAGGCGAAGCGCTCGGCGCGCAGCTTTTCGGCGTAGAAGCGCCAGTCCCACGGCGCGACCTTGTGGTTGCCGCCTTCCGCCGCGATCAGCCGTTCGAGTTCGGCTTCCTCCTCCGCCGCCTTGGCGCGGGCCTTGTCCCAGACAGGCTCCAGCAGGTCCATCACCGCCGTGGGCGTCTTGGCCATGGTGTCGTCCAGCTTGTAGGCGGCGAAATTGGCGTAGCCGAGAAGATGCGCCTTGCGCTCGCGCAGCTCCACCATTTCGCGCACGATGTCGCGATTGTCCGTCTCGCCGCCGTTTTCGCCGCGCTTCGCCCAGGCGCGGAACGCCTGTTCGCGCAAGGCGCGATTCTGCGCGAAAGACAGGAAGGGCTCGACGATGGAGCGCGACAGCGTCACCGCATGGGCGTCGGGCCGGCCGCGTTCGGCGGCGGCGCCTTTCATCGCGCTTTTCAGGAAATCGGGCAGGCCGGCGAGATCGGCCTCGTTCTCGATGAAGAGCGCCCAGCCGGATTCGTCCTTCAACACATTCTGGCCGAAGCGCGCGCCGAGACCGGCGAGCTTTTCGTTGACGCCGGCCAGTTCCGCCTTGCCCGCTTCGTCGAGCTTCGCGCCGGAGCGGACGAAGCCCTTCCACGTCTTTTCCAGAACGCGTTTGGTCTCGGCGTCGAGATCGAGATGATCGCGGTTTTCATACAGCGCGTCGATGCGGGCGAAGAGTTTCGGGTCCATCATGACGCGCGAATAATGGCGCGACATTTTCGGCGCGATCTCGCGCTCCAACGTCTGGATGGCGTCGTTGCTATGCGCGCCGGCGCGCATCCAGAAGATCGCCGAAACGCGATCGAGCGCCTTGCCGGAAAGCTGCAAGGCTTTCAGCGTGTTCTCGATGGTGGGCGTGGCGGGATCGTCGGCGATGGCCCGCACCTCGGCGAGGTCCTGCGCCAGCGCGGCCTCGAAGGCAGGGCCGAAATCCTCGTCCTTGAAAGCGGTGAAATCCGGCAGGCCGAGCGGCCCGTTCCATTCGGTCAGGGCGTGATTGAAGGCGGGCGTGTCGGACATGCGGAGACTCCGTGCGAATGAATTGCGTCACGCCAGAAGTAGGTTCCCGGCGGCGCGGGGGCAAGCTTTTCCGTGCGGCCTCGCGGCTTGCGGCGCAGCCGTCATCCAGCCTTCATGAAATTGATTTAACCGGAGCGCGCCCAGACGGGAACGCGCATCTTCACAAAAAGCCGTGACCGGTCCGGCCGGGGCTTGACTTTGCGCGTAGCGGGAGGCACATGGCCAGGGCGTCCCGCAATTTACGGGCCGCAAATCTCAACCGGAGCTTTCTCTCTTATGCCCAGCGACAGTCACAGTCGATTGTGTCAGCCGTCAAGGCAGTTCGTGATCTGATCGCTCGCGGTCGGCTTGCACGATCTGCCTTGGACGGCGGATCGACGGAAAGGCAAGCCAGATGACCCAAAACGACTTCTCCCCGGAAGCGCTCGACGTCGCCGATCTCCCGGCGGCCGCCATTGCGAGCCGCATCGCCGAGATGCATACCGGCGACGCCGTGGAGCTTATGAACGAGCTGGAGGACGACGAGGCGATCGCCGTCGTCGGCCAGCTTTCCCATGAAGACGCCATCCGCCTGCTCGACCAGCCGGAACTGCATCGCGCGGTCGAGATTCTCGCCGCCTTGCAGCCCGGCCTGGCCAGCCTGCTTCTGGACGGCATGTCCGCCGACCGCGCCACCGACGTTTTCCAGGAGCTGGAGGACGGCGACCGCGCGCGGCTGTTCCCCATTTTGGCGCCGGAAACCAAGGTCGCGCTGAAGAAGCTCATGGGCTATCCGCCGAACACGGCCGGCAGCCTCATGACCACCGAATTCATCGCCGTGCCGTCGAACTGGACCGTGGCCGAGACCCTGGCGCATATCCGTCGGGTCGAGCGCACGCGCGAAACCGTCTACGCCATCTATGTGGTCGATCCCAAGAGCCGCGTGCTTCAGGGCGTGGTCAGCCTGCGCCGTCTCATCATCCGCGAGCCGGAGGAGGGGATTCTCGCCATCGCCCGCGACGAGGAGCCGATCGTCATCGGCCCTCTGACCAGCCGCGAGGACGTGGCGCGCCTGTTCCGCAAGCACGACCTTCTGGCCGTGCCGGTGGTGGACGAAAGCCGTCATATCATCGGCATCGTCACCGTCGACGACGTGCTCGACGCCATGACCGAGGAAGCCAGCGAGGACGCCTACCGTTTCGGCGGCATGGAGGCGCTGGACAAGCCCTATATGCGCATCGGCTTTCTCGAAATGTTGAAGAAGCGCGCCGGCTGGCTCGGCATCCTTTTCCTGAGCGAGATGCTGACGGCCAGCGCCATGCAGCATTTCGAGACGGAGCTGGAAAAGGCCATCGTGCTGACCCTGTTCATCCCGCTCATCATGTCCTCGGGCGGCAATTCGGGCTCGCAGGCCACCTCGCTCATCATCCGGGCGCTGGCCCTGCGCGAGGTCAAGCTGGGCGATTGGTGGCGCGTGGCGCTGCGCGAATTGCCGTCGGGCATCGCGCTCGGCGCGTTCCTGGGCTTCATCGGCGTCATCCGCATCACCGTCTGGCAGTTTGCGGGCTTCTACGATTACGGCCCGCACTGGATGCTGATCGCCGTCACCGTCGGCATGGCGCTGGTCTGCATCGTCACCTTCGGGTCGCTCGCCGGCTCCATGCTGCCGTTCCTCTTGCAACGGCTCGGCTTCGATCCCGCCAGCGCCTCCGCGCCCTTCGTGGCGACGCTGGTGGACGTCACCGGACTGGTGATCTATTTCAGCGTCGCGCTGGTGATTTTGTCCGGAACGCTGCTTTAGGCGATAAAACCGTCATCTTGGCGGCTTAAAAACGGCTGGGAAACGGGTTTATTCCGGGTAATTGAGGGGCGGTTTCGCGCCGCCCCTTTCTTAACGGCGAAAAATCCTGTAAGAGCGCCGCATCGTTTTCCCGCGCATCCATGTTGGCGCGGCTTCCAACCCATAAAGAAGTGATCCCTATGGAATTGCGTAATATCGCTATTATCGCACACGTCGATCATGGCAAAACCACTCTGGTCGACGAACTCCTCAAGCAATCCGGCTCGTTCCGCGACAACCAGCGCGTCGCCGAACGCATGATGGACTCCAACGACATCGAGAAGGAACGCGGGATCACCATTCTCGCCAAGGCGACCTCGGTCGTCTGGAAGAACACGCGCATCAACATCGTCGACACGCCCGGCCACGCCGATTTCGGCGGCGAGGTGGAGCGCATCCTGTCGATGGTGGACGGCGCGATCGTCCTGGTCGACGCCGCCGAAGGCCCGATGCCGCAGACCAAGTTCGTGGTCGGCAAGGCGCTGAAGGTGGGTCTGCGCCCCATCGTCGCCATCAACAAGATCGACCGTCCCGACGGCCGCCACGAGGAAGTGGTGAACGAGGTGTTCGACCTCTTCGCCAATCTCGACGCCACCGATGAGCAGCTCGACTTCCCGATCCTCTACGGTTCGGGCCGCAACGGCTGGATGGCGCTCAACCCGGAAGGCCCGAAGGACGAGGGCCTCGCGCCGCTGTTCGACCTGGTGCTGAAGCACGTCCCGGCTCCGAAGGTCGCCGAAGGCCCGTTCCGCATGATCGGCACGATCCTCGAAGCCGACCCGTTCCTCGGCCGCATCATCACCGGCCGCATCCATTCGGGTTCGATCAAGCCGAACCAGGCCGTCAAGGTCCTGGCGCAGGACGGCTCGCTGCTGGAAAACGGCCGCATCTCCAAAATCCTCGCCTTCCGCGGCATCGAGCGCCAGGCCATCGAGGAAGCGCAGGCCGGCGATATCGTCGCCATTGCCGGTCTCTCCAAGGGCACGGTCGCCGACACCTTCTGCGATCCGTCCGTGAGCGAGCCGCTGGCCGCCCAGCCGATCGATCCGCCGACCGTGACCATGTCCTTCATCGTCAATGACAGCCCCTATGCCGGCACCGAGGGCGACAAGGTGACGAGCCGCGTCATCCGCGACCGCCTGCTCAAGGAAGCTGAAGGCAATGTGGCGCTGAAGATCGAGGAATCGACCGAGAAGGATTCCTTCTTCGTGTCGGGCCGTGGCGAATTGCAGCTTGCGGTTCTGATCGAGAACATGCGCCGCGAAGGCTTCGAGCTTGGCGTCTCGCGTCCGCGCGTCGTCATGAAGGAAGGCGAAAACGGCGAGATGCTGGAGCCGATCGAGGAAGTCGTCATCGACGTGGACGAGGAATATTCCGGCACCGTGGTGCAGAAGATGTCCGAGCGTAAGGCCGAGATGGTCGAGCTGCGCCCGTCGGGCGGCAACCGCGTGCGCCTGGTGTTCTACGCCCCGACCCGCGGCCTGATCGGCTATCAGTCGGAGCTCCTGACCGACACGCGCGGCACCGCGATCATGAACCGCCTGTTCCACGACTACCAGCCCTTCAAGGGCGAGATCGCCGGCCGCAACAACGGCGTGCTGATCTCCAACGATCAGGGCGAGGCCGTGGCCTATGCGCTGTTCAACCTGGAAGACCGCGGCCCGATGATCATCGAGGCCGGCGTGAAGGTCTATCAGGGCATGCTGATCGGCATTCACAGCCGCGACAACGATCTGGAAGTGAACGTGCTCAAGGGCAAGAAGCTCACCAACATCCGCGCCGCCGGCAAGGACGAGGCCGTGAAGCTCACCCCGCCGATCAAGATGACGCTGGAGCGCGCTCTGTCGTGGATTCAGGACGACGAGCTGGTGGAAGTGACGCCGAAGTCGATCCGCCTGCGCAAGCTCTATCTCGATCCGAACGAGCGCAAGCGCTTCGAGAAGTCCAAGTCCAGCGCGGCCTGATAGGCGCGGAAATCTAATAAAAACGGCGGCTTCGGCCGCCGTTTTCTGTTCTGGGCTTAAGCGGGAATTCACTTTTCCGCCGCATCATGCGTTGCGGAGGCGGCCCATGTTCTTTTCCCGTTACGAGCGTTTCATCCTGTGGTTCCTTGCTTCGATCGCCATCACCGACGGCGTTCTGATCGCCGTCAATCATGTGGGCCTCGACTGGTCGTCCTATGCGTTCTCCGGCATGATCGCGAGCTTCTTCATCATTCCGGGCGCCTTCTATCGCTATCTCGGCCGTGACGACCGCCTCGCCTCCATGCTCTTGGCGACGGGCATATCGCTTCTGTTCGGGCAGATAGGCGCGGTTTTCAATTATCTGCTGCTGCCGGTGCATTTTCCGCGGGTCGATTATGTCTGGGTCGCGGTCGACCGGATGCTTGGCTACGACTGGGTGGCTCTGGTCACCTATGTCTCGCAATGGCCGTGGTTCTGCGCGCTTTTGCGGATGATCTATTTCTCATGCCTGCCGCAACTGGCGCTGATCATTCTGGTGCTCGGCTTCGCCGGGAACGAGGCCAGACTCGCCCAGTTCCTGCTTACCAGCATGTTCGGCGCTTTGCTGTGCATCGGCATATGGGCGATGTTTCCTTCGTTCGGCGCGTCGTCGGTCTTCGCCTTGCCGGATGCGGTGCAAAATGTGGTGAAAGTAGCGGTCAGTCCGGCTTATGGGGCCGAACTCGTGCATCTGTCGCAAACCGGCGTGGATTATATCACGCCGAAGGAAGTTCGCGGGCTGATCGGCTTTCCGTCCTATCACACCGTCATGGGGCTCATGTCGGTGGCCTTCATCTGGTCGAACCGCTGGCTGCGCATCCCGTTTCTCTGCGTCAACCTGCTGATGATCCCCGCGCTTCTGATCCATGGCGGGCATCATCTCAGCGATTTCTTCGGCGGGATCGCCTGTTTCGCGGCGGCTTACGCCGCCGCCGGTTGGGTTGTCAGCGCTCTCCGCGCCGATAGGGCTGCATCAGCGCCTGCGGCACTCGCGCCCGTCGCGCCATGACGACCAGCGCCACGATGGACAGGATGTAAGGGATCATCAGGAAAAGCTGGTAGGGCACCGCCTTGCCGTAGACGGTTTGCAGCCGGAGCTGGAAGGCGTCGAACAGGGCATAGAGCAGCGCGCCGAGCAGCGCGCGGGCGGGCCGCCAGGAGGAGAACACCACCAGCGCGATGCAGACCCAGCCGCGGCCCTGCATCATGGTCGGGAAGAAGGAATTGAAGGCGGAGAGCGTCAGGAACGCGCCGCCGACCGCCATCAGCGCGCTGCCGAACATGATGGTGAAGACGCGCACCCGCACCGGATTGACGCCTTGCGCCTCGGCCGCATGCGGATTTTCGCCGGTCATGCGGATGGCGAGGCCGAGCGGGGTGCAGAACAGCACATAGCCGAGCAGCAGCGCCAGCGGCACGGCGATCCATGTCAGCGCCGTCTGCGCGCCGAGCACGGGGCCGAGAAAGGGAATGTCGGCGAGGAACGGCGGGTTGAGCGGCTGGAACGGCTTGATGGTCGGCGGCGTCGAGGACAGCGGCACCAGCAGGCGGAACAGGAAATAGGAAAGGCTCGACGCGAACAGCGTCACGCCCAGCCCCACCACGTGCTGCGACAGGCCAAGCGGCACGGTGAGTGCCGCGTGGAGCAGGCCGAAGGCCGCGCCCGAAAGGGCTGCGGCCAGCACGCCGATCCACAGGTCGCCGCCGTGATAGACCGTCAGCCAGCCGATCATCGCGCCGAAGGTCATGATGCCCTCGATGCCGAGATTGAGCACGCCGGCGCGTTCGCAGTAGAGCGCGCCCAGCGTGCCGAAGATGAGCGGCGTGGCGATGCGCAGCACCGAGGCCCACAGGCCGGCCGAAAGCAGGATATCCATCAGCGCGTTCATCGGGCGATCCTGTATTGGGTGAAGAACAGCGCCACCAGCATGGTCAGGAGCGACAGCGCCACGGTGACGTCGGCGATGAATGACGGGATACCGATGGCGCGGCTCATCCCGTCCGCGCCGACGAACATGGCGGCGGCGAACAGCGCCGAGAAGATCACGCCGACCAGATTGAGATTGGCGAGCATGGCGACGATGATGCCCGAATAGCCGAAGCCGGGCGAAAGATCGGTGGTGACGTAGCCCTTGACGCCCATTACCTGGATCGCCCCGGCCAGCCCCGCCAGCCCGCCGGAAATGCAGGCGACCTTGACGAGCGTGCGCGCCAGCGGCACGCCGGCGAAGCGCGCCGCGCGCGGATTGAGGCCGGCCGCCTTGGTTTCGAGGCCGAAGACGGTGCGGTTCTGCACGAAGGCGACGACCAGCGCCAGCGCGATGGCGACGAGAATCCCGATATGGAGCCGCATGCCGGCCATGATCTTGGGCAGCACGGCGGCGTCGGGCACCGGCTCGGATTGCGGCCAGCCGAAGGCGAGGGGGTCTTTCATCGGCCCCTCGATCATCATCGAGACGAACAGCACGGCGATGAAATTGAGGAGCAGCGTCGTCACCACCTCGTCCACGCCGAAGCGCAGGCGCAGGCCGAGCGGCGCGAGCAGCAGCGCCATGCCGGCGAGCGCGCCGGCGACGAGCAGCACCGGGATCAGGACCGGCGCGGGCAAGGGCAGGCGGGAGCCGAGCGCCGCCACCGCCAGCGCGCCGAGATAGAATTGGCCTTCCGCGCCGATATTCCACAGCCGCGAACGGAAGGCGACGGCGGCGGCCAGCCCCGTCAGCATCAGCGGCGTGGCGCGGGTCAGCGTCTCGCTGATCGACAGCTTGTTGCCGAAAGCGCCGATGGCGATCTGGCGGAAGGATTCGAGCACCGGCGCGCCGGCGGCGGCGATCAGTGCGCCGGCGAGCACGAAGGCCGTCAGCACCGCGATCACGGGGGCGGCGGCCACCAGCAGCATGGACCGGGTTTCGCGTCGTTCGATGCGCATCAGTGCGGCCCTTTCATCGCCGGGGCGGGGTTTTTCTCCGAAAAAAGCGTCATGCCTTGCTCCATTCGCCGGCCATCATCAGGCCGAGCCTTCGCGCGTCGGCCTCGTCCGCGTCGATGGGCGGCGACAGCCGGCCCTTGACGATGGCCTGCACGCGGTCGGCGAGGCCGATGATCTCGTCGAGATCCTCGGAGATCAGCAGCACCGCCGTTCCCGCCGCGCGCGCTTCGAGGATGCGGGCGTGGATGGCCGCCACCGCGCCCTCGTCGAGGCCGCGCGTCGGCTGGGCGGCGATCAGGATGCGCGGGCTGGTCTCCAGGTTACGGCCGAGGATCAGCTTCTGCATATTGCCGCCCGAAAGCAGGCGGATGCGGCTGTCGGGCGCGCCGCCGCGCACGTCGAAATCCTTGACGATGCGGGCGGCGAAGTCGCGCGCAGCGCCGCGATTGACCAGCAGGCCGCTGGAGAAACGCTTGTCGCGCACCCGCTCCAGCACGGCGTTTTCCCACAGCGTCAGGTCGCCGATCGCGCCTTCCGCGTTGCGGTCTTCGGGGATGCGGCCCACGCCCTCGGCCACGAAGCGGCGCGGATCGAAATCCGTCACCTTCCGTCCGAACATCGACAGCGCGCCGGAAGAGGGCTGGCTCAGGCCGGAGACCAATCGCCCCAGCGCCGCCTGCCCGTTGCCGGACACGCCGATGACGCCCAGCGTCTCGCCGGCGCGGACGTGGAAGTCGATCTCCGTCAGCCGGGCGACGCCGTCCTCGACCACGGTGACGTTCCTGGCTTCGAGCAGCGTTTCGCCGGGCGTGGCGGCGGCGCGCGCCGGGCGCGACACGCGCCGCCCGACCATCAGCTCGGCCAGCTCCGCCTTGGAGGTTTCGCTCGCCTTGCGCTCCGCCACCAGCTTGCCGCCACGCAGCACGATCACCCGGTCGGCGGCGGACATGACCTCGTGCAGCTTGTGCGAGATGAAGATCAGCGACAGGCCCTGCCGCGCCATTTCCTTGAGCGTGGCGAACAGGCCTTCCGCCTCCTGTGTGGTCAGCACGGCGGTCGGTTCGTCGAGGATCAATATGTCGGCGTCGTTATAAAGCGCCTTGAGGATTTCGACGCGCTGCTGCTCGCCCACCGACAGGTCGCCGAGGCGGGCGTCGGGATCGACCTTGAGGCCGAAGCGCTCGGCAGTGCGCGCGATGCGGTCGCGCGCGCCGGCGCTGTCGGATTTGAGCTTCCACAGGCTTTCCGTGCCGGTCATGATGTTTTCGAGCACGGTGAGGTTGGGAGCGAGCGTGAAATGCTGGTGCACCATGCCGACGCCGGCGTCGATGGCGGCGCGCGGCTTGCCCTGCGGGATTTCCGCGCCCTTGACGAAGACGCGGCCCGCATCCGGCACGTAATGGCCGAACAGGATATTCATCAGCGTCGTCTTGCCCGCGCCGTTCTCGCCGAGGAAGGCGAGGATTTCGCCGCGCTCCAGCTTCAGCGAAATGTCGTCATTGGCGGTCAGCGCGCCGAAGCGCTTGGTGATGTTCTGCAGTTCGAGAACCGGTGTCGTCATGCGTCGAGCCCCGCTACGGGAAATCTGTGCCGCCAGCGCCCGTCGGCCTCCAGCCGCGCCGCGAGCGCCAAGAGGAGCGCGTCCGCGCCCATGGGCGCGATCATCTGGATGGGCAGCGGCAGGCCGTCCGCATCCGCGCCGAAGGGCAGGGAAAGGGCGGGGAAGCCGGAAATATTGGCGAGCGCGGCGTAGGGCGCGAAGGCGTTCATCCGCGCCCAATGCGCCTCCACGTCGCCGTGATCCGTGGGGAAGGAGCCGAGCGGCAGCGGCGCGCGCGCCAGCATCGGCGTCAGAAGAACGTCGATATCGTGGAAAATCCGCCACAGGAGATGCGCCGCATGCACGGCGCTGTCGAGGGCGCGGTAGAGCGCGGTCGCCTGCATGCGACGGCCGCGTTCGGCGACGGCGCGGGTCAGCGGCTCCAGCAGGCTCTCGTCGAGGGCGAGGAAATCGACGGCCGAGGCGAGGTTGACGGAAATGATGCGGTCGAAGGCGCGCGCGCTGGATGCGACGAGCGGGGCGAGCGCGCCGGGCTCGATTGGGCGCAGTATGTGTCCCTGGCTTTCGAGGAAGCGCGCGGCGTCGGCCACCGCCTGCATGCGCTCCGCCGTCACCGGCGCGCCGTCGAGATCGCCGGTCACCACGCCGATGCGCAGCTTCCCGTCGACGGGACGTGGCGCGGGGTCGGGGAGAAATCCCTGCGTGTTTCCCGTCACATGCGGCAGAAGCGCCGCCGCGTCGCGGACCGAGCGGCAGAGCGCGAATTCGCTGGCGATACCGGCGAGATAATTGCCGAAATGCGGGCCGGCGGGGATGGCTCCTCGGCTGGGCTTCAAGCCGACGAGGCCGCAGGCGGCGGCGGGAACGCGGATCGATCCGCCGGCGTCGGTGGCGTGGGCGATGGAAACGACGCCGGCCGCCACAGCCGCAGCCGCGCCGCCGGAGGAGCCGCCCGGCGACAGCGTCTCGTCGAAGGGATGGCGGGCGATGGGCCCGGCTGCCGGCTCGCTGGCGAGCGCCAGGCCGAATTCCGGCACGGTGGTGGTTCCGAAGAAATTGAGCCCCGCCGCCCGCAGCCGGCGGGCAAGCTCGCTGTCCATGCGCGGCGAGGCGTCCTTGAAGGCGCGCGAGCCGAGCCGGATCGGCAGGCCGAGGCAGGGGCCGCCCAGATCCTTGAACAGGGACGGCGCGCCGGCGAAGGACGCACGCGCGTCCTTCGCCGTCTTGTCGGTCTCGGCCGCCGCGCGGCGACCGAGTTCCGGGTCGATATGGCTGACCGCGCCCAGCGCGCGCCATTTTTCGGCGGCCTGGAGCGCGGCCTCCATGGCTTCCGCGGCCGTCAGCGCGCCTGCGGCGATCGCATGGGCGAGCGCCGTCGCGTCCTGTCGGCTGGAGGGCATGGCCGCGTTCATCGTCCGGGGCGGCGGCTTATTTCGGCTCGGCCGGGTTGGGCTCGACCTTGAAGGTGCCCGCCTTGATCTCGGCGCGGCGCGCCTCCATCTTGGCTTCGGCCTCGGCCGGGGCGACGCCCTTGACATAGACGATGTCGTTGCCGCCTTCCTTCATCAGGCTGAACGGCGTGTAGTCCTTGCCGGCGGCCTGTCCGGCCTTCACGTCGGCCAGCGCCGCGTTCAGGATCGGGCGGAAATACCACATGGCGTTGGCGAAGACCGTGTCGGGATAGCGCGGCGTGTAGTCGAGCAGCGAGCCGATCGCCTTCACCTTGCGCTCCTTGGCGGCGTCGGCGGTGCCGATGCGCTCGCCGAACAGGATGTCCGCGCCGGAATCGATCTCGGCCAGGCCGGCCTCGCGCGCCTTGGGCGGATCGAAGAACGTGCCGATGAAGGAAGCGACGAACTTGGCGTCGGGCCGCGTCTCCTTGACGCCGTCCTGGAAGGCGTTGATCAGCATGTTGACTTCCGGGATCGGCACCGCGCCGACCGAGCCGAAGGTGCCCGACTTGCTCGCCGCGCCCGCCAGCATGCCGGCGAGATAGGCGGCCTCGAAGTTCCAGGTGCCGAACACGCCGAAATTGTCGCCCTGCGGCTTCCCGGACGAGCCCATCACGAAGGCGGTTTTGGGATAGTCGCCCGCCACCTGGCGCGCCTCGCGCTCGACGGCGTAGGATTCGCCGACGATCAGCTTGACGCCCTGCTCGGCATATTCGCGCATGGCGCGCGGATAGTCGCTGCCCGCCACGCCTTCGGAGAAGACATAGTCGATGACGCCCTCGTCATGGGCCTGCTTCAGCGCCTCGTGCAGGCGGGAGTTCCAGGCGTTCTCGACCGGCGAGGCGTGGATGCCGGCGACCTTCAGCTTTTCGTCGGCCGCGAAGACGCGGGTGGAGAAGGCGGTCGCGCCGAGCGCCGCCGACATGGCGAGGATGTCGCGGCGGGTGAAGTTGGATGTCTTGATCGTGTTGGTCATGGACCCCTCTTTGATGTTGTCGGCGCGCATGGACATGCGGCCGGTCGCCTCTTTTCAAGCGTTTGCACGGTGCGGGCGACAGCGCCCATCATTGCCCAAATCGCCCCGAATTCAAGATTGAATTCCGGCCGGCCGCCGGATCAGCCCTTCGGCGCGTAATCGGCCGCGTCCACCGTCGCCGGCCGGCCGTCGAGGGCGAGGCGGCTCACGCGCGGCGCGGTCTCGGCGAGGATCCTGCCGCGCCTGACTACGACGAGCCGGTTGGCCTTGAGCCGCAGCGCCTCCAGCGGGTCGCGCGCCTGCAGGACCACGAAATCGGCGTTGCAGCCCTTTTCGAGCCCATAGCCCTCCAGCCCCATCGCCCTGGCGGAATTGACCGTCAGCGCGTCGAAAACCTGCTTCTTGGCGTCGATCGAGGTCATCTGCGCCACATGGACCGCCATATGGCCCACTTCCAGCATGTCGCCGGAGCCCATCGAATACCAGGGGTCCATCACGCAATCATGGCCGAAGGCGACGTTGACGCCCGCCGCCATCAGCTCCGGCACGCGCGTCATGCCGCGGCGCTTCGGATAGGTGTCGGCGCGGCCCTGCAGCGTGATGTTGATGAGCGGATTGGGGATAGCGTTCATCCGCGCTTCCGCGATCAGCGGAATGAGCTTGGAAACGTAATAATTGTCCATGGAATGCATGGAGGTGAGATGCGAACCCGACACGCGGCCCTGCAGGCCGAAGCGCACGGTCTGGGCGGCCAGCGTTTCGACATGGCGCGACATCGGGTCGTCGGTCTCGTCGCAATGGATGTCCACCGGCAGGCCGCGCTCGGCGGCGATGCGGCACAGCGCTTCCAGCGAGGCCGCGCCGTGGGCCATGGTGCGCTCGAAATGTGGAATGCCGCCCACCACGTCGAGGCCCATGTCGAGCGAGCGCTCGACCAGCTCCACCGCGCCCGGTGAACGGTAATAGCCGTCCTGCGGGAAGGCGACCAGTTGCAGGTCGATATAGGGCTTCACCCGCTCGCGCACCTCGATCATCGCCTCGGCGGTCAAAAGGCGCGGATCGCTGACGTCGACATGGCTGCGGATGGCGAGCAGGCCCTGGCTGACGGCGAGGTCGCAATAGCGCAAGGCGCGCTCGACCATGGCTTCCGTGGTCAGCATCGGCTTCAATTCGCCCCAGAGCGCGATGCCTTCCAAGAGCGTGCCGGAGCGGTTGAGGCGCGGCAGGCCGAGCGACAACGTGGCGTCCATGTGGAAATGCGGATCGACGAAGGGCGGCGTGACGAGGCGGCCCGTGGCGTCGATCTCCTGCGCGGCCTGATGCTCGCCGGTGGCGGCGATCACGTCGGCGATCCTGCCGTCCTTGACCAGAATGTCCTGTCTTTCGCGTCCGTCGGGGAGATTGGCGTTTCTCACGATCAGATCGAACATCGGCGGACCTCTTCATTGCGTGGCGGACGGCGGGCGCGGGCCCGATTTTCCAATGCCTTATACCCTGCCTTCGCCGCGCGCAATGGCGGGACGGCGCAAAGGGGTCGTCATCCGCAGCGGAAAATGTTAGGGGGCCTCATGTTCACCATCGGCCGCGTCGAAACCTTCGCTCAGGAAATCAGGAAAAGCCGCTTTCTGGCCGTCGCCGCGCCCGTGGCGAGCGAGGAGGCGGCGCAGGAGTTTCTCGCCCGCTATTCCGATCCCGCCGCCAGCCACAATTGCTGGGCCTGGCGCATGGGGCAGAATTATCGCTTCAGCGACGACGGCGAGCCAAGCGGCACGGCGGGCAAGCCGATCCTGCAGGCCATCGACGGGCACCAGCTCGATAGGATCGCCGTGGTGGTGACGCGCTGGTTCGGCGGGATTCTGCTCGGCGCGGGCGGGCTGATGCGCGCCTATGGCGGCACGGCGGCCACCTGCCTGCGGCAGGCGGAAAAGACCGAGGTCATTCCGATGACCGGCTTCTTCCTCGCCTGCGATTTCTCCGACCATGCGCTGCTGAAGGCGCGGTTGACGGCGATCGAGAAGGTCGAGATTTTGGCCGAGACCTTCACCGCCACGGGCGTGGAGATGACCGGCGCGGCCCCGACCGCCGCGGCCGAGGGGCTGCAAAAGCTCGTCGCCGACCTCACGCGCGGCAAGACGGCGGTGAAGCTCGACGACTGACTATTGCGCCAGCGGTTCCATGTCGGAATGGCGCTTGCGCTTGTTCTCGTACATGGCGAGATCGGCGCGCTTGGCGGTGATCTCCAGCTTTTCGCCCGCCAGGCTGGTGGCCGCGCCCATCGAGATGTCGAGCTTCAACTGCGAGTAATATTGGTTGTTGATCTCGACCAGCCGCTGGATGTTGTCCATCATGGCTTCCGCGCCGCGCTCGTCCACATAGGGCATGACGACGGCGAATTCGTCGCCGCCGATGCGGGCGGCGTGGCCGGGATCGCGCACGGCCTCGTTCAGCACCTCGCCGATGCGGCGCAGCAGGCTGTCGCCGGTGGCGTGGCCCCACTGGTCGTTGGCCGCCTTCAGCCCGTTGAGGTCGATCATGACGATGGAGACCGGCGAATGGCCCTTGCGCTCCAGCCGGTTGAGCTCGTCGACATAGAAGGCGCGGTTGCGCAGCTTGGTCAGCACGTCGTGCTTGCCGAGATATTCCAGATAGGCTTCCGCCTTCTTGCGCGCGGTGATGTCGGTCAGCGCGATCTGCACCAGCGACCAGTCGGCCTCATGGCCGGGCAGGACGGAGAATTGCAGCAGAAGATGCCGCTCCATGCCGTCGAGCGCGTAATTGACCACCTCGCGGCGCTGGAACAGCACGCCGTTCCATAGGTCGATCAGCTGCTCGCGGAAATGGCCCTCCATCTCGCCGCGGAAGATATGCGGCAGGTTCTGCAGCAGCGTCGCCTTGTCGGCGGCGAGGAACAGCGTCAGCGTCTCGTTGTTGACGTCGATGACGCGGATTTCGCTCATGCACTGGCGCACGAATTCGGGATGCACGTCTGTGAAGACGCGGAAATCCACGATGCCGCGCTGGCGGACGTCGTCCATCAACTGCTTGATGCGGCTGAAATCCTCGACCCAGAGCGACACGGGCGAATGCGCGAACAGGCCTTCCGCGTGCTGCTTGTGCACCAGCAACTCGCGCCGCGCGTCCTCGCGCGCGGTGACGTCGGCGATGGAGAGCAGCACCCGGTCCCAGCTCTCCTCATGGCCGGGCAGGATGCGGCCCTTGAGCTGGATGTCGAGCCGCTTGCCGCCGAGCGTGTAATTGACGGTGTCGCTGGCGAAGGCGCCGAGGCCGTTCCAGAGCTGAACCATCTCCTCGATATGCGGCTCCACCATGTCCTGGCGGAAGACGCGGTGCAGATTGGCGGCGAGATGCTCGAAACTGTCGGCCTCGAACAGCGACAGCGTGCGGCGGTTGACCTTCAGCAGCTTGATCTGGCTGGTGCACTGGTTGAGCCGCGACAGGTCCTCGCGCAGGAAGGCGCCGAGATCGGTCACCCCTTCGGCGCGCCAGCGGTCGAACAGCAGGCGCAGCCCGGTATAGTCCTCCAGCCACAGCGAGATCGGAGCCAGATCGAAGATGCTGTCGTTGTCGTCGGGGACGGATAGGCTGGTCATGCAGGCTCCGCTGGTTGATGCGCCTGTATATTACGAAAAGTTGAAACGAACCAGCGATTCGTGAGGCAGCGCCGGCGCGGCCGGGGGCCGCGCCAGCGGGACGTCAGTTGCGGATCGGCAGGCGCTGGCGCACCAGCGTGGTCCAGTAGGAGCAGCCCCAGGCGATCGCGTCGTCGTCGAAATCGTATTTCGGATGATGCAGGTTGGCGCTCGGCCCGTTGCCGATATTGATCATCGCGCCCGGAACCTCGTTGAGCATGAAGGCGAAGTCCTCGCCGCCGAGCGTCGCCGGCATATCGCGCGTCACGCGCTCGGCCCCCGCCACGGCTTCCGCCGCCAGCGCCGCCAGCTCCGTCTCGCGCTCGTGGTTGACGGTGACGGGGTAGTTGCGATGATAGTCGAGCGTGGCCTTGGCGCCGAAGGCGTCGGCGATGCCCTGCATGGCGCGGGAAAGCCGCTCCTCGATATGGTCGCGCACGTTCTCGCGCAGGGTGCGCACCGTGCCGGTCATCCTGATCTTCTGCGGGATGACGTTGAAGGCGTCGCCGCCCTGCAGCGTGGTGATGGAGATCACCGCGCTGTCGAGCGGGTCGATGGTGCGCGCGGTCAGCGTCTGGATCGCCTGGATGAGGGCGGCGGTGACCGGAATGGGATCGACCGTCAGATGCGGCGTGGCGGCGTGGCCGCCGACGCCGTCGATGGTGATGTCCAGCACGTCGACCGAGCCCATGATCGGCCCGGCGCTGATGGTGAAATGGCCGACCGGCAGGTTGGGCCGGTTGTGCATGCCGTAGACCTCGTCCACCGGCCAGCGCCTGAACAGGCCGTCGTCGATCATGGCCTTGGCGCCGGCGCCGCCTTCCTCGGCGGGCTGGAAGATCACCACCACCGTCCCGTCGAAGGCGCGGCTCTGCGCCAGTTCGCGCGCCGCGCCCAGAAGCATGGTCGTGTGGCCGTCATGGCCGCAAGCGTGCATCTTGCCCGGCGTCCTGGAGGCCCAGGCCGCGCCGGTCTCCTCGAGGATCGGCAGCGCGTCCATGTCGGCGCGCAGGCCGACGGCGCGGCCCGAATGGTTGGTCTGGCCGCGGATGATCCCCACCACGCCGGTGCGGCCTATGCCCGTGACGACCTCGTCGACGCCCGCGGCGCGCAGCGCCTCGGCGACCTTTTCCGCCGTGCGGCCGACCTCGTAGAGCAGCTCGGGATTTTCATGCAGGTCGCGGCGGAAGGCGACCAGTTCGTCCAGTTGGTTCGAGACCCAGTTTTCGACCGGCATGTCAGGCGTCCTTTCGCGGATTGTCGAGGCGATAGCGGAAATCGCAATGGCTGGCGCCCTTCATGATGGTCTGCGTGCGCTCCATCTTGATATCGGGGTTGTAGCCGATGCAGAAATCGCCGTCGCGATTGCAGGAAAGCAGGTGGCCGATGTCGCTCAGGCCCATGTCGCGATACATCTCGGAATAGCGGCAGCGCTTGACGTTGAAGTCGAAATGGTCGTCGCCTTGCGACAGCACTTCGATCTCCAGCGCGTCCTCCCTGGTCCAGAGCGGCAGGATGTCGGCGAAATCCTGCAGGTCGGGCGCATGGCCCAGCTCGGCGGCGAAGCTCTCGCCTTGCGCGATGGCCGAGCGGCTGACCGCCTCGCCGATGACGGCCTGCGCCTCGGCCTCGCCGGAACGGGCGCGCAGCACCTCGTAGACGTTCTTCAGGATCAGCGCCTCGATGCGGCGGCGTTCGAGAATGGGCATCTGGTTCATGGCCGGGTCTTCCTGTCAGAGCTTCGGTTCGATGAGGTCCTTGCGCCGCATCCAGGCCAGGTAGAACGGCGCGATCCGCCGCGCGACCTTGTGGAAGGGCAGCGGCGCCGGCTCGGATGTCGGCAGGGCCAGTTCCTGCTCCGGCTCGCCGGCCAGCGCGCGGGCCAGTTCGCGGCCCAGCGAAACGCCCAGCGCCACGCCGCGCCCGTTGCAGCCGATCCAGGCCCAGCCGTCAGGCCCCAATCTGTGCACGCGCGGGAAGCGGTCCCAGGTCATGCCGACATAGCCGCTCCAGACATGGGTGATCTCGGGCTCGCCCAGATTGGGAAAGGCCTCCGCCACGCTGCGCTGGGTCTTGCGCTTCACGCGCTCGGCGATGTTGTAATTCCCCATCACGATGCCGCCGGTGATCAGCCGGTTGCGCGCGTCGTAGCGGAAGAAGCGCAGGTCGCCGCGCGTGTCCGAAACCGCCTGCCGGCCGGGCAGGATGACGGCGCGGAGATTGTCGCTGACCGGCGCCGTGGCCATCTGCCACGACAGCACCGGCACGACGGTGCGGGCGAGGCGCGGGGCGAGGCCCTCGCGCAGTTCGCCGGTATAGGCGTTGGTGGCGAGCAAGAAGCCCTTGGCCCGCACGACGGCCCTGTCGGTGCGGACCTCCCAATGGTCGCCCACCCGCGCATAGGAGGAGACGGGGCTTTGCTCGTGGATGATCGCGCCGTGCTTTTCGGCCGCCGCGGCCAGTCCGCGCGCCAGCGCCAGCGGATTGATGTGGCCGCCGGTCGGATTGTACATGCCGCCATACCAGAAATCGCTGCCGAGCAGCTTGGCGGTTGCGGCGCTGTCGAGAAATTCGGCCGGAAAACCGAAGCGTTTCCAAGCCTCTACGCGCGATTGCGAAAGTTTCACCCGACCGGGCGAATGGGTCGGTTGGAACCAGCCTGCCTGCTCGGCCTCGGCGGGGATGTTCTCCTCGCGCACGATGGAGAACAGGGTTTCGGCGCTGTTTCCGATCAGCCGCGCGAAGCGTTCGCCCGCAGCGCCATAGCGCCTGGCGATGGCGTCGGGCTCGGCGGCGGTCATGGTCGGGATGACCTGGCCGTTGTTGCGTCCCGACGCGCCCCAGCCGACGGCGTTTCCTTCCAGGAGGATGACGCGCTTGCCGGCCTTGGCCAGATGCAGCGCCGCCGACAGGCCGGTGAAGCCGCCGCCGACGATGGCGACGTCGGCTTCCGCGTCCTTTTCCAGCGGCTGCGCGGGCGTGCGTTCGGGGGCCGTCGCGGCCCAGATGGAGGGTGGGAAGATGACTTTCTGCATGGAATCAGGCGCTTTTCGTTGCGGCGAGGTGCGGCGGCGTCCAGCTTCTGCCGGGGATGGAGGCGAGAAGCCGCTGCGTATAGTCGTGTTGCGGATTGGCGAAGACCTCGGCCGTCGGTCCGGCCTCGGCGATCTCGCCCTTGGACATGACGATGACGCGGTCGCAAAGCTGGGCGGCGACGCGCAGGTCGTGCGTGACGAAGAGGAGCGACAGGTTGAGCCTTTCGCGCAGGTCGGCGAGCAGCCGCAGCACCTGCGCCTGCACCGACACGTCCAGCGCCGACACCGGCTCGTCGGCGACGATGATGCGCGGCTCCAGCGCCAGCGCGCGGGCGATGCCGATGCGCTGGCGCTGGCCGCCGGAAAATTCGTGCGGGAAGCGGTCGGCGGCGGCGGGCGAAAGCTCCACCAGCTCCAGAAGCTCGCGCGCCTTGGTCAGCGCCTGCGCCCTGGGAACGCCGTGGACGATGGGCCCCTGCGCGATCAGCTCGGCCACGCGGCGTCGCGGGTTGAGCGAGGCCATCGGGTCCTGGAACACCATCTGGATATGCTTGCGCATGGCGCGCAATTCGCGCTTGCCGGCGCTGAGGAAATCGCGGCCGTCGAGCTCCACCTTGCCGTGGTCGGCGTCGAGCAGGCGCGTGACGATGCGCGACACGGTGGTCTTGCCGGAGCCGCTTTCGCCCACCACGCCCAGCGTCTCGCCGGCGCGCAGCTCGAAGCTCAGCCCCTTGACCGCCGGCACGGCGCGACGCCGGCCCAAAAACAGGCCGCCATGCGCCCTGAAGGTCTTTTGCAGGTCTTCCGCCCGCAGGATGACGGGCCGGTCGAGCGCGGGCTTCTCCGCCGGCGGCGTCAGCGCCGGCACGGCGGCGATCAGCGCCTGCGTATAGGGATGCTGCGGGCGGTTCAGCACCTCCTCGGCGGGGCCGTTCTCCACCAGCTCGCCCAGCCGCAGCACGGCGACGCGATCGGCGATCTCCGCCACCACGCCGAAATCATGGGTGATGAACAGGATGCCGGTGTCGTGCTCGCGCTGCAATTCGCGGATCAGCTTGAGGATCTGCGCCTGGGTGGTGACGTCCAGCGCCGTGGTCGGCTCGTCGGCGATCAGCAGGCGCGGCTTGAGGATCAGCGCCATGGCGATCATGACGCGCTGGCGCTGGCCGCCGGAAATCTGGTGCGGATAGGCGTTATAGGCCGATTCCGGGTCGGGTATATGCACCGAGCGCAGCATGTCGAGCACGGCGGCGCGGCGCTCCTTGCGGTTAAGCGCGGTGTGCAGGCGCAGCACCTCGTCGATCTGCCAGCCGACGGTCTTCTGCGGGTTGAGCGCGGTCATCGGCTCCTGGAAGATCATGCCGATACGGTCGCCGCGCAATTTGCGCATCTCCGCCTCGCCGAGCGAGGCGAGGTCGAGGCCGTCGAGCGCGATGGAGCCGCGCGTGACGCGCACATGCGGCTCCGGGAGGAGGCGCATGATGGCGCCGGCGGAGAGCGACTTGCCCGAGCCGCTTTCGCCGACGAGGCAGACGATCTCGCCCGGATCGACGGTCAGCGACAGGTCCTGCAGGGCGAAGGGCCGGTCGGCGCCGGCCGGCAGGGCGATCTGCAGGTTCTTGATGTCGAGAACGGGGACGGTCATTTCTTCTGCCTCGGATTGAGGGCGTCGTTCAGCCCTTCGCCGAGCAGGCTGAAGGACAGGACGGTGAGCAGAATGGCCACGCCCGGGATGACCGAGCAGAACCAGTCGGTGCGCAGCACCGCGCGGCCCTGGCCGATCATGTTGCCCCAGCTCGCGTAATTGGGGTCGCCGAGGCCGAGGAAGGCCAGCGCGCTCTCCATCAGGATCGAGGTCGCCATGATGACGGAGGCGAAGACGATCACCGGCGGCAGCGCGTTGGGCAGGATCTCGCGGAAGATGATGGAGGCGTCGCCGACGCCCAGGTTGCGCGCCGCGTCGATGAATTCGCGCTTGCGCAGGGCCAGGAACTCCGCCCGCACCATGCGCGCCGGCGCGGTCCAGGAGACGACGCCGATGCAGACGATGATGGTGTCGATGGACGAACCGAAGATCGCCACCAGCGTCAGAAGCAGCACGAAGCTCGGCACGGTCTGGAAGGCGTCGGTGATGCGCATCAGCACGTCGTCGATCCAGCCGCCGTAATAGCCGGCCAGCGCGCCGATTAGCACGCCGATGACGATGGAGATCAGCGTCGCCACCACGCCGATCAGAAGCGAGATGCGCGCGCCGTGGAAGATGCCGGCGAGGATGTCGCGGCCGAGCTGGTCGGTGCCGAGCGGGGTGGCGGCGCTGAGGAAGGGCCAGACCAGCGGATCGCCGGCGCGGCGCAGCGGGTCGCCCGGCGCGATGACGTCGGCGAGCAAAGCGGCGGCGATGACGGCCAGGAACAGGACCAGTCCCAGCACGGCGGCGCGGTTGCGGCGGAAGCGCAGCCACAGCACCTTGGCGCGCGAGGTCTGCGGGCGGACGGAGATATCTTGCGAAGTCATGACAGGTCGATCCTCGAATCGAGCCGCGCATAGATGAGGTCGGTGACCAGATTGACGATCACCACCAGGATCGAGCACAGAAAGATGATGCCCATCAAGGTGTTGAGGTCGCGCTTTATCACGGAGGTGTAGGCGAGCTGGCCGAGCCCCGGCAGCGAGAAGATCGTCTCGATCACCACCGATCCGCCCAGCACGGTCGAAAATTGCAGCCCCAGCAGCGTCACCACCGGCAAAAGCGCGTTGCGCATGATGTGGTGGAACATCAGCCGCGCGCCGCTGACGCCCTTGGCGCGCGCGGTGCGGACATAGTCGAGGTCCTCGACCTCCAGCACGCTGGTGCGCATCAGGCGCATGTAGAAGGCGAGATAGATGAGCGATAGCGCCGTGGCCGGCAGGACGAGATGCACGGCGATGTCCTCGACGTTCTTCCAGCCGGTGTAGAAGCCGCCCAGCGACTGGTAGCCGCCGACCGGCAGCCAGCCGAGCTTGACCGAGAAGACCAGCATCAGGATCAGGCTGAGGAAGAAGCTGGGCATGGCGTAGAAGACGAGGCCCAGCGTCGAGATGACGTTGTCGGCGAGGCTGTAGGCGCGCCGCGCCGCGAAGGCGCCCAGCGCCACGCCGAAGACGAAGGCGGCGGAAAGCGAGGTGGCCATCAAAAGGAGCGTCGGAACGAGGCGGGCCATCAGCACGTCCAGCACCGGCTGCTCATAGACATAGGACCAGCCGAAATCGAAGCGCGCCAGCTTGGTCATGTAGATCCAGAGCTGCACCCAGACCGGGCGATCCAGCCCGTATTCGACGCGCAGATTGGCCACGAATTGCGGATCCGCGCCGCCCATGTCGCCGACCAGCGCGTCGACCGTGTCGCCGGGGGCGAGCTTGATCAGCAGGAACGCGCCGATCATGATCAGGAGAATGACCGGGATCGCCTGTAGGATGCGCCGCAGCGCGAAAGTCAGGAGCGGGGGCAGGGGCATTGCGGGCCTTTCGGCGGAAGACGGCGAGGGCAGGAGGGCCGCCGCCGGCGGACCGGCGGCGGCTAAAGGCTTACTGGTCGAGCCAGAGATCGTACCAGCTCGACGAATCCCAGCGCGGCGTGTTGTGGTGGTTCTTCAGCGCCTTGTTGGTGACGCCGATGAAAGGATGCTCGATGGCGAAGATCACCGGCAGGTCCTTCATTTCGAGCTGCTGGATCTGGTGGTAGAGATCGGCGCGCTTGGCGGGGTCGAGCTCCGTCGCGGCGCGGTCGATCAGGCTGTCCATCTCGTCCGACTTGTAGCCGAACTGGTTGGACCAGGCCGTGCCGGCCGGCGCGCCGGAGCGCAGCCAGACGGTGGTGGAGACCGCCGGATCGGAGCGGAACTGGTGCCAGCCATTGGCGGTGTCGAAATCGTGGTCGCGATAGACGCCGTTGAGGAAGCCCGGCGCGTCGTTGGTCATGAGGTCGACCTCAATGCCCACTTCCTTCATCGCCTGCTTGAAATATTCGGCCCAGAGCTGGGTGTATTCGCCCCAGGGCGCCGGGCGATGGCGCAGCTTGAAGCGGATGCCGTCCGGCCCGACCGGATAGCCGGCTTCGTCGAGCAGCTTCTTGGCCTTCTCTACGTCATAGGGATAGGTCTGCACCTGGTCGGTGTAGTTGGCGCCGCCGGTGGACGGGATGGGCCCGCGGCCCGGCTTGGCGTAACCGTGCATGATGGTCTTGATGGCGAAGTCGATGTCGAGCGCGTGATAGATCGCCTGGCGGACCTTCAGATTGGCGAGGATCGGGTTGCGCAGGTTGAACTCGATGGTCGAATGCGCCACGTTGTTCTCAAAACCCTTGGGGCCGGTGTCGAAGCGCCCATCCTTCTGCAGCCGCTCGGTGTCGGACATGGAGATGCCGTTGAAGGCCGTCTCCATCAACTCGCCCGATTCCAGCGCGGCGGCGGCGGCCGCCTTGTCCGGCATGAAGCGCCAGATGATGCGGTCGAGATAGGGATATTGCTTGCCGCGCCAATAATCGTCGTTGCGCTCGGCGATGATGTACTGGCCGCGCTCATATTTGACGAACTTGAACGGGCCGGTGCCGACCGGGGCGGAATTGTACTTGTTCTTGAGGATGTCGGTGCCTTCATAGAGGTGCTTGGGCACCGGATGGCCGAGATCGGGCATGGCGGCGACCAGCAGGTCCAGCGGCATGGGCTTGGAATAGCGGAACACGGCGGTATGCGGATCGGGGCAGTCCACGGCGTCGAGATTGGCCTGCAAAGTGCTGGAATAGTTCAGCAATTTCTTCCACAGGTTCATGGCGCTGAAGGAGACGTCGTCGCAGGTGAAGGGCTGGCCGTCGTGCCAGCGCACGTTCTCGCGCAGCTTGAAGGTGATCGCCTTGCCGTCGGGCGAGGAGGACCAGCTCGTGGCCAGCACCGGCACGTAGCCATCATAGGAGCGGTCGATCAGCGGCTCCATGATGCGGCCGGTGATCTGGTAGACGCCGGTGGAGGCGCGCAGGGCGGGATTGAGCACGCCCTGTTCGGTGTTCATATGGACGACGACCGTGCCGCCGCGCTTCGGCTCGTCGGCGGCGTGGGCCAGCGTGGCCGAAAGCGCCAGCGCGCCCAGAAACAGGCCGAAGCCGGTTTTCCTGATATGCATGACATGTTCCCCGTGAGGTCATGAAGGGAGAGGTTCCTTCCTCTTTTCCTCCATGGCCAGCTCTTGTTCAAGTCCCTGAAATTGCTTCAAAAGCAGCTTCGGGAACCATTTTTTCCTTGCAAGCACCGTCATGCTAGAATCTGCTCGGATTTTGTCAATAAAAACTAATATGGCATCTGAAATTAGTATAAAATACCGATTGTATCAGGCTAAAAAAGGGTGATTTTCTACGAATCCGGTTTGAGCCGGATGGATTTCGCTCCCTCCCGGCCGAAATTCGGCCTTCCCGTTTCCCATCCCTATGAAAGGCGGAACTTCATGTCGCATCCTGTCAAAGGCGTCGATCACGTTTTCCTTCTGGTCGACGATCTGGAGCGCAGCGCCGGCCACTGGCGCCGGCTCGGCTTCACCTTGAGCCCGCGCGGCCTGCACAGCAAGGAAAAGGGCACTGGCAACTACACGATCATGCTGCAGGACGATTATGTCGAGCTGCTGGGCATCGTGGCCGAGACGCCGGGCAACCTGCACCAGCGCGAGAAGCTCGCCGCCGAAGGCGAGGGCTTGCACGCCATCGCCTGCCGCATCGCCAATGCGCGCGACGCCAAGGCTGGACTGACGGAATTGAACATCGCCACCGGCGATGTGGGCGCCTTCTCGCGTCCGGTGCAATTGCCGGGCGGCGGCGAGGGCGTGGCCGCCTTCGAGACCGTCTCCTTCGACGACGCGGAAGTTCCGCAGGGCATGATGTTCATGTGCCAGCACAAGACGCGCGACACGGTGTGGCTGCCGGAATTGCAGGAGCACGCCAACGGCGCGCAGGAGATCGCCGCCATCGTCGCCATTTCCGCCTCGCCGGAAGCCGACGCCGCGCGCTACGCCCGCCTGTTCGCGGAAGGAAGCGTGACGGTCAGGGACGGCGTCGCCATCGTGAGCACGGGGCCGCGTTCGGCCGAGATCCTGGTCGCCTCGCCGGAAGCTGCGGCGCGGCTTTATCCGGGCGTGGACCTCGCCGCCACGCCGAAAAAGGCTTTCGCGGCGCTGCGCATCCGCGTGCGCTCGCTCGACGCGGCCAAGGCGGCGCTCAAGGCCAACGGCGTCGCCTGGACGGAGACGCCATCGGGCCTCGCCGCCGCGCCGGCCGACGCCGACGGGACCTTGCTGGAGCTCGTGTAAGAAAAAGGCCCGGAAGGTTTTCCTTCCGGGCCTTTTCATCAGTAAAGCAGGCGGGCCCGGATCGTGCCGGGAATATCGCGCAGCGCCTGCAATATGTCGGCGCTGTCCGCTACCGCGTCGGCCTCGATCACCACATAGCCCACTTCGCCGTCGGTCTGGAGAAACTGGCTGGCGATGTTGACGCCGTGGCTGGAAAAGATGCCGGCCAGGTGGTTGAGGATGCCGGGGCGGTTTTCATGCACATGCATGAAGCGCGTGCCGGTGGGACGCGGGGCTAGCTGCACCTGCGGGAAATTGACCGCGCCGAGCGTCGAGCCAACATCGGAATATTCCACCAGCTTGCGGGAGACTTCCGCGCCGATGCGCTCCTGCGCTTCCTCGGTCGAGCCGCCGATATGCGGCGTCAAGATGACGTTCTCGATCCCTTGTAGCGGCGAGGCGAAGCGCTCGTTGTTGGAGGCGGGCTCCACCGGGAACACGTCGATGGCCGCGCCCGCCAGATGGCCTTCCTTCAGCACCTTGGCCAGCGCATCGAGATCCACCACCGAGCCGCGCGCATTGTTGATGAGGAAGGAGCCCTTCTTCATCAGCCGCAGCTTTTCCTCGGTGATCATCTTGGCGGTCGACTTGTTCGACGGCACGTGGAGGCTGATCACGTCCGAGGTGGCGAGCAGGTCCTCGAGGCTGTCGGCCGGCATGACGTTGCCGTGCTGGAGCTTGTCGGTGGTGTCGAAAAAGCGCACGGTCATGCCGAGGCTCTCGGCCAGATAGCCGACCTGCGAGCCGATATTGCCGTAGCCGACGATGCCGAGCGTCTTGCCGCGCACTTCGCGGCTGCCGGTGGCGGTCTTGTCCCAGCCGCCGGCATGCGCGGAGACCGAGCGCGGGAAGATGCGGCGCATCAGCATGACGATCTCGCCGATCACCAGCTCCGCCACCGAGCGCGTGTTGGAGAAGGGCGCGTTGAACACCGGCACGCCGCGCTTGCGCGCCGCCTTGAGGTCGACCTGGTTGGTGCCGACCGAGAAGCAGCCCACGGCGACGAGACGCTGCGCGGCGGCGAAAATTTCCTCGGTGAGCTGGGTGCGCGAGCGGATGCCGACGATATGGGCCGTGGAGATGGCCTTGATGAGATCGGCCTTGTCCAGCGCCTTGGGCAGGTGGACGACATTGGTGTAGCCGGCTTGGCGGAAGTAATCCACGGCGGACTGGTTGATGCCTTCGAGAAGGAGAACGTTGATGCGGTCTCGGGCGAGGGAGAGACGTTCGGTCATGATGGGAGGGTTCCGGGGAGACAGGAGGATTATTCCGATAACGACATGGGCTAAACCGAAAACGGCGTCAATGCAAAATTCGCGTTACCGATCGGCGAAGGCGGCGGCGATGGCCTCGCGCGGGGCGCCGGCGGCCAGAAGCTGGGCGAGAAGAATGCGCGCCTGGCCCGGCCGCAGCGTCGCGGCGTGGATCGCGCCGGCCCGCGCCAGGTCGTGACCGCCGCCTCCGCCGCCATAGATCGGCGCGAGCAGCCCGTCCGGCGCGCGGCTGGACGTCGCCACGGTCACGCCGCGCGCAGCACATTCGCGCACCGCCTCGACGACTGCCCGCGTGGCGTTGCCCGAGCCCAGCGCCGCCAGCACAACGCCTTGCGCGCCGACGGCGAGGCTGGCGTGGATATGCGTGGCGTCGCAGCCGGGATAGATTGCGACCAGATCGACCCGCAGCGCGTCGACACGGCCAGGCAGCGGCGCGATCGCCGGCATGGCGATATCGCGGGCGCGGCGGAAGGCGTCGGGACTGTCGCTGCTGAATTTATAGAGGCCCCAGACCGGCAGGACCCGCCCGCCTAAGGCGACGAGAACGCCGCGCGGGGCGACCCGTTCGGCGAGCGTCAGTTCGACGGCGCGGCGCAGATTGGCCGGGCCGTCGGACAGCGGATGATCGGCGGTGAATTGCGCGCCGGTGAAGACGATCGGCTTGCGCGGCGCGTTCTGCAAGGCGACGAGCAGCGCCGTCTCCTCCATCGCGTCGGTGCCGTGCAGAACCACCACGGCGTCGGCCGCGTCGTCGTCGAGCTGGGCCTTCACGGCGTCGCTGATCGCCTGCATGTCGGCGAGCGTCAGGGAGGACGAATCCTTCGCCATCAGGTCGAGCGCGCGCAGTTCGGCGATCCCGTCCGCGGCCGCCAGAAGATCGTCGCCGGAAAGCTCCGGCGCGGCGCCGTCCGTCGTTTGCGTCGAGGCGATGGTGCCGCCGGTGGCGATCACCGTCACCCTTGGCCGGGCATGTGCGGCGCTGCGCGTCACGCCGTCAGTCCGGCCGGGGCTTCCGGCTCGTATTCGCGCGGGCCGTCGTCCTGCGAGAACAGAACGCACGGTCCCTGCGAGCCGCGCGGATCGTAGGCGAAGCCCTTTTCGGCCAGGGCGCAGGTGATGTCGCGCACGCCCGCGAGACCGTAGAGATGGTCGTGGAGTTCGAGAAAAATGCGCTCCACGCCCGGCAGCGCCGCGTCGCGCAGCAGGGCCCGTTCCGCGCCCTCGATGTCCATCACCAGCACGTTGACGGCGTTGGCGGCGATGAAGTCGTCGATATTGGCCGAGGACAGCGAGATTTCGCGCTCGAACGGGCCCTGGTCGCGGTCCATCGACGACATCCACAGGTCCTTGCGGACATAGAACGGGAAATGACCCGGCTGGCCGGCGGTCAGGAGCCCCTGCGACAGGACGACGTTCTCCACCGCGTTGGCGCGGATGACGCGTTCGGCCAGTTCGGCGGTGGCGGGATTGGCCTCGAAGGCCCAGATGCGCACGTCCGGCACGCGCGCCATCAGCGAGGTGATGACGCAGATGCCGCAGCCCAGCTCCAGGATGCGATCCTTCGGACGCACGGCGCGGAAGACCGAGCGCGCCTCCTTGGCCTCGTATTCGCCGCTCGCCAGCGCGCGCCAGATCACCGGGGAAACGTCGTCTTCAGCGAGCGGTACGGTCACTCCATGGACGGTCAGCATGGCGGGGTCATGTTCCTTTGAATGCGTGGGTAATCAGTGGTTGACCGCGGCGAGGCGGCGCAGGCCGACAAGCCGCTCCACCGGCATCGGCCGGCCGAGAAGATAGCCCTGCGCCTGGTCGCAGCCGAGCCGGCGCAGGCATTCGTACTGCTCCTCGGTCTCGACGCCCTCGGCCAGCGTGGTCATGCCGAGGCTGCGGCCGATGCCGATGACGAATTCGACGATCGACAGCGCCTCCGGGCGCGTGGTGATGTCCTGGATGAAGGACTGGTCGATCTTGATCTTGTCGAAGGGCAGGTTGCGCAGGCTGCCGAGCGAGGAATAGCCGGTGCCGAAATCGTCCATGGCGATATGGACGCCGACATGCTTCATGGCGCGCAGCGTGGCGAGCGTCGTCTCGCTGCGGTCCATCAGCACGGATTCGGTGATCTCCAGCTCGAGCCGGCTGGGGTCGAGGCCGGCGGCGTCGAGCGCGCCGATGATGTTCTGGATCAGCGTGCGGCTGCGGAACTGCATCGGCGACAGGTTGACGGCGATCCGGTAGCCGTCCCGCCACCGCGCCGCCTCAAGGCAGGCCGTGCGCAGCACCCAGTCGCCGATGGAATGGATCAGGCCGGTCTTTTCCGCCACCGGAATGAAATCGGCCGGCGAGACCATGCCGCGCGTCGGATGCGCCCAGCGCAGCAGCGCCTCGTAGCCGCAGATCTTGCGCGTGTCCATGTCGGCCTGCGGCTGGTAGTAAAGCTCCATCTCGCCGTTCTGCAGCGCGTTCTGCAGATCGGCCTCCAGCGACTTCTTCTCCTTCCACTTCACTTCCATCTGCGACTGGAACACGGCGCAGCGGCCGGCCCCCAGCGCCTTGGCCTCGTAAAGCGCCAGGTCCGCCTGCTTGAACAATTCGTCCGCCGTCGAGCCGTCGCGCGAGATCGCCACGCCGACGCAGGTGCCGATCTTGATCTCGCTGCCGTCGAGCCGGTAGGGCTGGTTGATCTCCTGCATGATGCGGTTGGCGAGCTCCAGCGCAGCGCTCTCCTCGACCCCGCCGCTCAGCACCGCGAATTCGTCGCCGCCGAGCCGGCAGATGAGGTCGTCGCGGCCGATCAGCGTCGACAGCCGCGCCGCCACCGCCTGCAAGAGCGCGTCGCCGACGTCGTGGCCCAGCGTGTCGTTGACGTCCTTGAAGCCGTCGAGGTCGAGCAGCAGGATCGCCGCCGCCGGCCCCTTTTTTCCGGCCATGGCCAGCCGCTTCTCCAGGTTCTGGCGGAACAGGATGCGGTTCGGCAGGCCGGTCAGCGCGTCGTGGAAGGCGGCGTGCTCGAGCTGGTTGTTCTGCGCCTGCAATTCGCTCGAGGCGGCGCGTAGGTCGTCGGTCAGCCATTGCATGCGGTTATGCGCCTTGTTCAGCAAGTCGTTGTGGCGCAGAAGCATGATGACCAGCGCCACCCCGCCCAGGATCAGCCCGGCGGCCAGCGCGGTGTAGATCATGTAGAGCCGCTGCAATTCGGCCTGCGCGGCGTCGATGAGGCGGATGTCGCTCTCCATGAATTCGGAGGCCAGCGCCGTCATCTTCTTATCATAGGGCACGAGCTGGTCGAGCGCGTCGCGGATCTCGTCCGGCTTCATCGACTCCAGCCGTTCGTCCAGCATGTTGAGGATGTCGTGCACATGCGCTACCAGCGCATGCCGCTCCGGGTCCTTGTCGATGAAGGGACGCAGCGTGCCCTGCTGCAGCATGTCCATCCGTCCGAGCACGATGTCGAGCCGCAGCCGGGCTTCGTCGTAATCGACGTTCTTCGCGCCCAGCGCATAGGCGGCGAGGCGGCTTTCCAGCGTCATATATTCGGCGACGGTCTGGCTGATCGACCAGCTGTCGTTATAGCGCGCGAATTTCTGGAGCGTGGCCTGCCGCACCGCGATGACATAGGCGATATAGCCGGTCGCCAGCACGAAACAGCAGATGATGACTCCGAGGATTCGTCTCACGTAACGCCTTACTCCACCACGAATTTCGCGATTTGCCAGGCGGAGCGGGCGTAATAAAGCTGCTGTTGCAGTTCGGGCGAGCTGTCATAGGGGTAGATGATGAAGAGCGGGCCCTTGTCGCGCACGGTCATGTAGGCGCCGTTGCGCTTCATGGCGAGGATGACGTTGAACTTCTTGAAGTCCTCCAGCGGCACGTTGACGGTGTAGTCGTTGAGCGCGATGGCGTCGATCTTGGTTCCGCTCGCGCCGACGAGCTGCATCAGCTTGTCCATCGACACGCCCTCGAAGCGGGAGTTCCCGTCGAACCAGGGCGTCGTGGTCTGCACGGTGACGAGGCCGAGATTTTCCAGCATGGCGCGGTCGAATTCCGCGCCCTTGGGCGAGTTGGCGTTGGCGATCTTGCCGGAGATGGTGAGGATCACCTTGCCCTGCGGCTTGGCCAGCGGCTCGGCGGCGGCGCCCGAGACGACGATCACCGACAGCAGCAACGACGCAAGCAAACGAAAAAGACCCATCACAATTCTCCACATGGGGGCGGCGGCGAACGTCGCCGGGGCCGAACCGTCGATGAACATGGCTGAGAGCATTGTCTATTTTAGGACTTTCTCGCAATGGAAATCAGCGGCGTTGCGCACATAAATCGAGGCACTAAGGCGGATTTGCGGAGGGCCTCGCCGATTTGCGCGAATTATATCGCCGCGCCGCCGGCGGGCCTGATCCGAAATGACACGGCCATGCCTTGCAATCGTCAGCGCGCGAATAATATCCAGGCGCAAGAAAAGTTGCGCGGCCGTCGTCCGCCGCCGCCGAGCCGGCGCCTGAGGGCCATGATTCCGTCCCGATCGTTGGGGACAAGAAGACGGGAGCGGCGCCGACGAAGCGCCGTCATTGGCCTTTCAGAAGGAGAGGAATATGTCATTTCGTTCGAAACTTCTCGCCACGGCCGCCATTCCGGCGCTGTCGCTCGCGCTTCTGGGCCAGCCGGCCCGGGCCGACGCCCTGACGCGGCCGGTGCAGGTCGCGCAGGCGGGCGACGGACAATCCGGGGACGAAGCGCAGCCCGACCGCAGGCACAGGCGCGAGCAGCAGCGCTCCGGCGGGGAGGAGGGCGGACGCCGCCCGGCCGCGGAGAAGCAGGCCGAGCCCCAGGCGGAAAAGCCGCGCCAGCAGCACCAGAAACAGGCGGAGCCCGAATCCGCCCGGCCGGCGGAAGGCGGCGAGCCGCAACAGGACATGCGCCGTCAAAGGCGGCAGCAGCCGGGCATGGCGGAGCCGGACGGCGGCCAGCCGCAGGGCGAAAAACCCGCGTCCCAGCAGGATATGCGCCGGCAGATGAAGCACGGAAAGCAGACCGAGCCGCAGCAGCCCGGCATGGACGAATCCGGCGCCGCGCCCTCGGCCCCGGCGCAGGATTCGGGCCGCCCGTTCAAGCAGAAGAAACGCGGCGACCAGGCCGCGCCGCAGCCCGACGCCGCCACGCAGCCGCAAGCCGAGCCGGGCGCTCCGGGGCAGGACGCCGACCACCAGACCGGGCGAAAGAAGCACCCCTTCGGCCAGCAGCAGAAGATGCAGCCGCAGGGGGAGGACCAGCCCGCCGGACAGGCGCCCAAGGGCGGCGCGCAAACCGCTCCGACGCTTGGCGAGGCTCCGAACGGCGCTGAATCGACCGGCAAGCCGCAAAACGGCGCGCGTCCCACGCGTGGCGACCGCAGCAAGCAGCCGGACGCCTCCGGCCAGCCGGCGCAGGGCGAAGCCGCGCCCGAAGCTCCGAACGGCGCCGAAGCGCCTGGCGGCCAGCAGAACGGCGCACGACCGACGCATGGCGACCGCGGCAAGCAGCCCGGGACTCCCGGCCAGCCGGCCCAAGGGGAAGCTCCGAGCGGCGCCGAAGCGCCCGGTAACCAGCAGAACGGCGGTCGCCCGGCGCGCGGCGAGCAGCCGGCGCAGGGCCAGGCCGCGCCCGGAGCGGGCGAGGGACGCCAGCCCGGCGACATGCGGAAGCCGGGGCCGGACCAGCAGTCCGGCGGCGCCGAGGGCGCGCCGAACATTCCGCCGATCGCCGACAAGCGCACGACCGAGGAAAAGCAGAAGATCGCGCGCGATCCGTCCAAGACCGACGAGACGGTGGTGCTTCCGGTCAATAATGGCGCGGCCGTTCTCGACAGCGACAAGGACGCCGACAATTCGGGCGGCGACCAGTCGCGCATGGAGCGGCGCAAGCTGCGCGAGAAGCAGCGCGCGAGCGAGCAGCTCGGACCGCCGCCGGCTTCGGACGCCGCCGCGCAGGCCGGCTTCGGCTCGGGCATGCGCGCGCCTTCCCGCGACCGCATCCAGGCCAATCTCAACGAGAAAGGCTCGCGGATGAACGAGGCGCCGGCCTTCGCCATGCCGCAGCCGGGCGATTTCGCCAATAACCGGGGCGGCAACAGGGGCGGCGACCGCATCACCAACATGAAGGTGATCGATCAGTCCGACAATCGCGTCGTGTTCGACATGGGCGACCGCATGTTCGTGCGCAGCGACGATCGTCCGCGCCTGCGCCGCGACGCCGAGCGCAGCTATTACGACCAGTTGCCGGGCGGCCGCCAGCGCGAGACCATCTACCGGCCCGGCGGCTATCGCGTCGTGACGATCTACGACCGTTACGGCGACATCGTGCAGCGCTCGCGCATCGACAGGGACGGCCGCGAATATCTGATGATGTATGCGCCGGACGACGAGGAGACGCCGGGCGCGGCGATGATGGACGTGGGCGACGAGCTGCCGCCGATGCACCTGACCGTACCTGTCAGCGACTATATCATCGACGTGGCCAACGATCCGAACGCGGACTTCTACGATTTCCTCGCCCGTCCGCCGGTGGAGCGCGTGGAGCGCGTCTACACGATCGACGAGGTGCGCCACTCGGCCCGCCTGCGCGACAAGATGCGTCGCATCGATCTGGACACGATCCATTTCGCGACCGGCAGCGCGGAAGTCTCGATGTCGCAGGCCAAGACCCTGCGCCAAGTGGCCGACGCCATGCAGAAGCTGCTAGCCCGCAATCCCGGCGAGACCTTTCTGATCGAAGGCCACACGGATGCGGTGGGCTCGGACGAATCCAACCTCGTCCTGTCGGACCAGCGCGCGGAATCGGTCGCCAGCCTGCTGACGGAAGTCTACGCCATCCCGCCGGAAAACCTGGTGACGCAGGGCTATGGCGAGCGCTTCCTCAAAATCCGCACGGACGGCCCGGAAGCCGAAAACCGCCGCGTCACCATCCGCCGCGTGACGCCGCTGGTCAGCCCCGTCGCGCAGCGCTGACGGACCTGAAACAGACCGGCCCGGCGGAGCGATCCGCCGGGCCGCCCCTCATACGAATGGATGGCTATTCTGTTCTCTTATCTAGATTGGATGGATCGATAAATAGCCGATTAGAACGATGATTTCGAGCCTCGTCGTTTCAATCCAGAATTGCAATTGACAAATGATTGCGAGCGGCTTACCGGCAACGGCTAGGAATGTTTTTTGCTTCCCGTAGATGTGGTCCAAATGCTGAATTGGCTTCAAAGAAAATTAAGGACCTGGACGCCGGAGCATCGGCGCATCGCTGGGGAATTTCCCACTCTCACGGAATTGAAAAAACGAGCCGCAGAGGGCGAAGCGACCGGCATGGTCGTGGGTTTCTTCACCAAGGACAGCATCTATGAGACGGAGAAGGATCGCCTGCTTCGTTCCGTCGAAGCCGTGTCTCTGACGGCCGATATCGTCGAGATCGCATCACAGGGTTCTTGGGTGCGCAACGCCGGTATGAAACCTGGCGTCTTGATCGAGATGCGCAGGAAGCATCGCGGTCCGTTGTTATATGTGGACGTGGATGCGATCTTTCACCGCAATCCCTGGCCTTTTTTGATGAACATGGATTGCGATTTCGCTGCGCATTATGAGCCGGAAGGCAATTTACTAAGCGGCACCTTGCTCATCAACGATACCCCGGCCGCCGCCGAACTTTTACAGGAGTGGGCGCAGGGTTGTCTGGATGCTCCCGAAGAATGGGATCAGCGTGTGCTAGAGAAAGTCATTGCGGACGACGCGCGTCGGACAACTCCGTGTTATCGAATAGAGCGCCTTCCCGTCTCCTATTGCTGGATCTTCGACAAGATCAGCAACGAATCGTCCGGCCAGATTTATATCGAGCATTTGCAGGCCAGTCGGGAAAAGAAAAAGCGCAAGCGCTGGTTCGGTCGTGTAGGCAAGGCGCTCGCCAGACGGCGTGATCGCGTGAAGGAAATCGAACGTATTCTTTTTGAGCGATAGCGGTATTTGATCCCTATTTTGTCTTTAGCGACAGAGCTAACCATGCTGAATCCCGTGTCGCACGGACTAGCCCACCGTTGTCGTAAGTTGAATTTATAGGAATTGATTTTCGTCGCGATATAGAGGAAAGAGGCCAAAAAACTTTGGCTGATCAAGCAATTCGTTGATTTTCTTGGAAAAATATTGGCTGGGGGACCTGGATTCGAACCAAGACTAACGGAGTCAGAGTCCGCTGTTCTACCCTTAAACTATCCCCCAGCAGGGGCTGCCGATGCGCCGGAATACCGGCTTTCGCAGCTTGCGGCGGCGTTTGAGATCGCCGTCCGCGAGTGGCCTCCATCTAGCGAACTCGTTTCGCGAACGCAACCCCCTCGGCGCAAAAATCGTAACAAAATCGACACGAGGGAAACTTGGCGGTGTGGCAAGAAAAAAGCCCGGCGGGCTGAGAGGCCGCCGGGCAAAAGGCAGGCTGGCCGGTAGGGGACCGGCCTGAGAGGGTGGCGCCTGCCGAATCTGAGCGGCGAATCGGGCTTTGGGCGTCGATCCGCGACCTCCGCTTTATCCATCACGGAGATTGATTGTTCCAACGAATGTTTTTAATCTTATGCTTCAATAATAATGATGGATGACCCCGATGGGCGCGCCGCTCGATCTCGATCAATTGCAGACCTTCGTCGCCATCGCCGACATGGGCAGCTTCACCCGCGCGGCGGACGCGGTTTTCAAGACGCAATCGGCGGTGTCCATGCAGATGCGCCGGCTGGAGGAGCGCATCGGCAAGCCGCTGTTCGAGCGCGACGGGCGCTCCAACCGGCTGACCGAGGACGGCGAGCGGCTTCTGCCCTATGCGCGGCGCATGCTGCAGCTCAACGGCGAGACGGTGGCGGCCTTCGACGACGCGCAACTGGAGGGCCATGTGCGAATCGGCACGCCTGACGATTACGCCGACCGTTTCCTGCCCGAGATCATGGCGCGGTTCGCGCGTTCCAATCCGCGCGTGGAATTGTCGGTGGTCTGCGAGCCGACCATCAATCTCGACGATTTGATTCGCCGCGGCGCGCTGGACATCGCGCTGGTCACGCAGGGCGACGACAAGCGGCGGTCGGAGGTGGTGCGCAGCGAGCCGTTGCTTTGGGTCACTTCGGCCAACCACGCCGTCCATGAGGAGGGGGTTTTGCCGCTGGCGGTCGGGCGGCCCACCTGCATCTGGCGGCAATCGGCCATCGATGTGCTGGAGGCGGCGCGGCGCGATTACCGCATCATCATCACGAGCTGGTCGGCCACGGTTCTGGCCGCGGCCGTGCTGTCGGGCCTGGCGATCTCGGTACTGCCGGAATGCGCGCTGCGTCCGGGCATGCGGGTCCTGGGCGAGGCGGAGGGCTTTGCGCGGCTGCCGGCCTTCGGCATCGGCATCCGGCGCGGCCACACCAAGCAGAACGCCGTCGTCGACGCGCTGGCGCAGCACATCATCGAAAGCCTCGACAACATCTCCTCGCCGGCGCAGACGGCGGAGATCGCGCCCTTTCCGACGGTGCGCACGCGCCGGGTGCGGGCCAGCGAGGTGGCGCCGGGCTGGTGACGGCCGCGAAAACGGCATGCGCGAAAACCACAGCGGCTATAAGGAGGGATATGGCTTCCGATTCGATCTTTTCCGGCGCGGCGTCCAACGTCGCCGAATATAGCGTTTCCGAGATTTCCGGCGCGTTGAAGCGCACGGTCGAGGATGTGTTCGGCCATGTGCGGGTGCGCGGCGAGATTTCCGGCTATCGCGGGCCGCATTCCTCCGGCCACGCCTATTTCGCGCTGAAGGACGACCGCGCCCGGCTGGAGGCGGTGGTCTGGCGCGGCTCGATGGCGCGGCTGCGCTTCCGGCCCGAGGAGGGCATGGAGGTCATCGCCACCGGCAAGCTGACCACCTATCCCGGCTCGTCCAAATACCAGATCGTCATCGAGCAGATGGAGCCGGCGGGCGCGGGCGCGCTGATGGCGCTGCTGGACGAGCGCAAGCGCCGGCTCGCGGCGGAAGGCCTGTTCGACGCCGCCGCCAAGCAGCTTCCGCCCTTCATGCCGCGCGTCATCGGCGTGGTGACCTCGCCGACCGGCGCGGTCATCCGCGACATCATCCATCGCATCTCCGACCGCTTTCCGCTGCATGTGCTGGTCTGGCCGGTGCGGGTGCAGGGCGAGACCTGCGGCCCGGAAGTGGCCGCCGCCGTGGCGGGCTTCAACGCCATGCCGGAAGGCGGCCCGGTCCCGCGTCCCGACGTGCTGATCGTCGCGCGCGGCGGCGGCAGCCTGGAGGATCTCTGGGGCTTCAACGACGAGGTCGTGGTGCGCGCGGTGGCGGCGTCGCATATCCCGGTCATCTCGGCGGTGGGGCACGAAACCGACTGGACGCTGATCGACCTTGCGGCCGACATGCGCGCGCCGACGCCGACGGGCGCGGCCGAAATGGCCGTGCCGGTCAAGGCCGACCTCGCCGCCACGGTGGCGGGGCTGGCGGCGCGGCTGTCCGCGGCCATGACGCGCTATCTGGACCTGCGGCGACGGGCGCATCGCGCGGCGGTGCGAGCGCTGCCTTCCGCCGACCAGTTGCTGGCCATGCCGCGTCGGCGCTTCGACGAGGCGGCCTCGCGGCTCACTCGCGCGCTGCTGGTCAACACGCAGAAGAAGCGCGTGCATTTCGACGGCCGCGCGCGGCAATTGTCGCCGCGCCTCTTGCAGCGCCAGCTGGCCGAGCGCCGGCGCGAGACGCAGCTTTGCGGCCAGCGCCTGCCGCGCGCGCTGGAGGCGTTTCTGCGCGAAAGGCGCGCGGCCTTCGGGCATTGTGCCGGCCGCCTGTCGCCCGACGCTCTTCTGCGGCGGATCGCCGAGGCGCGGCGCGCGCTGGAGCGGCTCGACCGCCGCCGCGATTCCGCCGCCGACCGCACGGTCGACCAGGCGAAACGGCGCGGGCAGGAACTGGAGCGGCTTTTGCGCACGCTCTCCTATGAAGGCGTGCTGGATCGCGGTTTCGCGGTGGTGTTCGACGCGGACGGCAAGCCGGTCAAGCGCGCCGAGGCGGTGCATGTCGGCGACGCCCTGTCGCTGCGCTTCCGCGACGGCGACGTCGGCGTCGTGGCCGGCCAGGGCGCGGAGACGGCGCGGCGGCCCAAGAGCGGCGGCGAAAAAAAGCCTGCCCCGGACAAGCCGGGGCAGGGCTCCCTGTTCTAACGCGGCGTCAATAGGCGTAGGCGCGGAAGACCGGCTCGACCGAACCGTTCCACTCGGTGCGATAGGCTTCCAGCATGCGCTCGGCGTCGGTGGCGCCGGCGACGATGGCGTCCAGCGGCGCGAGGAATTTCGTCTCGTCCGCGCCTTCGGCGTCGAGCTTGCGACGATTGGCGAGGCCGAGACGGGCGATCTTCAGCGTCTCGCGCGCCACGTCGCGCACCGCATGGCCGCGGAAATCGGCGTTCAGCCCCTTACTGGGAACGGCCTCGCGCATGGCCAGCACGTCCTCGAAGCGCCAGTCGCGGGTCAGCGCCTCGGCGGCGTCGAGCGCCTCGCCGTCATAGAGCAGGCCGACCCAATAGGCCGACAGCGCGCAGATATGCGACAACGGGCCGCCGTCGGCGCCGCGCATTTCGAGGAAGCGCTTGAGGCGCACTTCCGGGAACAAGGTCGAGAGATGGTTGGTCCAGTCGCCCATATTGGGGACGGGATCGCTGACCTCGCCCTTCAGCGCGCCGTCCATGAACTGGCGGAAGGTGACATGGGTGCAGTCGTGATAACGCCCGTCGCGGAGGATGAAATACATCGGCGCGTCGATGGCCCAGGCGACATAGTCGGCGAAGCCGAAATCCTCGGCGAAGACGAAGGGCAGCACGCCGGCGCGGCGGTTGTCGGTGTCGCGCCAGATGTTGGAGCGCCAGGACAAAAGCCCGTTCGGCTTGCCTTCGGTGAAGGGGGAGCTGGCGAACAGCGCCGTCGCCACCGATTGCAGCTTCATCGCAACCTGCATCTTGCGGCGCATGTCGGCTTCGGAGGCGAAGTCCAGGTTCACCTGGATGGTGGAGGTGCGGTACATCATGTCCAGCCCCTCCTTGCCCACCTTGGGCATATAGGCGGTCATGATCTTGTAGCGCGATTTCGGCATGACGGGCGTCTCGGCCAGCGTCCATTTCGGGCTCGCGCCCATGCCGAGAAAGCCCATGTGCATGGGGGCCGCGACGGCGCGCAGGTGCGAAAAATGCGATTCCGCCTCCTGCGAGGTCCCGTGGATGGAGGTGAGCGGCGCGCCGGAAAGCTCGAACTGGCCGCCCGGCTCCAGCGAGATCGCGCCCTGTCCGGCCGGGGCGACGAGGCCGATGATCGCGCCTTCGTCCATGATCGGCTCCCAGCCGAGCCGCGCCTGCATGCCGCGCAGCAGCGCCTCGATCCCGCGCGGGCCGGCATAGGGCACGGGCGAATTGTCGGCCTCGTAGAACGGGAATTTCTCGTGCTCGGTGCCGATGCGCCATTTTTCCTTCGGCTTGCAGCCGCCCGCCAGATAGGCCGCGAGTTCCTCCACGCCGGAGATTGCCGTTTCGTCAGTCGTGTCGCGCGCCATGCAAGGGGTCCCGGAAAAACATGTGGTCTTCCGAGTGATTGGACAAATTTGTCAAAACGCGCAAGTCAATTCTGTTGAAGATGGAGACCCGGCCGGATTCAGGGCTTTTTGCGCCAGTCGCCCAGCACCGCCTGCGCCAGCGTCAGCGCCGCCACCGCCGCCGTGTCGGCGCGCAGGATGCGGGGACCGAGCGGCAGCGGCGTGACGAAATCGCGCCTGCGCAACGCCTGTCGCTCCTCCTCGGAAAAGCCGCCTTCCGGCCCGATCAGCACCGCCAGCGGCCCGGGCGCGAGGCCGGACAGCACCGCCAGCGGATCGTCCGTCTCGTGGCCCTCGTCGCAGAAGATCAGCCGCCGCGCCGGGTCCCACTGGTCGAGAAGCCGGTCGAGGCGCACCGCCTCGCGGCAATCGGGCAGGGCCAGGACGCCGCATTGCTCGGCCGCCTCGATCGCGTTGGCGCGGATGCGGTCGGCGCCGAGCTTGCTCACCTGCGTATGCTGGGTGAGGACGGGTTGCAGCGCACCGGCGCCCATCTCCACCGCCTTCTGCACCATGTAATCGAGCCGGCCCTGCTTCAGCGGCGCGAAGCAATAGACGAGGTCGCAGGGTGCGGGCTGCGGCCGCGTCTGCTCGGCGATCTCCAGCATCAGCCGCTTCCTGCCCTCGGGGCGCAGCAGCGCCTTCCACTCGCCGTCGCGGCCGTTGAAGACCAGCACGGCGTCGCCGTCCTTCAGCCGCAGCACATGGGCGAGGTAATGGGCGGCCTGCGGCCCGGCCTCGGTCAGAATCCCGGCCTGAAGTTCGTTCTCGACAAAGAGTCTTTGCATTTTATAATTCGCGCGCATGGGCTATGGATGGCGGAGGACGGGCGCGGGGTCAAGCGCCCTCGGCGGCCGGGCGCACCTTATCGCCGCCGCTCTACACAAACAGTTGATCGTCGGGCGTGATCGGTTTACATGAACCAGATTGTATCCATATAGCTATGGCGCTATCTAACCGCCCGGAGCCGACGCGATGAAACAGGCATGGATCGAGTTTGCGCCGCTTCTGGCCAGCACCGCGCGTGGATGGCGGAAGGCCTTCGACGCCGCCATGGCGAGCCACAATCTTTCGGATGCGAAAGCGATTCCGCTGATGCTGCTTCTAAGGCACGGCGACCGCATTCCGCAAGGCGTGCTGGCCGAACGGGTCGGCATCGAGGGGGCGACGATCGTCCGCGTGGTCGACGAGCTGGAGAAGGAGGGCCTGATCCAGCGCGTCGCCGACGAAACCGACCGCCGGGTCAAGCTCATCCAGCTCACGCCGGAGGGGCGCGCCATCGCCGCCAAGGCGGAGAGGGCGGCGGCTCGTCTGCGCACTATGTTCCTGGGCGATTTCGATCCCGAAATGATCGACGCCGCCATGGAAGTTCTGCGCCGGCTCAACGAAAAATTTCAGACCCCCGCCTCCTGACGCGAAGCGGTAGCAGAACGGTTCACCACGCGCATGACAATGCCAGTCCAGTTGCGACCGCGTTTTTGGGACGTCGTCTTTTCGCTGAAGACGTTCGCCGCCGCCATGCTGGCTTTGTGGATCGGGCTGTGGGCCAACCTTCCCAATCCCTACTGGTCGGTGGCGGCGGTCTATATCGTCGCTCATCCTTTGTCGGGCGCCACGACCTCCAAGGCGCTCTACCGTCTCATCGGCACCGTCATCGGCGGCGCGGCCACGGTGGCCTTCGTGCCGTCCCAGGTCAATTCGCCGGAAATCCTCACCCTCGTCATTGGCCTGTGGATGGGCGGCTGCCTCGTCGTCAGCCTTCTCGACGGCACGCCGCGCAGCTACGCCTTCATGCTGGCCGGCTACACCACCGCCATCACCGGCTTCGCCGTCGTCTCCGCGCCCGACACCAGCTTCGACTATGCGCTGAGCCGCGTCGAGGAGATCGCGCTCGGCATCATCTGCGCCGCCGTCATCAATCGTCTGGTCTTCCCCCGCCATACCGGGCCGGTGCTGGCCACCGGCATCGACGGCTGGCTCAAGGACGGCGCGCAGCTGGCGCTGGCCGTCATCCGCGGCGAGGGCGAAAGCCCCGAAGTGCGGCGCGACCGCCAGCGGCTCGCATCCGACGCGCTGGAATTGCGCAACCTCACCACCCATGTCGCCTACGACACCTCGTCCATGCGCGAGATCGGCCCGCAATTCCGCGTGCTGCAGCAGCGCATGGTGGCGGTGCTGCCGATCATCTCCGGCCTCGAGGACGTGCTGGCCATGCGGCCGGGCGAGGGCGAGACGCCATGGCCCGCCGTGGTCGACGCGTTGCTAGACGACACGTCCGCCTGGATCGCCAGCGGCGAGCGCCTGACCGAGGAGCGCCGCGCGGAATTGTTGCAGCGCATCGCCGACGTCGAGCGCGTCGGCGCGGACGCCGCCGCCTGGAAGGAGCTGGTGCTGTTCAACCTCGCCGCGCGCATCCGCGACCTGATCCAGATCTGGAGCGACTGCATCACGCTCAAACAGGACATCGCCTCCGGCTCGCGCCATGCGCTGCGCTGGCGGCGCTACGACACGCATCTGGGCTCGCGCCCGGCCCATCGCGACTACGTCATGGCGCTGCTGTCGGGCTTCTCGGCGCTGCTCTCCACTTTGGTCGCCTCGGTGTTCTGGATCGCCAGCGGCTGGCCGAGCGGCAGCGCGGCGGCGATGATGGCCGGCGTCTTCAGCTGCATCTTCGCCACCATGGACGATCCCACCCCGGCGATCCGCCAGTTCAACTGGCTCCTGATCCTGGTCTGGATCATCGCCTTCGTCATGCAGTTCGCGGTGTTTCCGCTTCTCGACGGCTATGTCTCGCTGGCCCTGGCGCTGGGGCTGGCGCTGATCCCCGCCGGCGCGATGCTGCCCAACCCGGCGCTCAACATCTACGCCATGGTGCTGTGCATGAACCTGCCGGCTCTTTTGGCGCTGCAAGGCACGCTGTCGCTCGACATGAGCAGCTTCTCCAACGGCAACCTCGCCATGATCCTCGGCATCGTCGTCTCCGCCGGCGTCACCGCGATCACGCGCTCGGTCGGCGCGGAATGGAGCGTGCGTCGGCTGGCGCGGGCGGGCTGGCGCGACATCGCGCTGGTGGCGAGCCGCCAGAACGGCCGCATGCGCCGCCGCAATCTTAACCGGCTCCTGCAGCGCATGATCGACCGCATCGGCATGCTGACGCCGCGCCTGGCGCGCATTTCCCCGGCCGAGGCCGGCAAGCTCGACCTGCTGCGCGACCTGCGCAACGGCATGAACACCATCGACCTGCAACAGTACCGCGCGCGCCTGCCGCAGCCCTGCCGCGACGCGGTGGACGAGGTGCTGGCCGGCGTCGGCGCGCATTACCGGGCGCTGACCGACGGCAAGCCGCTGGCCGATCTGGACGGGCGCCTGCTGCGCTCGATCGACGCCGCCATCGCCGCGATCATCGGGCAGGGCGCTTCGGCCGTCACCAAGCGGCCGCGCCTGGCGCTGGTGGGCCTGCGCTTCAATCTCTTCCCGGACGCGCCGCCCTTTTCCGCCGCGCCGCAGAACCCAGTCGGCGTCGTCGCCGGAGGTCCAAATGAAGCCTGAACTCGACATTTACGGGATCTACATTCCGACCATCGGCGCGCTGGCGCTTCTGGCTTATGTCGTCAACATGGCGATGCAGCGCATCCTGGCGCGCATCCGCTTCTACCGTCTCGTATGGCATCGTCCGCTGTTCGACGCCGCCATGTATTTCTGCATTCTCGGCGCAGCGGCCGTCTATTTGAATGGAATACCGTTATGAAGAATCTGTTCGCATATTCCGGCCGGGTTTTCCTGACCCTCGTCATGGTCGCGGTGGCGGGGCTTCTGGGCTGGCGCATGTGGGATTATTACATGGACGCGCCCTGGACCCGCGACGGCAAGGTGCGCGCCGACGTGGTGCGCATCGCGCCGGACGTGTCCGGCCTCGTCGGCGAGGTGCTGGTGCACGACAACCAGCCGGTGAAGAAGGGCGACGTGATCTTCCGCATCGACCAGGCGCGCTACACGCTGGCCATGAAGCAGGCCGAGGCCAAGGTCGACAGCAACAAGGCCGCGCTCGACATGGCCAATCGCGACCTCGTGCGCTACGGCCAGCTCAACGACACCACCGTCACCCGCCAGAAGATGGAGCAGGTCGAGACCACCGCCCAGCAGGCCGACGCCGCCTATCGCCAGTCGCTGCTCGACCGCGACCTGGCCGCGCTCAATCTGGAGCGCTCCTCGGTCAAGGCGCCGGTCAACGGCGTCATCACCAATTTCTCGCTGCAGCCGGGCGATTACGTCTCGGCCGGTTCGGCGGTCACGGCGCTGGTCGACACCGATTCCTATTATGTCGACGGCTATTTCGAGGAAAACAAGCTGGAGCGCATCCATATCGGCGATAAGGTCCGCATCGACCTGATGGGCAGCAAGCTGCAACTTAAGGGCAGGGTCGAGGGCATCGCCGGCGGCATCGAGGATCGCGAGCGCAGCGATTCGAGCAGCCTGCTCGCCAACGTCTCGCCCACCTTCAACTGGGTGCGGCTGGCGCAACGCGTGCCGGTGCGGGTGAAGCTGGAGGACGTTCCCGAGGGCGTGCATCTGGTGGCGGGCCGCACGGTCAGCGTCACCGTGGTGAACTGACGCAACCATCCGAGAAACAAAAGGCCCGCCTGTCGCGCGGGCCTTTTTTCATGCTATCGGTCCCGTGGTTCAATCGGAGGCGGGGCGATGCGCGTTCTCGTGGTGCAGAATTATCCCGACGCCGGTCCGGGGCAGGTGGAGCGGGCGCTGGGCGAGGCGGGCTTCGCCATCGACCTGCGCCACGCCTATCGGGGCGACGACCTGCCGACCGACGATAGCGGCCATGCGGCGCTGATCGTTTTGGGCGGCGAGCAGGACGCGCTGGCCGACGCCGAATTTCCCTATTTTCCGCATCTGCTGCGGCTCATCCGCGCTTTCGGCGATAGCGACAAGGCGGTGCTGGGCGTCTGCCTCGGCAGCCAGCTCGTCGCCCGCGCCTATGGCGGGCGCAACATCCTCGGCGGGCCGATGGAGTTCGGCTGGCGCGAGGTGCGGCTGACGCCCGAGGGCGCGCGTGACGGCGTCTTGTCGGCGGCGGGCGCGGCCTTTCCGATCTTCCACTGGCATCGCGACACCTTCTCGCTGCCCGAAGGCGCGCTGCGTCTGGCCGAAAGCGACATGACCGCCAACCAGGCCTATCGCATCGGCCGCGCGGTCTATGGAACGCAGTTCCATTTCGAGGCCGACCGGGCGCTGGTGGACACATGGAGCGCCCATCTCGCCGACGAGATCGAGGCCTTCGCGCCGGGCTGGGCCGCAAGCCTGCCGGATTTGCGCGCAGGGCCGGGCGCGCAGGCCGACGCCGCCGGGCTGGCGCTGGCGCGCGCCTGGGTGGGCCTGATCTGAACGCTTCGTTAAGCATGACAGGGGCGGGCCGTTGCGGCTTTGCCACAGCCTTTCCGCCAAGTGAATCTTGCCCGTCGAAAGCTGTCGTTTAACCCTGGCCGTTCAGTTGCCGGTAACTATTTTCGAGTGTAACTGATCGCCGTCCCAAAGCAGGAAATCGGGTTCCTTCCAACCGATTTCACCCTAGCGCCCGCTGAAAGAGTTTTCGACGATGACCGCCAAGAACGCCGCTCTCCTCACCGTCCTCATGGTTTCCGCCATCGTCTTCATGGCCGTCGGCATCTTCACCGTGGGCGCCAGCGACCAGGTCTCCAGCGACGGCTACGGCGTCTCCAGCGCCCATTGATCACAGGCGCGCTTCGATCAGGCGCTTGACCGGGCCGTCGATGGCGATGGCCGACAGCACGCCGCTTTTCCATGCATAAGTGTCGAGATTGACCCGGTTGGGCCGGATGTCGACCGCGCCTCTCGGCGTATGACCGTGGACGACCACCTTCTCGTAAGGCTCCTGCCATTCGAGGAAGGGGGTCCTGATCCAGATCAGGTCCTCGGGGTCCTGCGCGTCGAGCGGCGCGCCGGGGCGCACGCCCGCATGGCAGAAGAAGAAATCGCCGAAAGCGAAGGAGCGCGGCAGCGAGCGAATGAAATCCGCATGCGCCGCCGGCGTGGCGGCCACCATCGCCGCTTGGCTGCGCCGGACCTGCTCGGGGCTGGAGAAATCGAGCTCGACGCCGTAGGAGCGCGCCGTGGCGTCGCCGCCATGGCGGCCGAACACGCTTTCCGGCTCGCCCAGCGCGAGATAATGCAACAGCCCCTCGTCGTGATTGCCGATCAGCGACAATATGCGCGCGTCGCGCTTGCCCGCCTCGATCAGGAAATCCAGCACGCCGCGCGAATCCGGGCCGCGATCGATATAGTCGCCGAGATGGATGATGCGCCAGTCGCGCGCCGGCCGCTTGTCGAGATCGGCGCGGATGCGCTCGTGCATGAGGCGCAGAAGGTCGAGCCGCCCATGCACGTCGCCGATGGCGTAGAGGCGCAGGCCTTCCGGCGCGCGTGCGCCGTGAAAAGTCACCGTCATGGCTCGTTTCCTTCCGTATCCTTGCCCGCTCGCTGGCGATAGCGCAGGCGCGACACGCGCTCGCGCTCCTCGTCGCGCTCGTGATCGTGCATCGCCTGCTCGACGAAGCGTATGTGAGTTTGCACCGCCGCGCGGGCGGCCTGCGGATCGCCGGCCATCACCGCGTCATAGATAGCGCGGTGCTGCGCCAGGAACATCTCCGCCGCGCCGGGATAGCCGTAGATGCGGCTGCGATTATAGAACACGCCGTCCTTGAGCAACTGGTAGCAGGAGCGCAGCGTGTGCAGCAGCACGATATTGTGCGCCGCCTCGCCGATGGCGTTGTGCAGCTCCACGTCGAGCCGCGCCTCGGTCTCGAAATCGCTCGCGCCGTGGGCGGCCTCCATCGCCGTCATGATCTCGGTCAGCAGCGCCTTGTCGGCCGGGGTGGCGCGCAGGGCGGCGTATTCGGCCGCCACGCTTTCGATCTCGCGGCGATATTCCAGATAATCCGCCGTCGCTTTGCGATGGCCGGCGAAAAGCTGCGTCACCGCCGGGCTGAACACCTGCCCGATGACGTCGGCGACGAAGGTGCCGCCGCCGTGGCGGGAGGCGAGCAGTCCCGCCGTCTCCAGCCGCTTCAGCGCGTCGCGCAGGATGGGCCGCGAAATGTCGAACTGCCGCGCCAGGTCGCGCTCGCCCGGCAGGCGGTCGCCGCCGCGCAGCACGCCCTCGAGGATGAGCGTCTCGATCTGGCGCATGACGTCGTCCGCGGTGCGGCTCGGCGCGATGCGGGAAAAGATGCTGTCGGCCATGCCGGTCCATTCTCCATGGGATCGCAGGACAGACTTACCGCAACGCGGCGGCGGGCGAAACAGCCGCCTGCCGCCGCCGCGCCGGAATCAGACGGTCTTGCGCTTGCGGCCGCTGACGAAGACGAAAAGCCCGGCGACGAGGCCGGCGCCGGCCCATTTATAGGGCAGCACGTCGGCGGTCTCGCTGCGGATCGGCCGCACCGTCACCGTGCCGGGGCGGCTCTCCACGCCGGTCTTGCCCTCGGCCTGCGCCTGTTCGAGCTGCTGCGGCGACACCACCCATTCCGCGCCGCGCGACTTGTCGTAATACATGAAGCCGAAGCCCACGACGAGCGCTGCGACGATGGCGATGACGAGGCGCGTAAGCGTATTCATAGTCCTTACCTCCAGCGCGGCCGCGCAAGGGAACGGCCGCAAAATCAATGGATTGCAAAAAAGAATCAAATCGGCTCCCGAAAAGGAACCGTCCCGTTCATAGGCGAGCTTTTGGCCAACGTCCATTTCTCAGTCGCCGGTTTGCGGCCCCGCGCCGGCTTCCCAATAGGGGACGGGGCCGTAGAGGCCGGCGAGGTAATCGATGAAGAGCCGCACCTTGGCCGGCAGGAACTGGCGCGAGGGATAGACGGCGTGGACGGCGACATTGCGCGAGGCGACGTAGTCGGGCAGCACCTGCACCAATTTTCCCGCCGCCAGCTCCGGCCCGATGTCCCAGGTGGAGCGCTGGGCGACGCCGAGCCCGGCCAGCACCGCCTCGCGCACCACCTCGCTGGAATTGGTCTGCAAGGGTCCGGCGGGGCGGAAGACCACCGATCCGCCCGGGCCTTCCAGCCGCCAGGGATCGTTGTTGTGCGGGGCGAGGCAGACATGGCTTTGCAGGTCCTCGATGGTCCGCGGCGCGCCGTGCTCGGCGATATAGCCGGGTGTCGCCACTAATATGCGCCGCACCGGCGCGAGACGCCGCGCGACGAGCGTGGAGTCCGACAATTCGGCGATGCGGATGGCGAGGTCATAGCCTTCGCCGACGATGTCGATCAGGTCGTCGGTGAGCTGCATGTTGACGGTGAGGCCGCTATTGGTGTGCATGAAGGGCGCGAGATAGGGCGCGATATGCATGCGGCCGAAGGTGGTGGGCGCGGAGATCTTCAGCGTGCCGCGCGCGTCGGCCGAGCGCCGCGCGACGAAGGATTCGGCCTCCTCTATATTGGCGAGGATGGCCAGCACGCGCTGGTGATAGCCTTCGCCGGCCTCGGTCAGGGCGATCTGCCGCGTGGTGCGCTGGAGAAGCCGCGTGCCGAGCCGCTCCTCCAGCCGCCCGAGCCGCTTCGACACCACCGCCGGCGACAGGCCGAGATCGCGCGCCGCCGCCGACATGCTGCCCGTCGCCACCACGCGGGCGAAAATCTCCATGTCGGCGAGGCTGCTCATCATCATCGGCGGCTCCTGTTCGGATTTCATCTAGCCCCGCCTCCGGCCGCTTCGCAAGACCATGCGTCGAGCCGCCGCTGGTAAAGGGAATTTACCACTTGACGGCGGCGGCGCGGAATGCGCATCTCGCCTTGAGACGATGGAGGAATGCGAGGTCGTCATGAGCGGATTGATCATGCCGGAGCCGGACCGTTCGGTGCTGGAGCGGCGCGCGCGGATCGTCGCCGATCTCGGCGCCATCGTGCCGGGCGAGGGCGTCGTCGACACGGTCAACGGCATGCGCGTCTTCGAGACGGACGGGCTGACCGCGCATCGGCGTTTGCCGCTGGTGGTGGTGTTGCCGGAGACGGTGGAGCAGGTGTCGCGCATCCTGCGCTATTGCCACGACAACGGCGTCCGTGTCGTGCCGCGCGGGTCGGGCACCTCGCTGTCCGGCGGCTCGATGCCGCTCGAGGACGCCGTGCTTCTGGTGATGTCGCGCTTCAACCGCATCCTGGAGATCGACTATCCCAACCGCGTCGCCGTGGTGCAGCCGGGCGTCACCAATCTGGGCGTGACCAAGGCCGTCGAGCACGAGGGCTTTTATTACGCGCCCGATCCGTCGTCGCAGATCGCCTGCTCCATCGGCGGCAACGTGGCGGAGAACGCCGGCGGGGTGCATTGCCTCAAATACGGCCTCACCGCCAACAATGTTTTGGGCGTCGAGATGGTGCTGATCACCGGCGAGGTGCTGCGGCTGGGCGGCAAGCATCTCGACAGCGAGGGCTACGATCTCCTGGGTCTGATGACCGGCTCGGAAGGGCTATTGGGCGTGGTGACGGAGATCACCGTGCGCATCCTGCAGAAGCCCGAGACGGCGCGCGCGGTGATGATCGGCTTTTCCTCCAGCGAGCAGGCGGGGCGCTGCGTGGCGGACATCATCGGCGCCGGGGTCATTCCCGGCGGCATGGAGATGATGGACCGGCCCGCCATCCGCGCCGCCGAGGATTTCGTCCGCGTCGGCTATCCGCTCGACGTCGAGGCGCTGCTGATCGTCGAGCTGGACGGCCCGCCGGTGGAGGTGGATTTCCTCATCGCGCGGGTGGAGGAGATCGCGCTTCGGAACGGCTCCACCACCTGCATCCTGTCGCAGTCGGAAGAGCAGCGGCTGGCCTTCTGGGCCGGGCGCAAAGCGGCCTTTCCAGCGGTGGGGCGCATTTCGCCGGACTATCTCTGTATGGACGGCACGATTCCGCGAAAAGAACTGCCGCGCGTGCTGTCGGGCATGCGCGACCTGTCCGAGCGCTACGGCCTGCGGGTGGCCAACGTGTTCCATGCCGGCGACGGCAATTTGCATCCGCTGATCCTCTACGACGCCAACAATCCGGGCGAGTTGCAGGCGGCGGAGGATTTCGGCGCGGACATTTTGCGGCTTTGCGTGCAGGTCGGCGGCGTGCTGACCGGCGAGCACGGCGTCGGCATCGAAAAGCGCGACCTAATGCCGGAAATGTTCAATGAGACCGATCTCGACCAGCAGATGCGCGTCAAATGCGCCTTCGACGCCCAACATCTGCTCAATCCCGGCAAGGTGTTTCCGCAATTACGCCGCTGCGCCGAGCTTGGCCGCATGCATATCCATCGCGGCGAGCTGGCCTTCCCGGACCTGCCGAGGTTCTGACGTATGACCGACAAGACGATCATCAAGCCGGCCGACGAGGCGCAGGTTCTGGAGGCGGTGCAGGGCGCGCTCGCCGCCGCGCCGCTGGAGATCGTCGGCCACGGCTCCAAGCGCGGCGTCGGGCGTCCGGTCACGGCCGCGCATGTGCTGGATACGTCCGGCCTGTCCGGCGTCACGCTTTACGAGCCCGACGAGCTGGTTCTGTCCGCCAGGGCCGGGACGCCCATGGCCGAGGTCGAGAAGCTGCTCGCCGATCACGGCCAGTGTTTTCAGTTCGAGCCGATGGATTACGGTCCGCTGTTCGGCGGAGCGGCGGGGCGCGGGACCATCGGCGGGGCGCTCGCCGCCAATCTTTCCGGTCCGCGCCGGCTCAAGGCGGGCGCGGCGCGTGACCATGTGCTGGGCGTGCGCGTCGTTTCCGGGCGTGGGGAAGTGTTCAAGTCCGGCGGGCGCGTGGTGAAGAACGTCACCGGCTACGATCTCTCCAAGGGCATGGCGCATTCCTGGGGCACGCTGGGCGTGCTGACGGAGGTGACGTTCAAGGTTCTGCCCGCGCCGGAAACCGTGGCGACGCTCGTCCTGCGCGGATTGACCGACGAGCAGGCGGCGCGCGTCATGGCGCAGGCCATGGGCTCGCGCGAGGAGGTGTCCTCCGCCGCCCATCTGCCGCCCACGGCGGCGGCGCGGTTTCTGGACGGGGCGCTGGGCTGGGAGGCGGCGACGCTGTTGCGGGTGGAGGGTTTCGCGCCATCCGTGGAGGTGCGCAGCCGGCAGTTGCGGGCGCTTCTGGGCGGGACGGCGGATGTGCTGGACGCCGAGCAGTCGCGGCGGATCTGGCGCGAGGTGCGCGACGTGCGGCCCTATGCGCAGGCCGGCGACGCGCGCGCCCTGTGGCGGGTGTCGGTCGCGCCTATGCAGGGCTGGCGCGTGGTGGACGATTTCCGCCGCCACGCCGGCGTCGACGCCTATTACGACTGGCAGGGCGGGCTGGTGTGGATGCGCATGGAGGCCGACGCCGAACCGCAGGTCCTGCGCCGGTTGATCGCCCGGCACGGCGGCGGCCACGCCACACTGGTGCGCGCGCCGGAAGCAGTGCGGACGGCGGTCGACGTGTTCGAGCCGCAGCCGGCCCCGCTCGCCGCCCTGTCGCGGCGGCTGAAACAGCAATTCGACCCGGAGAATATTCTCAATCCGGGCCGCCTCTATCCCGATCCGGCTGGAGCGTAAGCCATGCAGACCCATTTCAGCCCCGAGCAATTGCGCGATCCCGGCGTCGAGGAATCGGAAAAGATCCTGCGCAAATGCGTGCATTGCGGCTTCTGCACCGCCACATGCCCGACCTATGTGACGCTCGGCAACGAGCTGGACAGCCCGCGCGGCCGTATCTATCTCATCAAGGACATGCTGGAGAATGGTCGTCCGGCCGACGAGGAGATCGTGCGCCATGTCGACCGTTGCCTCTCGTGCCTGTCGTGCATGACGACCTGCCCGTCGGGCGTCAATTACATGCATCTGGTCGACCACGCCCGCGCCCATATCGAGAAGACCTACAGGCGGCCTTTCATGGACCGCCTGCTGCGCGGCGTGCTGGCGCGGGTGCTGCCCTATCCGAGGCGGTTTCGCGTGGCACTGAAGCTTGCGGGCCTGGGGCGCGTCTTCGCGCCGCTGTTCCGCGCCAGGCCGGCGCTGAAGCCGGTTGCGGCGATGCTCGACCTCGCGCCGAAAAGCCTTCCGCAATCTCCGGTTGTAGTCAATGTGGTTCAGGGCCAAAAGCGCGGGCGCGTGGCGATGCTCGCCGGCTGCGCGCAATCGGTGCTCGATCCGGGTATAAACGCCGCCGCCATGCGGCTTCTCAACCGGCTCGGCGTCGAGGTGGTGACGCCGAAGGACGAGGGCTGCTGCGGTTCGCTGGTGCATCATATGGGCCGCGAGGACGAGGCCTTGCGGCAGGCCCGGCGCAACGTCGACGCCTGGACGCGCGAGATCGAGGCGGGCGGGCTCGACGCCATCATCGTGACCGCCTCGGGCTGCGGCACGACGATCAAGGATTACGGCCATATGCTGCGGCTCGACCCGGCTTATAGGGACAGGGCCGCGCGGGTGTCCGGTCTGGCGAAAGACGTCACCGAATATCTGGCAGGCCTCGATCTGCCCGCGCCGGAAGCGCCCCGGGCGTTGACCGTGGCCTATCATTCGGCCTGCTCCATGCAGCACGGCCAGAAGATCGTGCGCCAGCCGAAGGAGCTTCTAGCGAAGGCCGGCTTCACGGTGAAGGAGCCGGCGGAGGGGCATCTGTGCTGCGGCTCCGCCGGGACCTACAACATCCTGCAGCCGGACATCGCGACGAAGCTGCGCGACCGCAAGGTGCGCAACATCGAGGCCACCGGCGCGGCGCTGATCGCCACCGGCAATATCGGCTGCATGACCCACATCGCCGGCGGCAGCAAGCTTCCCATCGTGCATACGGTGGAGCTGATCGACTGGGCCTATGGCGGCCCGAAGCCGGCGGGCCTCAAGGCCGTCGCGTAAATCGCGCGCTTTATGCAAAAAGCGGCCGATCGCCTCTATGCAACTGAAAATTGTGGGGTAAAAATAAAACGCCGGGTCTGACGATCCGGCGAAACGAAAGGAGGTGAGACGATTGAAAATCCGGTTTACGCTGACGGTCAGGTTCAGAGGTTGGCGCTTCACCCTGACGATCAGCTAAGTAAACGGAGATCGGGCTTCGGCCCGGTCTCCACCGGAAGGAAATACGTCTCACCTCCTTCTCGTCGAGATATTACCATACCGCCCGACGATTTCAAGGCGGCGCGCGTCAGGCGGATTTCCGCCGCCTGACGCTGTTTTCTTACACTCCCGAGAACGTCCCCGGATTGGGCCCGATGCGGCCGTCGGCGCTGTCGAGCTTGGTGATGGCGTCATGGTCCGCGCCGGCGAGCTTGAAGTCGAAAATCTCGAAATTCTCGCGGATGCGGGCGGGCGTCACCGATTTCGGGATGACGATATTGCCGGTCTCGACATGCCAGCGCAGAATGACCTGCGCCACCGACTTGCCATGCCGGGCGGCGATGGCCTGCAACGCGGGGTTGTCGAGGATCTTGCCCTGGCCGAGCGGGCTCCACGCCTCGGTGGCGATGTTGTGCTTGCCGTGGAAGACGCGCAATTCGTCCTGCTGGAAGCGTGGATGCAGCTCGATCTGGTTCAGCACCGGCGTCACGCCGCTTTCCTTGATCAGGCGTTCGAGGTCGTTGGTGCGGAAATTCGACACGCCGATCGACTTGGCGCGGCCTTCTTCCTTGAGCTTCACGAAGGCGCGCCACGTCTCCATGAACAGGTCCTTCGACGGCATCGGCCAGTGGATCAGATAGAGGTCCACATAATCGAGGCCCAGCTTGTTCAGGCTGGCATCGAAAGCCTTCAGCGTCGATTCGTAGCCCTGTTCCTTGTTCCACAGCTTGGTGGTCAGGTAGATGTCGCCGCGGGGAAGGCCGGACTGGCGGATCGCCTTGCCGACACCTTCCTCGTTGCCGTAGATGGCGGCGGTGTCGATGTGACGATAGCCGACCTTCAACGCTTCGCTGACGGCGGCGACCGCTTCATCGTCGCCGACCTGCCAGACACCGTAACCGAGCTGCGGAATGTGCTTTCCGTCGTTCAGTTTCATCATCGGTACGGTCATATTCTGTCCTTTCCCTCATATGCGCGCCGTTTCCGGCTTGCGCCCGGCCGATCATGGCATGGCCGGGTTGCAGTTTTTTGTTCCTGGGTCCAGGCAGCATATGGGTGTTCGCGGAAAAAGGGAAAGCCCTTTCCGTCATCAATGTCAGGACGGCGGCATGTTTCCGGCGAAAATTTCAATCGGTTTAGATTTTATGCGCTTCAACGGCCTCCCTCGACGGAGGGAGGCCGCAGGCGATCAGCGCACCACGACCTTGGTGCCGATATGGACGCGGTCGTAAAGATCGGTCACGTCCTCGTTGCGCATGCGGATGCAGCCGGACGACATGGCCTTGCCGATGGTCCAGGGCTGGTTGGTGCCGTGGATGCGGTAGAGCGTGGAGCCGAGATAGAGTGCGCGGGCGCCGAGCGGATTGTTGACGCCGCCCTGCATGCTGGCGGGCAGGATACGGCCCTTGCGGCGCTCGCGGGCGATCATTTCCTTGGGCGGGGTCCAGGTCGGCCATTCGGCCTTGCGGCTGATATGCTGCGCGCCTTTCCAGCTGAAGCCCTGCTTGCCGACGCCGACGCCGTAGCGCCGCGCGGAGCCGTCGGCCTCCACCAGGTAGAGGAAGCGGCCGCCGGTGTCGATCACCACCGTCCCCGGCGCCTCGCCGCCCGACCAGGACACGGTCTGCGGCAGGAATTGCGGATCGATCTGGCGCTTGCCGGGCTGCGCCGGATTGGCGGCGGGGCGCTGGTAGGACACTTCACGATAGCGCTTGCGCTGCCGCGTCTCGACGACGCGTCCCCGGCCGGGCGTGGCCACCGGCAGGGGGCCGATTCGCGCCGGCTGGCCCTGCAACTGCGTAACCCACGGCGTGGACAGGTCGGGGCTGAGCTGCACCGGCGGCAGGGTGGCGTAGCGGTCCCCGGCGAAGGCCATGCCGGTATTGACGACGGAAACGGCGATGGCCGCGATCGCTCCGATCAAAAGAAGATGACGTGGTTTCATGCCCCTGATCCGTTTCTCTTGCGCCGGCCGAAGAGGCGGTGCGGTTGCCCTTGCGCCTGCTGACATGCCTTGTCAGGATTGCGCGCCCGAAATTCATGAGGGGATTGTGCCCGGCAATGGAATCGTAAAGGTAAATTTCGGACGCCCGCGCAAGCCGATTGCCGGCATGGTTAGCGTCGGGTTGCGCGACAGGGTTAAGAAGGATTGAAGATGATGAGCGAGACGACGGAAAGAACCGGCCTGATCACCGGCGCGGACGGGCGCACGCGCTGCTTCTGGCCCGGCGAATTGCCGGATTATCTCGCCTATCATGACGACGAATGGGGCGTGCCGGTGACGGACGACCATCGCCTGTTCGAGAAGATTTGCCTCGAAGGCTTCCAGTCCGGGCTGTCATGGCTGACGATCCTGCGCAAGCGCGAGAATTTCCGCGCCGCCTTCGACGGTTTCGACTTTCGTCGCGTGGCGCTTTACGGCGCGGACGAGGTGGAGCGCTTACTCGGCGACAAGGGGATCGTGCGCCATCGCGGCAAGATCGAATCGACCATCAACAACGCCAGGCGCGCCATCGAGCTCGTCGAGGAGAAGGGCTCGCTCGCCGCCTATTTCTGGTCGTTCGAGCCGGGCGTGGCGGAGCGTCCCGCCGTGGTCGATTTCCCCACGCTCATGGCCAATCCCAAGACGGAAACCTCGATCCGCATCTCCAAGGACCTGAAAAAGCGCGGCTGGTCCTTCGTCGGCCCGACCACGGTCTACGCCTTCATGCAGGCCATGGGTCTGGTCAACGACCACATCGAAGGCTGCCATTGCCGCGTCCGCGTCGAGCAGTTGCGGGCCGCCTTCAAGCGCCCGCTGTAAGGTCCGATTGCGGGCGAGCCCGCTTTCCGCCATAACGGGCGGAACAGGGAGATCGGCATGGAACTGACATCGCTTCTGGCTTTCGCCGGCGTTCTGGCCGTGGCGGCGGGCACGCCCGGCCCCAATGTGGGCGCGCTGATGGCGCGGGTGCTGACGCGCGGCTATCGGGGCGTGTTCCCCTTCATGCTCGGCCTGTGGATCGGCGACGCCATCTGGCTGTCGCTCGCCATAGGGGGCCTGTCGGCGCTGGCGCAGAGCTTCCACATGGCGTTCCTGGCGCTGAAATATGCCGGCGTCGTCTATCTTTTCCATCTGGCGTGGAAAATGTGGTTCGCGCCCGTAGAGGCCACGGACGCGCCCGTCGCGCCGCGCGAGGACGACCGGCTGAAGCTGTTTTTCAGCGCCGTCGCCATCACGCTCGGCAATCCGAAGATCATGGTGTTCTATCTCGCGATCCTGCCCACCGTCATCGACATCGCCCATGTCTCGCTCGCCGGCTGGGGCGAATTGCTCGTCGTCCTGATGGCGGTCCTGGCGGTGATCGACACGGGCTGGGTCGTGCTGGCCGCGCAGGCGCGCCGGCTTTTGCGCAGCCCGCGCTCCATGCGCGTCGTCAACCGCGCCAGCGCGGGCGTGATGGCGGGCGCGGCGGCGGCCATCGCCGCGCGCTGATCGCGCTTTCGCGCACTTGCCGCACGGGGTTCGATGGGTTAGGAAACCGGCGACGGATTTGCCGGTTTCGCCGGCGTTCCATGAGCGAAATCAGCGACGGGTAGGAAAAAGTGGCCGATAAAGCGGACAAGATGAAGGCGCGGCTGCCGCGCGGGTTTGTCGACCGGACCCCGGAAGACCTGCGCGCCACGGAAAAGATGACGGCGACGATCCGCGAAGTCTACGATCTCTACGGCTTCGAGCCGGTGGAGACGCCGCTGATCGAATATACCGATGCGCTCGGCAAGTTCCTGCCCGATCAGGACCGCCCCAATGAAGGGGTGTTCTCGTTTCAGGACGACGACGAGCAATGGCTGTCGCTGCGCTACGACCTGACCGCGCCGCTCGCCCGCTTCGTGGCCGAGAATTTCGAGACGCTGCCGAAGCCCTATCGCAGCTATCGCGCCGGGTGGGTGTTCCGCAACGAAAAGCCAGGGCCGGGCCGCTTCCGCCAGTTCATGCAGTTCGACGCCGACACGGTCGGCGCGCCGAACGTCTCGGCCGACGCCGAAATGTGCATGATGATGGCCGACACGCTGGAAAAGCTCGGCATCGCGCGCGGCGACTACGCCATCCGCGTCAACAACCGCAAGGTGCTCGACGGCGTGCTCGACGCTATCGGCCTCGAAGGCGAGAGCAACGCCGCCAAGCGCCTCACCGTGCTGCGCGCCATCGACAAGCTCGACAAGTTCGGCCCGGAAGGCGTGCGCCTTCTGCTCGGCAAGGGCCGTCTCGACGAAAGCGGCGATTTCACCAAGGGCGCGGAACTGCCCGACGCGGCGATCGAAAAGGTGCTGGCCTTCACCGCCGCCGGCGGCGCGGACGGAGCTGCGACCATCGCCAATCTCAACGCCGTGGTGGCGGGCAACGCCAAGGGCGAGGAGGGCGTCAGGGAACTCGCCGACATGCAGGTGCTGTTTCAGGCCGGCGGCTATGAGGGCCGCGTCAAGATCGACCCGTCCGTGGTGCGCGGTCTCGAATATTACACCGGCCCGGTCTTCGAGGCCGAACTGCAATTCGACGTCATCAACGAGGACGGCCAGAAGGTCGTGTTCGGCTCGGTCGGCGGCGGCGGGCGTTATGACGGCCTCGTCTCGCGCTTCCGCGGCGAGCCGGTTCCGGCGACGGGCTTCTCCATCGGGGTGTCGCGCCTGATGACGGCCTTGAAGAACCTCGGCAAGCTCGACGTTTCCGACACGGTCGGCCCGGTCGTGGTGCTGGTGATGGACAAGGACGCGGCGAGCCTTGGCCGCTACCAGAAGATGGTGTCCGACCTGCGCCAGGCGGGCATCCGCGCCGAGATGTATGTCGGCGGCTCCGGCATGAAGGCGCAGATGAAATATGCCGACCGGCGCGATGCGCCCTGCGTCGTCATTCAGGGCTCGCAGGAGCGCGAGGCCGGCGAAGTGCAGATCAAGGACCTGATCGAGGGCAAGCGCCTCTCCGCTGAGATCGAGGACAATGCGACCTGGCGCGAAAGCCGTCCGGCCCAGATCACCGTGCAGGAAAAGGGGCTGGTCGAGGCCGTGCGCGAAATCCTCGCCGCGCAGGCGCGCGATCGCGACGAACAGGCCCAAGCGCGTAAGCGCGATGAACGGGCAAAGTGAGCCGCCCATGACGCGTCCGTCGCCGATATTGGACCTTTTGCGCGACCTCTTCGAGACGCGCGAGGCCGAACGGGTCGAGATTCCGCTGATCCAGCCCGCCGATCCGTTTCTGGACATGGCGGGCGAGGATTTGCGCCGCCGCATCTTCCTCACCGAGAACGAGAACGGCGACAGCCTGTGCCTGCGGCCGGAATTCACCATTCCCGTCTGCCGCAACCACATTGCGCTCAACGCCGCCACGCCGAAGCGCTACGCCTATCTGGGCGAGGTGTTCCGCCAGCGCCGCGACGGCGCGGCGGAGTTTCTGCAAGCCGGTATCGAAGATCTCGGCGCGTCCGACGAGGCGTCGTCCGACGCGCGCTCCATCGCCGACGCGCTGGCCTGCGTGCGCGCGGTTGCGCCGGGGGCGAAGCTCGAAATCGTGCTGGGCGACCAGTCGGTGTTCGCGGGCGTCGTCAAGGCGCTCGGCCTGCCGCAGGGCTGGCGCAAGAAGCTTCTGCGCGCTTTCGGCGATCCTGCTTCCATGGAAGCGGCGCTGGCCGAACTCACCGGCGCGCAGCGGCGCGATCCCTTGCCGGAGCGGCTTTCGGTGCTGGTGGCGGAGGGCGACGAGGTCGGCCTCGCCCGCATGCTGGAGACGGAGATGCTGGAAGCCGGCATTTCGCCCGGCGCGGGCCGCTCGCCGGCCGAAATCGCCCGCCGCCTGATCGAGAAGGAAGACCTCGCCGCCACGCGTTTCCCCGCCGCCACCCTCGACGTGCTGAAAGCGTTTCTGGCCACGCGGGTGACGCTCGATTCCGCCGGTGTCACGCTGCGCGCCTTCGCGGCCGAGCATGGGCTCGATCTCGGCGCGGCCTTGCAGAAATTCGAGGCGCGAACCGACGCTATCGCCGACGCGAAAGATATCGTCTACGACGCCTCCTTCGGGCGTCCGCTCGATTACTATACCGGCCTCGTCTATGAAATCCGGCAGGCGAATGCGGACAAGGACGCGGTGCTGGCGGGCGGCGGGCGCTATGACCGGCTGCTGACCATGCTCGGCGCGTCGGAAAACATTCCCGGCGTCGGTTTTTCCATCTGGATCGACCGGCTGCAAAAGCTGGCGGGAGAACGGGCATGAGCGTGACGCTGGCGCTGCCGTCCAAAGGGCGGCTCAAGGAACAGACGCTGGCCGTGCTGGAAAAGGCCGGTTACCGCGTTGTGCTGCCGGACGACGACCGCAATTACCGCGCCCGCGTGGAAGGCGAGGAGGAGCTGGATATCCTGTTCCTGTCGGCGTCCGAAATCGCACGGGAACTGGGTTATGGCGGCGTCGATCTCGGCGTGACGGGCGAGGACCTGGTGCGCGAGACGCTGGCGCATGCCGACGAGCGCGTGGCCATCGAGGCTGAACTTGGCTTCGGTCATGCCGATGTGGTGGTGGCGGTGCCGGAGGTCTGGCGCGACGTGACCACCATGGCGGACCTCGACGACGTGGCCGCCGATTTCCGCCAGCGCCATGGCCGGCGGCTGCGCATCGCCACCAAATACTGGCGGTTGACGCAGCAGTTCTTCTCGCAGAAGCACGGCATTCAGGTCTACCGCATCGTGGAGAGCCTCGGCGCGACCGAGGGCGCGCCGGCGGCGGGCTCGGCTGATATGATCGTGGATATCACCTCCACGGGCTCGACGCTGCGCGCCAACCGTCTGAAAGTGCTGGAGGACGGTGTCATCCTGCGCTCGCAGGCCTGTCTCGTCTCTGCCCGGCGCAGCGATGCAAATCCGCGTGTCGCGGAGATCGCCGCGCGGATTCGCGCAAGCCTCTGAAAAATCCCCTGAAATAAAAAAGCCGCGCCCCATGCGAGGCGCGGCTTTTGGCTGGAAATCGTTTTGGATCAGCCGCGCTTGGCGTCGATCGAATATTCGCCCGCGCCATGCAGGGCCAGCACGAAGAAGCCGCCGGCGATGGCGAGGTTCTTGAAGAAATTGATCTGGTCGAAGGGCGACAGATGCGCCACCAACGCCGCGCCGATGGTGAAGACGCCGAGAAGCACGGCGACGATGCGGGTCTGGAAACCGACGAGGATGGCGACGCCGCCGAGGAGCTCGAGCAGGCCGACGATCACGGCGGTGACATAGGGGAGGGGCAGGCCCTTGCTGGCGAAGAAGCCGGCGGTGGCGCCGAGCGCGGTCAGCTTGCTGAAGCCGGCCGGAATGAACAGCGGGCAGAACAGAATGCGGGCGAGCAGGGTGACAGCGCCATTGGTCTGGGGCGTGGAGGCGGACATCGAGGGTATCTCCTGTTGAAATTGGGCGGAGACTAATCCGCCTGGACTGTCAAGAAAAGCCGCATGTTTCTCGACAGTTTGTCCACGTAGCGGAGACGATCATTCGGGCGCGATCATGCGTTCGGGCCGCACCAGCCGGTTATAGTCCTCCTCCGTCACCAGCCCGCTCTTCAGCGCTTCCTCGCGCAGGGTCGTGCCGTTCTTATGCGCGGTCTTGGCGATCTTGGCGGCGTTGTCGTAGCCGATGGCCGGCGCCAGCGCCGTCACCAGCATCAGCGAGCGGTCGAGCAGGTCCTTGATGCGGGCCTCGTTCGGCTCGACGCCCTCCACGCAATGGTCGGCGAAGGACACCATAGCGTCGCTCAAGAGCCGGATCGATTGCAGCACGTTATAGGCGATGACGGGCTTGTAGACGTTCAGCTCGAAATGGCCTTGGCTGGCGGCGACGGTCACCGTGGTCTGGTTGCCGAACACCTGCGTCGCCACCATGGTCAGCGCCTCGGCCTGCGTCGGGTTGACCTTGCCGGGCATGATCGAGGAGCCGGGCTCGTTTTCCGGCAGCGACAGCTCGCCGAGGCCCGAGCGCGGACCGGAGCCGAGGAAGCGGATATCGTTGGCGATCTTGAACAGGTCGGCGGCCAGCGCGTTGAGGCTTCCGTGGAAATTGAGGATCGCGCCATGGCTCGCCAGCGCCTCGAATTTGTTCGGCGCGGTCTTGAAGGAAAGGCCGGTGATCTCGCTCACCGCCTCGGCGAAGCCGGTGTCGAAGCCTTTCGGCGCATTGAGGCCGGTGCCGACAGCCGTGCCGCCCTGCGCCAGCAGGAACACGTCGCCGAGCGCCTGCTCGATGCGATGGCGGGCGTATTCGAGCGCGGCGCGATAGCCGGAAAATTCCTGCCCCAGCGTCACCGGCGTGGCGTCCTGCGTATGGGTGCGGCCGATCTTGATGATGTCCTTGAAAGCCTCTTCCTTGGCCTTCAGCGCCTTGGTCAGGTGCTCCAGCGCCGGATAGAGCCGGTTGACCGTCTCGACGGCGGCGGCGATATGGATTGCGGTCGGGAAGCTGTCGTTGGACGACTGGCTCATATTGACGTGGTCGTTGGGATGAACGGGCTTCTTGGAGCCTTTTTCGCCGCCCAGCATTTCGATGGCGCGATTGGAGATCACCTCATTGGCGTTCATGTTGGACTGCGTGCCGGAGCCGGTCTGCCACACCACCAGCGGGAAATGATCGTCGAGCTTGCCCTCGATCACCTCGGACGCGGCCACCGCGATCACCTGTCCCAGCACCGGGTCGAGCTTGCCGAGCGCGATATTGGTCTCCGCCGCCGCGCGCTTCACCACGCCCAGCGCATGGACCAGCGGCAGCGGCATGCGCTCGCCGCCGATCCTGAAATTCTGCAGGGAACGCTGCGTCTGCGCGCCCCAGTAACGGTCTGCGGGAACTTCGATGGCTCCAAACGTGTCGGTTTCGGTGCGGGTGGCGGTCATGTCATGTCTCCGGCTGGCGGCGGGCTGCGAGCCCGCGCTGAAACAGCATAGCACCGCCGGACAGCCGGCGGGGGTCCCGATTCTTCAAAAAGAATGCGCGGCCGTCATCTGATAAATTATGACTAAAAAAGTCAATTTAGTTTCTGCGCTATCGGTCCTCGTCGTCCCCGTCGCCTTCGGTTTCGGAAATCCAGGCGGTGGGGTCGATCTTGCGCTGGGTCCGGCTGTCGATGAAGGTCCACCAGCCGGTGTCCGCCTCGTCCCATTGGCCGCCGCCGGCCCGCAACTGGTCGAGCGAGCGATATTGCGCGATGGATTCGTTGCGCTGGTCGTCGTCGTCGGTCCAGACGACGGTGATCTTGCGGCCGTCTTTCGGCGCGCTGGCGATGGGAAGTTCCTTGCGCATGGATTTGTCCGCTCCGTTTCGTGTGCCGATAAGCATAGAGCGGAAATGGCGGACGGCAAGCGCCGTCCGCCGGACGATCAGGCGTTGCGGGCGGCCCGCAGCGCATGGCCCCACCAGACGAGCTGGTCGAGCATGTTCTTCGCGGCCTCGGCCAGATGCGGCATGTCGTCGAGCGTGGTTTCGCCTTTCACGACGGACAGATAGTCCGGGAACAGGATATGCACGCCGGTCTTGACCGACATGGACGACATTTCCGCCGCGATCAGGCGCAGATGCTCGACGGCGCGGGCGCCGCCGACGCCGCCATAACCGACGAAGCCCATCGGCTTGTGAATCCATTCGCCATAGTCGATGGCGTTCTTGAGAACGGCGGTGGGCGCGTGGTTGTATTCGGCGGCGGTCAGGATATAGGCGTCGAAGCCGCGCAGCTTGTTCTTCCATTTGTCGGCGGTTTCGGCCTGCGCGGTCGTCGTGGCCGGATCGCCGTAGAAGCCCATCGGATAGTCGGCGAGATCGAGCACTTCGACCTCCAGTTCAGGGCGTTGGCCCGCGACTTTCGCGATCCATTGCGCCGGAACCGGCGCGAAGCGCTGTTCGCGCGTGCTGCCAACGATGACTGCGACTTTAAGCTTGCTCATGGAAGGTCCGCCTTTTCGGAAGTGGTAACTCCTGGATACCGACGCTATATAAGTAACCGGACATGGCCCGCAAGGAGGCACTTTCATGACACAAGGTGAGTTCAGGGAAACCGGGGCCTGCCGGGCGGTGGCGGAAATTCTCGCGCGCGTCGGCGACAAATGGACGGTGCTGGTGGTGAGCTATCTCGGCAACCGGCCCATGCGCTTCAACGAGCTGCGCCGCACGGTGAACGGCATATCGCAGAAGATGCTGACCACGACGCTGCGCAATCTGGAGCGCGACGGCTTCGTGTCGCGCACCGTCTTCCCGACCATTCCGCCCAAGGTGGAATATGCGCTGACGGATATGGGGCGCGACCTTCTGCGGCCCGTGCGCGCGCTCGGCGAATGGGCCGTCGCCAACGAGGCCAGAGTGGCCATGGCGCGGGCGCGTTTCGATGCGCGCGGTGGCGAGGCGGACGCCGCGGAATGAATAAAAGTGGAAAGGCGGGCCTAAGCCCGTCTTTCCTGTCGCCTGAGACAGAACTCTCCGCTTGCGGGGGCTAGGCGGAAAGTCCATCCCAAATCAAGCTGGATTGACCATGAATGCCGCAGGGGTGTCAATCATAAGTTTCTAAATTAGATGGGCCGCCGTAACGGGCCGTGAATATTGGTAAATTTTCCCTTGCGCTTCAAAGGTTTGGACGGCGTAAAAGAAAAGGCGGCCCGGAGGCCGCCTTGCCAAATTTGTTGGGGTCGGACTTCTTAGAAGTCCATGCCGCCCATGCCGCCCATGCCGCCGGGCATGCCGGCCGGAGCCGCGTCCTTCTTCGGCAGTTCGGCGATCATGGCTTCCGTCGTGATCAGCAGGCCGGCGACCGAAGCCGCGTTCTGCAGAGCCGTGCGGACGACCTTGACCGGGTCGACGATGCCGAGGGCGATCAGATCGCCATACTGGCCGTTGGCGGTGTTGTAGCCGTAGGTGTCGGAGGCGTTCTCGAGGATCTTGCCCACGATGACCGAAGCTTCTTCACCGGCGTTGGTCGTGATCTGACGGGCCGGGGCCTGGATCGCGCGACGGACGATGTTGATGCCGGCTTCCTGGTCGGCGTTGGCGCCCTTGGCGGTGATCTTCGTCGAGGCGCGGAGAAGGGCGGTGCCGCCGCCGGCCACGATGCCTTCTTCCACGGCCGCGCGGGTCGCGTTGAGGGCGTCGTCGACGCGGTCCTTCTTTTCCTTCACTTCGACTTCCGTCGCGCCGCCGACGCGGATGACCGCGACGCCGCCGGCGAGCTTGGCGAGACGCTCCTGGAGCTTCTCACGGTCGTAGTCCGAGGTGGTTTCCTCGATCTGCTGCTTGATCTGGCCGACGCGGGCGTCGATTTCGGCCTTCTGGCCGGCGCCGTCCACGATGGTGGTGTTTTCCTTGGAGATCGACACCTTCTTGGCGCGGCCCAGCATGTCGAGCGTGACGCTCTCGAGCTTGATGCCGAGGTCTTCGGAGATGACCTGGCCGCCGGTGAGGATGGCGATGTCTTCCAGCATGGCCTTGCGGCGATCGCCGAAGCCCGGAGCCTTGACGGCGGCGATCTTCAGACCGCCGCGCAGCTTGTTGACGACCAGCGTGGCGAGGGCTTCGCCTTCGACGTCCTCGGCGATGATGAGGAGCGGCTTGGAGGTCTGGACGACGGCTTCGAGAACCGGCAGCAGGGCCTGGAGGTTCGACAGCTTCTTCTCGTGCAGGAGGATGTAGGCGTCCTCGAGATCGGCCACCATCTTTTCCGGATTGGTGACGAAGTAGGGCGACAGGTAGCCGCGGTCGAACTGCATGCCTTCGACGACTTCCAGCTCGGTCTCGGCGGTCTTGGCTTCTTCAACCGTGATGACGCCTTCGTTGCCGACCTTCTGCATCGCCTCGGCGATCATCTTGCCGATCTCGGCTTCGCCGTTGGCGGAAATGGTGCCGACCTGGGCGACTTCTTCCGAGGTGTTGATCTTCTTGGCCTTACCGAGGAGGTCGGCGACGACTTCGGTGACCGCGAGGTCGATGCCGCGCTTGAGGTCCATCGGGTTCATGCCGGCGGCGACGGCCTTGGCGCCTTCCTGAACGATGGCCTGGCCGAGAACGGTCGCGGTGGTGGTGCCGTCACCGGCGGTGTCGTTGGTCTTGGAGGCGACTTCGCGCAGCATCTGCGCGCCCATGTTCTCGAACTTGTCTTCGAGTTCGACTTCCTTGGCGACCGAAACGCCGTCCTTGGTGATGCGCGGCGCGCCGAAGGACTTGTCGATCACGACGTTGCGGCCTTTCGGGCCGAGCGTGACCTTAACAGCGTCAGCGAGGATATCGACGCCGCGCAACATCTTCTCGCGCGCGGTGCGGCCGAATTTTACGTCTTTAGCAGCCATTTTACTCTCCTGGGAATATCCCGGTCAGATAGGGTGATGGTTCGGGTGGGCGGCGTGATCAGCCGACGATGCCCAGAATGTCGGATTCCTTCATGATCAGCAGGTCTTCGCCGCCGATCTTCACTTCGGTGCCCGACCACTTGCCGAACAGGACGCGGTCGCCGGCCTTGACTTCCAGCGGGACCAGCTTGCCGGCCTCGTCGCGGGCGCCGGCGCCGGCGGCGACGATCTCGCCTTCCTGCGGCTTTTCCTTGGCGGTGTCAGGGATGATGATCCCGCCGGCGGTCTTGGCTTCCGACTCGACGCGGCGAACGACGACGCGGTCATGAAGCGGGCGGAACTTGATATCAGCCATGGTATAACCCTTGGTGTTTTGGACGTTGAACCCTGTTGGGGCGGACCGAACCGGCCCGCTTGTTAGCACTCGATCTCCCAGAGTGCTAACGTGACCTTGAGATAGAATTGCGCCTCGGTCTTGTCAAGACTGCCCGACGATTTTGACAGGCGAATGATGGCGCATGGTTTCATTCGCTTGACTTTGGAAACGATTGTTTTCTAATGGAGCGCATGACCGCCCACGACCATATCGCCTCCGCTTCGCCCCGCACGCGCGGCCGTCCGCGCCAGTTCGACATGGACGAGGCGCTGGACAAGGCGGTGCGGGTGTTTTCTGAGCGCGGCTATCATGGAGCATCGATCACGGATCTGACCCGGACAATGGGGCTTTCCCAAGGCAGCATCTACAAGGCCTTCCGGGACAAGGAGGGCGTCTTCCTCGCCGCCTTCCGGCGCTATCGCGCGGCGCGCGGCGAGAAATTGCGTCGGACGGTCGGAAATGAGGGAAGCGGCCGGGACCGCTTGCGCCGCGCGCTCGGCTTCTATGTGCAGTCGTCGCAGGGCGCGGAAGGGCTGATGGGTTGCCTCGTCGTCGCCGGCGCCGCCGAGCTTTCCACCTTCGAGCCGGAGGCGGCGCGGCAGATCGCGGCCGCCTTCGAGCAGAACGAGGCCTTCCTGCGCGATCTCGTGCGCCAGGGGCAGGAGGACGGCTCCATTTCGGCGCAGCTCGACCCGGATGCCGCGGCGCGCATGCTGCTCTGCCTCGCGCAGGGCATGCGCGTGGTGGGAAAGACCGGGCGCTCGGCGGAGGAAATGCAGGCGGCGGTGGAGGTCGCCTTGCGGGCATTGGATTGAATTTTGTCAAATAAGGAAACGATCGTTTCCGATGGATAGGAGAAGCGAGATGGAGATTGGATTTCTTGGGCTTGGAACCATGGGCAGGCCCATGGCGGCGAATCTCATCAAGGCAGGTTATCGCGTCCGCCTTTGGAACCGCTCGCCGGAGCCGGTTTCCGCGCTGGTCGCGCAAGGCGGCGTCGGCGCGGCCAGCCCGCGCGACGCGGTGGACGGCGCGGACGTGGTCGTCTCCGTATTGGCCGACGACGCGGCCACGCTGGCGGTGATCGACGAAAGCGTGCTCACCGCGATGAAGCCCGGCGCAATCCATGTCAACATGGCGACGGTTTCGGTCGCCTGCGCCCGCGAGCTGGAGCGCCGGCATGAAGAAAAGGGCCTCCGCTATGTCGCCGCGCCGGTCTTGGGCCGCGTCAACGTCGCCGAGGCGGGGCAGCTCAACATCGTCGCCGCCGGCGATCCCGCCGCGCTCGGCATTGTCCAGCCGGTCTTCGACGTCCTCGGCCAGAAGACTTGGGTCTTCGGCGAACGGCCCGAACAGGCCAACGCCGTCAAGCTGGCGGTCAACATGATGATCGCCGACGCCATCGCCGCGATGGGCGAGGGCGTGGCGCTTTCGCAGGGCTATGGCGTCGCCAAGGCCGATTTCATCGACCTCATCACCTCCACGGCTTTCGCCGCGCCCGTCTACAAGGGCTATGGCGCGGCCATAGCGGAGGATCGCTTCGAGCCGGCCGGCTTCAAGCTGGCGCTCGGGCTCAAGGACGTCCGCCTCGCTTTGGAGGCGGCGGAAGCCGTCCATGCGCCGCTGCCCATGGCGAGCGTCCTGCGGGACAACCACCTCGACAGCGTCGCTCATGGCGAAGGGCGGCTCGATTGGGCCGCCCTGTCGAAGGTCGCCGCGCGCCGCGCCGGACAGGCGTGACGCTTTCGCGGCGTCAGCCGACGATGCGCAGGTTCGACAATTCGTCGCCGATCTGGCGGAAGGTCTCCGACAGGTTGCCGCCGGTGGTGTTCCAGAACAGCTTGGCCGGCGCGCCGTTCTCCATCCGCACGCGGGAGTCGGACGAGCAGGTTTTCAGAAGGTCGATCTGCGCCTTTTCGTCGGACTTGGAGGCGTTGAGGTCGACGGCCACCGTCATGACGATGACGTTGCTGGCCTTGGCGTTGTTGCACAGCGTGTTGAAGCGCGCGTTCATCGCCTTGGTGTAGGTGTCGTTGTCCTGCGAGACCTTGACCCCGCTCTGCTGGAACAAGCGGGTCTGGCTGTAGCCCTTGGTGATGCGGGCCGTGTAGCCATAGGCGGAGTAATAGGACTGGTTGCCCGCCTTGTCGTGGTTCGAGCCGGCCAGCGAATTATAGGTGTAATAGGTGTTGGCGCCGTCGGTCAGCACGATCACCACCTTGTCGTTGCCGCGGTCGGAGGAGGCGCGCGCCTGCGTGAAGGGCGCGCCCTGCACGATGGTGCGCCAGCCCCAGGCCATTCCCTCCGGCACGTTGGTGCCGCCGTCGGCCGCCATGGCGTCGATGGCCGCGTTGATCGTCGCCTTGCCGGTATCGTTGGAGATGTCGGTGAGCGGCGTGATCGGATTGGTGGTGCAGCTATAGTTCGGAGTGCCGCGGTCCTTCGCCGGTACGTTCAGGATCGAGTTCAGGTAATATTTCTTGAGGTCGCTCTGGCGGTTGGCCGCGCTGAGCGACGTATCGTCCGTCCACCAGCTGCTGAGATAGGGGGTGATATTGCCTTTTTTATCGACGTCGTAATATTCCGACGGCGTGAACATCGGCACGAAAAGGGTCTGCGGATTGCTGGTGGAGGGCGGCGTGACGTCGAGCGCATAGGCGCCCGGGCGGGATTCCACGCAGCCCTTCCAGGCGAAGCCGGAGCCGCTGGGGCGATTGACGATGTCGGCGTAGAGCGCTGCGCGCGAGAAGGGCGTTCCGTTGGCCGAGCCCCAGCCGGTTCCCGACTTGACGTAAAGGCCGCTGCCCGCCGGCTTCTCGACGATGCTGCGCGTGCTGTCGATGGTGACGGGAAGGGTGAAGTTCTCCAGATTGACCGGCGAGGTCCCGTTGGGGTCCATCCAGCTCGCCGTAAGGTTGGTGGGGCCGACATTGACCGAGCCGGCGAAGGGCACCACCGAAAACTGCACCGGCTTGTCCACCCGCGTGATCAGCGCCGACTGCGCGGCCATGGTTTCGACGAGCTGCTTGGCGGCGTTCTTCACCAGTTGCAGGCGCTGGGTGTTGGAGCTGCCGCCCAATTGCGACATCGAGCCGGAATTGTCGAGCACCAGCGCCACTTCGACCGTGTTCTTGAGCCGGACGAAGGAGGTCATCACATAGCGATGATTGTCCCATGTGTCGGCGCCGTTGAGCAGTCGCGACACGGCGCTTCCGAACAGCGACGGATAGACGAAATCCGCCGTAGCCTGGATCTGCTGGTTCTGGTTGGCGGCCGGGAAGCTGACGGAGAAGGTGACCTGCGTCGACTTCAGCACCGACAGGTTGGCGTTGAACACCTGCGCGCCATAGGTCTGCATGTCGGCCTGCGACGCGCCGGTGGAGAAGCGCTTGCCCACCGCCAGCGCCGCCGCGTCCAGCGCGCCCTGCACGTTGTTGCGCGTGCGCATCAGGTTGGTGGCGTCGATGGCCAGCGCCGCCGCGATCAGCATCGGCACGATCAGGAACACCGTCAGCAGCGCGAAATTGCCGCGTTCGTCGCGGCCGAACCTCCGCGCCCAGGACATCGGACGGCCGCTTAAGCGGCGAATGCTGTTCGATTGAGGAATCCGTTTCAATTTTGCCCCCGCAAACCGTGGCTCTCCGCCGAGCGGAAAAATCCTATGGCGCAGTTTTTAGCAGCTTCCTTCTAACAGTCGGTCACGAAGCGCGGTAAACGGCGGGTGAACGCGCGCCAGGATATTCGTGGCAAAGCGCGTGACAGAAACGGCCGGCTGGGTTAGAGGAAACGCATTCCATTTCCGGCCCTTGCGGCCGCCATGAGGATGACGATGAAGCAGCTCCACCGCCTCGACGATCTGACCGGCCAGTACGACGTGCTCTTTTGCGACGTCTGGGGCGTGGTCCATAACGGCGTCGCCGCCTATCCGGCGGCGGTGGCGGCCCTGCGCCGCGCCCGCGCCGACGGCGTCACGGTGGTGCTGGTCACCAATTCGCCGCGCCCGCATCCGGGCGTCGAGGCGCAGATGGCGCAGCTGGGCGTACCGGGCGACGCCTATGACCGTGTGGTCACTTCCGGCGACGTCACCCGCGACCTGATCGCGGTCGGACCGCGCCGGGTCTTCCATATCGGCACCGACCGCGAGCTGGCGCTCTATGACGGGCTCGACGTCGAGCTGGTCGAGGAGTTCGAGGCCGACGGCGTGGTCTGCGCCGGGCTTTTCGACGACGAGACGGAGACGCCCGACGATTACAAGGAATTGCTCCAGCGCCTGCGCTCGCGCAACCTGCCCTTCATCTGCGCCAATCCCGACATCATGGTGGAGCGCGGCTCGCGGCTGATCTGGTGCGCCGGCGCGCTGGCGCGCGAATATACGCTGCTCGGCGGCCGCACCATGATCGCCGGTAAGCCGCACCGGCCGATCTACGAGGCGGCGCTGCGCGCGGCGGAAACTTTGCGTGGGGGTCCGGTGGACAAGAGCCGCATCCTCGGCGTCGGCGACGGCGTGCTGACCGACGTCAAGGGCGCCGCGGATTTCGGGCTGGACGTGCTTTATATATCGGGCGGGGTGCATGCGGCCGACTACGCCGAGGCCGGCGTGGTGGACCTTGCGAAAATGGACGCGTTTCTACAGAAGCACGGCCATCGCCCCGTCGCCACCCTTTACGCGCTCGTCTGATTGGAAACGCATTCCGCCGCCATGACACATCCGAGCTTCCAGCATCTTCAGGGCCAGCGTTTCACCGGGCTGGACGCCTTGCCCGAGGCGTTGCGCCATTGCGTGGTGGCGATCGGCAATTTCGACGGCGTGCATCGCGGCCACCAGGCGGTGCTGGAGCGCGCGCTGGAGCTGGCGCGGGCGGAAGGCCGGCCGGCGGTGGCGCTGACTTTCGAGCCGCATCCGCGCTCCTTCTTCCGCCCCGACCAGCCCGTCGACCGCCTGACCGACCCGGTGGAGAAAGCCGAGATCCTGCGCCTGATGGGGTTCGACGCGGTGGTGGAACAGCCCTTCACCGCGGCGTTCTCCGCCCGCTCGGCCGAGGATTTCGTCGAGCATATCCTGGTCGACAAGCTCCGCGCCAGCCGGGTCGTGACCGGCTACGATTTCCATTTCGGCGCCGGCCGGCGCGGCACGCCGGACTTCCTGCGCAAGGCCGGCGAGAGCGCCGGCTTCGCCGTCACGCTGGTCGAGGCCTTCTCGGACGAGGGCGGCGCGCTGGTGTCCTCGACGCGCATCCGCGCACTGCTTTGCGAGGGCGAGGTGGCCGAGGCGGCGGGGCTTCTGGGCTACCGATATCGCGTGCGCGGGGAGGTGATTCACGGCAAGAAATTGGGCAGAACGCTCGGATTCCCCACCGCGAACATGAAATTGGACGCCGAAAAGGGGCTAAAGCATGGCATCTATGCGGTGAAATTCCGGCGACAAAGCGGCGAACTGCATGATGGCGTCGCCAGCTTCGGCCGCCGGCCCACCGTGGATGACGACGGCCTGCCGCTTCTGGAGACCTTCGTCTTCGATTTTTCCGGCCTGCTCTACGGCGAGATCGCCGCCGTCTCCTTCTTCGGTTTCCTGCGCGGCGAGGTGAAGTTCGACGGGCTCGATCCGCTGATCGCGCAGATGAAGCGCGACGAGGCGGAGGCGCGGGCGCTGCTGGCCGGGGCGCGGCCGCTGTCGGAGCTGGACCGGCTCCTGTCCTTCGCATGAGGGAGCGAAGTTTCTTGGCCCCGCCTCTTTATTCCTGCCGAACGGATTGCTAAAAGCGGGCCATGACGATGGATTTTCGGATTTTCACGGCGGCGATACGAATTATCGGCCCGGCCTTCCCCTGAATGGACGGGAAGGTCCGGGAAAGACGTTTTGCGCAAGAATTCAATGATTTCGCCCGCTAAGTTCGCATGCGGGTTTGACAGGCAAGCATCATCATGACCGATACGACCGCCAAGATCGATTATTCCAAAACCCTCTATCTGCCGCAGACCGAATTTCCGATGCGCGCCGGCTTGCCGCAGCGCGAGCCGCTTTTCGTGCAGCGCTGGGAGGAGATGGACCTCTACAAGAAGCTGCGCGCCGAGGCCAAGGGCCGCCCCGTCTATGTGCTGCATGACGGCCCGCCCTACGCCAACGGCAACATCCATATCGGCCACGCGCTGAACAAGATCCTCAAGGACGTCATCACGCGCTCGTTCCAGATGCGCGGCTACGATTCCAACTATGTCCCGGGCTGGGATTGCCACGGCCTGCCGATCGAATGGAAGATCGAGGAGAAATACCGCGCCGCCGGCAAGAACAAGGACGAGGTGCCGATCAACGAATTCCGCAAGGAATGCCGTGAATTCGCCGCCGGCTGGATCAAGGCCCAGTCGGAGGAGTTCAAGCGGCTGGCCGTCTGTGGCGATTTCGAGAACCCCTATACGACCATGAATTTCCACGCGGAAGCGCGGATCGCCGGCGAGCTGCTGAAATTCGCCGCCTCCGGCCAGCTCTATCGCGGCTCCAAGCCGGTCATGTGGTCGGTGGTCGAGCGCACCGCGCTGGCCGAGGCCGAGGTCGAATATCACGACGTCGAAAGCGACATGATCTGGGTGAAGTTCCCGGTCGCGGGCGGCGATTTCGACGGCGCCTTCGTCGTCATCTGGACCACCACGCCCTGGACCATCCCCGGCAACCGCGCCGTGTCCTATTCCTCGCGCATCGAATACGGGCTCTACGAGGTTACGGCGGCCGCCAACGATTTCGGCCCGCAGCCGGGCGAAAAGCTGGTCTTCGCCGACAAGCTCGCGGCCGAGGGCTTCGGCAAGGCCAAGCTCGAATTCAAACGCCTGCGCGCCGTTTCGGCCGAGGAAATGGACAAGCTTACGCTCGCCCATCCGCTGAAGGGTTTTGGCGGCGGCTATGACTTCGCCGTGCCGATGCTCGACGGCGACCACGTCACCGACGACGCCGGCACGGGCTTCGTCCACACCGCGCCCAGCCACGGTCGCGAGGACTTCGACATCTGGATGGCCAATGCGCGCGAGCTCGAAGCGCGCGGCGTCTCGGCGGCGATCCCCTTCACGGTCGACGACGCCGGCTTCTACACCAAGGACGCGCCGGGCTTCGGCCCCGACCGCGAGGGCGGCGCGGCCCGCGTCATCGACGACAACGGCAAGAAGGGCGACGCCAACAAGGCGGTCATGGAGGCGCTGATCGCCGCCGACCGGCTGTTCGCGCGCGGCCGGCTCAAGCATTCCTATCCGCATTCCTGGCGCTCCAAGAAGCCGGTCATCTTCCGCAACACGCCGCAATGGTTCGTCTATATGGACAAGAAGCTCGGCGACGGCACGACGCTGCGCTCGCGCGCGCTGAAGGCCATCGACGAAACGCGCTTCGTACCCGCCGCCGGCCAGACGCGCCTGCGCGCCATGATCGAGGGCCGCCCCGACTGGGTGCTGTCGCGCCAGCGCGCCTGGGGCGTGCCGATCTGCGTCTTCGCCGACGCCGACGGAAACGTGCTGCAGGACGACGCGGTCAACAAGCGCATCCTCGACGCTTTCGAGGCCGAGGGCGCGGACGCCTGGTTCTCGGACGGCGCGCGCGAGCGCTTCCTCGGCGACCGCGCCGGCGAGCCTTGGGTCCAGGTGCGCGACATCCTCGACGTGTGGTTCGATTCCGGCTCCACCCACAGCTTCACGCTCGAAGACCGCCCGGACATGAAATGGCCGGCCGACGTCTATCTCGAAGGCTCGGACCAGCATCGCGGCTGGTTCCATTCCTCGCTGCTCGAAAGTTGCGGCACGCGCGGCCGCGCGCCCTACGACACCGTGGTCACGCACGGCTTCACCATGGACGAGCAGGGCAAGAAGATGTCCAAGTCGCTCGGCAACACGGTGACGCCGCAGGACGTGATCAAGGAATCGGGCGCCGACATCCTGCGCCTGTGGGTGATGACCACCGACTATTGGGAAGACCAGCGGCTGGGCAAGAGCATCATCCAGACCAATATCGACGCCTATCGCAAGCTCCGCAACACCATCCGCTGGATGCTGGGCACGCTGGCCCATGACGAGGGCGAAATCGTGCCGCACGCCGACCTGCCGGAGCTGGAGCGGCTGATGCTGCACCGGTTGGCGGAGCTGGACGAGGTGGTGCGCTCGGGCTACGACGCCTTCGACTTCAAGCGCATCGCCCGCACGCTGGTCGACTTCATGAACGTCGAATTGTCGGCCTTCTATTTCGACGTGCGCAAGGACGCGCTCTACTGCGACGCACCGTCGAGCCTGCGCCGCAAGGCCGCGCTCCACGCGGTGCGCGCCATTTTCGACCGCCTCACCACCTGGCTCGCGCCGATGCTGCCCTTCACCATGGAGGAAGCCTGGCTTGATCGCTATCCGCAATCGGCCTCGGTGCATCTGGAGCAGTTCCGCGCCACGCCGGCCGAATGGCGCGACGACGTGCTGGCGGAGAAATGGCGCAAGGTGCGCGCCGTGCGCCGCGTCGTCACCGGCGCGCTGGAGCTGGAGCGCGCCGACAAGCGCATCGGCTCGTCGCTGGAGGCCCGCCCGGTGGTGCATATCGCCGACAAGAGCCTCGCCGATTCGCTCGACGGGCTCGATTTCGCTGAAATCTGCATCACCAGCGGCATCGACTTGACCGACGCGGCGGCGCCCGAAGGCGCCTTCACGCTCGACGAGGTCAAGGGCGTGGCCGTGGTTCCCGCCCGCGCCGAGGGCGAGAAATGCGCGCGCTCCTGGCGCTACACCACCGATGTCGGCTCCGATCCGGAATTTCCGGACGTGTCGGCGCGCGACGCGGCGGCGCTGCGCGAATTGCGGGCGCTGGGCCGTCTCGACGGCTGAAACGCCGCCCCGGCGCTTCCGGCGCCGGGGATTTCCGCGTGTGGGGGATTGCGCCGGCCGCCGTGTTCGTGGTGAAGATGGCGTTAACAATCGCGATTGCCGCAGGCATGGCTCTCATGTACAAGGCTTTCCGAGTAAATTCGAAATCCGCCTTGGAGTCGCCAGTTTCTTGCGGCAAGGCTGGCCGGGACGGATGGCAGGCGTAAAAGAAGTGGCGCTCATGAAGATTGACGGACGAGTTCTGGTTTTGATGACGGCGGCGGCGGGTTTCGGCCTGTCCGGCTGCACCTCGCCCACTTATGGGACGGGCAAGTCCCAGGGCAGCCAGCTCCTGGACGACGTTTCCAATATCGCCAGCTTCGGCCCGGGCAAGAACCAGCAGCATATCGACTACAAGCCGCGTCCCGACCTGGTGCGTCCCGGCGCGGGCGACAAGGGCCAGCTGCCGCCGCCGCAGCAGAGCGTGGCCGGCGCCGGCGATCCCAACTGGCCGGAATCGCCGGAGCAGCGCCGCAAGCGCCTGCGCGACGAGATCACCGCCAAGCGCGACGAGCCGGGCTACGTCTCGCCCGTCGAGCCGGATGGCCCGGTCAACGACTCGTCCAGGCTCATCCTGCCCACCGGCGCCAGCCGCAGCCAGGCGCTCGCCGCGCGCAACCAGGCCGTCGATCCGGCCCGTGTCGAAGCCTACAAGAAGGCGCGCGCCGAGCAGAACCAGGGTTCGGCCACCAACCGCAAATATCTCAGCGAGCCGCCGCTCACCTATCGCCAGCCCGCCGCCACCGCCCCCACGGGCGAACTGGGCGAGGACGAGGCCAAGAAGGAACGCGAGCGCAAGAAGGCCATGGGCGGCTCCAAGGGCTGGAAGGACTATCTGCCCTGGAACTGACCCCCCGGCGGATGATCGCAAGACAGGAAAGGCGAAACGGGCGACCGTTTCGCCTTTCGTCTTTGCAGCGCTTCTTTGCGGCGCGGCACCATATTCTCGCCGACAATTGCGGGATAGTCGTCGGTTGCGGGCGTTTCTCTACGGCCTGCGTCGATTCGACAGGCGAGGGGTTTCATGCGCGACAAGACTTCCCTATGGGACAATCGGGCCGGATATGGGCTTGTGAGCCGCGGCCTGCACTGGCTGATGGCGGCGATGTTCCTGTGGCAGTTCGTTTCGGCCATCCTGCACGCGCTGGACAGGGAAAGCGCGGTGACCCGTTTCTTCTGGTCGGCGCATCACGGCCTGGGCTTCGCGTTGCTGGTGCTGGTCCTCCTGCGCGGGCTGTGGGGGCTCTTGAACCTGCGGCGGCGTCCGACGGTGTCCGGCCCGCTGGACGCGGCGGCCAAGGTCGGCCATGTCGTCATTTATCTTCTGATGTTCGCCGTGCCGGCGCTGGCGCTGCTGCGCGCCTATGGCGGCGGGCGCGGCTTCTCCTTCCTCGGCCTGCAGATCTTCGCGCCGACCGGCCTGCGCGACGAGGCGCTGATGGCGCCGGGCAACGCGGCGCACGGGTTTCTCGGCTGGGTGCTGCTGGCGGTGATCGCCGGCCATGTGCTGATGGCGCTCTATCACCATTTCGCGCTGCGCGACGACACGCTGCGCCGCATGACCGGACATTAAGCTAGGAAATATCCCGCCTGTCGCGGAAGAAGTCGCGCAGCATCTGCTGCGCCTCCGTCCCGGCGAAGCCGGCATAAACCTCCGGCGCATGATGGCAGGTGGGTTGCGCGTAGAAGCGGCCCCCGTGCTCGACGCCGCCGCCCTTGGGATCGGATGCGCCGTAATAGAGCCGGCGGATACGGGCGAAGGAGATCGCCGCCGCGCACATGGCGCAGGGCTCCAGCGTCACATAGAGATCGCAATCCACCAGCCGCTCCGACCGCAGCGCCTCGCCGGCGGCGCGGATGGCGAGGATTTCCGCATGGGCGGTGACGTCGTTGAGCTCGCGCGTGCGGTTGCCGGCCTGGGCGATCACCGCGCCGCCCCGCACCACCACGGCGCCGATGGGCACTTCGCCGCGCGCGGCCGCCGCGCGGGCCTCGTCCAGCGCGATCTCCATCGGTTTCTTCGCGACGCCCGGTTTTTCACGGAGCCGGGGGAAATTTCTCTCGCAAGCCATGGAGCGATTTGTTACTGCATATTGACCGAAATCGGAAACGATTTGCGAACGGAATTACAGCGTATCGGAACCGCACGAGCCTTCGCCCCGCCCGACCGGGGCGGGAAGCGATGCGGCGGCGCTGCTGAAGGGCCAGTCAAAATGGACAATGACGACGACAAGAAGGGCAAGCGCCCGCATGGCCGCATGGGCGGCGAAAAGAGCGGCGACCGGGGCGGCGAAAAGCGCTTCGAGAAGCGCGCGCCCAAGCGTTTCGACCGCGACGAGCGCGGCGGCGACAAGCCGCGCCGCGCCGCGCCGCGCGTGATCGAGGGCGAGGAGGACGACGCCGAGCGCATCGCCAAGCGGCTGGCGCGGGCGGGCATCGCCTCGCGCCGCGAAGCCGAGACCATGATCGCCGCCGGCCGCATCGCCGTCAACGGCAAGGTGCTGGACAGCCCCGCCGTCAACGTCAAGCGCGCCGACGTCATCACCGTCGACGGCAAGAAGCTGCGCCAGGCCGAGCGCACCCGCCTGTGGCTCTATCACAAGCCGGCTGGCCTGGTGACCACCAATCGCGATCCCGAAGGCCGCCCGACCGTGTTCGACGCGCTGCCGCCGGAGCTGCCGCGCGTATTGTCGGTGGGCCGTCTCGACATCAACACCGAGGGCCTGCTGCTTCTCACCAATGACGGCGGCCTGTCGCGCGTGCTGGAGCTGCCTTCCACCGGCTGGCTGCGCCGTTATCGCGTGCGCGCCCATGGCAAGGTCACGCAGCAGCAGCTCGACGAATTGAAGAACGGCATCGCCGTCGACGGCGTCTTCTATGGCGGCGTCGAGGCCGAGCTGGAGCGCGAGCAGGGCTCCAATGTCTGGCTGTCGCTGGGCCTGCGCGAGGGCAAGAACCGTGAGGTGAAGAACATCCTCGGCGCGCTGGGCCTCACCGTGGGCCGGCTGATCCGCATTTCCTTCGGGCCGTTCCAGCTGGGCGACCTCGAAGAGGGCGCCGTGCGCGAGATCAAGGGCCGCACGCTGCGCGACCAGCTCGGCGAAAAGCTGGTCGAGGATTCCGGCGCCGATTTCGACGCGCCGATCCTCAACGAGTTCTCCAACACGGCCGTCAAGGGCTTGACCGCGCGCGATATGGAAGCGACGCCCGAGGAGCAGCCGGCCGAGCGCCGCCGCGAGCCGCGCGAGCGCGAATGGATCTCCAGCACTCCGGAACGCCGCAAGCGCCGCGACGACAAGGGCGACCAGGCCGAAGCGCCCCGCCGCCGCGCCGGCGGGGCCAATGTGTGGATGGCGCCCGGCGCGCGTCCGAAGGGCGAGAAGGCCGCCGCCAAGGCGGCGTCGAAGCCCGCCCGCGTCGAGCATCAGCAGCCGCACCGCGCCGCCAAATGGAGCGGCGACATGCAGCTGCGTCCGCGCCGCGCTGAAGGCGAGGAGGGCGGCGAGCGCCGCGGTTCCGCCGAGCGTTCGGAGCAGCGTTTCGACCGGCGCCCCGGCGAGGGCCGCGAGGAACGCCCGCAGCAGCGCCGTCCCGGCAAGCGCGAGCGCGCCGAACTGCGCGAGGGCGGCGAGCGTCCGCAGGGCGGTTTCGAGGGCCGTAAATTCGGCAAGCCGGCCGGCGAGCGCCGCGAGGGGTCGTATAAGGGGCCCAAGAGCGGCGCGCCGAAGGGTTTTGGCAAGGGTTCGGACAAGGGCCCGCGCGGTCCGCGCGGCGACGGCCCCAACAAGGGCATGAATAAGGGCCCGGGCAAGGGTCCGCGCGGCGGCAGGCCGGGAGGCGGCGGTGCGGATCGTCGGCGGTAAGTTCCGCGGCCGCGCGCTCGTCACCCCTTCGACGCAGGCGATCCGTCCGACGACGGATCGCACCCGTGAAAGCCTTTTCAATATCTTGACGCATAGCTTTCATGAAAAGCTTGAAGGCGGCCGCGTGCTGGACCTTTTCGCCGGCACCGGCGCGCTGGGGCTGGAGGCGCTGTCGCGCGGCGCGCGCTTCGCCACCTTCGTCGAGGAATCGGCCGAAGGGCGCGGCCTGCTGCGCCAGAACATCGAGGCGCTCGGGCTCCAGGGCCACACCAAGATCCTGCGCCGCGACGCCCGCCAGATGGGAATCGTCGGCACGATGGAGCCGTTCGACCTCGTCTTCGCCGATCCGCCCTATAATCGCGGATTGGGCGAGGAGGCGCTTTCGTCGGCGCTGGAGGGCGGCTGGCTTAATCCTGACGCAGTTATGGTGCTTGAGGAGGACGCCGGGGCGGCGCTCCGGCTCGACGATCGATTCGTCGTCGAGGACGAGCGGCCCTATGGCGGCACGGTGATCCGGCTCATCCGGCTGGCGCATCCGGGACAATGATGGGAGACAACGCTTGGTGAAGACGTCCACGCCGATCCGGCGCTTCCTGCGGGCCACGGCGCTCGGCCTGGTCCTGATCGCTCCGCTCGCCGCCGAGGCGCGGGCCGACGCGGCGCCCGCCGCTCCGCAGGCCGCGCCGGCCCCGCAGGCCTTGCCCGACATCAAGCGCTCCGACGAGGTCAGCTATTTCACGCTCGATAACGGGCTGGAAGTGGTGGTCATTCCCGACCACCGCGCGCCCGTGGTGACCCAGATGGTCTGGTATCATGTCGGCTCGGCCGACGAGGCGCCGGGCAAGTCCGGCATCGCGCATTTCCTCGAACACCTGATGTTCAAGGGCACGAAGAACCACAAGGCCGGCGAGTTCTCCGCCCGCGTGGGCCAGATCGGCGGCCGCGAGAACGCCTTCACCTCCTACGACTACACGGCCTATTTCCAGCGCGTCGCCCCGGAGGCGCTCGAAATGGTGATGGATTACGAATCCGACCGCATGGAGAACCTGGTCCTTACCGACGACGTGGTGAAGACCGAGCGCGAGGTGATCCTCGAGGAGCGGCGCATGCGCGTCGAATCGAGCCCCGTCGCCATGCTGACCGAGAACGCCAATGCGGTGCTTTATTACAACCATCCCTATCGCAAGCCGGTGATCGGCTGGCGGCAGGAGATGGAGGCGCTGAGCCTTCATGACGCCGTCGATTTCTACCAGCGCTATTATACGCCCAACAACGCCACGCTGGTGATCGCCGGCGACGTGACGCCGGAGCGCGTGCGCGACCTCGCCATGAAGACATGGGCGCGCGTGCCCAAGCGCGCCGACCTTGGCCCGCGCCAGCGCCCGCAGGAGCCGGCCAGGCACGCCGCCCGCGAGGTGACGCTGCATGACGAGCGCGTCTCGACGCCGTCCTTCCGCGTTTCCTGGCTGGTTCCCTCCTATGCCGAAGAAAAGCGCTTTCCCGGCGCCAAGGCCGGCGACGCGGCGGCGCTCGACCTCCTGGGCGAGATCCTCGGCGGCTCGGTGCGCTCGCGGCTCTACCAGCAACTGATCGTCAAGCAGGGGATCGCGGCCAGCGCGGGCGCGGCCTATGACGGCGACGCGCTCGACGACGGCACCTTCTCGGTCTATGGCGCGCCGCGCAACGGCGCGACCTTGGGCGACGTCGAGACGGCGGTGCGGGCCGAGGCCGCGCGCATCGTCAAGGACGGCGTCACGCAAGCCGAGTTGGACCAGGCGCGCAACCGTTTCCTCAAGGCCGTGATCTTCGCCCGCGACAGCCAGGCCGGCATGGCGCAGATCTACGGCTCCACGCTCGCGGTCGGCCAGACCGTCGACGACATCCACAAATGGCCCGACCAGATCCGCGCGGTGACGGCGGACGAGGTCAAGGACGTGGCGGCGCGCTATCTCGACCCGTCGCAGGCGGTGACGAGCTATCTGCTGCCGCCCGACGCCAAGCCGGCCGAAGCGCGCGAAAACCCCAACGCGCCGGCCGACGGCGGCCTGAGCGGCGGCGCGGCGGGAGGAGCGATCCGGTGATGAGACCGATGCAGAAGTTTTTCCATGCGGCCGGCCTGATGGCGGCGGCCTTCGCGCTGGTCGCGGCCTTCGCGCCGCCGGCGCTGGCGATCGAGATCCAGGACGTGGTGTCGCCCAAGGGCGTGCACGCCTGGCTGGTGCAGGACAGTTCTGTGCCGATCGTCTCGATGCGTTTTTCCTTCAAGGGCGGAACCGCGCAAGACCCCGCCGGCAAGGAGGGCCTCGCCAACCTGATGACCGGCCTGTTCGACGAGGGCGCGGGCGATCTCAATTCCGACCGCTTCCAGCAGCAGATGGACGATCTCGGCGCGGAGATGAGCTTTTCCGCCACCGGCGACGCCGTCACCGGCGGCGTCCGCATGCTGGCCGACAAGCGCGCGGAGGTGACGCGGCTTCTGGCGCTGGCGGTCGGCAAGCCGCGCTTCGACCAGGAGGCTATCGACCGCATCCGCCAGCAGGTGGCGGCGGGCATCGAGGCGGCGCAGCGCAACCCGGCCACCATCGCCGCGCGCAAGTTCGGCGAGGTGCTTTACGGCGACCACCCCTACGCCCGCCCGGACGAAGGCACGGTCAAGTCGCTGCAGGCGATCACGCGCGACGATCTTCTCGCCTTCCACCGCAAGAATTTCGCCCGCGATCACCTCACCATCGGCGTGGTCGGGGCCATCGATCCCAAGACGCTGGGCGAGATGCTGGACGCGGTGTTCGGCGACCTGCCGTCCACGGCAGAGCTGGCGCCGGTGCCGGACGTCAAGCTGGCGCTCGGCACCACCACCAGCCTCAGCTTCGACATGCCGCAGACGTCGATCAGCTTCGTCTACCCGTCGGTGCCGCGCAAGGACCCCGAATTCTTCGCCGCCTATCTGATGAACCACATCCTCGGCGGCGGCTTCTCCTCGCGGCTCTACGCCGAGGTGCGCGAGAAGCGGGGGCTCGCCTATTCGGTGTCCTCGTCCATGGCGCTGCGCGACCATGTCTCGGCGCTGACCATCTCCACCGCCACGCGGCCGGAAAAGGCGCAGGATTCGCTGAAGATCATCCGCGAGCAGGTGGCCGCCATGGCCAATGACGGCCCCACCGAGGCGGAGCTGGCGGCGGCCAAGAGCTATCTCGTCGGCTCCTACGCGGTGAACAATCTCGATTCCTCCGTCGCCATCGCCGATACGCTGGTGGGCTTGCAGGAGGCGGGGCTTGCGCGCGATTATCTCGACAAGCGCGCGGAGCTTATCAACGCGGTGACGCTGGACCAGGTCAAGGCCATCGCCAAGAAGCTGCTGCAGGCCGAACCGGCCATCCTGATCTACGGGCCGGCGCAGGGCTGAGGCTTTTGGTCATAGGGAGCGCGACATGAAGCCAGCGCCGTCCACCCCGCGTATCGCCGTCGCCTTCGGGGGCGGGGGCGCGCGCGGCGTCGCCCATATCCATGTGGTCGAGGCGCTGGACGAGATGGGCGTGAAGCCCGTCGCCATCGCCGGCTCCTCCATCGGCTCCATCATCGGCTCGGGCATGGCCGCCGGCATGAGCGGCCTCGCCATCCGCGACTATATGGGCGCCATCTTCAACGACCGCGGCGAAGTCGCCCGCCGCATGTGGCGCACGCGCCCGGCGCGCTGGGTCGAATTGCTGCAAGGCGGTTTCCGCGTCACCCAGTTCAACATCGAGAAGCTGCTGCACGCCTTCCTGCCGCCCGAGCTGCCGGCGGACATCGAGGCGCTGCAAATCCCGATGAGCGTCACCGCCACGGATTTCCACGCCGCGCGCGAGGTGGTGATGACGGAAGGCGACCTGCGCTCGGCCATCGCCGCCTCCTGCGCCATTCCGCCGGTCTTCGGCGCGGTGCGGCGCGACGGGCGCATCCTGGTCGACGGCGGGCTGTTCAACCCGGTGCCCTTCGACCTCCTGTTCGACAAGGCCGACATCGTCATCGGCGTCGACGTGGTCGGCCTGCCGGCGGGCGCCGACGACGCCATGCCCACCACCTTCGAGGCGGTCTTGGGCGTGAACCAGCTCACCATGTGCTCGGTCACCGAGAACAAGTTCCGGCTGCGCCCGCCGCATGTCTTCCTGCGGCCCAATGTCGAGCGCGTCGGTTTCCTCGATTTCCTGAAATTCGACCAGATCTACGCCCAGAGCGCCGGCGTGCGCGACGAGGTCAAGCGCGCCGTCGAGGCGGCGGTGCAAGCCCACGCCGCCATGTGACGCCTCATTCGGCCGGGATCGCCGCCTCCACTTCCTCCTGCGGCGCAAGCGGGGCCTCCTTGTCGGGCGTGCGGTCGAGGCGCTGGCCCTCGCGCGCCGGCTTGACCAGCGGCTCCGGCGTCACCGGCTTGTTGAACAGGAGGTGACGGCCGGCCATGACGCCTTCCGACGCCTGCACATGCAGCCGGTCCTCGTCGCGCTGGCGCACGTCCTCGCTGATGGCGAAGGCGTTCGTCTCCGCCACGCCGAGGCCCTCCAGCGCGCGGCGGCCGAACAGGAGGCCGGACTCGAAGGTTTCGCGCAGCTCGTATTCCACGCCCTGCGCGCGCAGTTGCAGCGTGTGCTCGCGGTCGTAGGAGCGCACGAACAGCCGCACGTCGGGATATTCCGACTGGATCAGCTCGACGATGCGGTTGGTCACCTCCTTGCGGTGGGTGCAGACCGCCACGATCTTGGCCTTGCGGATTCCGGCCGCCTCAAGCACGTCCTTGCGCGCGCCGTCGCCGAAATAGATGCGGAAGCCGAATTTCCCCGCCGCGCGCACCCGGTTGGGCGAGCTGTCGATGACGGTGACGTCGATGCCGCCGGCGAGCAATATCTGCGAGGCGATCTGGCCATAACGCGAAAAGCCGATCATCAGCACGTCCGAGCCCGCGCCCTCGAAATTCTCCTCCATGGTCACGTCCTCGGCCTTGTCCTTGACCAGGAGCCGCGCGCCGATGGCGACGGAAAGCGGCGTCAGCGCCATGGAGACGGTGACGGCGGCCACCAGCTCCGAGGCGAGCGCATTGTCGATGACGGCGGCGGCCGCGGCGGCGGAAAACAGCACGAAGCCGAACTCGCCGCCCTGCGGCAGCAGGAAGGCGATGCGCACGGCGTCGTTATGGCCGGAGCGGAACAGCCGGCACAGCACGTAGATCACCACGACCTTGGCCAGCATGAACACCGGCACGGCCAGAAGGATGGTCTTCCAATATTGCTGCACCACGGCGAGGTTCAGCGACAGGCCGACGGCGACGAAGAACAGGCCGAGGAAGATGCCGCGAAAGGGCTCGATATCAGCCTCCAGCTCGTGCCGATAGGAGGATTCGGCCAGGAGCACGCCGGCGATGAAGGCGCCCATGGCCATGGACAGGCCGGCATATTGCAGGAGGCTGGCCGAGCCCAGCACCACGAACAGGGCGGCCGCCACCATCACCTCGCGCGCGCCGGTGTTGGCGATGATGCGGAACATGGGGTTGATGAGGTAGCGTCCGGCCGCGACCAGCGCCGCGATGGCCGCGACGGCGGTGACGAGGTGGAATCCGGCGCTGGCCTGCGACGGCTCGTTGGGCGACAGCGCCGGAATGATGGCGAGGATCGGCACGATGGCGAGATCCTGGAACAGGAGGATCGCGAAAGCGCGCTGGCCGTGCTTCTCGTTGGTCTCGGCGCGGTCCTCCAGCACCTGCATGGCGAAGGCGGTGGAGGACAGCGCCAGGCCGAAGCCGACGATGATGGCGGCCTCTAGGCTCAGCCCCGCCAGCTTGCGGCCGAGAAAGGCCAGCGCCAGGCCCGACAGCAGCACTTGCGCCGCGCCGAGGCCGAAAATGGCGTGGCGCAGCGACCACAGCCGCGACGGCTTCAATTCCAGCCCGATGATGAACAGCAGGAACACCACGCCCAATTCGGAGAAATGCAAAAATTCCTGCCCGTCGGCGATCAGGCTCGCCACCGGCCCGATGGTCACGCCGGCGGCGAGATAGCCCAGCACCGTGCCAAGGCCCAGACGCTTGAACAGCGGCGCCGCCACGATGGCGCCGCCGAGCAACATCAGGGATTGTAGGTAGAGACTTCCGCCCGTTGCGACCATGTCATGCTCTTGAAATTTGGACAAATGCCGGGGCGCTCGCCTTGAAGCCCCCCGATTTCGGCAATATAGAAACAAGATATGGCTGCAATCGGCCCGATGTCGAACGATTTGACGATTATTTTGGCCGGCTTTCGCCGCCGCCGGCCGCCCGTCCGCGACGGCGACGCCGCTTGGAAATCTTGGGCCGCTTGAAAATCTTGGATTGTGTAATGATTTCAGATAATTCCGCCGAAAGGCTTATGGACCGCGCTTCCCGGCTCGTCGAGGCCGCCCGGCGCGCCGGCGCGGACGAGGCCGACGCGGTCGTCACCCGCGCCCGCTCGCTCAGCGTGTCGGTGCGGCTCGGCAAGGTCGAGGGAACCGAATCGTCGGAAAGCGACGATTTCGGCCTGCGCGTCTTCGTCGGCCGGCGCATCGCCGCCGTGTCGGCCAACGCCGACGCCGATCCCGACCGGCTGGCCGAGCGCGCGGTGGCGATGGCGCGCGCGGCGCCGGAGGACCCTTACGAGCGGCCGGCCGATCCGGCGCTGATGGTCGAGGCCCCGCGCGACCTCGACCTCTACGACGCGACGGAGATCGACGTGGCGCGACTGACCGAGGACGCGCTGGCCGCCGAGGCGGCGGCGCTGGCGGTCGCGGGCGTGGCCAATTCCGGCGGCGCCGGCGCGTCGCGCAGCGTCGGCGGGATGGTGCTGGTCACCTCGACCGGCTTTCACGGCCATTACGCCGCCACCCGTTTCGGCCGCTCCGTCTCGGCCATCGCCGGGACGGGCGCGAAGATGGAGCGCGACTACGATTTCAGCTCGCGGCTGCATTTCGCCGATCTCGACGCGCCCGAGGCCATCGGCGCGCGGGCGGGCGAACGCGCCGTGCGGCGGCTCGGCGCGCAGCAGGCCAAGACCGGCCCGGTGACGGTGGTCTTCGAGCCGCGGCTCGCGCGCGGCGTGGCGGGGCATCTCGCCAGCGCGCTCAACGGCGCGGCGGTGGCGCGCAAGACCAGCTTCCTGCGCGATTCCTATGGCAAGCGCATCCTCAGGCCCGGCCTCACGGTGACCGACAATCCGCTGCGCATGCGCGGTTCGTCCTCGCGGCCCTTCGACGGCGAGGGCATCGAGGGCCAGCCGCTGACCATGGTGGAGGACGGCTTCCTGCGCCACTGGCTCCTGTCGGGGTCGAGCGCGCGCGAGCTGGGCCTCGAAGGCAACGGGCGCGGCGTGCGCTCCGGCTCCGGCGTGTCGCCGGCTTCGACCAATTTCGCCATCGAGCCGGGGAGCGAAACGCCCGAGGCGTTGATCCGCGCGGTCGGGACCGGCTTCTACGTCACCGAAGTGTTCGGGCAGGGCGTCGACATGGTGACGGGCCAATATAGCCGCGGCGCGTCGGGCTTCTGGATCGAGAACGGCGAGATCGCCTGGCCGGTGAGCGAGGTGACCATCGCCTCCAACCTCAAGGACATGTTCCTCAACATGACGCCGGCCGACGACCTCGACCGCAATTTCGGCATGGCCGCGCCGACGCTGGTGATCGAGGGCATGACCCTCGCCGGCAAGTGACATGAGCGCGGCGCTCGAAGACGATCTGGCGCTGCTGCGCGGCGCGGCCGAGGAGGCCGGCCGAGTCGCCATGCGCTATTTCGGCCGCTCGCCGGAAGTGTGGCTGAAGGACGGGCGCTCGCCGGTCAGCGAGGCCGACATGGCGGTCGACCGCTTCCTCAAGGACGCGCTTCTCGCGGCGCGGCCCGATTACGGCTGGATCTCGGAGGAGACGGCGGACGAGCGCGGCGAGGCCGAGCGGCTCCGCTCCTTCGTGGTCGACCCCATCGACGGCACGCGCGCCTATATCGCCGGCGGCGACCAGTGGTGCGTCAGCGTGGCCGTGGTGGAGGCGGGCCGGCCGCTCGCAGGCGTCTTGCAATGCCCGGTGCGCGGCGAGGCGCTGAGCGCCATGCGCGGCGCGGGCGCGACGCAGAATGGCGAGGCGATCCGCGCCGCGGCGTCCGCCGGCGAGCGCTTCACCATCGCCGCCGCGCGCTCGGTGCTGGACGTGCTGCCGGAAAGCCTGCGGGCGCGTGTGGCGTTGCATCCCTATATTCCCTCGCTCGCCTATCGCATCGCCATGGTGGCGCGCGGCGAGATCGACGGCACCTTCGTGCGGCCCGATTCGCACGACTGGGACCTCGCCGCCGCCGACCTCATCCTGGCCGAGGCCGGAGGCGCGCTTCTGGGCCGCGACGGCGCGCCGCTCGCCTATGGCCTGCCCACGGCGCGACATGGCGTTCTGGTCGCCGCCAGCGGAAAGCTGCTGGACGACATGTTGAATATTGTGGCGGACTGGCCGTTAGGCTAATCATGCCGCGAACCAATTCGTTCGAGGAGTCCTGACATGAGCGACAGCGAAAAAAAGCAGCTTCTTCATCTGGTGTTCGGCGGCGAGCTGAAGAAGCTCGACTCCATGGAGTTCCGCGATCTCGACAAGCTCGACATCGTCGGCATCTATCCCGATTTCGAGACCGCCAAGACGGCGTGGAAGTCCAAGGCGCAGCAGACGGTCGACAACGCCCATATGCGCTATTTCATCGTCCATATGCACCGGCTGCTCGATCCGCACGCGACCGAGACCCACGCGGACTGACGGCTTGTCGGCTCCCCGCAGATCGGAAGGCCTGGCCAAACGCCTGTGGCGGCGGGTTCGCGGGCCGCTGGCGCAATCCGACGCGGCCAAGGCCGCGCTGGTCTGGCTGATCGCGTCCTATCTCAAATGGGTCCACGCCACCAATCGCGTCGTCACCGGGCCGGCGCCAACCGAGGAGATGGCGCGGGCGCTCGCGCCCTGCATCGTCACCTTCTGGCACGGCCAGCACCTGATGGGGCCGTTCCTGCGGCCGAAGGGATTTCCGCTGGTCGCCATGTTCTCGCGCAGCGCCGACGCGGAGCTGAACGCGCGCGTGGCCGAGAAGCTGGGGCTGATGACGGTACGCGGCTCGGGCGGGCGCGGGCGGACCAATCCGGGCAAGGGCGGCGTGCGGGCGTTGCTGACGCTGCGGAACGCGCTGAAGCAGGGCCGGTCGGCCTCGATGATCGCCGACATCGCCCATGGAAAGCCGCGCGAGGCGGGCGAGGGCATCGTGCTTCTGGCCAAGCTGTCGGGCCGGCCGATCGTGCCCGTCGCGCAGGCCTATTCCCGCCGGCGGGTGCTGGAGAAGACCTGGGACAAGACCGCCATTCCCTTGCCCTTCGGCCGCGCCTCCGTCATCTATGGCGAGCCGCTCTGGGTGGCGGCCGAGGCGGAGGACGACGAGCTGGAAGCCGCGCGGCGCGAACTCACGCGCCGGCTCAACGACGCGACCGAACAGGCTTACGCCGCATTGACGAGGACGAAATGAGCCAACGCTGGGCGCGCAACATGCTGTCGGCCTACCGTTTGCTGGGAACGGCGGCCTATCCCTTCATCGGACCCTACATCGCCTACCGCGCCTCGCGGGGCAAGGAGGAGCGCGCCCGCCGCGGCGAGCGCTACGGCAAGACCGCGCTGGCGCGGCCGCTCGGTCCCGTGGTCTGGGCGCATGCGGCGAGCGTCGGCGAAAGCGTCGCCATGACGCCGCTGATCGAGCGCATCGCCGGGATCGGCGTCAGCGTGTTGATGACCACCGGCACCGTGACCTCGGCCCGCATGGTGGCCGAGCAGCTGGGCGACAAGGTCATCCATCAATATGCGCCGCTCGACCTGCAGCCGGCGGTCAACCGCTTCCTCGACCACTGGAAGCCGGACCTCGCCATCGGCTGCGAATCCGAGATCTGGCCGGCGACGGTGCTGTCGCTCGGCGCGCGGCATATTCCGCATGTGCTGGTCAACGGGCGCATGTCCGACCGCTCCTTCGCGGCGTGGAAGAAGCGCCAGGCGCTGGCCGAGGCGCTGTTCGAGAATTTCGCCCATGTGGTGGCGCAGTCGGAGATGGACGGCGAGCGCTTCAGCGCGCTGGGCGCGCGGCCCGTCACCGTGTCGGGCAACCTCAAGGTCGACACCGCGCCGCCGCCCGGCGACCCGGAAGCGCTGGCGGAACTGCGCCGCCAGATCGGCGGCCGGCGAAGCTGGGCCGCGATCTCCACCCATGACGGCGAGGAAGAGGTCGCCGCCGAGGTGCACGGGCTTCTCAGCGCGCGCTATCCGGGGCTTCTCACCGTCATCGTGCCGCGCCATCCGCACCGCGCGGCGGCGATCGAGGCCATGCTGGCGCAGAAGGGGCTGAAGGCGGCGGTGCGCAGCCGCGGAGAGCCGATCACTCCCGAGATGCAGGTGCTTCTGGGCGACACGATCGGCGAGATGGGGCTCTATCTGCAACTGACCGAAATCGCCTTCATCGGCAATTCGCTGACCAAGCAAGGCGGCCACAATCCGCTCGAACCGGCCATGATGGGCGTGGCGGTGCTGACGGGGCCGCATGTGCAGAATTTCCGCGATTCCTTCGCGCGGCTGATCGAAAGCGGCGGCGCGCGCGTGGTGCAGGACCGCGACATGCTGGCCAGCGCCGTCGGCTTCCTGCTCGGCAATCCGCAGCAATTGCGCGGCATGGTCGCGGCGGGGCTGGAGACGGTCAAGGACATGCGCGGCGCGCTGGACCGCACCATGGCGGCGCTCGAACCCTTCATCCAGCCGCTGGCCTTGCAGGCGCAACTGCCCGGCCATGGCGGCGAGGGCTGACATGGCCAGCGAAGCGCCGCCCTTCTGGTGGGAGAAGCCCGACTGGCGCGCCTTCATGCTCGCGCCGGCCGCATGGCTCTACGGCGCGGTGGCGGGCCGCAGGCTGGCCAAGGCCAGGCCGCCGCAGGTGGCCGCGCCGGTGCTGTGCGTCGGCAATTTCACCGTCGGCGGCGCCGGCAAGACGCCGACCGCCATCGCCTTCGCCGAAGGCGCGCGCCGCCGCGGCCTGACGCCGGGCGTGGTGTCGCGCGGCTATGGCGGCGATTACAGCGGCTTGCATGTGGTCGATGTCGAGAAGGACGGCGCGCGCCTCGTCGGCGACGAGCCGCTGCTTCTGGCCCGTCACGCGCCGGTGGCTTTGTCGGCCGACCGGCGCAAGGCGGCGGAGCGGCTCATCGCCATGGGCTGCGACTTCATCATCATGGACGACGGCTTCCAGAGCGCGCGGCTGCACGCGGATTACGCGCTGTTGGTGGTGGACGCCACGCGCGGCCTGGGCAATGGCCGTGTCATTCCGGCCGGGCCGCTGCGCGCGCCCTTGACCGACCAGATGCGCCGCACCGACGCGCTGCTCAGGATCGGCAAGGGCGACGGGGCGGATTTCGTCGTGCGGCAGGCGGCGCGCGCCGCGCGACCCGTCTACGAGGCGCGGCTGGAGCCGTCGCCCGCCACACCGGTCGCCGGGAAGCGCTGGCTGGCCTTCGCCGGCATCGGCAATCCGGAAAAATTCTTCGCCAGCGTGGCGCAGGCCGGCGGCGAGGTGGTGGAGCGGCGCACCTTCCCCGACCATCACAGCTTCGCGCCGGAGGAGCTGCGCGAGCTGACCGAGACGGCGCGCCGGCAGGGGCTGGGGCTGGTCACCACGGCCAAGGACCGGGTGCGGCTCGCCACCATGCCCAACGTCCCGCCGCGTTTCCTGGCCGCATTGTCGGTGCTCGACGTGGAATTGCGTTTCGAGCGCAAGGACGCGCTCGACCATGTGCTCGACGCGACGCTGGAGCGCTACAAGATCCGCCGGCGCGGCTGATCAGTTCCTGTCGCGGCGGCGCAGCTCGGGATTGCAGGCCAGCTCCCGCTCGAAGGAGATGAGGCCGCTGGCGTAGGGCTCCTGCCGCGCGACGCTCCAATATTTCAGCTCGTCCAGCGGGATCGGCGCGCCGGTGACCGCGCAGCTCACGAAGGCGCCGTGGCGGACGATCTCGTAGTCGCCGTCGAGATAGCGCAGCACGGCCTCGGAGGAGCGGGGCGATTCAAATCTGTTCATCGTTCAAGACCTCTTTGCTGTTCTCATACACCCGTCAGCGCCGCCCGAACAGCCGTTCGATGTCGCTGAGCTTCAATTCGATGAAGGTGGGGCGCCCGTGGTTGCAGGTGCCGGAGCCGGGCGTGGCCTCCATGTCGCGCAGCAGCGCGTTCATTTCCTCCGGCTTCAGCCGGCGGCCCGAGCGCACCGAGCCGTGGCAAGCCATGGTCGCCGCTACATGGTTGAGCATGGCCTGCAATCCGTCGGACGTGTCGTGCTCGGCGATCTCGTCGGCGAGGTCGCGCACGAGCTGCGGCACGTTCATCTCGCCCAGCATGGCGGGCGTCTCGCGCACCGCGATCGCCCCCGGCCCGAAACGCTCCAGCCCGAGGCCGAAGCGCGCCAGCGTTTCGGCGTGGCCGGCCAGGCGCTCCGCGTCCTCCTCCGGCAGGTCGACGATCTCGGGGATCAGCAGCATCTGGCCGGAAATGGGCCGGGCGTGCAGCGCCGTCTTGAGCGCCTCGTAGACCAGCCGCTCATGCGCCGCGTGCTGGTCGACGATGACGAGGCTATCCTCGGTCTGGGCGACGATGTAATTCTCGTGGATCTGCGCCCGCGCCGCGCCGAGCGGTTTGCGCAGCAGGTCGGGCGCGGGCTCGGCGAGCCCGGCGCGGGCGTCGGCGGCGGGAACGGCTATCGGGGCGAAGGCGGGCTGTTCGCTTTCGTCGAGGCCGAGCGGGCGATGGGCCGGATGCGCGGTCGCGGGCGTCCATGTCTCGCGCATCGCCATCGCTTGCGGCGCGGGCCGCCAGCCGGCGGCCGCGGCGCGCTCGGAGAAGCCGGACGAACGCAGGCCCTCGGCGCGGAAGGCCTGCAGCATCGCCTCCGCGCCGCTGGTGGCGGGGCGGATGCCCGATTGCGCCAGCGCCTGCTTGACCGCGCCGACGATGAGGCCGCGCACCAGCCCCGGATCGCGAAAGCGCACGTCGGCCTTGGCCGGATGCACGTTGACGTCGACGAAGGCCGGATCGAGCGTCAGGAACAGCACCGCCACCGGGTGCCGGTCGCGCGCGATGACGTCGGCATAGGCCCCTCGCAGCGCGCCGAAAATCTGCTTGTCGCGCACCGGGCGGCCGTTGACATAGGCGTATTGATGCGCCGCGTTGCCGCGATTGAAGGAGGGCACGCCGGCGAAGCCGGTCAGCCGCACGCCGTCGCGTTCGGCGTCGAGCGCGATGGCGTTTTCGGGAAAATCCTTGCCCAGCACCTGCGCGACGCGCTCCAGCGTCGCCTCCGGCCCCTGGCCGGTGGCGGGCAGGTCGAGCGGGCTGCGGTCGGTGCCGGCCAGCGAGAAGCGCACGTTCGGAAAGGCGATGGCGATGCGCTTGACCACTTCCGTGACGGCGGCGGCCTCCGCGCGCTCGGTCTTCATGAATTTGAGCCGCGCCGGCGTGGCGTAGAACAGGTCGCGCACCTCGGCGATGGTGCCGCGGTTGAGCGCCGCCGGGCGCGGGCCGTCGACCTGGCCGCCATTGACCGTCACCTCGAAGCCGGTCTCGGCCTCGGGCGGGCGCGATTTCAGCGTCAGCCGCGCCACCGAGCCGATGGAGGGCAGGGCCTCGCCGCGAAAGCCGAGCGCGCGGATGTCGTTGACGTCGTCGGCAAGCTTGGACGTGCAATGGCGCGACACGGCCAGCGCCAACTCCTCCGCCGGAATGCCGCCGCCATTGTCGGTGACGCGCAAAAGCGTCTTGCCGCCGCCGCCGGTGACCACCTCGATGCGGGTGGCGCCGGCGTCGATGGCGTTCTCGACCAGCTCCTTGATCACGCTGGCGGGGCGCTCGATCACCTCGCCCGCGGCGATCCGGTTGATGATGGTTTCGCTTAGTCGGCGGATTGTCATGGCGAAAGCATAGCCGGATTCGCCGGCTCAGGCGCGCCCATAAATGTCGTCGAAACGCACGATGTCGTCCTCGCCCAGATAGTCGCCGCTCTGCACCTCGATCATCACCAGCGGCAGGATGCCGGGATTCTCCAGCCGGTGCTTGAAGCCGCAGGGAATATAGGTCGACTGGTTGGTGGTGAGCAGGATCTCGCGGTCGCCGTTCGTCACCTTGGCCGCGCCCGACACCACGATCCAGTGCTCGGAACGGTGGTGATGCGCCTGGAGGCTGAGGCGGCGGCCGGGCTTGACCTCGATGCGCTTGATCTTGAAGCCGTCGCCTTCCTCCAGCACCGTATAGGTTCCCCAAGGGCGATGCGCGGTGCGGTGCAGCTTGGCCGCCTCGTGGTTCTGCGCGCGCAGGCGGTTGAACACGGCGCGCACCTCTTGGGCGCGGTCGCGATGGGCGACGAGAAGCGCGTCAGGCATGTCGACCACCAGAAGGTCGCGCACGCCGACGAGGCTGACCAGCCGGTCCTCCGACAGGACGAAACAGTCGGTCGCGTCCTCCAGCACGGTCTCGCCGCTGAGCCGGTTGCCGTCGGCGTCCGGCGCGACGAGATCGGCCATCGCCGCCCAGGAGCCGATGTCCGACCAGCCGCAGGAGACGGGCACGCAGGCGATGTTGTCGGCCTTCTCCATCACCGCATAATCGATGGAGATGGCGGGCGTGGCGGCGAATTGATCCCTGGCGATCTCCAGGGTCTTGACCTCGCCGTTGACGCCCTGCCTTGCATGCTCCAGCGCCGCCCTGGCGCCGTCCAGGATCGCCGGCGCGTGGCGCCGCATCGCCTCCAGCATCGTCTCAGCCTTGAAGCAGAACATGCCGGAATTCCAGTAATAGTCGCCGCTCGCCACATAGGCCGCGGCCGTCGCCGCGTCGGGCTTTTCGACAAAGCGCAGCACGTCGTCGCCGGCGACCTGGATATAGCCGAAGCCGGTCTCGGGCTTGTCGGGGACGACGCCGAAAGTGACGATGCGGCCCGTTTCGGCGAGCCGGCGCGCCTGCGCCACGGCCGCGGCGAAGGCGGCTTCGTCGGCGATGAGATGGTCCGCCGGCATGACGAGAAGCACCGCGTCGGGGCCGTAGGCGGCCTCGGCGTGGAGGGCGGCCAGCGCCACCGCCGCCGCCGTGTCGCGGCCCATCGGCTCCAGCAGGAAGGTGTTGTCGGTCCGGCGCGCATTGGCTTCCGCATAGGCGTCGAGCGTCAGGAACAGGAAATCGCGGTTGGTGACCGTCAGCAGTGCGTCGACGCCGGCGAGCCGCGTGGCGCGCTCATAGGTCTTGCCGATCAGCGAGCCGCCGCCCGGCAGTTCGATGAAGGGTTTCGGGTGCGCGTCGCGCGACAGCGGCCAAAGCCGCGAGCCGGAGCCGCCGCTGATGATGACGGGAATGAAACTCATGAGCGGGCGTCCTCCATGGCGTTGCGGGCGGCGGCGAGGCCGAAGGCGAGCAGGGCGCGCGCCTGCGGCTCGTCCACGGCCTCGACATAACAGCGCAGTTCCGGCGCGTTGCCGGAAGCGCGATAATGCACGGCGTCGCCGCTGTCAAAGAACAGCTTGACGCCGTCGATGGTCTCGATGCAGGCGATCGCGCCGGCCTGGGCGAAAAGCCCGTCGCGGAAGGCTACGTCCTGAAGGGCGGCGAGGAAAGGCCCGGTCTGGCTCGCGGGCGCGTTCTGCAGGCGGTCGCTCAGCGCCATGCGGAAGCCGAAGCCGGCGGCGATAGCGGAGAGCGGCTTGTGCTGCGCGGCGACGGAATCGAGGCAGGCGAGGATCGGCAGCAGCGCGTCGCGGGTGGCGAGCGCGTCGAGCCGGCGGCCGTTTCTTTCCACGGCGCCGCCGAGCAGCACGCCGCCATTGGCCTCGAAGCCGACCACGATTGTCGCATCGGCCTCGGCCATGCCGGCGATGACATAGGGCGAGCCGACGCGGGTGCGGATCACGCGGGCGAAGCGGCCGCATGTCTCCAGCGCCGAATTGGAGGTGACGGGGGTGACGATCGCGTCCGCGCCGGCCCAGGCGGCGGTGATCGCGCCCACCAGGTCGCCGCGCACGAAGCGCCCGGCCTCGTCGGCGATCAGCGGCCGGTCGGCGTCGCCGTCGGTGGAGACGATGGCGTCGAAACGCTGCTCCTTCGCCCATCGGTCGAGAAGGTCAATGTCCTCGGGGCGCAGCGCCTCGGTGTCGACCGGCACGAAGCGGTCGGAGCGGCCGAGCGCCACGGCTTCCGCGCCCAGATCGGCGAGGACGCGCATGAGAAGATCGCGCGCCACCGAGGAATGCTGGTAGACGCCGACGCGCAGGCCTTTGAGCGCGTCGCGGCCGAGGAAATCCGTATAGCGGGCGGCGTAGAGCGCCAGCGCCGCGTCCGAAGCCGGGCGTCCGGCGGCGCGGCTTGGGGTCCGGCCGGGCAGGGCGGCATGGGCTGCGAGGATGGCCTGCTCGTCGTCCTTGTCGATCTCGCCGTCGCGGCGGTAGAATTTGAGCCCGTTGCGGTCGTCGGGGATGTGGCTGCCGGTGACCATGATCGACGGCGCGCCGGCCCGCATGGCGTAGAAGCTGAGCGCCGGCGTCGGCAGGACGCCGCAATCGACCGGCGTGAGGCCGGCGTCGGCGATCGCCCCCATCACCAGCGCGGCGATGGCGGGGCTCGACGGGCGCAAGTCACGGCCCACATGCACCTCGGCGCCGGCGGCGAGGTCGCCGCGTCGGGTCAGCACGTCGAGGAAGGCGGCGGCGTAGGCGTAGGCGGGCGGCCCGTCGAGTTCGTCCGCCAGTCCACGCAGGCCGCTGGTGCCGAATTTGAGTGAGGTCATGAACGCCCTGCTTCGTTGATCCGTCCCGACATATAGTCCCGGCAGGCGGGCAAATTCAAATCCTCGAGGCTTTCCGCCGCCAGAACCGCCCGCGCGACCGCATGCGCCATCACGGTCGCGGCGACGGCGCCGATGGCGGTGACGTCGGCGCGCGCTTGGGCCTTGCGGGTGGAGAGCGCGAAGATCGTGTCGCCGTCCCACATGGTGTGGATCGGATTGATCGTGCGGGCGAAGCCGTCATGGGCCATGCCGGCGATCTTCTTCAGCGCCGCCTTGTCGAAGGCCGCGTTGGTGGCCACCGCGCCGATGGTGGTGTTGGCGCCGGCCGAGGCCATGACGCCATGACCCTGCAAGATTTCCTGCATGGTGTCGCGGAAACCCTGGCCGTCCGCCCGCCGCGCGCCGGCGAGGATGCGGCCGGAGCCGGGCGCATAAACGTCACCGACCGCGTTGACCGCCGCCACGGCGCCGACCACGATATCCGTGCCGGGAATGGAATGGCTGGCGGTTCCGAGCCCGCCCTTCATGGCGAAGTCCATGCCGAACATCTTGCCGACCGTGGCGCCGGCGCCCGCGCCGATATTGCCTTCGCCGGAGGGCGCGGCCGCCGCCGCGGCGCAGGCCAGATAGCCCGCTTCCGCGTCGGGGCGGATGGAGAAATCGCCGACGCCGAGATCCATCAGCACCGCAGCCGGGACGATGGGCACGACGCCCGCGCCGATCCTGAAGCCGAGCCGGTTCTCCTCCAGCCAGCGCATCACGCCGTCGGCGGCGGCGAGGCCGTAGGCGCTGCCGCCCGACAGCAGCACCGCCTGCACTTCCTGCACCAAGTTTACGGGATCAAGCAGGTCCGTCTCGCGCGTGCCGGGCGCCGCGCCGCGCACGTCGACGCTCGCCACGGCCCCTTCCTCGCACAGGAGCACGGTGCAGCCGGTGGGGCGGCGCGCGAGCGTATGGTGGCCGAGCTTCACGCCCGGCACGTCGGTGACGCTTCCCCCCATCAGCTCCATGTCACTCCCCCTTGTTCTTGCGCTGCTGGCGCAGCACGTCGGCGAGGAAATTGCGCGACAGCGCGTGATAGAGCGGCTCGTTGGAGATGAGCCGCGCCGTGCCGTAGCCGATCATCGAGGCGCACATCAGCGGGATGACGTTGTTGTGGTTGCCGGTCATCTCCAGGATGATGACGAAGGCGGTCATCGGCGCTTGCACCACGCCGGCGAAATAACCGGCCATGCCCAGCACGGCGGCGAGGCTGGCGCTGGTTCCGAAGACAAGGCCGAGCGTGCTGCCCAGCCCTGCGCCGACGGACAACGACGGCGCGAAGATGCCGCCCGGAATGCCCGACAGCATGGACAAAAGCCCGACCACGAACTTGGCCAGGAAATAGAGCGGCGGCAGGGCCTGGCCCTCGACCGCCGAGCGCGCCTGGTCGTAGCCCGTGCCGAAGGTGCCGAAGCCGAGGCCGATGACCGCCACCGCCAGCCCGCAGGCGCCGGCGAACAGCACCGTGTCGCGCAGCGGCGCCTTCTGGGTGCGGCGGCGCACCTCGCGCCCGAGGCGCAAGGCCAGCGCGCTGAAGCTCGCTCCGAAGGCGCCGCCGATCACGCCGCAGGCCACGACCATGGCCCAGTCGCGGCCGGTGGTGGCGGTCGCGGTGGCGAGGCCGAAATAATTATAGTTGCCGACCAGGCCGAGCGAGGCGATGCCGGCCAGGATAACGGCCGACAGCACCAGCCCGTTGGTGCGCGCGGCGTAGGCGCGGCCCATCTCCTCGATGGCGAAGACGATGCCCGCCAGCGGCGTGTTGAAGGCGGCGGCGATGCCGGCCGCCGAGCCTGCGAGGATCAGCCCGCGCGCCTGCTCCATGCCGCCGATGCGCGCCGATTGCAGCATGATCGACGCGCCGATCTGCACCGTCGGTCCCTCGCGGCCGATGGAGGCGCCGAAGAACAGCCCCGCCACCGTCAGCACGATCTTGCCGAAAGCGAGCCGCAGCGACAGAAGCAGCGACCGGTCCTGCGGGTCGCTGAGATGGCGCGCGGCGATCGCCTGCGGAATGCCGCTGCCGCCCGAGCCGGGGAAATAGCGCAGCGCGATCCACGAGCACAGCATGAAGCCGAGCGGCGTAATGAGAAGCGGCAGCCAGTGGCGCCAGGGACTTCCGCCCGTCAGCGTCTTGAACGCATGCTGCGCCACGTCGGCGGCGGAGGCGAAGCCCACGCTGATGACGCCGATGGCCAGCGCGCCGCACCAGAACACCAGCCGCGGCTTCCACAGGCGCGGCGACAGCCACAGCACGCGCGAGCGGCGAAACAGCGGAACGCGTTTATAGGACTTGCTCACTTGTCGGGACTCACTTGACTCTTCCATTTCCGCAATCGTTCGCCGCTCCTAGCACGGCGATCCTTATCGATGACTGAAGTTTCCGCGCAAAAGGCTTTTCAACCGGTCATAACCGTGTTACCAGCCGCTGCCAATTCAATACAGCAACCAGAATCGTCGTCGTTCCCGACAAGCTTCGGGGAGGCGGCTTTTTCATTCAAGGGAATTGGCGATGGCTACAATCGTGGAATCCTCGACCGGGGCGATGGCCCTCACTTTCGACGACGTGCTGCTGCAGCCCGGCCACTCGGAAGTCATGCCGGGCCAAGTCGACCTGCACACCCGCATCGCCAAGGACATCGAGCTTAGCCTGCCGCTCCTCTCCGCCGCCATGGACACGGTGACGGAATCGCGCCTCGCCATCGCCATGGCGCAGGCCGGCGGCATCGGCGTCATCCACCGCAATCTCACGCCGGAACGCCAGGCCGAGGAAGTGCGGCAGGTCAAGAAATTCGAATCCGGCATGGTGGTCAACCCCGTCACCATCGGCCCCGACGCCACGCTGGCCGAGGCGCAGGCCATGATGAAGGCGCACGGCATTTCCGGCATTCCCGTGGTCGAGAACGGCCATAAGGGCCCAGGCCGGCTGGTCGGCATCCTGACCAATCGCGACGTGCGCTTCGCCTCCAATCCGGCGCAGAAGATCTACGAGCTGATGACGCGGGAAAACCTCGTCACCGTGCATGAGAACGTCAACCAGGACGAGGCCAAGCGCCTGTTGCACGCCCACCGCATCGAAAAGCTGCTGGTGGTGGACGAGAAGGGCCGCTGCGTCGGCCTGGTCACCGTCAAGGACATCGAGAAGTCGCAGCTCAACCCCAACGCCGCCAAGGACGCGCAGGGCCGCCTGCGCGCCGCCGCCGCCACCAGCGTCGGCGAGGACGGCTACGAGCGCGCCGAGCGCCTGATCGACGCCGGCGTCGACCTTCTGGTGGTCGACACCGCGCACGGCCATTCGCAGCGCGTGCTCGACGCCGTGGCGCGCATCAAGAAGGCCTATCCGAACGTCGCCATCCTCGCCGGCAACGTCGCCACTTCGGCGGGAACCGAGGCGCTGATCGACGCGGGCGCCGACGCGGTCAAGGTCGGCATCGGGCCGGGCTCGATCTGCACCACGCGCATCGTCGCCGGCGTCGGCGTGCCGCAGCTTTCCGCCATCATGGCGGCGGTCGAGGCGGCGCATAAGCACAATATCCCGGTGATCGCCGACGGCGGCATCAAGTTCTCGGGCGATTTCGCCAAGGCGCTGGCCGCCGGCGCCTGCGCCGCCATGGCCGGCTCGCTGCTGGCCGGCACCGAGGAAAGCCCGGGCGAGGTCTATCTGCACCAGGGCCGCTCCTTCAAGGCCTATCGCGGCATGGGCTCGGTGGGCGCGATGGCGCGCGGCTCGGCCGACCGCTATTTCCAGGCGGAAGTGCGCGACGAGCTGAAGCTGGTGCCGGAAGGCATCGAGGGCCAGGTGGCCTATAAGGGCCCCATCGCCGCCGTGCTGCACCAGCTCGCCGGCGGCCTGCGCGCCTCCATGGGCTATGTCGGCGCGAAGACGCTGGCGGAATTCCGCGACAAGGCCACCTTCGTGCGCATCTCCAATGCGGGCTTGCGCGAAAGCCACTCGCATGGCGTCGCCATCACCCGCGAAAGCCCGAACTATCCGGGCGGCATGTGAGACTTGAAAAGGGCGGCCTTCGGGCCGCCCTTTCGATTCAGGCCAGGATCGCCAGATCGTCGTCGCCCATGAGCAGCCCACGCGCGCTTTCGGCGATGCAGTCGGCCAGCGCCTGAAAATCCTTGCGGCGCATGCTCTGCCGCCGCCAGAACAAGGCGATCTCGCGCTTCGGCTGCTCGCCCTCGAAGGGCACGATGCGCATGTGGTTGTTGCGCGCCTCGGCCCGCACTGCGATTTCGGGAATGAGCGTCAGGCCCATGCCGTGGCTGACCATCTGCAGCAGGGTGGCCATGCTGGTCGCGCCGTATTTGACCAGCTGCCGCTGCGCCGGCAGCGCGCAGACGGCCAGCGCCTGGTCGCGCATGCAATGGCCTTCCTCCAGCAGAAGCAGCCGGTCCATCAGCGTCTCGTCCTGCGTCATTGGCGAGGTCAGCACCGTGCGGTCGTCGCTCGACGTGGCGATGAGGAAACGGTCGTCGAACAGTTTCTGCCGCGCCAGCCGGTCGTCGTCGATGGGAAGGGCTGCGACCAGCGCGTCGATCTCGCCGGCGAGGAGTTCGTCGAGAAGGCGCGCCGTCACGTTTTCGCGCAATTGCAGCCGGAAGGCGGGGTGGCGCTCGCGCAGGAGCGGGATCAGCGCCGGGGCCAGATAGGGCGCGACGGTGGGGATGATTCCGAGCCGCAGCCGCGTCTGCAGCAGGCCGCGGCTTTGCGCCGCGATCTCCTCCAGCGCCGCCAGCTCGCGCAGGATCGCGCGGACGCCGGGCAGCAACTCCTTGCCCAGCTCCGTCATCAGCACATGGCGCTGCGAACGCTCGAACAGCGGCCCGCCGGCCAGCGCCTCCATCTCGGCGATCTGCGCCGAAAGGGCGGGCTGCGAGACATGGGCGAGCTCGGCGGCCTTGCGAAAATGCAGCGTGGCGGCGAGCGCATCGAAATAGCGCATCTGGCGAACGGTGAACATGATAGGATAATCCTATCGAAAAAGATCAAAAAAGCAATTGGCGATTATAATTGGAATGGTTCTATTCTTTCTTCCAGAGCCACGCGGACAAGGCCGGCCACAGTCCGGCGCGCGGGGCGACGACGGTTCAACCGCAGGAGGGAATTTCCATGACAGACCGCCCGACCATGACGACCAGCGCCGGCGCGCCGATCCCGGACAACCAGAATTCCCTGACCGCCGGCGAGCGCGGCCCGGTGCTTTTGCAGGACTACCAGCTCATCGAGAAGCTGGCGCACCAGAACCGCGAACGCATCCCCGAACGCGCCGTGCACGCCAAGGGCTGGGGCGCTTTCGGCACGCTGACCATCACCGGCGACATCTCCAAATACACCAAGGCCAAGGCTTTGCAGCCTGGCGCGCGGACGCCGATGCTGGCGCGTTTCTCGACCGTGGCCGGCGAGATGGGCGCAGCCGACGCCGAGCGCGACGTGCGCGGCTTCGCGCTAAAATTCTACACCGAGGAAGGCAACTGGGATCTGGTCGGCAACAACACGCCGGTCTTCTTCGTGCGCGATCCGGTGAAATTCCCTGATTTCATCCACACCCAGAAGCGTCATCCGAGGACCAACCTGCGTTCGGCCACCGCCATGTGGGATTTCTGGTCGCTGTCGCCCGAAAGCCTGCATCAGGTGACGATCCTGATGTCGGATCGCGGCCTGCCGACGGACGTGCGCCATATCAACGGCTACGGCTCGCACACCTATTCCTTCTGGAACGACGCCGGCGAGCGCTATTGGGTCAAGTTCCACTTCAAGACCATGCAGGGGCATCGCCACTGGACCAATGCGGAAGCCGAGCAAGTGATCGGCCGCACGCGCGAATCCACGCAGGAAGACCTCTACACCTCCATCCAGAAGGGCGAGTTTCCGAAATGGAAGGTGCAGGTGCAGATCATGCCGGAACTGGATGCCGAGAAGACGCCCTATAATCCCTTCGATCTCACCAAGGTCTGGCCGCATGCGGATTATCCGCCGATCGACATCGGCGTGATGGAGCTGAACCGCAACCCGGAGAATTATTTCACCGAGATCGAGAATGCGGCCTTTTCGCCGTCCAATATAGTGCCGGGCATCAGCTATTCGCCCGACAAGATGTTGCAGGCGCGCGTCTTCTCCTATGCCGACGCGCATCGCCATCGCCTTGGCACCCATTACGAGACGATCCCCGTCAACCAGCCGAAATGCCCGGTGCATCACTATCACCGCGACGGGCAGATGAACGTCTATGGTGGCGTCAAGACCGGCAATCCGGACGCCTATTACGAGCCGAACTCGTTCGACGGGCCGGTGGAGCAGCCCGCCGCCAAGGAACCGCCGCTGCGCATTTCCGGCGATGCGGCGCGCTACGACCACCGCGTCGGCAATGACGATTATTCGCAGCCGCGCGCGCTGTTCAACCTGTTCGACGCCGGGGAGAAACAGCGTCTGTTCTCCAACATCGCCGCCGCCATGGGCGGGGTGCCGGAATATATCGTGGAGCGCCAGCTTGTCCATTTCCGGCGCATCCATCCCGATTACGAGGCCGGCGTGCGCAAGGCGTTGCACGATGCGCATGGCTATCAGGCCAACACCATCGCCGTCGAGGAAGAGGTGGGCGCGGCCGAATAAGGCCGCTCTTTCTTCTTCTGCAAAGTTCAACAGCCGGGGCGCTCGCGCCCCGGTTTTGTTGTGATTTGCCGATTGCCTTTTCCCCGCAAGGAAGGCTATGCCGGTCCAGTCAGTTTTAAGGAGAGGCGATGCGGCTTGGCGGACGGCTACAGGCGGCGATAGAGGTTCTGGGCGAGACGGAAGCGGGCAAGCGCCCGGCCTCCGACGTGCTGAAGGACTGGGGCGCGGCGCACCGCTTCGCCGGCGCGGGCGACCGCGCGGTGATCGGCAACATCGTCTATGACGCGTTGCGGCGCAGGCTGTCCATCGCATGGCGCATGGATTGCGACGACGCCCGCGCGCTGGCCTATGGCGCGCTTCTGGCCGATGGCGGCATGGATATGGCGGCCATCGACGCCGCGCTCGACGGCGACAAATTCGCGCCCGAACCGCTCGAAGCCGCCTGCCGCGCCGCATGGGCGGGCCGCGACCTCGCCGACGCCCCCGACCATATCCGCGCCGACGTGCCCGAATGGTGCGCGCCTTCGCTCGAAGCCCTGTTCGGCGCGGGCTGGGTCGATGAGGGCAGGGCGCTCGCCGCCCGTCCGCCGGTCGATTTGCGCGTTAATGCGCTGAAGGCGAAGCCGGAGCAGGTGCTGGGGGCGCTTGAAAAGGCCGGGGCCGCGCCCGCGCCCTTCCTCGCGCAGGCGCTGCGCATTCCACCCATCGAGGCGCTGGGCCGTCATCCCAATGTGCAGGGCGAGGCCGCCTTTCTCGACGGCTGGTTCGAGGTGCAGGATCTGGGTTCGCAACTGGCCGCGCTTTACGCCGGCCCGAAGCCGGGCGAACAGGTGCTCGATTATTGCGCCGGCGCGGGCGGCAAGACGCTGGCGCTCGCCGCCGCCATGGGCAATAGCGGCCAGATCCACGCCTATGACGCCGAGCGCGCCCGGCTTTCGCCCATGCACGAGCGTTTGCAGCGCGCCGGCGTGCGCAACACGCAGGTCTATGGCGACCTTGCCGAACTGGAGCCGCTCGCTGGTAGGATGGACCTCGTGCTGACCGACGCGCCCTGCACCGGCTCCGGCACATGGCGGCGCAGACCGGACGCCAAATGGCGTCTCACCGCGCAGCAGCTCGACCGACGTGTGCAGGACCAGCGCGAAGTGCTTGATTCCGCCCGTCATTTCGTCAAGCCGGGCGGACGGCTTGCTTATGTGACCTGCTCGCTGTTCGCCGAGGAAAACACCGCGCAGGTGAGCCGCTTTCTGGCGCAGAATCCTGATTTCAGCGAGGTTGCGCCCCGGCCTCTCTGGGAGGCCATCGCGCCGAATACTGAAAAAAATAAGCCTGTCTTTCCGGCGCATGGCTGCGTATTCTCGCCCTGGTCCACCGATACGGACGGGTTTTATGTGAGCCTTCTACAAAGAAGCCAGTAATCGGGGAATAGGATGCCGCAAAACCGCGTAGCCGAACCGGATTTCAGGGAGCGCGTCGAGGCGAGTTTCGCCCGGCAGGCGGCGATGAAGCTGATCGGCGCGGAACTGACGCGCTGCGAGCCGGGCATCGTGGAAGTGGAAATGCCCTTCCGCGGAGAATTGACCCAGCAGCACGGTTTTCTCCATGCGGGCATGATTTCCGCAGCACTTGATGCGGCCTGCGGTTACGCCGCTTTGTCGCTGATGCCCCCCGACGCGGCGGTGCTGACTATCGAGTTCAAGGTCAATCTGCTCGCCCCCGGCAAGGGCGAGCGCTTTCTGTTTCGCGGCGAGGTCACCAAGCCCGGCCGCACCATCATGGTCAGCGACGGACAGGCCTTCGCCGTGACCGACACGGAAGTCCGCCTCATCGCCACCATGACCGGCACGATGATGGTGGTGCAGGACCGTAATCTACAAGGCTAGATGGCCATCCCGCCGGAAACCTCGATCCGCTGCGCGTTGACCCAGCGATTGTCCTCGAAGAGAAGTGCGGCGATCATCGGGCCGATATCGTCGGGCAGGCCGACACGGCCGAGAGCGGTGATGCCGGCGATTTCGCGGTTTATCTCCGCATTGTCGCGCACCCGGCCGCCGCCGAAATCGGTCTCGATCGCGCCGGGCGCGACCACGTTGACGGCGATGCGGCGCGGGCCGAATTCCTTCGCCATATAGCGCGTCAGCACCTCCACCGCGCCCTTCATCGAGCCATAGGCGGCGCTACCGGGCCGGATCATCCGCGTGAGGCCGCTCGATATGTTGACAATGCGCCCGCCGTCATTGATCAGCGGCAGCAGTTTCTGCGTGAGGAAGAACACGCCCTTGAAATGCACCCGGTAGAGGAAATCGAGTTCGTCTTCCGTGGTGGTCTCGATGGCGTTGTAGCAGGCCGTGCCGGCATTGTTGACGAGATAGTCGAAGCGCTCGGCTCCGAAAGCGGGCAGGGCGTCGCGCACCTCGGCCACGAAACGGTTGAACGCGCCGCTGTCGGACACGTCGAGCTGCAAGGCCACGGCCTTCGCGCCCGCCTCTTGGGCCTGCGCCGCCACCTTGTCCGCTTCCGCCCGGTTGGAATGATAGGTGAAGATCGAGCCGACGCCGCGCCGGGCGAGGCTGAGCACGGTGTTGCGGCCAAGGCCGCGGCTGCCGCCGGTGACGATGGCGATCTTGCCTCTGGAAAGGCTGGAATTTTCATTGGTCATGGGATTCTCCATGGTTGTTGGATCGGATAGATACAGCATAGGCCTCGGCCGCATTTTCGGAATGCCGGAACCATTCCCATTCTTGCCCGATCCTGCTTTTCGTCCTATTTTGCGCCGCGAGCGGCGGGAGATGAGCGATGGCGATGCAGGAACTGATCGAGGCGGTGGCCCGCCATACGGAAGGGCAGGCGAGCCCGCTGGCGACGCCGGTCGAAGGCATACTCCTGCTGCGCGCGGAGCACGAAAAGCCGCTCAACCATCTGATCTTCCGTCCGGCGCTCTGCATCACCCTGCAAGGCTCGAAATGGACCGCCTTCGGCGACCGACGCTTCGTCTACGGCGCAGGCAGGGTGCTGGTCGTCGGCGTCGAAATGCCCGCCGTCGGGCGCGTGACCGAGGCGAGCCCGGACGAACCCTACCTCGGCATGGTCATCGAACTCGATCTCGGCATGATGCGCGAGGTGATGGAAAGTCTGGACGAGCCGCCCGCCGCGCACGGAAAGCCGCGGGGCGGAGCGCTGGTGGTCGATCTGGAGGGACCGCTGGCCGATTGCGCGTTGCGGGCGGTGCGCCTTCTCGACACGCCGAGAGCGACGCCGATCCTCTATCCGGCGCTGATGCGCGAAATCTGCTACTGGCTGCTGACCGGGCCGCAGGGCGGCGACATCGCCCGCATGGCGCTGGGCGGCAATCGCACCCACCGCCTCATCAACGCCATTCACGCTTTGCGCGACCGCTTCGCCGAACATGTCCGCGTCGAGGAACTGGCGGCCATCGCCCAGCTCAGCCCCTCGGCGTTCCATCGCCAGTTCAAGGCGCTCACCGCCATGACGCCGCTGCAATATCAGAAGCAGCTTCGCCTGCTGGAGGCGCGCCGGCTGCTCGCTTCCGGCGAGACCAACGCCGAGACGGCGGCCTTCCGCGTCGGCTATGAAAGCGCCTCGCAGTTCAGCCGCGAATATGCGCGCATGTTCGGCGCGCCGCCGCTGCGCGACGTGACGGCGCTGCGCCGGATCGCGGCCTGACCGCGAAAATCGAAGGAAAACAGAATGATCAAGACAGTCGCGGGCAAGCGCCTTCTCTATGTCATGGCGGTGGATCTGGAATATGGCCCGCATCTGTCGCGGCTTTTCACGCCGGTGATGATCGGCGTCGGGCCGGTGGAGGCGGCGGTCAATCTCACCCATGCGCTGGCGCAACTCAGGCAGGCGGGCGAGAAGCCGGACCTCGTGGTTTCGCTCGGTTCTGCCGGCTCGGCGAAGCTGCCGCAGGCCGGCATTTTTCAGGTGTCGTCCGTCTCCTATCGCGACATGGACGCCTCGCCGCTCGGCGTCGAAAAGGGCCGCACGCCGTTTCTCGACCTGCCCGTCACCGTCGATCTGCCCTATCGCATTTCCGGCCTCGCCAGCGCGTCGCTATCGACGGGCGGCAATGTCGTCTCCGGCGCGGCCTATGCGGGTATCGACGCCGACATGGTGGACATGGAAACCTTCGCCTGCCTGCGCGCCTGTCAGACCTTCGGCGCGCCGCTTCTGGGCCTGCGCGGCATATCCGACGGGGCGGCGGAGCTGACCCATTTCATGGACTGGCGGCAATATCTGCACATCATCGACGAGAAACTGGCTGTCGCGGTGGAGCAACTGGAAGCGGCCGTCGCGGAGGGCTTGCTGGCGGCTCCTGACACGGTTGTGTCAGGACGGGCCGCTTTTTCGCCGCTCGCCTGTTGAGCGCCCTGCGGATAGCTCATATAGACGTTGCATCCCTACTCATTTTTCAATAGACGCTGCGCATGAGCACCACGGCACATCCCGACACAATTCTCATCATCGACTTTGGCAGTCAGGTCACGCAGTTGATCGCGCGCCGCGTGCGCGAGGCCAATGTCTATTGCGAAATCGTTCCGTTTCAGTCGGCGGAAGAGGCTTTCCGGCGGCTGAATCCGAAAGGCGTGATCCTTTCCGGCAGCCCGCATTCCACCGTCGACATCGGTTCCCCGCGCGCGCCGCAATCGATCTTCGAGGCGGGTATCCCCGTTCTCGGCATCTGCTATGGCGAGCAGACCATCTGCGCCCAGCTCGGCGGCAAGGTGGAAAGCGGCCATGACCGCGAATTCGGCCGCGCCTTCCTCGACGTGCAGGAGGACAGCCCGCTCTTCGCAGGCATATGGGCCAAGGGCACGCGTCATCAGGTGTGGATGAGCCATGGCGACCGCGTCACCGCGCTACCCGAAGGCTTCACCATCATCGGCACCTCGCCCAACGCGCCTTTCGCCGCCATCGCCGACGAGAAGCGCAAATATTACGGCGTGCAGTTCCACCCGGAAGTGGTGCATACGCCGGACGGCGCGAAGCTGTTGCAGAATTTCGTCCATCGCATCGTCGGCGTGAAGCCCGGCTGGACCATGGGCGCTTATCGCGAACAGGCCGTCGCGGCGATCCGCAAACAAGTCGGTTCCGGCAAGGTGATCTGCGCGCTCTCGGGCGGTGTCGATTCCTCCGTCGCAGCCCTTCTGGCGCATGAGGCGGTCGGTGACCAGCTTACCTGCATTCTGGTCGACCACGGCCTGATGCGCAAGAACGAAGCGGCGCAAGTCGTTGAAATGTTTCGCGAACATTACAACCTGCCGCTGATCCTCGTCGACGCCGCCGACCGCTTCATCGGTGAACTGGAAGGCGAAAGCGACCCGGAAAAGAAGCGCAAGACCATCGGCCGCCTGTTCATCGAAGTGTTCGAGGAAGAGGCGAAGAAGCTCGGCGGCGCGGATTTCCTCGTTCAGGGCACGCTTTATCCGGACGTGATCGAAAGCGTCTCCTTCACCGGCGGCCCGTCGGTGACGATCAAGTCGCACCACAATGTCGGCGGCCTGCCGGAACGCATGAAGATGCAGCTTGTCGAGCCGCTGCGCGAATTGTTCAAGGATGAAGTGCGCCTGCTCGGCAAGGAACTGGGCCTGCCTGACAGCTTCATCGGCCGCCACCCGTTCCCCGGACCGGGCCTCGCGATCCGCTGCCCCGGCGGCGTGACGCGCGATAAGCTGGAAATCCTGCGCGAGGCCGACGCGATCTATCTCGACGAAATCCGCAAGGCGGGCCTCTACGACGCCATATGGCAGGCATTCGCCGTGCTCCTGCCGGTGCAAACGGTGGGCGTGATGGGCGACGGCCGCACCTACGAATTCGTCTGCGCGCTTCGCGCGGTAACGTCCGTGGACGGCATGACGGCGGATTTCTACCACTACGACATGAACTTCCTCGGCGCCGCCGCCACCCGCATCATCAACGAAGTCCGCGGCATCAACCGCGTCGTCTACGACGTGACCTCGAAGCCGCCCGGCACGATCGAGTGGGAGTGATCCCACGTCCGGCATAGACTGGCATCAAAGAGCATTAAAACACCGATAAGCCCGCGTAATTGCGGGCTTTTTTCGTTCTTGGCGTAGCACTGTCTGGCAAATTTTCGCATCGCCAAGCACCCCGTTTCTATGGCATGGTAGATGGTACGATTTGAACCTGATGCCATGTTCGGCACTCGATACCATGCTGCCTCTGATGGGGTGTTCATGGTATTGAATTTAGATAACACATTGTTCTTAAAGAATTTTTTTGAGGATTTGTGGGGCTTTTTGAGCATGGTATTTTTGAGAGGAAACCGAACCCGACCATGCTGACTGATACCAAGCTGCGCAACCTCAAGCCAAAGGACAAGCTCTACAAAGTGAATGACCGTGACGGCCTCTACGTGGCCATCACGCCAGCGGGTTCGATTTCATTCCGCTACAACTACTCGATCCACGGCAGGCAGGAGACAATCACCTTCGGCCGCTACGGTGTCGGAGGGATCACGCTAGCGGAAGCACGCGAACGGCTGGGTGAAGCCAAGAAGATGATCGCCGCAGGGAAATCTCCAGCCAAGGAGAAGGCGCGGGACAAAGCACGCGTCAAGGATGCCGAGACATTCGGCGCGTGGGCCGAGAAGTGGCTGCGCGGCTATCAGATGGCAGAAAAGACTCGCGACATGCGTCGAGCCACGTTCGAGCGCGAGCTTAAGCCGAAGTTCGGCAACCAGAAGCTGACAGAAATCACCCATGAGGATTTACGGGCGCTGACTGATGCGATTGTGGAGCGCGGGGCACCGGCAACGGCCGTGCTTTGCCGCGAAATTGTGATGCAGGTCTTCCGTTGGGCTATAGAACGCGGCCAGAAGGTTGAGAACCCGGCCGATCTGGTGCGCCCGTCGACCATTGCAAAGTTTGAGCTGTGATTAGGCATGGAATAAGGACCCCGCAAATGGGGTGATCGGCGTCCAAACGGGACCCCCATCTGCGATGGGGTTACAACAGCCTCCG
>UBKJ01000034.1 GCA_900465915.1 Hyphomicrobiales bacterium
GCGTGACCTGGGGAGCGGCCCGCTTGTCGCAGGCCCCCGCCAGCCCGTCCGCCCTCGGCATATGTCCCAAAAAACGCATCCCTCCAAAAAAAGTTCCATTGCATGCTCTCGATTTTGGAACTTTCTTCGATAGGCCACATTCGGTCCGCCGGCTCAGGCGGCGATGGTCTTCCGCGCCACCCGGATCGAAACCGTCAGCCCGTCCGGCCGCCAGTCGCGCACGATCTCCGCGCTGAGCGCTGTGGCGAGCCCTTTCTCAAGCCGGCTACCGAAACCCGCCGTATGGCCCGGCGACGGCGCGGGGCCGCCCGACTCCCGCCAGGCGAGGCGCACGCGGTCGCCCTCGTCGTGGACGCAGACGTCCAGCCGCCCTTCCGGGACGGAGAGCGAGCCGTATTTGGCGGCGTTGGTCGCAAGCTCATGCAAAAGCAGCGCGACATGAGTCAGGGCCTTGCCGCCCACTTCCGGGTCGTCGCCCTTGATGCGGATGCGGTCGCCGCTGGTGTAGGGCTCGAGGATGGTGCCGATGACCGAGCGCAGCCCGACATGCTCCGCCCTCGCCTCCTCCAGGAGGTCCGACATGGTCAGCTCATGCGCCCGCGCCAGCGAGGTCAGCCGGGCCTGGATGACGCCGATGATCTCCTCGGTGTTGGCCGACGAGCGCGCGCTGATCGACACGATCGCCGTCGCCAGCGCGAAGAGGTTCTTCACACGGTGGCGGATTTCGCCCATCAGCAATTGCTGCCGTTCCTGGGCCACGCGCTTTTCGGTGATGTCGCGGGCGATCTTGGAGGCGCCGACGATGACGCCGTTCTCGTTGCGGATCGGGGAGATGGTCAGCGAGATGTCGACCATCGAGCCGTCCTTGCGGCGGCGGCGCGTCTCGAAATGCTCGACGCGCTTGCCACGCTCGATCTGGGTAAGGATAGCCGGCTCTTCATCCAGCCGGTCGTCGGGGATGAGAAGCGTGATCGACTTGCCGATGACCTCCTCCGGCGCATAGCCGAAAAGGCGCGTCGCGCCCTGATTCCAGCTCTGGATGACGCCCTTCAGGTCCTTGCTGATGATGGCGTCGTCGGAGCCCTCGATGATCGCCACCAGCCAGTCGCGGGCGTCCGGCGCGGTCTCGCCGCCCATCAGGCCTGCCGCGAACGCCGCCGTATGCGGCGGCGGCGTGCTGGAATGAAGCGCTATAAGGCGCAAGTCTGTATTCGGGTGCTCCCGCTCGTTCGAACTCGCCACAATACGCCCCACAAGCAAAAATCAGTCACAACGGAATCATCGGCTGATTGAAAAAGCTGACCCATTCAGGCGCGCAATATAAGCAGTTTCTTGTCACGTAGCTAGATGGGGCGCCGGCCAGTCAAAGCCTTCAGCCGACTATCAACAATAAGAAGGAAATCAGGGCGGATTCGGGAAATAACGATAGCGGGCTAATCTTTTCACCGGTCGCGCAGGACGACCGCGAGCAGGACGGCGATCCCGAGCCCGCCGAGATCGACCGCCGCAATCGAACGCAGGACGCCGATCCAGTTCATCCCTCGACATCTCCCATGAAAGCGCCGCGAAAAGACCCGTCGCAGCCTGAATAAGCGCCGGCGGGCGCGATTGGTTTCCGGCGCCGGCGCATTTCAAAATCATGTGCGCCGGCCGGAAGCGAGGGAACGAAAGAAGCCGCCGCGCATTGATAGTTCATAATAAAAAGGGAGAATCGTCATGCTTACCGCTGGAATTCTGTGGCTCCTGGGCGTCCCGCTGGTCGTGGTCATACTGCTCTATTTCCTGTTCCTGCGCCGACGATAAAGAAAACGTCGTTTTTTCACTTCATGCACAACAAGAAAAAGGCCGTCTCGCGACGGCCTTCTTTCTTAAGTCATGAAAATCACTTGGACCAGCGGCCTTCATATTTGAATTCCGGAGCCTTCTGAAGCTCGTCCTTGGTGGCGTTCATCTTGGCCGACCACTTCTTGTCGGATTCCGAATAGACGACGTCCACGGCCGAGGGGCTGACGATGACATATTTGTCGCCCATGCCGAGGAAGCCGCCGACGGAGACGATATAACCGGCGAGCTGGCCGTCGGAGATGATCAGGTCCTTGATCTCGCCGATGGTCTTGTCCTCGCCGTTGACGATGTTCAGGCCCACCAGATTATAGCTCAGCACGTCCGTCGGCTTGGCCGTGACGAACACCTCGGTCGTGGTGGTGGTCGCCGTCGTCGCCTGCGCATGGGCGAACGAGGTCAAAGCGGCAGTTGCAGCCATAGCCATAATGAAACGACGCATTATATTCTCCTTTTGGAATTGAATTCCTTATGCGTGTAATAAACTCACGCGAATAGGAAAGGTTCCATCAGGCGGCGACGGCGCAGAAAAACTTGCGATAATTATATTCAAAGGCGTCGAATGCTGCGATAGAAGCCTGAACGCAGCGATCTTCATCGCTTTCTTCAAAAGGCGCGCTGTCGAGAAGCTTGATCATGGCGTTCCAGCCGGGCAGGTTGTCGACCTGCCGCGCCAGATGCCGCGCGCCATATTCGGGCGACAGGCCGAGCGCCGCCGCCCGCTTGACCAGCACCGCCGCGCCCAGCGCCGAGCCTTCGAGCACATAGAGCGTGCCGATGATGGTCGGCAGGTCGACCGGGCCGCCGATCGGCCGGCAGGCGGAGGGCGAAAGCGTCTCCTCCCCGTCCCGGAGATCGGAGAAATCCGCGATCAGTTGCGCCTGGATTTTTCGACCCTCCCAATCCGGCAACAGGGCGGCGACGTTGCTGGCGTCGAGCATGGATTCCAGCGTCAGGCGGCTCGCATAGGTGGCGCGGAGATAATTCTTGTAGGCGGCGAGCGATCCGAACATGGCGAATTCGGCGTTGAGGCCGTCCAGCCGTTCGTGATGCGGAGCGGTGGCGGTCTTCAAACGCCAGCGCCGGCCGGAAGTGATTTTATAAAACATCGAAGGCGCTCCCAATTTTCCGCGCCGCCGGCCGCGTGAGCGGTCGACGGCGTCGGCGGAAAACGTCCGACGAGTCGATTGGTTCCCGGCCCAGGGCCGGTCCGAAATGAAATAACATTCGTCATGCAAAGCGAAGGGCCGCAAGCCTTGGCTTGCGGCCCTTTATCGTCAGAAGTCCTGACGGCCGTACCAGTCGTCGACCTGGCCGCGGACGCGGTCCTTCTCGATGCCGTAGCGCTCCTGGATCTTGCCTTCGAGCTGGTCGCGCTTGCCGGCGATCTGGTCGAGATCGTCGTCGGTCAGCTTGCCCCACTGCTCCTTGACCTTGCCCTTGAACTGCTTCCAGTTTCCTTCGACGCGATTCCAATCCATTGTCGTCTCCTTTCAGTCGTTTAAAAGTATCAGGCGCGCCTCATCAGCGAGGCGAGTACGGACAAAAGCACCAGCGCCAGAAAAACGAACAACAAAACCTGCGCCATGCCCATGGATGCTCCGACGACGCCGCCGATTCCCAGCGCGCCGGCGATCATCGCAATCACATAAAAAACCAAAGCGTAGTACAGCATCGCGACTTCCTCCCCAGCGTGGATTGTTGCTTTGACAGGTAAACGGAGCAGCGGCTGTTTCGTTGCACGGAAAATTTTTAAAAATTTACGGAACATTTCAGTCCCGGGCCGGTTCGTCTCGCTTTTGTTCACAATCGGCTCAATTTCCGCAATACTGTCTCACATGTAGATTCCGTGCATGACGACGTCGAAATGCTCTTCGATGGCCGCGCTGCAATTGCAGGACTTCCGCCGCAGGGCCGAGATGTTCTTGATGATGAAGACGCCGCGCCGCGTGTCGATGACGCCTTCCTCCCGCAACTGGCCGACGGTGCGCGTGACGAAAGTGCGTCCGACGCCCAGCATGTCGGCGAGCTGGTCATGGGTCAGCTCGAAGGAGAGCGAGCCCGTCCGGCCCGCGGCGTCCAAGAGCCAGCGGGCGGTGCGCTGCGTGATGGTGTGGGTGGCGCTGCAGGCGGCCGACTGGAAGACCTGCGCCATCAGGCAGTCCGAATAGCGCGCGAACCAGTGCCTCAGCGCGAGCGACTCCAGCTTCACCTGCTCCAGCGCCGCGGTCTTCATGCGGATGAACCGCCCGGCGTAGCGCACGATGGCGGTGGCGTAGGCCGGCAGGCTGCCGTTGGAGACGATGCCGCCAATCGCCCCTTCGCGGCCGATCAGCGCCACTTCCACGGCGCTGTTGTCGTGATCGACCCAGCGCTGGAAGCTGGCGATGGCCGGCCCGCAGGGAAACCAGGTGTGGATCACCTCTTCGCCCGCCTTCTGGAGGATGTCGTCGGCCTTGAGGTCGAACGTCATCATATGCGGCAGCAGCCGCCGGCGGTCTTCCTCGTTCAGCATCATGAGCAGCGAATTGCCGGACATGTCCCGGGTGGATTGAAGGTTCATCGGCGGATGCCTCCTTTTTATCGACGCCGCGTCCACTAGTGGACCGACAGGGTCCTGAACTTATGTTACTTTTGAACGCAAGAATCTTAAGCCATTGGAAAAACGTGCATTTTCACGCCAGCGCTCCCTAAGCCGCATGGCGGGGCGAGACGCCATCCGCTCCTGTCCCAGGACGCTTCCGAGGAAAGACATGACGCCGAAGCTTTTCACCGAGGGCCGAGCCGGCCCATGCGAACCGCAAGCCGGAGCCCGGCGTCCGCACGAGACGCCTGCGCCGGAAAGCATGTGGTAGCGAATGTCCATCTCCGAATCCGTCAACCTGAGCGATTGCGACAGGGAACCCATCCATATCCCCGGCTCGATCCAGCCCCACGGCGGGATGCTCGTCGTCGAGCCGACGAGCCACCGTCTGCTGTTCGCCTCCGCGAATATTCCTTCCTTAACGGGCTATGACGGGGATTTGATCCCTGGACTCGATATTTCTTTGATTTTCGGCGAGAAAAACGCCCATGAAATCCGCAACGCCGCCGCCAAGGCGGGGCATCCGGGCCTGTCCTCGGTGCTGTTGGGCCTGCGCCTTCCGGGCCGGATGGCGAGCTTCGACGTCATGGTGCACACGCATGGCGACCGCACCTTCGTCGAGATCGAGCCCTGCCTCGACCGGGGCCGCAGCGCGCGGGCGGCGCTGGACCTGACGCGCAGCCTGATCCACCGCATCGGGCTGGAGCAGACGCCGGAGAAGATCGCCACAGCCGGCGCGCGGCTGGTGCGCGCCATGCTGGGCTATGATCGCGTGATGGTCTATCGCTTCCTGCACAACGGCGCCGGGCGGGTGATCGCGGAGGCGAAGTCGCCGTCGCTCGGCAGCTTCATGGGCCAGCATTTCCCCGCCGCCGACATTCCGGCGCAGGCGCGGCGGCTCTATCTCGCCAATACGATCCGCATGATCGCCGATATCGGCTACCGGCCCGTGGCGCTGGCCCCGCCGCTCGGGCCGGGCGAGGAGCCCATCGACATGTCGCACGCGCAATTGCGCAGCGTGTCGCCGATCCATTGCCAGTATCTGCGCAATATGGGCGTCGCGGCCTCGCTCTCCATCTCCATCGTGGTCAACGGCGAATTATGGGGCCTGATCGCCTGCCATCACGACACCCCCCGTCTGACGCCGATGCCCTTGCGCATCGGGGCGGAGCTGTTCGGGCAATATTTCTCTTTGCAGATCGCGGCCTCCGAGCGCCGCACCGCGCTGAAGGCGGCGGCCGACGCCCGCGCGCGGCTCGACCAGGTGCTGTCGCAGGTGGGCGCCACCGGCTCGATCCGCGAGGGGATGCTCGACCGGCTGGCCGATTTCGCCTCGCTCGCCGCCTGCGACGGGGCGGGCCTGTGGATGGACGGCGCATGGCGCGCCCATGGCGACGCGCTCGACGCCGAGACGGCGCGGCGCATGCTCGACGTTGCGCATGAGAAGGCGCCGCAGGCGGTGTGGACCACGGACGAGCTGCGCGCCTATGCGCCCGGGACGACGGGCGCGGTGGCGGGCATGATCGCCATCCCCCTCTCCATGTCCATCGGCGACTATCTGGTCCTGTTCCGCAACGAGGAGGCGCACAGGATCGAATGGGCCGGCGAGCCGATCAAGCTCAAGGAATCCACGCCGCATGGCGAGCGCCTGACCCCGCGAGGCAGCTTCGAGACCTGGCGCGAGGAGGTGCGCGGCCGCTGCGCGCCATGGTCGGAGGCCGACCGCAGCGCCGCCGAGGCCGTCGGCCTCTATCTGCGCGACATGATCCTGCGCGAGCGGGAGATCTCGGAAAAGGAGCGGGAGCGCACCGAGCAGCGCCGCCATCTGCTCAACGCCGAGCTCAACCATCGGGTCAAGAACATCATCGCGCTGGTCAAGTCCATCGCCGTGCAGACCGGCGCAAGCGCCGCCAGCGTGGAGGATTATTCGGAAATCCTCGAAGGCCGGCTGCGGGCGCTGGCGCATGCGCACGACCAGGCGCTGGGCGAAAGCGGCGGCGACCTCATGCGCCTGCTGGAGGCCGAAACGCGCTTCCACCGTTCCGACGCCGGCCGCGTGGTGCTGGCCGGACCGGAGGTCTATCTCGACCGCCACGCCTATGGCGCGCTGGCGCTGGTGATGCACGAGATGATGACCAACGCCGCCAAATACGGCGCGCTGTCGGTCGCCACCGGCCGGCTCGCCATCGCCTGGGACCTCGACGCCGAGGGCGCATGCGAGATCGCGTGGAGCGAAAGCGGCGGCCCCAGGATCGCCCCGCCGTCGCATAGCGGCTTCGGCACGCAATTGATCCACAGCTCGGTGGAGCACGACCTGCAAGGCGGCGTCCGGCTCGACTATGACGAAAGCGGGCTCCAGGCGCGCTTCACCATTCCGGCGGCGCATCTGGGGGTCGGGTCGGAAGCCGGCGAGGCCATGGCCGCCGAGGCGGGCGCGCCCGACCTCGCGGGCCTTTCCATCCTGGTGGTCGAGGATCAGAGCCTGATCGCCATGGACATGGAGGAGACGCTGCGGCGGCTCGGCGCGCGCGACATGCGGTTTCCGCCCAATGTCGCCGAGGCGCTGAAGACGCTGGAGACGTTCCGGCCGCATATCGCGCTGCTCGATTTCAATCTCGGGCGCGAGACGGCGGAGGCGGTGGGGCAGAGCCTGCGCGACAGCGGCGTGCCCTTCCTGTTCGCGACCGGCTATAACGACCGGGTGATGATCCCCGAGCGGTTCCGCGACGTGCCGGTGGTGCGCAAGCCGGTCAGCGAGCAGTCGATCCGCGAGGCGCTGGCGCTGCTCATCAAGCCGAAGGCCTAGGCCTCACGCCGCCGGGCGCGGCTTCGGCGGCAGGCGGCGCAGGATGGTCGGCCGCTCCTTCCTGAGCGCGACGGGCGCGGCGTCGGACAGGCACTCCACCACCGCGTCGGCGAGCGAGAAAACGTGGAAATCGGCGTCCATCGCCGCCAGCGCCTCGCGCGCCGGACCGTCCACGGCGCCCTTGCGGAACAGCACGAGGCCGACGCGGGCGCGGGGTTGCAGCCGCTTGAGCCGGCGCAGCGTGTAGCGCGCGCGAAGCGCCGCCTCGGCGTCGAGAAAACACAGCGCCAGCGCCGTGGCGCCGGCCAGCTCGTCCGCCTTGAGCCGGCTCGGCTGCAAATGCGCATGGCCGATGGCGGCGGCCTCCGCGCCCTGCACGGTGAGCGTCTGCGCCAGCATGGCGGCGGTTATGTCGTCAAGCACGCCGTGGCCGCCGAAGCACAGGACCGTCCGGCCCTCGCCCGAAGGCAGTTCGAGGCTGGGCGCGCCCTCGGCCTCGGCGTCGGCATCGACCGAGACCTCCTCCTCGCTGTCCTCCTCGTCGGCGGCGATCTGCTCCAGATTGGCGACCAGAAGCCGCGCGCTGCGCGCCACCTGCTCAAGCTGGGCGTCGTTGAGCGAGCCGCGCGCGCGGTCGTATTCGGCGAGCTGCAAGGCCGGTATGGCGACGCCGCCGTAATATTCGACCAGGAATTTCTCCGTCAGCAATTCGACCGCATTGTCGGTGGCCTCGTTGGGATCGCCGGCGAGCAGGCGCTGGTAGAGCCGCTCCTTGGGGTCGAGCACCGGCTCGGAGCCGAACAATATCTCCAAAAACTCGAATTGCGGCACGTGCCGGCCCAGCACCACCAGGCAGACGGTGAGCGGCGTCGACAGAACCAGCCCGACCGGCCCCCACAGCCAGGCCCAGAAGATGGCCGAGACGATGATGGCGAGCGGCGACAGGCCGGTGCGCGCGCCGTAGAGCCAGGGCTCGATGACGTTGTTGCTGAACAACTCCACGATGACGAACAGCGCGATGGTCCAGAGCAGCAGGCTCCAGTCGGGCGCCACGGCCACGGCCAGGAACAGCGGCATGACCGCCGCGATGATCGGCCCGATATAGGGCACGAAGCGCAGCACGATGGCGAGCACGCCCCACAGAAGCGCATTGGGGATGCCCAATATCCACAAGCCGATCCCGAGCGGGACGCCGTAGACGACGTTCACCAGGAGTTGCGTCAGCAGATATTGCCCCACGCGGTTGCCCGCCTCCTGCAAGGCCTCGGTCGTTCGGTGCAGGTCGCCATAGCCGACGAGGCGGATGAAGCGGTCGCGCAGCTCCTCGCGCTCCAGCAGCATGAAGACCACCACCACGATCACCAGGCCGGTGGTGGTCAGCGGTCCGACCAGCGGCTCGATGATGTTTTCCAGCGTCTCGATCGGATTGCGCGGCGAGAAGATCTCGACCAGAATCGGCTTGCGCTCCGGCTGGCCCTGGTCCGGCTCGGCGTCGGACTGCTGTTCGGGCCGGTTGATCTCCGCCCCGACGCGCTCGGCGAAGCGGTTGAGCCGGTCGAGGAAGCCGTTATTGGTGCCCGCCTCCTTCAGCGTGCGGATCTTCTCGATGATGTTGTATTGATAGGTGGAGATGTTCTGCCCCACCTCCGTCACCTGGAAGGCGATGATGGTGCTGAACACCGCGATCACCAGGAAGCCGCCGGCGACGCTGGCGACGACCGACAGCAGGCGCGGCAGGCCGAGCCGGCGCAGCCGCGAGACGATGGGCGCCAGCGTGAAGGTCAGGAGCACCGCGATGGCGAGCGGCAGGAACACCGCCTTGGCGAAATAGAGGATGGCGACCGCCACCGCCATCGCCGCCAGCGTCGGCAGGCGCGAGGGCGCGGAGGCCATCGGCGAGGCCGGCTTGTCCATTCCGTCGAAATGATCCATGCGGCCTCCGACCGGCGAGCTTATTTTCCGAGCATTTCAAGGGCGTTTTGGATCGCCGCGCCCTCGGCGGTGTTGTCGAATATGCACCAGCTCTCGGCGGCGAGCCGTTGCGCGAAGGCGGAGATCTCCGCCGGCGCATAGCTGGAATAATAGATCTTCGGCTTGCCGTGCAGCCGCACGTAAAGCGGCGGCCGCTGGAAATTCTCGGCCGGCCAGACCGGAGCCGGATCGGCGAGCACCCGCCTGATCCCATGCCGACGCAACAGCTCCAGCGCCGCGTCCTCTCTCCAGCTTCGATGCCGCGCCTCGACGACGATCGCGCCGGCGTCGCTCTCCCGCATCGCCGCGAAAGCCTCGCCGGCGACATGCGGGTCGAAGGCCAGAGAGGGCGGCAACTGGCACAGGAGCGGCCCGCGCTTTTGGCCCAGCGGCGCGATATCCTCGACGAAGACGCCGAAGGGCTCGCGAATGTCGCGCAGCTTGCGATTATGGGTTATTTCCCTGGGAATTTTGACGGAAAAGCGGAAATCGCCCGGAACCGCGTCGGCCCAGCGGGCGAAGGTCGATGGCTTATGGCGGCGATAGAAAGTCGAGTTGACCTCCACCCCGTTGAAGACGGAGGCGTAACGGGAAAGCCCGCTTCCCTCGCCCGAGAAGCGATCGGCCACGGTCTTCGGTATCGACCAGCTCGCCGTCCCGATGATCGGCAACGCAATATCCTCCCGCCCGAACGGTATGGGGCGGGATTTTCCCGCCCCCTCCGCCTTAACGATAACGGCTGCGTTCGCGTTCCACTTCCGCCGCCGTATAGGGCGGCGCGGCGTCGTCGAAACGCTCCCAGCCTTCTTCGGCGTAGGCCGCGCGGCGGCGGTTGATGTCGACGCGGTCGGCGCGCGACAGGATGGCGTCGGCCTCCATCACCCGCTCCTCGGGCACGCGGGCGGAAACCACCGCGCCGCCGCGCCGCACGCCCTCGGCGTAGACCTGCGCCTCCTCCTCGGGAACGCCGGCCTCGGTGAAGGCGCCGATCAGGCCGCCCACCGCGCCGCCGGCCACGGCCCCGCCGACCGCGCCGGTCAGCGTGGCGGCCAGCCAGCCGGCCGCCACCACCGGCCCCACGCCGGGAATGGCCATCAGGCCCAGCCCCGCCAGCAGGCCGCCGGCGCCGCCGACCGCCGCGCCGATCCCGGCGCCGACGCCCGCGCCCTCCGCCGCGTTGCTCTCGCCGCCATCCTTGTAGGAGACGATGGAGATGTCGGCCGAGGGGATGCCCGCCGCCTCCAGATCGTCCACGGCTCGCTCGGCCGATGCGTAATCGTCAAAAAGTCCGGTCACCGTCTTCATGTCGCTCTCCCTGATCGCCTGTTCGCTTACATAGGCTTGTTGGTGATGTTGCCCTGGTAGTCGAGCTGGACGGTCACCTTGGCGCCGTCATGCGTCGCCGAGCCTTCCCAGACGCCGTCGCCGTTGAGCGCGAGGCCGGTGACGCCGGTATAGCCCGCCTTTTCGATGCGCTCCTTGGCCTGCGCCTCGGTGAAGCTGTTCTCGCCCTTCACGGGCGCGGCCGGATTGGTGGAATCGGGCGTCGAGACCGCCGGGGTCTGGGTGGTGTCGGTCGCCTGGGCCAGCGCCGCGGAAGGCGCAAGAATGAGTGCGCTCGCGAGCGCTAAATAGCTGTATCTCATTGGTTTTCTCCTCTCGCAGCTCACGGTGCTGCAATGGTGGATAAACGCCGCAAAACACAAACCGTTCCAAAATCGATGCGCGGGCTTTGATTGCGATCATTTCGCCCGGCCCGGCCTTGAGGCATATGGACGCCGCGCTTGGACGAAAGCATCGCCTGCATTCGCCCGCCGGCCGGCCTATGACGGGCCCGCACGCTTTTCGGAAGGAAGGTAGTCTCATGTTGGAAACACGCATCCGCAACCGGTCGCTCCGCCAGAAGATCATGACGGCCGAACAGGCCGCCGCCCTCATCCGCGACGGCATGGTCGTCGGCATGAGCGGCTTCACCCGCGCGGGCGACGCCAAGGCCGTGCCGGTGGCGATGGCGGCGCGGGCGGCGACCGATCCCTTCCGCATCACGCTCATCACCGGCGCGTCGCTGGGCCACGACGTCGACAAGCTCCTGACCGAGGCGCATGTGCTGGCGCGGCGCATGCCGTTCCAGGTCGACCGCACCCTGCGCGCCGCGATCAACCGCGGCGAGGTGATGTTCATCGACCAGCATCTTTCCGAAACCGTCGAGCAGCTTCGCTCGAAACAGCTCGGGCCTATCGACTACGCCGTGGTCGAGGCGCTGGCGATCACCGAGGACGGCGGGATCATCCCCACCACCTCCATCGGCAATTCGGCCAGCTTCGCCATCTTGGCCGAGAAGGTGATCGTCGAGATCAACCTCAACCAGCCCATGGCGCTGGAGGGGCTGCACGACATCTATATCCCCACCAGGCGTCCCTCGCGCGAGCCGATCCCCGTCACCGCCTGCGACAGCCGCGTCGGCCTTACCTATGTGCCGATCCCGCCGGAGAAGATCGCCGGCATCGTGGTGACGCAGGAAAGCGACAGCGCCTCGACGGTGGAGCCGGCCGACGTCGAGACGGTGGCCATCGCCAACCACCTCATCGCTTTCCTGATGCGCGAGGTCGAGAAGGGCCGGCTGGATCTCACGCTCAACCCCTTGCAGGCCGGCATCGGCACCATCGCCAACGCGGTGCTCAACGGCTTCGCCGACAGCCCCTTCCACAATCTGCGCATGTATAGCGAGGTGCTGCAGGACAGCACGTTCGATCTTTTCGACGCCGGCAAGCTGGACTTCGCCTCCGGCTCGTCGATCACGCTCAGCCCCGCCTGCGGCGCGCGCGTCTTCGGCGACATCGACCGCTATCGCGACCGGCTGATCCTGCGCCCGCAGGAGATCAGCAACCATCCCGAGGTGATCCGCCGGCTCGGCATCATCGGCGTCAACACGGCGCTGGAGTTCGACATCTACGGCAACGTCAACTCCACTCATGTCGACGGGACCCATATGATGAACGGCATCGGCGGCTCGGGCGACTTCGCCCGCAACGCCTATCTGTCGATCTTCGTCAGCAAGTCGGAGGCCAGGAACGGCGCCGTCTCCTCCGTCGTGCCGATGGTCACCCATGTCGACCATACCGAGCACGACGTCGACATCCTGGTGACGGAACAGGGCCTGGCCGACCTGCGCGGCCTCGCCCCGCGCGAGCGGGCGCGCGTCGTCATCGACAATTGCGCCCATCCCGACTATCGCGCCCCGCTTTCCGATTATTTCGAGCGCGCCTGCCTACGCGGCGGCCATACGCCGCATCTTCTGGAGGAGGCCTTCTCCTGGCACATGCGCCGGCGCGAGACCGGCTCCATGCGCCTGCCCGGCTGAACGGGCGTCCCTCGCGCCTTGCACCGGCCGGCGGAGTGTGCTGGGATCACGCGAACGAGGACAAAAGGGGGACGCCATGGGGAACGACGGCGACGCAGCAACCATTCACCGCCCGCTGGACCTGGACCCCAAGCGGGCGGGCCGGCTCGAGCGCGAGCATTACGGCATCATCGACATCGGCTCCAATTCGGTCCGGCTGGTGGTCTACGACCAGCTCGGCCGCTCGCCCCTGCCCCGCTTCAACGAAAAATCGCTGTGCCGCCTCGGCGACGGGCTCGCCGAGACGGGCATGATCGCGGCGGAGGGCTATCGCCGCACGGTGGAGGCGGTGCGCCGCTTCCGCGCCATCGCCGACGCCATGGGCGTCGCGCGCCTCGACGCCACCGCGACGGAAGCCGTGCGCCGCGCCGGCAACGGGCCGGACCTGGTCGAGGCGATCCGGCGCGAGGCGGGCGTCGAGGTGCGCATCCTGTCCGGCGCGGAAGAGGCGCGCTTCGCCACGCTGGGCGTGGTCTCGGGCTTCTTCCGCCCCGCCGGCGTCGTCGGCGACATGGGCGGCGGCAGCCTGGAGATCGCCGAGGCCGCCGACGACCGCGTCGGCGAGGAATGGGTGAGCCTGCCGCTCGGCGCCCTGCCGGTCGAATCCATCATGCAGGACAAGGGCAACGCCAAGAAGCGCATCGACGCGATCCTGAAGGAGAGCCTGCCCGTCTCGCTGGCGCGGCCGACCTTCTTCGCCGTCGGCGGCGGCTGGCGCGCCTTCGCCAAGGCGCATATGCTGGCGAGCGGCACGCCGGTGCCCGTCGTGCACGGCTATCGCATCGCGGCCGCCGACGCCCGCGCCTTCGCCAAATCCGTCCTGCGGCTCGCGCCCGACAAGGTGGCCGACCTCGCCGGCGTGTCGCGCCGGCGCGCCCGCACCTTCCCCGCCGCCGCCATGATGCTCGACCGGGTGCTGAAACATCTCGCGCCGCAGCATGTGGTGTTCTCGGCGCTGGGCCTGCGCGAGGGCTGGATCTATTCGCAGCTCGAAGCCGACGAGCGCTATCTCGACCCGCTGGTCGAGGGGGCGCAGCTGATCGGGCTTCCGGCCGCGCGCGTGCCTGATTTCGCCACCGCGCTGGTGGACTGGACGGCCAACCTCGAGGACGACGAGACGCCGGCGCGCAAGCGGCTGCGGGTCGCGCTCTGCGCGCTGTCGGACATCGGCTGGCGCGACCATCCCGACATCCGCGCCGAGGAAAGCTTCCGCCGCGTGCTGCAATTTCCCTTCATCGGCATCGACCATACCGAGCGGGCCTTCCTGGCCGTGACCATCCACGCCCGCTATGTCGGCCGGCTCAACGCGCCCTATCTGGCCGGCGCGCTCGGCCTGCTGTCGCTAGCGGAACGCCGCCGCGCGGAAGTGCTGGGCCGCGCCATCCTGCTCGCCTATCGCCTGTCGGGCGGCACGCCCACGGTGCTGGCCAATTCCCGCCTGCAGATCGACGGCGACCGGCTGCGGCTAGAGGTCGGAAAGGCGGCCCGCGTGCCGGACAGCGAGGCGGTCGGCGAGCGCCTCACCCTGCTGGCCGCGGCGCTGAACATCAAGGCGCTGGAGATCGCGGAGCTGGAGACGGGCCATTCGCTCCTGAAAATCCGCCGGTAAGCCGGGCCCGGACGCAGTCCGGGCCCGGCCGGCGCGTCACTTGGCGCTTTTCGCCATGGCGCCCGCCAGCTTGTCGACATTGTGGCGGAACATCTTCTCATAGGTCGCGGCGGGACCGTCCTTCTTCGACAGCGCCTCCACGTAGAGCTCGCCGCCGGCCTTGGCGCCGGTGGCGCTGGCGATCTGCTTGACGAGACGCGGATCGTTGGAGTTCTCGAAGAAATAGACCTTCACGCCTTCCTGCTTGATCTGCTCGATCAGCTTGGCGACGTCGCCGGCGGAAGCCTCGCCCTCGGTCGACAGGCCGAGCGGGGCCAGGAAGGTCACGCCGTATTCGCGGCCGAAATAGCCGAAGGCGTCGTGGCTGGTCAGCACCTTGCGCTTGTCCTGCGGGATCGGGTCGATCTTGCTATGGGCGTAGGCGTTGAGCGCGTCCAGCTTCTTGGTATATTTCTCCGCATTGGCCTGGAACTTGGCGGCGTCCTGCGGATCGGCGGCCTCATAGGCCTTCTCGATGTTCTTGACCCAAACCTCGACATTGACCGGGCTGTTCCACACATGCGGATCGGTGACGGTCTTGCCGTCCTCCTCCATGGTGCGGGTGTTGACGCCGTCGGAGACGACGACCGGCTTGCCGGCGTAGCCCGAGCCGCTGATCAGGCGGTCCAGCCAGCCTTCCAGCCCCTCGCCGCTGACGAAGACCACGTCGGCGGCCTTCAAGTTCTTGGCGTCGTCGGGCGTGGGCTCGTATTCGTGCGGGTCGCCGTCGGGCGGCACGATGGTCTTGACCTCGACGTTCGAGCCGCCGACCTGCTTGGCCACGTCGGCCAGCACGGTGAAGCTCGCCACGACCTTGAGCGTCTTGGCGGACGCGGCCCCCGACAGGGCGACCAGCGCCGCCGTGGCGACGGCGCCCAGCAAAGTCAGTTTCTTCATGGTTCTCTCCTTGGGTCAGTCCGCCAGATGCGGGCGGGGAAAAAGACGTCGCAGCACGCCCGCCGGCGCGACGAGCAGCGAGACGCCATTGAGGAGGCTCGCCGTCAGGATGATGCAGGGTCCCGAGGCGTAGCCGAGATGGAAGGAGGCGATCAGCCCGACGAAACCGGACAGCGCGGCCGAGCCGGCGGCGACGGCGAACATGGCCGGCAAGGTGCGCGCCCACAGCCGCGCGATCGCCGCCGGCAGCATCATCAGGCCGACGGCCATCAGCGTGCCCAGCGCCTGGAAGCCGGCGACGAGGTTGACCACCACCAGGAACAGGAACAGGAGATGATAGAACGACCCCCAGCCGCCGACGGCGCGCAGGAAGCCGGGGTCGAAGCATTCGACCACCAGCGGCCTGTAGACCACGGCCAGAAGGATCAGCGTCAGCGAGGTGATCGCCGCGACGAGATAGAGCGCCGGCGAATCGATGGCGAGGATGGTGCCGAACAGCACATGCAGCAGGTCGCGGCTGGAGCCGCGCAGCGACACGATCAGCACGCCTGCTGCGAGCGAGGTCAGGTAGAAGGCGGCGAAAGTCGCGTCCTCGCGCAAGGAGGTGGCGCGGCTGACGACGCCGGACAGGATGGCGACGGTCAGCCCCGCCACCAGACCGCCGACGCCCATCGCCGTCAGCGAAAAGCCGGCGATCAGAAAGCCCACCGCCGCGCCGGGCAGCACCGCATGGCTGAGAGAGTCGCCGACGAGGCTCATGCGGCGCAGCATCAGCAGCACGCCGACCGGCCCCGAGCCGAGCCCGAGGCAGACGCAGGCCACCAGCGCGCGGCGCATGAAGCCGTAATCAACGAAGGGGGCGATCAGCAGATCGTGGATCGTCATGCCGCCTCCGAGGGACGGCAGATTTCGGCCGCCTCGTCCCAGGCCTCGGCCATGGCGCGCGCCTTCAACAGGTTCTCCGGCCCCATGACGGAGGCTGTCGGGCCCCAGTCGACCAGCTCGCGGGCGATCAGCAGCGATTGCGGGAAATGCGCCCGCACCTGGTCGAAATCGTGCAGCACGGCGATGACGGTGCGGCCCTCGCGATGCCAGTTGGCCACCATGTCGAGAAGGTCGCGCGTGGTGCGGGCGTCGATGGCGGTGAAGGGTTCGTCGAGCACGATCACCCGCGCGTCCTGCAATAGCAGTCGCGCGAACAGCACCCGCTGGAACTGGCCGGCGGAGAGCGAGCCGATCTGGCGGCGCCCGAAGCCTTCGAGCCCGACCGCCGACAGCGCCTCATGCGCCTTTTGCAGGACCGCGCGGGAGACGCCGCGAAAGGCCCCGACCGAGCGCCATGCACCCAGGATGACCGTGTCGATCACGGTCAGCGGAAAGCTGCGGTCGATCTCCGCCGCCTGCGGCAGATAGCCGAAATCGCGCGACGACAGGCCGGAGCGGTCGATGCTGCCGCTCGCGAGCGGCAATTGCCCCATCAGCGCCTTGACCAGCGTCGACTTGCCGGCGCCGTTGGGGCCGGCGATGGCCGTCATGCTGCCGGCCTCGAACGCACCGGAAAGGTGGTGCACGGCCGGGTGGCGGTCATAGGCGACGGTGACGTCGGTGAAGCGGATGGGCGCGTGGGTCATGGCAGAGCCGCCGCCCAGGCCACCATCAGCCACAGCGCCACGAGGAGGACGCAGACGAGGCCGACCCGCGCCAAAGCGGACCATCCCAGGAAGGAGCGCGCGGTCGGGTCGCGCTTGCCGGTGTCGGTGTTCGTGTTCATGCGGCTTCTCATATTCGTCATGGGACGCGGCGCGCGCCGGACCTGCGGCCGGGAAACCCGCGCCTGCGCTATCGTGTAATGGATGTTATTACATTACGTCAACGATTAAGTAATGTCATAACGTCACGTTCTTTTGAATGGACTCTTCGCCCACGCAAAATTCGGCGCTAAACATGATGTGAATCGCCGTCGGGCGCGGTTCGATTTATGAAGATGGGAAGACGATTCGCGCCAAGGCCCTCCGGCCGCCCGCGCAAAGGACAGGAAGAACATCCGGTGCGCTTGAAAACCATTTGGAACATGATCGGCCTCGCTCTTTGCGCCGCGGCCCTGCCGGCCTCGGCCGGGGCCGCCTCGCAGCAATTGCCGGCCTGGCTCCAGGCCCATGTCGGCGACGGCGAAGGCCAGATTTCGCAGGTGGTGCTGGAGCGGGCGCGGGCGCTCTATCGCAGGAAGACGGCCGAAGGCGCGATCAGGAACCCCTGCTATTTCGCCATGGACGCCACCCGCCCCGGCGATCTCGGCGGCGGCAAGCTCGGCCGGCGCTATTACATCGTCTGCGAGGCGACCCAGGCCTTCCGCGCCGTCCCGGCCGGGCATGGCGCGGGCCGCAATCTCAAGGGGCTGGTCGATTTCTCCAACAGCCGCCAATGCGCGCGCAATTTCGGCAATGCGCAGGATTCCGAGCTGACCATGGGCGGCGCCTACATCACCAGCGACACGAAGACCTCCTACAAGGGCTATTATCGCACCACGGCGCGGCAGGAAGCCGCCTTCAAGCGCACTTTCGTGCAGTTCGAGGGCGAAGGCGAGACCGCCAACGCCCGGCAGCGGCGCATCGGTGGCCATGCGGCGCAGGTGCTGAAGGGCATGTGCAAGCAAAAGATGCCCGCCAGCCCCTATGCCGACCATGACGGCTACGTGCTCCTGGGCAAGCTGGTCGAATATAGCGGCGGCCGCAGCAACGGCTGCACGAGCTGGTCGCCGCAGGACGCCGCCCAGATCATCCCGCTCATGCAGGGCAACCCGACCACGCTCTATATCTACCCGGAATCGCGCGACATCGCGGCGGCCACCAGCGGCCGCGCCTATTGGAACGCCTCCTGCCTTCGCCAGATCGGCGCGCCGAAATTCTGGACGCGGCAGACGCTGGAGCCGCTGATCACCCAATACAGGCTGGACCACCCCGCCCCGCCGTCGAGGCCGATCCCGATCTGCGCCGGACAGTAAGCGGAAAGCCGGCTACGCCGTCTGCGTCCGCGCGTCGGGGTCGCGGATCTGCTCGGCTGCGGCCAGCACCAGCGGGTGCAGCCCCTCGCCGCCCGCGCGCACGATGTCGAAAAGCTGCCGCCGCATGCGCGGCTCCCAATAGGCGTTGATGTGCCTCGCCACGCCTTCCACCTGTTCCTTTTCGGGCTGGGAGGCGAAGAAGGTGGCGATCTGGTTCGCCATTCTCACGATATGATTGTCCACGCCGCCCCTTATTCCGCCGCATCCAGCCGGCCGGCGATGCGGCGGCTCTGCTCGGCCTGTTCGTTATAGCTGCGCTGCCAGTCGGACGGGCCGTTGGACTGCGACACCTGCACCGCCGTCACCTTGTATTCGGGGCAGTTGGTGGCCCAGTCGGAGAAGTCGGTCGTGATCACGTTGGCCTGCGTGCCCGGATGGTGGAAGGTGGTGTAGACCACGCCCACCGCCACGCGGTCGGTGATGAGCGCGCGCAGCGAGGTTTCGCCGGAACGGCTGCGGAGGAGCACCCAGTCGCCGTCGCGGATGCCGCGCTGCTCGGCGTCGTGCGGATGGATCTCCAGCCGGTCCTCCTCGTGCCACGCCACATTGGCGGTGCGCCGCGTCTGCGCGCCGACATTGTATTGCGACAGGATGCGGCCCGTGGTGAGCAGCAGCGGGAAGCGCGGCCCAACCTTTTCATCGGTCGCGACATATTGCGTGCGGATGAACTTGCCCCTGCCACGCACGAAATGGTCGATATGCATGACCGGCGTGCCGAGCGGGGCCTTTTCGTTGCACGGCCACTGCACGGAGCCCTCGCGGTCCAGAAGATCGTAGGACACGCCGGCGAAGCTCGGCGTCGTCGCGGCGATCTCGTCCATGATCTCGGACGGATCGCTATAACGCCAGTCCATGCCCATGGCGCGGCCCAGAAGCAGCGTGACTTCCCAGTCGGCGTAGCCGTTCTTCGGGCTCATCACCTTGCGCACGCGGTTGATGCGCCGCTCGGCATTGGTGAAGGTTCCCTCCTTTTCGAGGAAGGTGGAGCCCGGCAGGAAGACATGGGCGTAATTGGCGGTTTCGTTGAGGAACAGGTCCTGCACCACCACGCATTCCATCGCGGCCAGCCCCGCCGCCACATGCTTGGTGTCGGGATCGGACTGCAGGATGTCCTCGCCCTGAATATAGATGCCGCGGAAGCTGCCCTCGACGGCGGCGTCGAGCATGTTGGGGATGCGCAGGCCCGGCTCCCTGTCGATCGTGACGCCCCAGAGCTTCTCGAAGATGTCGCGCACGGAATCGTTGGCGATATGGCGATAGCCCGGCAGTTCGTGTGGGAATGAGCCCATATCGCACGAGCCCTGCACGTTGTTCTGCCCGCGCAGCGGATTGACGCCCACGCCGGGCCGCCCGATATTGCCGGTCGCCATGGCCAGATTGGCGATGGCGATCACGCTGGTGGAACCCTGGCTGTGTTCGGTCACGCCGAGGCCGTAATAGATCGCGCCATTGCCGCTCGTGGCGTAAAGCCGGGCCGCGCCGCGCACCTGATCGGCCGGCACGCCGGTGACCGCTTCCGTCGCTTCCGGGCTGTGTTCCGGCGCGCTGACGAAGGCCGCCCAGTCCTGAAACTCGTCCCACTCGCAGCGCTCGCGGATGAAGGCCTCGTCGAGAAGCCCTTCCGTCACGATCACATGCGCCAGCGCCGTCAGCATCGCCACGTTGGTGCCGGGCCTGAGCGCGAGGTGATAGCTCGCCTCGACATGCGGCGTGCGCACCAGATCGATGCGGCGCGGATCGATGACGATCAGCTTCGCGCCCTGCCGCAGCCGTTTCTTCAGCCGCGAGCCGAACACCGGATGGCCGTCGGTCGGGTTGGCCCCGATCACCACCACCACGTCGGTGTGCTCGACGCTGTCGAAATCCTGCGTGCCGGCCGAGGTGCCGAAGGTCTGGCTGAGGCCGTAGCCGGTCGGCGAATGGCAGACGCGGGCGCAGGTATCGACATTGTTGTTGCCCATGCCGGCGCGCACCAGCTTCTGCACCAGATAGGTTTCCTCATTGGTGCAGCGCGAGGAGGTGATGCCGCCGATGGCGCTCTTGCCGTATTGGTTCTGGATGCGGGAAAACTCGCTCGCCGCGCGCGCCAGCGCCTCGTCCCACGTGACTTCCCGCCACGGGTCGGTGATCTTCTCGCGGATCATCGGCTTGAGAATGCGGTCGCGGTGGTTGGCGTAGCCATAGGCGAAGCGGCCCTTGACGCAGGAATGGCCGCGATTGGCCTTGCCGTCCTTGTAGGGCACCATGCGCACCAGCTCCTCGCCGCGCATTTCCGCCTTGAACGAGCAGCCGACGCCGCAATAGGCGCAGGTCGTGATTTTGGAATGCTCGGGCTGGCCGATCTCGATCACCGATTTCTCGGTCAGCGTCGCGGTCGGGCAGGCCTGCACGCAGGCCCCGCAGGAGACGCATTCCGAGCCGAGGAAGCTTTCATGCATGCCCGGCGAAACGCGGCTGTCGAAGCCGCGTCCCTCGATGGTCAGCGCGAAGGTGCCCTGCACCTCCTCGCAGGCGCGCACGCAGCGCGAGCAGACGATGCACTTCGACGGATCGTAGGTGAAATAGGGGTTGGACTCGTCCTTCGGCATGTAGCGCGCATTGAGCGCGCCGTCCTGACGCCCCGCCGGATAGACGTGGTTGCGCCCCTCATAGCCGTAGCGCACGTCGCGCAGGCCCACCGCGCCCGCCATGTCCTGCAATTCGCAATCGCCATTGGCGGCGCAGGTGAGGCAGTCGAGCGGATGGTCGGAGATGTAAAGCTCCATCACGCCGCGGCGGATGTCCTTCAGCCGCGCGCTCTGGGTGTGGACGACGATGCCCTCCGCCACCGGCGTGGTGCAGGAGGCGGGCGTGCCGTTGCGGCCCTCGATCTCGATCAGGCAGAGACGGCAGGAGCCGTAGGCGTCCATCATGTCGGAGGCGCAGAGCTTCGGGATCGCGATGCCGCTTTCCATGGCCGCGCGCATGATGGAGGTGCCTTCCGGCACGGTGACGCGCTCGCCGTCGATGGTGAGCGTCACCTGTTTCTGCGCGCCGGAAGCGGGCGTGCCGTAGTCGATTTCGTGGATCAGCGACATGGGGGCCTCCTATTCCGCAGCTTCGGCGCGCGGCGCAGGCTGAAAATCCTCGGGGAAATGGTCGAGTGCGCTCAGCACCGGATAGGGCGTGAAACCGCCCAGCGCGCAGAGCGAACCGAATTTCATCGTGTTGCAGAGATCGCGCAAAAGCGTGATCTGCTGGCCGGGATCGGCGCTCGCAATCATGCGGTCGATCACCTCGACGCCGCGCGTCGAGCCGATGCGGCAGGGCGTGCACTTGCCGCAGGATTCCACCGCGCAGAATTCCAGCGCGAACCGCGCCTGATGCTGCATATCTACGCTGTCGTCGAACACGACAATGCCGGCATGGCCGATCAGCCCGTCACGCGCGGCGAAGGCTTCGTAATCGAAGGGCGTGTCGAACAGCGCGCGCGGGAAATAGGCCCCGAGCGGCCCGCCGACCTGCACCGCCTTGACCGGGCGGCCCGTGGCCGTGCCGCCGCCGATCTCGTCCACGATCTCGCCGAGGCTCAACCCGAACGCGGTCTCGAACAGCCCGCCATGGCGCACATTGCCGGCGATCTGGATCGGGATGGTGCCGCGCGAGCGGCCCATGCCGAAATCGCGATAATATTCCGCGCCCCGCGCCATCACCACCGGCACGGAGGCGAGCGAGATCACATTGTTGATGACTGTGGGTTTGCCAAAAAGCCCCTTATGCGCCGGCAGCGGCGGCTTGGCGCGCACCGTGCCGCGCTTGCCTTCGAGACTTTCCAGAAGGGCGGTCTCCTCGCCGCAGACATAAGCGCCCGCGCCCATGCGCACTTCCATGTCGAAGGCGTGCGCCGAGCCGAGCACGCTCGCGCCCAGAACGCCCGCCTGTCGGGCGAGCGCGATGGCCCTGTTCATGGTGGCGATGGCGTGCGGATATTCGGAACGGGTGTAGAGATAGCCCTTGGTCGCGCCCGTTGCGATGCCGGCGATGGCCATGCCTTCGATCAGCACGAAGGGATCGCCCTCCATGATCATGCGGTCGGCGAAGGTGCCGCTGTCGCCCTCGTCGGCGTTGCAGACGATGTATTTCTGCGGGCCTTGCGCCTCCAGCACCGTCTTCCACTTGATGCCCGTAGGAAAGCCCGCGCCGCCGCGCCCGCGCAGGCCCGAATCCGTCACTTGCTGCACGATGGCCGCCGGCGTCATCTCCAGCGCGCGCCGCAGGCCAGTGAGCCCCTCATGCGCCTCGTAATCGGCGAGCGATAGCGGATCGGTCAGGCCGCAGCGCGCGAAAGTCAGCCGCGTCTGGCGCTTGAGGAACGGGATTTCCTCCGTCAGGCCGAGCCGAAGCGGATGCGCCCCACCATGGATGAAATCGTGCTCGAACAGCGACGCCACGTCGCCCGCCGCCACCGGCCCGTAGGCGATCCGGCCCGCTTCGGTTTCGACCTCCACCAGCGGCTCCAGCCACAGCATGCCGCGCGATCCGTTGCGCACGATCTTCGCATCGAGGCCGCGATGTGCGATTTCACGCTCGATGGCCTTCGCCACCTTGTCCGCGCCGACCGAGAGGGCCGCCGCGTCACAGGGAACATAGATGATCGTGGTCATGACCGCACCTGCGCGAGAAGTTCGTCGAGCCGCTCTTCGTCGAGCCGCCCGACGACTTCGCCGTCCAGCATGGCCGAGGGGGCGCAGGCGCAAAGGCCGAGGCAATAGACCGGCTCCACCGTCACCGCGCCGTCGGCGGTCGTCTGGTGCCAGTCCACGCCCAGCGCCTTGCGCGCCCGTTCGGACAGCGCGTCGCCGCCCATCGACTGACAGGCCTCCGCCCGGCAGAGCTTCAGCACATGCCGGCCCGCCGGCTTCTCGCGAAAGTCGTGATAGAAGGTGACGACGCCATGCACTTCGGCGCGGGAAATATTGAGCCGACCGGCGATCAGCGGCAAGGCTTCTCCCGGCACATAGCCGAAGTCTTCCTGTATGTCGTGCAGGATCGGAAGCAGCGGTCCTTCCGTTTCCTTGAAGCGATCGACAATTTCCAGGACCCGCTCGGCGGTTTCGGTACGCGTGCCTTGCATCGGCGCAATGGCCCTCCCTACAATCTCCCTTTTAAAATAGCAGATCAAAACGCCGGGAGAAATTCAATACCGTCAAATATCCCTCTAATACCGTCACGTCGCGCTTTGCGGAACGGCGCAGCGCGCGACCATCGGCGTCATGCCGCGGATATCCCAAATTTCAGGGAACGTCACGCCGCGGCAAGGCGCGGAGTGACTATCCGCGCCGTCAATTTGGCAAAAATGACCTGGCCAAGTCTTTCGCTCAACTTCGAGGCTTGATTGAAAACAGAGCGCCGGCGGCGACGATGAAAAGACCCAGGATCGCCAGTTGGGACGTGCTGGGAACGCCTATCAGGATCAGGACGTTGTTGACGAGCGTGATCAGGATAGCGCCAAGCAAGGTTCCAAGCACGGTGCCCGAACCGCCGGTGATGCGCGCGCCGCCGAGGATGACGGCCGCGATGACTTCCAGCTCCGATCCGGCGAGATCGAACGGATTGGCGAGGCGGTTGCTGGCGACATGCATGACGCCGGCGACGCCGGCGAGCAAGCCGGCATAGGCGAAGACGAACACATGCACTTTGCGAAGGCTGTAACCGAGGCGCTCGGCGATGCCCGCATTGCCGCCGACCGCGAAAATGGCGCGGCCCATCAGCGTGCGATTGAGCAGCAACCATGTCACGACCGCGGCCGCGGCCAGCACGAGCACATAGGCCGGCAACGTGGAGACGGCGCCGTTGGCCGCTTCGTGCCGCAAGAGCGAAAGCTTGCCGAACGCATCCATCGACGCAGGGATGTTCATGAACAGGGCCGTACCGACGAAGGTCAGCAGGAAGCCGCGTATGACATATTGGGTGCCGATCGTGATGATCAGCGACGGCGTCTTCAACGTGCTGACCAGCAGGCCGTTTCCGGCGCCCAGCAAAGCGCCGCCGGCCGCCGCGACGAGAAAGATCGGCAGCACCGGCATGTCGGGCGCGTAATTCGTGACCAGCATGGTTATGAGATACATGACGAAGGCCGCGATCGCCGTGAAGGATACGTCGAGGCCTCCCGCCGCAAGCACGACCAGCACGCCGAGCGCGAACAGTCCGCGCACGACCGTGGAGCGGGCCATGTCGAACAGGTTGGAGACCTGCCAGAAATCCGGATTGATCGTCCCCACGACCACGCAGACGATGGCGATCAGGATTGCGGTGACCGCAGGCGGATGACGCACGAACCAGCGGGCCAGACGGTTGATCGCGCTTTCGCCTCTCGGCGCGGATATGGACGTAGCGGAGCCAATATCGGCCATCTCAATTGTCTCCCTGACTGTCTTCGGCCGTCATGGACCGATATAGAACGTCTTCTTCAAGGTTTTCGGCCGGGAATATGTCGGCGATCCTTCCCTTGCGCATGACCATGACCCGGTCGCAGTTCTGCAGCAATTCCGGCAGGTCGTCGCTGATGATGATGACGCCCATCCCCTCGCCCGCCAGCCGTTGGATGATGCGGAAAATCGTATCCTTCGACCCGACGTCGACGCCCACGGTCGGGCCGTGCAGAATGAGCAGGCTCGGATTGATGGTGAGCCAGCGGCCGATCAGCACGCGTTGCTGATTGCCGCCCGACAGCGAGGTGACAGGATTGTCGATATCGGGCGTGGCGACCTGAAGATCGTCGACCGTCTTTTGCGCCAGCGTACGGGCGCGGCGGCTGTCGATGAAGCCGAAGGCGCCGCGTAAACGATCGAGCACCGCCATGACGATGTTCTCGCTGATCGACTTCTCCAGGAAAAGACCTTCCGACAGCCGGTCTTCCGGAACGTAGCCGACGCCGGCCTCGATCGCCGCGGCGGGTGACGTGAGATTCACCGTCTTGCCGGCCAGCGTGATCTTTCCACGCTCCGCCGTCATCACGCCGGCCAGCGTCAGGGCGAGTTCGTTGCGGCCGGAATCCAGCAGCCCCGTAACGCCAAAGACTTCGCCTTGCGCAACATCGAAGGAGACACCGTCGAAGCCTCGCGCGCCGAGATTTTCGACGGCGAGAAGCCTTTCGCCGCTGGGCGGCTCAGACCGATAGCGCTTGTCGTCGAGCTCCTTGCCCGTCATCCAGAAGGCGAGCTGCGTCTTGGATTGCTCGGCGACGTCGCATTCAGTGATCTTCAGGCCATCGCGCATGATAATGGCCCGGCCGCCGATCGCCTTGCATTCGTCGAGCTTGTGGGTGACGAACAACACCGAAACGCCGTTTTCATGCAGGCCGCGCACGACACGGATCAGATTGTCGACCTCGCGGCGCGTCAGCGCGGTGGTCGGTTCGTCCATGATGACGAGGCCGGCGTCGGAGGCGATGGCCCGCGCGATCGCGATGAGTTGGCGAGTGGCGATGGGCAATTGCTCGACCGGCGTCGAAAGGAAATAAGGATCGGTCGGCAGTCCCACCGCAGTCAGCGCCTTGACGGCGGTCTCACGCAGCGCCTTCCGGTCGAGCGGCCGCGCAAGACGGCCGCTTGAGGCCACGAGTTGGCGGGCCAGAGCGACATTCTCCTCGGCGCTGAGATTCGGCAGCAGGGACAAATCCTGATAGACTGTCTCGATGCCCGCAGCCAGGGCGCCGATCGGATCCAGGCTGTCGATTTTTTTGCCATTGATGATGAGTTCGCCGCCGTCGGCGGGCTGGGCGCCGGAGATGATCTTGATGAGCGTGCTTTTGCCGCAGCCGTTTTCCCCCATCAGGTGATAGGTGCGGCCCCGCTCGATGGTGAAACTGACGCCCTTGAGCGCGCGCACGCCGCCAAAGCGCTTTTGCAGATCCCTGACTTCGAGAAAGGGCGTCGCGGACGCGGAGCCCGGCTGGCTCGCGGCGGGACTGGGCTGGGATGCGCTGCTTTGGGACATGGACATCGTTCCGGTTTTCGCTATGGACGCCGGCGGCTAAGCCGCCGGCGGATGGGCGGCTGGGCCGCCCTGTCAAAAATCCGATCCGGCTTAGAACGGATAGTTTTTGTAGTTCGACTTGTCGACGTCGACCCAAGCCTCGCCGACCACGATGACGCCCTTGCCGGGGCCCTTCTTGACCTTGACCTTGTTGTAGCCCGGCACGCCGAGATCCATGCCGTCGGTGATTTCCTTGCCCTGGAGGACGAGGTCGGCCACCTTGTTCATGACGTAGCCGGCGTCCTTAGGATCCCAGAACGAGATGCTCTGCACTGCGCCGGATTCGAGATATTTCGCGGTGTCCTTGGGCAGGCCAAGGCCGACGACGCAGACCTTGCCGACGAGGCCGGCTTCCTCGACCGCACGACCGATGCCGATCACGTCGATGGCGGAGCCGCCCTGGAAGCCCTTGATGTCGGGATATTTGCGCAGGATTTCACGCGCCTTCTCGTAGGCCTTGTTGGCGTCGTTGAAGGATTCGTTCTTCGGCGAGACCAGCTCCATGCCTGGATACTGTTTGGCGTTCTCAGCGCCGCCGTCGGCCCACTGCACATGAGTCAGACTGCCAAGCGAGCCGACGAAGGACGTCCACTTGCCGGTCTTGGCCATGCAGTTGGCGAGCTTTTCATTGAAGCGCGCGCCGAAGACCTTGTTGTCGAAGGCTTCGATGTCGACCTGCGTATTCTTGAGATTGTCGGCCTCGTGGGTGATGACCTTGATGCCGCGGCCCATGGCCCGCTTCAGAACGCCTTCCAGCGCCGACGGATCCATCGGCACCACGGCGAGGGCGCTGACGTTCTTGGCGACGAGATCCTCGATCAGGCGAAGCTGCTGAGCGGAGTCCGCCTTGGCGGGACCGACTTCGCTGGTCTTCACCTTGGGATTGTCCTTGCCATAGGCGGCGACGCCTTCCGCCATGCGGGTGAACCAGTTTTCGCCGGTCACCTTGACCACCGTCACGATGGACGGCGTATCTTCAGCCATCACGGTCTGAGCCGCGCAGAGCGCGCCGATGGCGACGGTGCAGGCTGCGACTTTCTTGTAAAAAGACATAAGCGTTTCCTCACTTTGGTTGTTATGTTCGTTGCCCCGATGAAGGCGCCGGCGGCGAGGGCGTTGCGCCGCCAGCTACGCCGCGACTTCAGCTTCGCGAAGGAAGGAAGGGCCGCAGATCGAACCGCGAGATCGCAAGGAAGAAGAGGAGCAACAGGCCCCAGGCGCAATCGCGGAAGAAGTTGGAGATATCCATGAAATTGAACAGGCTCGACAGCATCTGCAACGCGGTGGCCGACAGCGCCACGCAGATGACGCGGCCATAGCCGCCATCGGGCCGCACGCCGGCCATGACGACGATCAGGATGGCGATCAGCACATAGGACGAGCCGTAGTCCCATTTCACGCTCGACGTGCGCGCGGCGATGATGACGCCGGCGACCGAGGCCAACACGCCGCAGATCGTGTAGGTGAGGAATAGCATGCGGCGTTGCGGAATGCCGGCGTAGCGGGCCGCCTTGGCGTTGCTGCCCATCAGATAGAGCTTGAAGCCGAAGGGCGTGTAACGCAGAACCACGCCTAGCGCGATCGCGATGGCCACGAACAGGGCGAAGCACATGGGCACGCCCAGCACCGGCGTATTGCCGAAATCGTCCAGCGGCTCGATATAGCCTAGGCCGACGGCGGAGCCGTTGGTGAGAATGACGGCGACGCCGGTGAAGAAAAGCTGCGTGCCGAGCGTAGCGATGATCGGAGTCAATCCGGCGAAGGCGATCAGCGCGCCGTTGATCATGCCGCCCAGAAGACCGACGAGGAGCGCGATAGCCGCGAAAAGCCAGGTGAAGGCCATCGGATGGTCATCCACCGAAATCCAGTCGCGCATCAGCAGGAAGGCGGCGACGCCGGAAAGATTGGCCAGCGCGATGCCCGACAGATCGATCCCGCCATTGCCGGCGACCATGGCGAGCATGACGCCGATCGCCAAGAGGGCCAGTTCCGGAACCTGCGCCGACATGGACTGAAAATTATAGAGGCTGAAAAAAGTGCCGCCGACGAAAATGACGCCGACCGCCACGGCCAGAGCGTTCGCCAGCACGAGAAAATTCAGCTGCCGATCCGCAAACGCATGCTTCATCTTCAACCTCCTCCGACCCGACGGGTCCGATCCCACATGGGACGCGGGAATAGGCCATCGCATTGATATAAAATGGCAAAATCGGAAAAGTGCGCCTCCCGTACTCCTCCGATGCAATTAACCTTACAAGCAATATTGACATTTGTCGATAGGTGATCGAATTATGTAAAAATAAAGTTGCCGCCATCATGAGATCGTGCGGGAGGAGATATCAACTGAACGCGCCCGCATAGCCGCGAGCTTTCGCTGACCGAGGCGCTCGGCCCCGCGGCCTGTGTCATTTCGTGCACTAACAAACATCTGGATTCGACGGCACGCTGCCCGTGCCTCGCCTCGATCGAAGCAGGAGGAACCGCCATGCAGCGTTTTATCAATGACCCGGATCTTGTGGTCGAAGATACGGTGAAGGGTTTTGTAAAAGCGCATTCCGACATCGTGCGCCTGGCCGAGAACCCGCGCGTCATCGCCGCCAAAGACGCGCCGACCGCCGGCAAGGTCGGCGTGGTGACGGGCGGCGGCTCCGGCCACGAGCCGGCCTTCATCGGCTATACCGGCAAGAACATGCTCGACGCCGTGGCCGTGGGCGAATTGTTCTCGTCCCCCACCGCCAAGAGCTTCCACGACGCCATCCGCGAGGCCAATGGCGGCAAGGGCGTGGTCGTGCTCTACGGCAATTACGCCGGCGACAACATGAACGTGAAGATGGCGACCCGCCTCGCCGCCAAGGACGGGATCGAGGTGGCCACCGTCGTCGCCAACGACGACGTCTGCTCCGCCCCGGCCACGGAGCGCGAGAAGCGCCGCGGCGTCGCGGGCGAGATCTTCATGTGGAAGGTCGGCGGTGCCAAGGCCGCCGCCGGCGCGTCGCTGGAGGAAGTGCGCGCCACAGCCCAGAAGGCGATCGACAATTGCCGCTCCATCGGCGTCGGCCTCGGCCCCTGCACCCTGCCCGCCGTCGGCCACCCGAATTTCCAGATCGAGCCGGGCACGATGGAGGTCGGCATCGGCCATCACGGCGAGCCGGGCGTGCGCGTCGAGCCGCTGAAGACGGCGGCCGAAGTGGCGCGCGACATGTGCCAGATCGTGCTCGACGACCATGACCTGCCGGCCGGGACGGAAGTCGCCGTGCTGGTGTCGGGCCTGGGCGCAACGCCGCTCAACGAACTCTACATCCTCAACGACACGATCGAATCCGAGATCGCCGGGCGCGGCCTCAAGATCCACCGCACCTATATCGGTAATTACTTCACCTCGCTGGAGATGGTCGGCGCGACGCTGACCGTCTTGGCGCTCGACGCGGAACTGAAGGCGCTGCTCGACGTGGAAGCGCGCTGCACGACGATTTTGTAAGGAGACTGGCGATGCAGAAACTGAACAACGCCGGGGCCGGCGACATCGTCCTCGCCATGGCCGACCGGATCGTCGAGAACCGCGCCTATCTGAGCGAGATCGACGGCAAGATCGGCGACGGCGACCATGGCGTCAACATGGCCAAGGGCTTCAACATGGCCGCCGAGCGGCTCAAAGGCCAGGGCAAGTCGCTTGCGGCCTCCCTCGACGCGCTCGGCACGGTGCTGATGACCGAGATCGGCGGCTCGATGGGCCCGCTCTACGGGGTGATGTTCACCGAATTCGCCGAGAAGATCGAGGGCGTCGGCGAGATCGACGCCGCAGCCTTCAGCCGCATGCTGCATGCGGGGCTGGAAGGCGTGCAGTCGATCGGCTCGGCCAAGGTGGGCGACAAGACGCTGCTCGACACTTTCGTCCCGGCGGTGGAGGCCTTCGACGCGGCCAACGCCTCCGGCAAGTCCTTCGCCGAGGCGCTCGACGTGCTGGTCGAGGCGGCCGAGAAGGGCCGCGATTCCACCATCGACCTGGTGGCGAAGATCGGCCGCGCCAGCCGGCTGGGCGAGCGCTCGCGCGGCGTGCTGGACGCGGGCGCCACCTCCTGCGCCCTCATCCTCAAGGAGCTGGCGCAGGGCGCCAAGGCCCGGCTGGGCTGAATGCGGGCATGGGGCGCGGCTTCGGCCGCTTCCCTACCCGGCCTTTGACAAACCGGACAGGGCCATTGTAGTGCGGACCATGCGGTCCGATGCGCGGCCGGAAAACGGAGGGCGATGGCGGATACGATGGCGACCACTGGAAAAATCGTCGCGGCCCGAGCCGGCCAGCCCGAGGCCGCCTCTATCCCCTTGCGCTACGGCGACGACCCCTATGTCTGGGCCTGCTGGCTCTATTACGAGGACGGGCGCACGCAGGGCGACATCGCCGAGATCATGGGCATCTCGCGCGCCACCGTGAACAGCTATCTGGCCGAGGCGCGCAGCCGCGGCATCGTGCATATCTCCATCGAGCCGTCGCGGCTGAGCACCCTTGTCATCGCGCAGGAATTGAAGCGCCATTTCGGCCTCAGCGACTGCCTGGTCGTGCCCAATGACGACGGCTCGCGCACGCTGATCGAGCGGCTGGGAACCGCCGGCGCGCAGGCGCTGGCCAAATTGCTCAAATCCGGCGACACGCTGGCCGTCGCCTGGGGGCGCACGGTGCTTGCGATCGCCGAGAACCTGAACGTGTCGAACCTGCAGGACGTGACGGTGGTGCAGGCCACCGGCGGCACGCGCTCCGGCTTCGCCTATACGCCGGAGCTGTGCGCCGCGGTGATGGCGCGGGCGACCGGCGGCCGTCTCGTCAACATCGCAGCGCCGGCGATCGTGTCGAGCCCCGAAATTCGCGCGGCGCTGCTGGAGGAATCCGTCATCGCCGAGCAGTTCGAGGCGCTGGCGCAGGCCAACAAGGCGCTGTTCGGCGTCTCGTCGCTGCGGCCCAATTCGACCATCCACACCAGCGGCTTCTTCGAGAGCGTGTCGATCCAGGACTATCTGGCCAAGAACGCGGTCGGCGTGGTGGCCGGCCGCTTCATCGACGCCCATGGTCGGCCGGTGGCCGGCCCGCTCGACGAGCGCACCATCGGCGTCTCGCTCGACATGCTGCGCGACGTCGACATGAGCGTCGCCGTCGCCGGCGGCTTCGACAAGGTGCCGGCCATATTGGCGGCGCTGCGCGGCGGCTATGTCGACGTGCTGATCACGGACGCGGCGACCGGGCGCGGCGTGCTCCACGCCGACGGCGTGACCGAGATCCAGGGCAAGCTCGCCCAGCGCTGGCGGCAGGAGACGACGCCCGCGCCCTCCGGCCAGCAGCGCGCGCCGGTCAAGAAGTTCCTCAACAATCCCGACGACGTCGTCGACGAGATGCTGGAGGGCGCCGTCAAGGCGCATGCGGCCTATGTCAGGCCCATCGACCGCGCCCATCGCGCGCTGGTGGCGCGCGACGGCCCGCGTCCCGGCAAGGTGGGGCTGGTGATCGGCGGCGGCTCGGGGCACGAGCCCTGCTTCCTCGGCTATGTCGGCCGCGGCCTCGCCGACGCGGCGGCGATCGGCAACATCTTCTCGGCGCCGCCGCCAGCGCCGATCCTCGAATGCGCCAAGGCGGCCTCGGGCGGCCAAGGCGTGCTGTTCGTCTACGGCAACTATATTGGCGACGTGATGAATTTCGAGATGGCGGCGGAGATGGCGCAGGAGGCCGGCATGCCGACGCGCACGGTGCTGACCACCGACGACATCGCCTCCTCGCCGGTCGAGGACCGCGACGGGCGGCGCGGCGTGGCCGGCAATCTCTTCATCTTCAAGATCGCCGGCGCCGCCTGCGACCGCGGCCTGTCGCTGGAGGAATGCGAAGCGGCTGCGCGCAAGGCCAACCGGCGCACCTACACGATGGGCGTGGCGCTGGAGCCCTGCGCGCTGCCGCAGACGCGCCGGCGCAATTTCGAGATCGGCCCGGACGAGATGGAGTTCGGCATGGGCATCCATGGCGAACGCGGCGTGATGCGCGAGCGGATGATGCAGGCCGACGAGATCGTCGACCGCATCATGGACCGCATCCTCGCGGAAATGAACGCCGAGGCCGGCGACCGCGTGGCGGTGCTGGTGAACTCCTTCGGCGTGACCCCGCTGATGGAGCTTTACATCCTTTACCGCCGCGTCGAGCAGCGCCTCGCCGCCAAGCGCATCACGATCGCCGCCAACTGGATCGGCCATTATTGCACCTCGCTCGACATGACGGGGGCGTCCATATCGGTCCTGCATCTGGACAACGAACTCAGCGATCTTCTGGCGCATCCGTGCGATACGGCCGCGCTTCGGATCAACCAGACCGCGCCGCTTTGAAACCCGCCGCGCGGAGGCGCGCAGCGGTTTCGTGACGGGGCGTAACGACAAAGCCTGAAGCAGACGGCGAACCCGACGGATCGCCATGCGCTTCGAACGTCCCGGGAGGGTCAACACCATGCAGGCAACTGCCGCTCGCCGCCTGAGTGAGATGTTCCAGCTCATCGCGCTGTCGATGAAGACGAAGATGGACTATCTGTCCGACCTTGACGGAGCGATCGGCGACGCCGACCACGGCATCACCATGGCGCTGGGCTTCTCGGCCGCCGCGCAGGCGCTGAGCAGGCTCGACCTCGACACGGCGCAGCCTTCGGAAGTCTTCACCGTCGCGGCCTCCGCGCTGCTCGACGCGGTCGGCGCCTCCACCGGCCCGCTCTACGCCACCGCCTTTCGCAACGCGGCGAAGGCGCTGAAGGGCCGCGAAAGGATCGACCTGCAAGGCCAGGCCGCCATCCTCGAAGCCATGACCCGCGGCATCCAGGAACGCGGCAAAGGCCAAAGCGGCGACAAGACCATGCTTGACGCCTGGATACCGGCTATGGAAGCCGCGATGGAGGCCCGCGCGCAAGGAGCGACCACCTTCGAGATGTGGCGGCGCATCGTCGAGGCCGCCCGGGACGGCGCGGAATCGACCCGCTCCATGGTCGCCACGCGCGGCCGCGCCGCACGGCTCGGCGAACGCTCGCTCGGCCACATCGACCCCGGCGCGGCATCGGCCGTCATCATTCTCGAGGCCATGCAGGAAAGCCTTGCGCGTGACGGCTAGGTCGTTCGCGCTATAGTTTAACCGGAAATTGCTTTGCAACGAGAACGGAAACAGTTAGCCAGCAGGGCGCCGGCTCGCAGCGGCGATCAATTGAGAGCGGGGCCAACCAACAAACTGCCACCAGCAAAAGAGCGTCGAACTGCAAGCATTTAAACGGTCGAGATCGCCCAAAATGCGAGACGTTAGACACAAGCCTTCATGACGCCGAAGCATGCCGGACTACAACCTTACGCATAGGCCCATGGGGTATACACTGTTCAACGTCCGCGTTATATTCGTTTCGGGCCGCCATTTGAAAGCTGCGACCCCAATACATAAATGCAATGAAAGCGATGTAGACTGAGCGAGGGGGAGCCAGCTTGGGAGGCGCGCATGAATGCAGGCATAGTCGGGCGGCACGCCGATAGGGTTCAGGCGGCCATCGAATCCGACGGCGCGGCCAAGTCCGCGGTCGTCGCTTCATGGCGGCGGTCGGCGGCGTTGCATCATCTCGACCCGGCCGAACGCAGCCAGCCGCAGAGATTGTCCGATTCCGAACTGACCGTCGCGCGCCAGCGCATCGAGCCGCTGCTGCGCGCCGCCGAGAACAGTCTCGACCGGCTCTATCAGGCTGTGGGCGGGGCGGGCTGCTGCGTGCTTCTGGCGGATCGCGATGGGATTCCGGTGGCGCGCCGCGGCGCGGCGGCCGACGACGAGACTTTTCAGGAATGGGGCCTGTGGACCGGGGCGGTCTGGAGCGAGGAAAGCGAGGGCACCAACGGCATCGGCACCTGCCTCGTCGAGCAGCGCACCCTGACCATCCATCGCGACCAGCATTTCCACACCCGCAACACGCCGCTTTCCTGCACCGCCGCGCCCATCTACGATCACGAAGGCAATCTCGCCGCCGCGCTGGACGTGTCGTCAGGCCGGTCGGACCTGACCGAGGGCTTCGTCAATCTCATCGTCGTGGCGGTGGCCGACGCCGCGCGGCGGATCGAGGCCGAGAATTTCCGCCGCTCCTTTCCCGACGCCCGCATCGTCGTCGCGCCGGCGGGCGAGAAAGCGCCCAACGCCCTGTTCGCGGTCGACCGCGAGGACCTGATCGTCGGCGCGACCCGCTCGGCGCGGACGGCCTTTCGGCTCACGCCGGAGCGCCTCGCGAAGCCGTTGCCGGCCGCGGACGTGCTGGGCGCGGAGACGAGTTTCGCCACCGACCTGCGCGAGGCCGAACGCGCCATTCTGGAGCGCGCGCTCATCCGCTCCGACGGCAACGTCACCGCCGCGGCGCAGGCGTTGCGCATGTCGCGCGCGACGCTGCATCGCAAGCTGAGCAAATACGGCCTGCGCCACACGCATTGAAAGATTTCGCCGCGCAGTGTCGCAAGCTTGCGACAGACCGCGCCGGCCGTCTGCTTCCGGCCGGCTGACAGGAAGGCCGCGAGGACGAATACTCCTCGCCGGAAGCCGCACGAGCGGCAAGTTCATTGGGAGGAAGAGATGAACAAGGTCGAATTCCATCGCACCGCCAAGAGCCCCTACGCCCCGCAATACGACAATTTCATCGGCGGCAAATACGTGCCGTCGAAATCCGGCAAGACTTTCGACAATCTCTCGCCGGTCAACGGGCAGGTGCTGTGCAAGATCGCGCGCTCCGAGGCGGCGGATATCGAGGCCGCGCTCGACGCCGCCCACGCCGCGCGCGAGAAATGGGGCCAGACCAGCGCCGCCGAGCGCGCGGTCATGCTCAACCGCATCGCCGACCGCATGGAGGAAAACCTGGCCACGCTGGCGCTGGCCGAAACTTGGGACAACGGCAAGCCCATCCGCGAGACCACCGCGGCCGACATTCCGCTCGCCATCGACCATTTCCGCTATTTCGCCGGCGCGATCCGCGCGCAGGAAGGCGGGATTTCCGAGATCGACCACGACACCGTCGCCTATCACTTCCACGAGCCGCTCGGCGTCGTCGGCCAGATCATTCCGTGGAACTTCCCGATCCTGATGGCGGTGTGGAAGCTCGCCCCGGCGCTCGCGGCCGGCAATTGCGTGGTGCTGAAGCCCGCCGAGCAGACGCCGGCCTCGATCCACATCCTGCTCGGCCTCATCGCCGACATCCTGCCGCCCGGCGTGCTGAACGTGGTCAACGGCTTCGGCCTCGAAGCCGGCAAGCCGCTCGCCTCCAATCCGCGCATCGCCAAGATCGCCTTCACCGGCGAGACGACGACCGGCCGGCTGATCATGCAATACGCTTCGCAGAACCTCATCCCGGTGACGCTGGAGCTGGGCGGCAAGAGCCCGAACATCTTCTTCGAGGACGTGGCCTCGGCCGACGACGATTTCCTCGACAAGGCGATCGAGGGCTTCGTGATGTTCGCGCTCAATCAGGGCGAGGTCTGCACCTGCCCCAGCCGCGCGCTCATCCACGAGAAGATCTATGACCGCTTCATGGAGAAGGCGCTCAAGCGCGTCGGGGCCATCGTGCAGGGCGACCCGCTCGATCCCGCCACCATGATCGGCGCGCAGGCCTCGTCCGAGCAGTTGGAGAAGATCCTCTCCTATCTCGATATCGGCAAGCAGGAGGGGGCCGAGGTGCTGGCCGGCGGCGCGCGGGCCGCGCTTTCCGGCGATCTCGCCGGCGGCTACTATGTCCAGCCGACCGTGTTCAAGGGCAACAACAAGATGCGGATTTTCCAGGAGGAAATCTTCGGCCCGGTCGTCTCCGTCACCACCTTCAAGGACGACGCGGACGCGCTTTCCATCGCCAACGACACGCTTTACGGCCTTGGGGCCGGCGTGTGGACCCGCGACGGCACCCGCGCCTATCGCTTCGGCCGCGCCATTCAGGCGGGCCGCGTCTGGACCAACTGCTACCACGCCTACCCGGCGCATGCCGCCTTCGGCGGCTACAAGCAATCGGGCATCGGGCGCGAGAACCACAAGATGATGCTCGACCATTATCAGCAGACCAAGAACATGCTGGTCAGCTACAACCCGAAGAAGCTCGGTTTCTTCTGACGCGCGCCTCCCAAAGCGCCGGCGGCGCGGCGACCTTCGCCGCGCCGCCACATCGGCGAGGAGAGATTCCATGGCTGAACAGTCATCCCTGAACAAGGTCACCGCCACGCCAGAGGCGGTGCGGCTGCTCGACGAGATCATCGCCGACCATGGGCCGGTGCTGTTCCACCAGTCCGGCGGCTGCTGCGACGGCTCGTCGCCGATGTGCTATCCGCGCGGCGACTTCATCGTCGGCGACCGCGACGTGCTTCTGGGCCGGATCGGCGACACGCCCTTCTATATCAGCGCACTCCAATACGAAGCCTGGAAGAACACCGACCTCGTCATCGACGTGGTGCCCGGCCGCGGCGGCATGTTCTCGCTCGACAATGGCCGCGAAAAGCGCTTCCTCACCCGCTCGACCGTCTGCGGAGTCTAATCCCGCGACAGCGCCACGACCGGATCGAGCTGCGAGGCGCTCCTGGCCGGCAGGTAGCCGAAGGCGACGCCGATCAGCGTCGAGCACAGCACGGCGGCGACGATCGAGGCGGTCGAATAGATCAGGCTAAAATTGGTGCTGAGCAGGCTGAACAGAAAGCCGAAGCCGAGCGCCGCGGCGATGCCCAGCACGCCGCCGATCAGGCAGACCAGCACCGCCTCGATCAGGAACTGGCGCAATATGTCGCTGCGCCGCGCGCCGACGGCCATGCGCACGCCGATCTCCGAGACGCGCTCGGAGACGGTGACGAGCATGATGTTCATCACCCCGATGCCGCCCACCACCAGCGAGATGACGGCGATGGCCGCCACAAGCAGCGTCAGCGTCTGGGTGGTGCTGGTGATGGTCTTGCGGATGTCGTCGGTGTTGAGGATGTAGAAATCCTTGGTCCCGTGCCGCTGCGTCAGGAACTCGGTCACCGCCTGCTCGGCCAGCGCCGTGTCGACGCCGTCCTTGACCTGCAGGGTGATGCTGCGCAGCGAATTGCCGCCGAGGAAACGCGCCTGCACCGTCGTATAGGGCAGGTAGAGCGACAGGTTCTGGTTGGAGCCGAAGCCGCCCTGCTGCGGCTCCATCACGCCGACGATGCGCGCCGGCACGCTGCCGATCAGCAGCACCTTGCCGACCGGATCGACGTCCGGGTCGGAGAACAGCGCGTTTTTGGTGTTCTGGTCGATGACTACGTCCTGCGCCAGGGTCCGCACGCTTTCGGCGTCGAAGAAGCGGCCCTCGGCGATCTTGCTGCCCTTGGCGATGAAATATTGCTCGCTGACGCCGTTCACCAGCGCGTTCGATTCCTTGGCCCCATAGCGCGCGGTGCTGCTGGTGGAAACGGTGGGCGTGGCCGCCGCCACATAGAGATGCTTGGCGAGCTCGGTGGCGTCGGAGACGACCAGCGTCGTGATCTTGCCCGAGCGTATGTCGCCGAAATCCTTGCCGGCGAAGATCTCCAGCGTGTTGGTGCCGAGGCTGGCGATGTTCTCCAGCACGCGCTGCTGCGAGCCGCGCCCCAGCGCCACGACGCTGACCACCGAGGCGATGCCGATGATGATGCCGAGCATGGTCAGGAAGGTGCGCAGCTTGTGCGCCCGCATCGACAGCATCGCCATGCGGAAGGCCTCGCGGACCGAGCCGGTGAGGCTGTAGAAGGAGGTCGCGCGCGCCGCCCGCGCAGGGGCGGAAGCGGCCTGCGGCTTCACCGGCGCGTCGGCCTTCTCCACCTTGCGGTCGGCGACGATGACGCCGTCGCTGATCTCGATGATCCGCTCGGCCTTGCTGGCGATGGACATGTCGTGCGTGACGATGACGACGGTGCGGCCCTCGGCGTGCAGCTCGCCCAGGATGCGCAGCACCTCCTCGCCGCTGCGGCTGTCGAGCGCGCCGGTCGGCTCGTCGGCGAGGATGACGCCGGCGTCGTTCATCAGCGCGCGGGCGATGGAGACGCGCTGCTGCTGGCCGCCGGAAAGCTGGCCGGGCCGGTGATGCAGCCGGTCGCCCATGCCGAGGCGCTGGAGCAGGGCCGCGGCGCGGCTGCGGCGCGCGGCCGGGTCGACGCCGGCGTAGATCGCCGGGATCTCGGCGTTGCCGAGCGCCGTCAACTCGCCGAGCAGGTGATAGCGCTGGAAGATGAAGCCGAAATGCTCGCGCCGCAGCGCCGCCAGGTCGTCGGCGTCCATCGAGGCCGTCTCGCGGCCGGCGATCTCGTAGTCGCCGGAGGTCGGCCGGTCGAGGCAGCCGAGAATGTTCATCAGCGTCGACTTGCCCGAGCCCGACGCGCCGACGATCGCCACCATCTCGCCGGCCTCGATGGTCAGGTCCACGTCCTTGAGCACCGCGATGGCGCTGTCGCCCGACGGATATTCCCGCCGGACCTTGCGCAGCCGGATGAGGGGCGAGGCCATGGGTCAGAACCCCATCGGCGGGCCGCGCCGGCCCGCACTGGCGCCGGCGGCGGAAGCCGAGAGCTGGCCGGTGACGACCTTCTCGCCCTCCTCGAGCCCGGACAGGACCTGAACCATGACCTTGTTGTCGAGGCCGGTCTCGACCTTGCGCGGCTCGATGCTTCCGTCGGCCTTGACCACACGCACCGTGCGGCGGCCGTCCGCATCGGCCGCGCCCAGCGCCGAGGACGGAACGACCAGCGCGTCCTTGGCGCGGCCGAGCACGATATGCACCTCGGCCGTCATATAGGTGCGCAGGTGGCCGTCCTCGTTGGGCACGGTGAAGACGCCGTCATAATAGATCGCCGAGGAGGACGTGCTGCTGGACGACGAGGTGGAGGTCGAGCTGGACGAGCTGAAGCTGCTGTCGCTCTTGATCGATTCCGGGGCCGGCTGCACCGAGGCCAGCGTCGCCTCGTAGCGGCGGCCGGGATCGCCCAGCACCGTGAAATAGAGCGGCAGGCCCGGCTTCACCCGCACGATGTCGGCCTCGGAGATTTCCGTATAGACCGTCATATGGTCGAGCTGGCCGAGAATGACGATGGTGGGGGCGGATTGCGCCGCATTGACCGTCTGCCCCTCCTGGCTGACGATGGAGAGCACAGCGCCCTCGATGGGCGCGGTGATGCGCGTATAGCCGAGATTGGCCTGCGCCGTCTCCACCGCCACTTCCGCCTGGCGGATCTGGGCGGTGAGCGATTCGATCTGCGCCTGCGTCACGTCGAGGTCGGCGGCGGCGGAATCGTAATCGGCCTGCGAGACGGCGCGCTTGGCCACCATGTCCTTCTGGCGCGCGAGGTTCTGGCGGTTGAGGACCAGCGTCGCCTGCTTCTCCTTGAGCTGCGCCTGGACGTTGGCCAGCGCGGCCTCGGCGGTGCGCAGGTCGTTCTTCTGGGTGGTGGAGTCGATCTCGGCGATGAGGTCGTTGGCCTTGACCGTCTGGCCGAGCTGCACCTTGACCGAGGTGATGCGGCCCGAGGCCTGCGCGCCCACCGCCACCAGCCGCACCGGCTTGACCGTGCCGGTCGCCAGCACCGTGACCTCGATGTCGCCGCGCGTGGCGGCTGCGGTCATCATCGCCGGCCCTTGCGAGGACGACTGGCCGCGCCAGTAGAGATAGCCGCCGGCCGCCACGGCGACGGCGGCCGCGACGATCACGGCGAGACGGTTGAAACGCATGATGCGAACCTCGCTGTGGGTCAGGGATTGGCGGCGCGGCGGCCGGCGAGGCGCGGCCCCGTATTGGCGTCCACGAGTTCCGGCCGCGACACGTCGATGGCCCCGTTCCAGCCGCCGCCGAGCGCCTTGTTGAGCGCCACATAGTCGGTGGAGATGGCGACCTGGCTGGCGATGAGCGAATCCTCCGCCGAATAATAGGAGCGCTGCGCCTCGAGAAGGTCGAGGAAGCTCTGCGTGCCCGACTGGTAGAGCGAGCTCGCCAGCGACGCCGCCTCGCGGTAATGGCGCGTGGCGCTCGCGAGCTTGCCGGACTTGATCCGCTCCTGCGCCAGCGCCACGATGGCGTTCTCGACGTCCTCCAGCGCGGTGAGGATGGCGGCGCGATAGGCGACGAAATACTGGTCGCGCTGCGCCTGCGCCACGTCGACGGCGGCTTTCAACTGCCCGCCGTTGAAGATCGGCACGCTGAGGCTCGGCCCGAAGGACCAGCTAATCGAGGAGCTTTTGCCGAGGTCGCCGATCTTGGTGCCGGTGGTGGCGATGTCGCCGGTGAGGCTGAGGCTCGGATAGCGCGCCGCCTCCGCCTGGCCCACCTTGGCGGTGTATTGCGCATATTGCCGGTCGGCGAGCCGCACGTCGGGACGGGTCAGGAGGATGTCGGCGGGAATGCCGGTCGGCATCGGCAGCTTGGGCCGTGGAATGGGCTTGACCTTGCGCATGCGCTCGCTTAGCGCCGCCGGCGCGCGGCCGGTCAGCACCGACAGGCGGTGCACGGCCTCGGCGTAGGCCGTTTCGAGATCGGGGATGTTGGCCTCGGTCGAGGCCGCCTGGCCGGAAGCGTTGGCGAGGTCGACCGCCGAGGAGGCGCCGGCCTCGAACTTGTTGCGGGTGAGCTTGGCCGTCTCGCGCTGCGAGGCGGCGGTGCGCCGCGCCAGCGCAATACGGGCCTGGTAGCCGCGCGCCTCGACGTAATTGGTGGCCACGTCGCCGATCAGCGTCACCAGCGTGTTGCGCAGGTCTTCCTCGGCGGCGTCCATGCCGTAGCGCGCCGCCTCGACCGAGCGGCGGTTGGCGCCGAAGAGGTCGATCTCCCAGCTCGCGTCGAGGCCGGTCTGGAACTGGTTGCCGGTGCTCGCGCCCGCCCCGACCGAGGCGGTGCGGCTGCGCGTGGCCGAGGCCGAGCCGTCGACGGAGGGCAGCAGGGTCCCCACCGCCTGCCGGTAGGAGGCGCGCGCCTCGCGCACCTTGGCCTTGGCGGTGGCGACGTCGAGATTGCCGGCGACGGCCTCCTCCACCAGCGCGTCGAGCAGCGGATCGTTGAGCCGCTTCCACCATTCGGCGAGCTGCGCCGGCTTGGCGGCCGTCTTCTGCGGCTTGCCGCCCCAATGGGTCGGCATCCTGACGATGGGCGACTGGTAGTCCGGCCCGACCACGCAGCCGCCGAGCAGCGCCGTGGCGCCAAGCGCCGCCAGCGTCTTCAGAAATCCGCTCGTGAGCGTCGTCTCGGTCTTGGTCATGGCTTGCTTCCGTCTGCATCGGCGGCGGGGGCCGATTGGGGAGATGTCTTGGCCTTGAACACGCGCCGCACGGCGACGAACAGCAAGGGCACGAGGAATATGCCGATCAGCGTGGCGGCGATCATGCCGCCCATCACGCCGACGCCGATGGCGTTCTGCGCGCCCGAGCCCGCGCCGCTGGCGATGGCGAGCGGCGTGACGCCGAGGATGAAGGCGAAGGAGGTCATCAGGATCGGCCGCAGGCGCTGGCGCGAGGCCTCCAGCGTCGCCTCGACCAGCCCCAGCCCCGCCGCCTGCCGCTCGATGGCGAATTCGACGATCAGGATGGCGTTCTTGGCCGCGAGACCGATGGTGGTGAGCAGGCCCACCTTGAAATAGACGTCGTTGGTCTGGCCGAACAGCGTGGCGGCGAGCAGCGCGCCGAAAATGCCGATCGGCACCGACAGCATGACCGCGAAGGGGATCGACCAGCTTTCGTAGAGCGCGACCAGGCAGAGGAACACCACCAGCACCGAAATGGCGTAGAGCGAGGCGGCCTGGTTGCCCGACAGCTTTTCCTGATAGGACAGCCCGGTCCATTCATGCGCGTAGCCGGCGGGAAGCTGGCTCATCAGATTGTCGATCTCGTCCATGGCGACGCCGGAGCTGACGCCCGCCGCCGCCTCGCCCTGAATCTCCACCGCCGAGGAGCCGTTATAGCGCTCCAGCCGGGGCGAGCCGTATTTCCAGTGGCCGGTGGCGAAGGCCGAGAACGGCACCATGGTCCCGCTGGAATTGCGCACCTGCCATTTTTCCAGGTCTTCCGGCTGCATGCGGAAATCGGCGTCGGACTGCACATAGACCGGCTTGATGCGGCCGCGGTCGATGAAGTCGTTGACATATTGGCTGCCCCAGGCGGTGGAGAGCGTGGCGTTGATGTCGGACAGCGACACGCCGAGCGCGCTCGCCTTCTCCTGGTCGATGGAGATGGAATATTGCGGCGTGTCCTCCTGCCCGTTGGGGCGGGTGTTGGCGAGCTTGTCGCTGGCGTGGGCGAGGCCCAGCAGCTTGTTGCGCGTCTCGATCAGCTTGGCATGGCCGGCGCCGTTGACGTCCTGGAGATAGAAGTCGAAGCCGTTGGAGTTGCCCATGCCCTGGATGGCCGGCGGGGCCAGCGCATAGACCTGCCCGTCGCGGATCTGCGAGAAGGCCCCCATGGCGCGGCCCGCCACGGCGCTGGCCGACAGGCTCGCCGCCTTGCGCTGGTCGAAATCCTTGAGCCGCACGAAGGCGAGGCCGACATTCTGCCCCTGCCCGCCGAAGCCGAAGCCGACGACGCTCATGACGCCCTCGACGGCTTCCTTCTCGTTGTTGAGGTAATATTCGGTCACCTGCTTCAACACGCGCTCGGTGCGGTCCTGCGTCGCGCCGACCGGCAATTGCACCGAGGTGATGAGGATGCCCTGGTCCTCCTGCGGCAGGAAGGAGCTGGGCAGGCGGGTGAAGAGCCAGCCCATGGCGACCACGATGACCAGGAACACCACGAGGAAACGCCCCGAGCGCGCCAGCACGCCGCCGACGCCGCTGCGATAGGCGTTGGTGGCGCGGTCGAAGCCGCGGTTGAACCAGCCGGAGACGCCGCGCTGCTTGCCGTGCGCCTCGGGCTTCTTCAGAAGCGTGGCGCAGAGGGCGGGCGTCAGGATCAGCGCCACCATGACCGACAGCACCATGGCCGAGACGATGGTGACGGAGAACTGCCGGTAGATGACGCCGACCGAGCCGCCGAAGAAGGCCATGGGGACGAACACCGCCGAAAGCACCGTGGCGATGCCGACCAGCGCGCCGGTGATCTCGTTCATCGACTTGCGTGTGGCTTCCCTGGGCGGCAGGCCCTCCTCTTCCATCACGCGCTCGACGTTCTCGACCACGACGATGGCGTCGTCGACCAGGAGGCCGATCGCCAGCACCATGGCGAACATGGTGAGCGTGTTGATCGAATAGCCGAACACGGCCAGCACGCCGAAGGTGCCCAAGAGCACCACCGGCACGGCCAGCGTCGGGATCAGCGTGGCGCGGATGTTCTGCAGGAAGATCAGCATCACGACGAAGACGAGGATGATGGCCTCGACCAGCGTCTTGACCACTTCCTCGATGGAAAGGCGCACGAAGGGCGTGGTGTCGTAGGGATAGACCACCTCGACCCCTTGCGGGAAGGTGCCGGCGAGCCGCGTGATGGTGTCCTGCACCGCCTGCGCGGTGCTGATGGCGTTGGCGCCGGTGGCGAGGTTGATGGCGAGGCCGGCGGCGGGCTTGCCGTTATAGCTCGACGAGCTGTTGTAGCTCTCCGCGCCCAGCTCCACCCGCGCCACGTCGTTGAGCCGCACCAGCGAGCCGTCGGTGGCGCTTTTCAGGATGATGTCGCGGAACTGCTCCGGCGTCTGCAGCCGGCTCTGCGCCGTCACGGTGGCGTTGAGCTGCTGGCCTTTTCGCGCCGGCAGCGCGCCGAGCTGGCCGGCGGAGACCTGCGTGTTCTGCGCCTGGATCGCGGTGGCGACGTCGCTCGGCATCAGCGCGTATTTGGTCAGCTTGTCGGGGTCGAGCCAGATGCGCATGGCGTAGCCCGAGCCGAAGATCTGCGTGTCGCCGACGCCCTCGACGCGCTTCAGCGTGTCGTTGAGCGTGCTGTCGATATAGTCGGCGAGGTCGTTGGCGCTCATCTTGCCGTCGGTCGACACGAAGCCGATGACCATGAGGAAGCTGTCGGAGGACTTGCTGACGGTGAGGCCCGTGCTCTGCACGCTTTCCGGCAATTGCGATTCGACCAGCTGCAGCTTGTTCTGCACCTGCATCTGCGCCACGTCCGGGTCGGCGGCGCTGGTGAAGGTCAGCGAGATCGAGGCCGAGCCGGTCGAGGTGGAGGTGGCGGTCATGTAGTCGAGATTGTCGATCCCGGTCATGCCCTGCTCGATGACCTTGGTCACCGAGTTCTCCACCGTCTCGGCGTCGGCGCCGGCATAGGTGGCGCTGATGCGCACCGTGGTCGGCGCGATCTGCGGATATTGCGAGATGGACAGCGAATTGAGCGCCAGGAGGCCGCCCAGCATGATGACGATGGCGATGACCCAGGCGAAATTCGGCCGGCTGATGAAGAAATTCGACATCGCCTAGTCCTTCACCGCCTGCTTGCGCTCGCGCACCTCGCCCGTCGTCTCGTCGATGATCACCTCGACCGGCTGCACCTCCTGCCCGGCGCGCACGAGCTGCGAGCCCTCGACCACGACGCGGTCGCCGGCCGAGACGCCCGAGCTCACCAGCCAGTTGTTGCCGACGCTCTGGCGCACGTCGAGGACGCGCTCCTCGATCTTGTCGTCGGCGGTGACGAAAAGCCCGGTCGGCTGGCCCTTGGGGTTGCGCGTCACCGCGCGCTGCGGAACCAGGAAGCTGTTGGGCGCGACGCCCTCCTCCACCAGCGCACGCACGAACATGCCGGGCAGCAGCAGCCGGTCGGGATTGGGGAAGCGGGCGCGCAGGGTGAAGGTGCCGGTGGTCTCGCTGACCGCCGATTCGGCGAATTCCAGCGTGCCGGTCTGGGCGTAGATCTCGCCGTTCTCCATCTTGAGCCGCACGGTGACGTTGTCGCCGCTGATCTTGATGCGGCCGTCCTTGATCGCCTGGCGCAGGTTGAGGAGATTGGTGCTCGACTGCGTCACGTCGACATTGATCGGGTCGAGCGTGCGGATGGTGGTCAGCGCCGTGTCCTGGCTCGCCGTCACCAGCGCGCCGGGCGTCAGCGTCGACTTGTCGATGCGGCCGCCGATCGGGGCCTTGATCGTGGTGTAGTTGAGGTTGATGCGGGCGGTCTCCAGCGCGGCCTTCGCCGCCGCCACGTCGGCGTTGGCCTGCGCCAGCGAGGCGAGCGCGTCGTCGAGGTCCTGCTTGCTGACGGCGTTCTGCTTGATGAGCCCCTGGTAGCGCGTCACCTTGGACTGGGCGCTGGGCACGGCGGCCTCGGCCTTCTGCAGGTCGGCGGCGGCGCTGTCATAGGCGGCCTGGTAGCTGGCGGGGTCGATCTGGTAGAGCACGTCCCCTTCCTTGACCTCGCCGCCCTCGGTGAAGAGCCGCTTCTGGATGATGCCGCCCACCTGCGGCCGCACCTCGGCCACCAGCGAGGCGGTGGTGCGCCCCGGCAGCTCGGCGGTGATGGTCACCGATTGCGGCTGCAGCGAAACCACGCTGACCTGCGGCTTGGGCGGCGCGCCGGCGGCCTGGCTCTTCTCCTGCTCCTTGGTGCATCCCGCGGCCAGAAGCGCCACGGCCAGCAGCGCGCCGGCGGGCGAAAGAACGAGACGCCTGCGGATTTCGGCGGGGAGCTGGAGCATGGACGGCGCCTTATTTACAAAACTTTTGCGTACCATTAATAATAGAGCGAGGCCGATGTCAATCGGGTCCGTGGCGGGTTCGTGGGGTTATTCACGCCGCGGACGCCGATGCGGCGTGCGGCGCATGCGAAGGCGGCGGGAAATGCAGCAAACCACGATTCGAAGGGGCCGCCCCAAGGTCAAGTCCGACGCCGCGCGCAGCGCCGACATCGCGCGGCAGGCGCGCGACCTGTTCCTGGCGCGCGGCTACGCCGAGGTGACGATGGACGACATCGCCGCCGCCTGCCACATCTCCAAGCGCACGCTCTACGCCCTGTTCCGCGGCAAGGCGGATATTTTCGGCCGGGTGGTCGACGACCACCGCCGCAGCATGCTTGACCTGCCGGGCGACTACGACGCCCTGCCCATCGACGAGGCGCTGCGCCGCATCTTCCGCATCGACCTCGGCTCGGAGGAGGACCACGACCGCCTCGCCGTCATCCGGCTGGTGCGCGTCGAGGCGGAGCGCTTTCCCGAGCTGGAGACCATGCTGCGCGAGCGCGGCGGCGAGCATTCCCGCCGGCTGCTCGCCGACTTCCTGGAGCGGCGTAAGCAGGACGGGCGCATCGAGGTCGACAACACCTGGTTCGCGGCCAAGATGCTGATGGACATGATCTTCGGCGCGATCATCGCCAAGGGCGCGCGCGGCGAGGTGCGCTGGCCCTCCGACGCCGAACGGCGGACCTATCTCGGCCAATGCATCGCGATCTTCGCCGCCGGCGTGCTGCCGGCCGACAGTCCGGAACGCCCCCGGCCGTAAGAAAATCGCCGCAAGGCGCTTCACATCGCCGGCCGACAGGTCTAGATCGCAATGGAAAATCGGGCGGAAGAAAGAGGACCATCGTGACGCAAGGAAGCGCCGCCCCGGCGGCGAACGGATCGGAGCGGAAGGACCGGGCGCTGGCGGCCCTGGCGGCCTATGAACGGCGGACGCTGCGGCGCGTCGTCATATTGATCGCCCTCGTCGCGGTTCTCGCGGTCTCCTTCGCCGTGGACGTGGCCACCGGCCCGTCCGGCCTGTCGCTCGCCGACGCCGTGCGGGCGATCGTCTCGCCCGCCGCCGTCGACGAAAGCACGCGGGTCATCGTCTGGGGCCTGCGCGTGCCGACGGGCATCCTGGCGATCCTGGTCGGCATGGCGCTCTCGCTCGCGGGCGCGGAGATGCAGACCATCCTCAACAACCCGCTCGCCAGCCCCTTCACGCTCGGCGTGTCGTCGGCCGCCTCGCTGGGCGCGGCGCTCGCCATCGTGCTCGGCCTCGGCCTGCCCGGCGTGCCGGCGAGCTGGATCGTCACCGGCAACGCCTTCCTCTTCGCGCTCGGCTCGGTGCTGCTGCTGCAAGGCCTCACGGGCCTGCGCGGCGTCGGGCCCGACAGCCTCGTCATGTTCGGCATCGCGCTGGTCTTCACCTTCAACGCGCTGGTGGCGCTGATCCAGTTCGTGGCCTCGGCCGACGCGCTGCAGCAGCTCGTCTTCTGGGGCATGGGCAGCCTCGGCAACGCCAATTGGGAGGCGATCTCCATCCTCTGCGTCGTGCTGGCGCTGACCCTGCCCTTCGCGCTGGCCTCGTCCTGGCGGCTGACCGCGCTGCGGCTCGGCGAGGAGCGCGCCCGCAGCTTCGGCGTCGACGTCGGCCGGCTGCGTTTCTCCTCCCTGTTCCGCATTTCGCTGCTCGCCGCCACCTCGGTGGCCTTCGTCGGCACCATCGGTTTCATCGGGCTGGTGGGGCCGCATATCGCCCGCATGCTGATCGGCGAGGACCACCGCTTCTTCCTGCCGGCGAGCGCCCTGACCGGCGCGGTGGTGATGTCGCTCGCCGACGTCGCCAGCAAGAGCGTCGCGCCGGGAGTCGTCGTCCCCATCGGCATCGTCACCTCGCTGGTCGGCCTGCCGCTGTTCTTCTCGCTGATCCTGCGCCGCCGGGAGCGCCTGTGATGGCGGCGGCCGGCGCGCTCTCCATCTCGCGTCTTTCGGCCGGCTACGGGCCGCGCAAGGTGCTGCGCGACCTCAGCCTCGACGCGTTGCGGCCCGGCACGGTGACGGCGCTGGTCGGCCCCAACGCCGCCGGCAAGTCGACGCTGCTGCGCGCCATGGCCGGGCTGGTCAAGGCGGAAGGCGCGGTGCATTACGGCGAGACCGACCTGATGCGGCTGTCGATCGCGGAGCGCTCGCGCCTCGTCGGCTTCATGCCGCAATCGCTGCCGACCGGGGCGAGCCTTTCGGTGCTCGAAAGCGTGCTGACGGCGCTGATGGCCTTCCGCCACGGCGGACAGGGCGGCGCCGCGGCGCGCGAGCAGGCCTTCGCCGTCCTGGAGCGGCTCGCCATCGCCGACCTCGCCATGAGCCCGCTCGACAGCCTGTCCGGCGGCCAGCGCCAGATGGTGGGCCTCGCCCAGGCCATCGCGCGGCGGCCAAAAATCCTGCTTCTCGACGAGCCGACCAGCGCGCTCGACCTCGCGCGCCAGCACCAAGTGATGGCGATGGTGCGCGCGGTGGCGCAGGAGGGCCGCATCGTGGTGGCGGTGCTGCACGACCTCGCGCTCGCCGCGCAATGGGCCGACCATGTCGTCATGCTCGACCATGGGACCGTGCATGTCGCCGGAAGCCCGGAGGAGGCGATCACGCCGGCGGCGCTGCGCGCCATCTACGGCATCGACGCCCGCGTCGAGCGCTGCTCGCAAGGCCGGCTCCAGATCATGACCGACGGCCTCGCCGCCCCCGCCTGATCAGGGCCTCTCGACGAAGCGCAGCGCCCGGCAGAGCAGCGTCGTGACCACGGTGGAATGGTCCTCCTCTTCGCCCAGCTCGAAGCGCACCGTCATGTCCGGGGCGAAGGCGGCCTCGATCTCGGCCGCCATCTCGCGCGCGTTCCCGACCATGCGGCGCATGGCGCGCATGGCGTGGTAATCGTCGCTGAGGCTCTCCGGCGCCTGCCAGGGGGCGATCTCCTGCTCGTAGCGGCCGGCGGCGACATAGAGGCGAAGCTTCTCGCCCGTCCCGCGCGCCTCAGCGAGCCTTGCGCGCAGCCCCTCGCGGTCCCACCAGATGGAGGGGCTGAAGCTGACATAGGCGTCGAACAGGTCCGGCCGCCGCGCCAGCGCCTCCAGCACGAAATAGCCGGCCAGCGAATGGCCGAGCAGCGTGCGGCGGCGCGGATCGACGGGAAAGCGCGCCGCGATATGCGGCAGAAGCTGCATCGACAGGAAGCGCAGATAGGCGTCCTGCCCGCCGCAGGCCGAGGCCGGCAGGTCCGACCCCGTGGCGCAGGCCGAGGGGCCGAGGGTGAAGTCGAGATAGCGGCGGTCGAGATCGTAGCTCTGCGTGTTCGGATAGCCGACGCCGACGACGATGGACGGGCCGACGCCGGTCGCCCTCGGCCTGCGGCCGACGCGGCGGACGGTCTCCGCCACGGTGACGAAATCGGAATTGGCGTCGAGCACGTAGACGACGGGAAAGCCCGACGGCGGCGGCGGCGCGTCGGGGACATAGACGAAAATCTCGTAGGCGCGCCCGGTCTCGCCGGCGCGCATGGTGAATTTGCGGCAGGCGGGAAGGACGAGGCCTTCCTCCGTCTCGGGCATGGAAAGCGCGCCGTCGATCCGGGCGTGTCTGTTCTTCATGAAAGCCTGGTTTTTCCGGTCACGAACTCATTCCGTCCAGTAGGTTCCATCCAGCGGGACGGCCATGAGATCGTTCAATTCTTTGCGCGTCGCGTCAACATCCAGTTCCTTGAACAGGTCGGGATGCGTCCATTTGGCCAGAAGCTCCAGCGCCAATATGTCGAGGGGCGAGCTGAACAATTGCTGCGAAATCCCGTGCGTGGCGCCCTTCTTGACCGCCGGCAGCAGCGACACGCCCGGCCGCGCCAGCAGCGCCTGCATCGACTGGCGGGTGGTTTCCGCGTCGAAATGCGGGCCGATCAGCAGGCCGGCGCGCGCCTTCATATATTCGCCGCCGCTGGCGATATAGACGTCCGGCTTGGCCGAGACCACATATTCGAGGTTCAACTGGCCGAAGGGCTTGTTCCCCAATATGTCGCCGATATTGCGGGCGCGCACGAAGTGCAGGAACTTGCCGAGGCCGGCCGCGCCCGGCGAATTGCAGCACGCCTCGCGGGTGGAGGCGTGCGTCTCCATGAACACGGCCGGGCGGGCGTCGTCCGCCACATTTGCCACCTTCTCCGCGACGGCCGCGCGATATTTCCGGCGCAGCGCCACGACGCGCCCGGCCTGCGCCTCGCGGCCGATGGCCTTGCCGACGATCTCCAGGCTGCGGTCGGTGTTGGCGAGCGGATCGGCGACGAAATCGACGAAGATCACCGGCACGCCGGCCTGGTCGAGCTGGCGCAATTGCTGCTCGGCCGGCCGCGAATAGACCGAGAGCAGCACCGCGTCGGGATGGACGGCCAATATCTGCTCGGCGTTGACGCCTTGCGCGTTGCTGCCCGATTTGGGCAGGCTGTCGATCTGCGGAAAGCGCGCGCGATAGCCGGCGTAAAGCTCGCGCCCGAAACGATCGACGTCGTGCGGCCAGGCCGCGACCAGCCCGACCGGATCGTCGGAGAGGAAGGACAGCGCGACGATCATCCGGCCGTCGTCGACCACCAGCCGCTTCGCCGGCGCGGGCAGCGTGACGGCGCGGCCCTTGAGGTCCTGCAGAACGACCTCCGCCTCGGCGCTTGCGGCGCCGAGGGCGAAGGCCAGCGCCGCGAGCGCGGCGGCGAAGAGCGGCCGGACGAGGCGCGTCACCATTTGTAGCTCGTCGTGGCCATGACGGAGCGGCCCGTGCCGTAGAAGCACTGGTAGGCGGAGGCGCATGCCGAGACGAAGCGCTTGTCGAACAGGTTGGTCGCGCTGACCGCCAGCTTCAGGCCCTTGTATTTGGGGTCGAAATTGCCGAAGTCGTAGCTGATCGAGGCGTCGACCAGCGTATAGGCCGGCACTTTCATCGCCTTGGTGTTGGCGGCGTCGCCGTTGGTCTGGCCCATGTAGCGCACGCCGCCGCCGATGTTCAGGCCTTCCAGCGCGCCGCGGTCGATGGTGTAGTCGGCCCACAGGCTGGCCATGTTGCGGGGCGCGCCGACCGGGGTCTTGCCCAGCGTGGTCGCCACGTTGCTCTTGGTCACCTCGACGTCGGCGTAGGTGTAGGCGGCGCTGAGGTTGAAGCCGTCGAAGACCGCGACCTTGGCGCCCAGCTCGACGCCGCGCGAGCGCACTTCGCCGGTCTGCGTCTGGCAGGTGGAGGAGGAGCAGCCGGTGTTCGACCCGGTGTGCTCGAGGTCGGTGGTCAGCACGTTCTGCTGGGTCAGGTCGTAGAGGGCCACGGTGAACAGGCCGTCGAAGCCGGTCGGCTGGTATTTCAGGCCCACCTCGTATTGCTGCGCCGTGGTCGGCTCGAACGGAACGCCGCCATAGCCCGTGCCCATGGTCGGGTCGAAGGAGGTGGAGTAGCTGGCGTAGGGCGCAAGGCCGTTGTCGAATTCGTAGAGCAGGCCCGCCTTCCAGGTGAAGGCGTGGTCATGGGTCTCGACGTCCTTGGTCGCGCCGCTGGCGAGCGTCGTGGTGGTGCTGTCGATCGACGACCAGTCGTTGCGGCCGGCCAGCACGAAATGCCAGTTGTCGATCGTCATCTGGTCCTGCGCGTAGAGGCCGAGCTGGCGGCGGGTCTGGTCCTGCCGCGAGGTCAGCGTCACGGTGGGCGCGCTTTCATAGACCGGGTCGAGATAATTGATATAGGTGGTGGGGCCGTTGCCATAGGTCGACTGCGCGTCGACCCACTGGTAGTCGAGGCCCATCAGCACCTTGTGCTGCAGCGGCCCGGTGTCGAAATCGGCCTCGGCCTGGTTGTCCACGGCCAGCGCGTCGAACTTCTCGATATAATGCGTCGACTGGCGGCCGAGGCAGAGATAGGCGATGCCGCCGCATTTGGCCGCCGCCGCCCAGGCGTTGGCGTTGGGCACGACCGAATAGGCCTTGAACTCGGTCTCGTCATGCATGTAGCGCAGGTTCTGGCGGAAGGTCCAGACATCGTCCAGGCGATGCTCCAACTCGTAGCCGATGCTGGTCTGCCGGCGGGTGAAGCTGTTGTAATTGGGGTTGCCGCTGAAGAAGTCGTAAGGAATGCGGCCGTTCGGATTGGCCTGCAGCGTGCCCAGCGCCGGCATCCAGTTGGTCTGCACCGACTTCGGATCGTAGGTGTAGCTGCCCTTGACCGTCAGCGTGGTGTCGGCGTCCGGCGACCAGGTCACCGACGGCGCGATGGCCAGGCGCTCGGAGCGCGAATAGTCGACGTCGAGGTCGTAGAGACGCCCAACGCCCGTCAGGCGGTAGAGCAGGCTGCCGTCCTGGTCGAGCGGGCCGGTGAAGTCGAAGCCGGACTCGACGCGGTTGTTATTGCCGAAGCGCGCGAACACCTCGTGCGAGGCCTCCGCCTCCGGCTCCTTGCTGACCAGGTTGACGATGCCGCCGGGATTGCCCGAGCCGTACAGCACCGAGGACGGGCCGCGCACCACCTCGATGCGGTCGAGGAAATAGGGATCGATGGAGGGGATGTTGTAGTTGAGGCCGGCAGGCAGGCGCAGCCCGTCCCAGTAATGGACGTAATTGGCGTTGCCGCCGAAACCGCCGAAGCCGCGGATATAGAGATTGTCGAAGCGGTCGCCCGGGCGCGAGCCGATGGTGACGCCGGGCTCGTAGAGCAGCGCGTTGGCGACGGTGGTGGCGCCGCGCTTCTCCGCCTGCTCGCTGGTGACCACGGAGACGGATTGCGGCGTCTCGATGATCGGCGTGGCGGTCTTGGAGCCGGCGCGGGCCTGCTTGGCCACCGGACCCTTGTCCTTGGCCGCGCCGCCTTTCGCTGCGTCCGTCTTGACCGTGATGGTGTCCAGATTCACCGCGCCCTGCTCTTCGGCCGACGCCGTCGCCGCCGCGAAAAGCCCCAACGATCCTACCAGCCCCGCAATAAAGACCCTGTCGCCCATTGTCCCTCTCGATCACCAGCCTTACAGGCCGGCCCGCATCCGGATAAATATGATGGAAATAGTCATATTTTCGCGTTATAGTGAAATGCGGCGGGAAGGCTACCGCGAAGTTGTTTGCGCAAGCGCCATATTTGTTTGCGGCCGCCTCGCCCCCGGCTTCGCGGGGTTGAAAATCGGATAGGCTCGCTGGATGAACTCCGTCGTGAAAGCGCATGAATTTTTCGGCCAGATGCAGGCCGGGAACCGTTCGTTCCGCCTGCTGAACTCCAACATCGAGTCCGACCGGACCCTGCTCAAGGGCACCTTCACCAAGACCCGCATCCGGCAGGGGCTGACGGTCCATTATTCGGACGTCACCAATCTCTGCGACCTGCAGACCGAGACCGAGGCGCCGCCGCATCTGGGCATAAAGCTGTTTTTCTGCGGCAGCGTCACCGCGAGCATCGGCGACCGCGACATCCCGATGCCGCTGCGCCAGGCGCCGGGACGGTGGATTCCCTCCGCGACCCTGTTCCACCAGAAGGAGCCGGAGCTGTTCCGCCGCCATGCCGAGATCGGCGAAAGGGTGCGCAAGCTCACCATCAAGATCATGCCCGACTGGCTCGAATCCGGCGACGTGTTCGGCCATTCGGGCGCCGGCGGCCTGCGCCGCTTCATGGCGGAGAAGCTTTCGGCAAGGTCGTGGACGCCGAGCCCCTCCCTGCTTGCGCTCGCCGAACAGGCGATCCGGCCGCCGGTGTTCGAGGCGCATCTCAACCATCTTTACATGGAAAGCCGTATCCTCGGCGTCATCGCCGAGGCCTTCGCGCTGCTGGCCGACAGCGCCGCCGACGGCCGGACCAGCCTCAGCGTCATGGAGCGCAAGCGGCTCTCGCAGGCGGAGGAGTTGCTGCGCAACACGCCGGGCGTGCCGCCGGTGGAGGAGATCGCCGCCCGCGTCGGCGTCAGCGTCAACACGCTGCAGCGGCTTTTCCACGCCGGCCACGGAACCAGCGTCTTCCACTATGTGCGGATGCGCAAGCTGGAGCAGGCGCGGCTGGCGCTCGAGAACGAGGGCGTCTCCATCGCCCAGGCCGCCTATGTCGCCGGCTACACCAGCTCGGCCAATTTCTCGACCGCCTTCAAGCGCCGATACGGCTTTACGCCCAAACAAAGCCGGCGCTGACGGAACCAAGCGGCGCGCAAGAGGTTATTCTCTTTCGTCCACGAGGAGGACGTCCCATGCCGCACGCCTTCTGGAAAGGCTATCTGAAACTGTCGCTCGTCACCTGCGCGGTGGAGCTTGCGCCCGCCACCAGCGACAGCGAGAAAGTGCGCTTCCACACGCTCAACGAAAAGACCGGCGCCCGCGTCGTCAGCCGCTACGTGGATTCGGTGACGCACAAGCCGGTCCGCGACGAGGACCAGGCCAAGGGCTTCGAGAAAGCCAACGGCGACTATGTCGTCCTCGACGACGAGGAGCTGGACTCCGTCGCGCTGGAAAGCACGCGCACCATCGACATCGACAAGTTCGTCCCGCGCGACAGTATGGGCTGGATCTGGTACGACAAGCCGCATTATCTCAGCCCCGCCGACAAGGTGGGGCAGGAAGCCTTCGCCGTCATCCGCGAGGCGATGGAGAAGAGCAAGGTCTGCGGGCTGGCGCGGCTGGTCATGTACCGGCGCGAAAGGGCCGTGCTCCTGGAGCCGCGCGGCAAGGGCATCGTCCTGTGGACGCTGCGCTTCGGCGACGAGGTGCGCAGGGAGGACGATTATTTTTCCGGCATAGACGGAAGCGCGCCGGAAAAGCAGCTGCTGACCATGGTGCGCAAACTGATCAAGGACCGCACCGAGGGCTGGAACCCGGATTTCCTGCAGGACCCGGTGCAGAAGAACCTCAAATCCATGATCGCCGCCAAGAAGAAAAAGCGCAAGGCCGCTCCCAAGAAGGCGAGCGAGCCGGCTCCGCCGACCGGCGGCAACGTCGTCAACATCATGGACGCGCTACGCAAAAGCCTCGCCAGGGAGAAGAAAGAGAAATAGCCGTTATTTCTTGAATTTCGGCAGCGGCTTCTCCGCCTTGCGGAAATCCCGCCACGGATCGCTTTTCAGCGCGGCCAGCCGCGCCGGCGTGTTGAGGATGGTGAAATGCGCCGGGCCGATGGCGGGCGTCGCTTCGTCCCAGGCCAGCGGCATGGAGACGGCGGCGCCGGGACGGGCGCGCGGCGAATAGGGCGCCACCGCCGTCATGCCGCGCTGGTTGCGCAAATAGTCGATCAGGATCTTGCCCTTGCGCTTGGCCTTGGAGATGGTCGAGACGTAGCGGTCGGGACTGTCCGCCGCCATTGCGTCGGCGATGGCCTTGGTGAAGGTTTTCAGCGCGTCCCAATCGGCCTTGGGCTTCAGCGGCGCCGTCACATGCAGGCCCTTGCCGCCGGAGGTCTTGACGAAGGGCGTCAGGCCTAGCCGCTCCAGCCGCTCCTTGATCTCGAAGGCGGCCTCCACCACGCGCGGCCAGGCGACGCCCTCGCCCGGATCGAGGTCCATGGTCAGGATGTCCGGCAGCTCCCAGTTCTTCAGCGTCGAGCCCCAGGGATGGACTTCCAGCGTCCCGGCCTGCACCAGGCCGATCAGCCCGTCGAAGTCCTCGATGCTGATATAGGGCTCCTCGTCCTTGTCCTGCGGGTCCTGGACTTCCAGTATATGCTCGTTCAGCCCCTTCCAGGCGTGCTTCTGGAAGAAATGCTCGCCCTCGATCCCGGTCGGGCAGCGCAGCAGCGCCAGCGGCCGGTTGACGATGAAGGGTTCGATGCGCGGCCAGACCTCGGCGTAATAATCCGCCAGCCCCTGCTTGGTGACGCCTTCCTCGGGCCAGTAAACCCTGTCCGGATGGGTGAGTTTCACGTCGGCCTCCTTGACTGGTGGATGGGAAGCGGCGTCGGGCGCGGCCTGTTTCTCCCACGTCACGTCCTTGGCGAGCTTGTCTTCGCGCAGCCCACGAAAGGCGGCGTGGCGCAGCCTCCTGTCCGCCGTCCAGGCGCGGAACTCGACTTCGGCCACCAGCTCCGGCGCGACGAAGCGCACGCCGCGCCGCTCGTCGGCGGTCAGCGGCGCGGCGAAGGGGCTTTCGTCCCGCCGCATGGCGTCGAGCCGCTTGTAGAGCGCCTTGGCGGTCTTGACCGAAAAGCCCGTCCCGACGCGGCCGACCGGGACCAGCCCGGCCTCGTCCTGCACGCCCAGAAGCAGCGAGCCGATCGCGCCGCGCATCGCCGTCGACGGGACATAGCCGGCGACGACGAATTCCTGCCGGCCGATGCATTTCGACTTGCGCCAGTCGCCGCTGCGCCCGCTCTTATAGGGCGCGTCCTTGAGCTTGGAGACGATCCCCTCCAGCCCCAGCCCGCAGGCGCCTTTCAGCACCGCGTCGCCGTCGGCGTCGAAGGCCTCGCTGAAGCGCAGTTTCGACGCGGGCCTGGAAAGCAGCGCCTCCAGCCGCGCCTTGCGCTCGGACAGCACGGCCTGCCGGAGATCGTGGCCGTCGAGATAGAGAAGGTCGAACAGGTAATAGGCGAAGCGGTCCGTCCGCCCCTCGCTGAGATCGCTTTGCAGCGAGGCGAAATCCGAAAGGCCGGACGCGTTCTCGACCACGATCTCGCCGTCGAGAGCCGCGCTTTCCACCCCCAGCGCCAGAAGGTCGTCGACGATCGGCCGGCCGAATTTTTCCGTCCAGTCGAGCCCGCCGCGCGAATAGAGCGTGACCTCGCCGTCCTCGACATGGGCCTGGATGCGATAGCCGTCGAACTTGATCTCGTGCAGCCAGCGCGCGCCCTCGGGCGCGGCGGAAACCAGCGTCGCCAGCTCCGGCTCGATGAAATTCGGCGTCGGCGTCTTTTTCGCGTCCTTGGGAAGCGGCACGCTCGCGGCTTTCTTCGGCGCCGGCTTTTTGCGGATCGGCCCGGTCTTCGACGACCAGCCCGGCTCCTCGCCCTCGACGTCGGCGATGCCGCGGCCGGTCTTGACCGATTGCGGCCGCTCCTCGAGAATGTCGGGATCGCCCGGCGTGCGGGCGAATTCGTCCTCGCCCTTGATCAGCAGCCAGTTCTCGCGCTTCTCGCCCGGCTTTCCGTGCATGCGCACCAGATGCCAGCGGCCTTTCAGCTTCTCGCCGTCCAGCTCGAATTCCAGATGACCTTTTCTGTATTGCTTGTGCGGATCGCCCAGCGGCGTCCAGCGGCCCGTGTCCCACACGATCACCGTGCCGCCGCCATATTCCCCCTTGGGAATGGTCCCCTCGAAACCGGCATAATTGAGCGGATGGTCCTCGACATGCACGGCCAGCCGCTTTTCGCCCGGAACCAGGCTGGGGCCGCGTGTGACGGCCCAGCTTTTCAGCACACCATCCATCTCCAGCCGGAAATCGTAATGCAGCCGGCGCGCGTCGTGCTTCTGGACGACGAACAGGTCGCCCTTCGTCCGCGCCGCCTCGCCGCGCGGCTCCTTGGTCAGGCTGAAATCGCGTTTGCGGTTGTAGGTTTCGAGCGGCTGGCCCATGGTCAGCCCGCCTCGCGGGTCTTGCTCCCGCCCTTCGCCGCCTTGCCGGCCTTCGCGCCGGCGCTCTGGCGCAACGCCTCCTTGAGGTCGATGACCTGGGCGGCCTTCGGCGGCGCGCGCTTCCTGAGCGGCTTGCCCTCGATCTTGGTCTTGATCAGCTCGGCCAGCGCAGCGTCGTAGCGGTCGTCGAAGCCGGCCGGATCGAAGGAGCCTATCTTCGTCTCGATGATGTGCCTGGCCAGCGCCAGCATCTCCTTGTCGAACTTGAAGTCCGGCAGGCCCTCGAAGGCGGCGACGGCGGAGCGCACCTCGTAGTCGAAATTGAGCGTGGTGGCGATCAGGCCCTCGTCCTGGACCCGGATCAGCACTTTGCGCGCGCGGCGGAAAAGCACCGCCTCGGCGATGGCCGCGACCTTTTCCGCCTTCATCCCCTCGCGCAGCAGCGCGAAGCTCTCGTCCTGATCGACTGGCGCCAGATAATAGGGCCGGTCGAGATAGACGTCGTCGATCTCGTCGCATCTGACGAAGCAATCGACGTTCAGCACCTTGTCGCTTTCGGGGATGGCGGAGGCGATCTCCTCGTCGTCGAAGCTGACATAGTCGCCGGAGGGAAGTTCGTAGCCCTTCACCTGTTCCTCGCGGGGCACGGGCTTGCCGGTGTCGCTGTCGACGAATTCCCGGTTGAGGCGGGCGCCGGTCTTGCGGTTGACGAGATGGAACGAGACGCGCTCGGACGTCGACGCCGCCGTGTAGAGCGCGACGGGGCAGAGAAGCTCGCCGATCTTCAACTGGCCTTTCCAGTTCGCCCGTGGAGCCATGGTTCAAAACCCTCCGTCAGCCGCTGTCTTCCTGCGAGGTGTTCTCGCCGCCCCGCTTAAGATAGCGCGCATAGGCGAAGCCGCAAACGAGAAGAACGAGCGGCCCGGCGACAAGAATCCAGAACAGCAATCCGCCCATCCTATCCTTCCTCGACGCCGCCCGGTGAGACAAACGCCCGCGGGAAGGTTAGGTTCCGCATGGGCGGCTAGGCGCGCTCCAGCCAGGATCGGCGATAGGCCTCATAGGCCTCGCCGTCCGGGCGGAACGTCTCGGCGTTGAGCGCCGGGCGCACCGCGCCCGTCAGCAGCGCCGCGCCCAGCGCCGTTCCGGTCGAGCCGCGCACGGCCTCCACAGTGCGGCCGGCGAAGCCGGCGAGCGCGCGCAGATAGACGGCGTTCTTCGCGAAGGGCCCCTCCACGACGATCGGGCCATCGGCATGGAGAAGATCGAGGCATGTGCAGGTCATCAGCGCGGCGTAGACGCAGGCGGCGACGTAGCGCTCGCCCTGCGACGCGCCCTCGTCGTTGAGCCAGCGCAGGCGGCGGTCGGGATAGGGGCCGCAGCCGGGCATGGCCGAGGGCAGCGCCATGATGCGGCGTTGCAGGACATGCGCGATCAGTGCCTCGGCGTCGGCCGGAGACTGCAAGCCGTGCGTCATCAGGTCGAATTCGCGCCCGCCCATATAGCGCGCCGAGGGTACGGCGCGGCCATAGGCGTCGACATTGGCGAGCGTGTCGCGTCTGGGGTCGAGGCCGCGCAGATCGCCGCCGACCGCGAAGCTGACCACCCATGTGCCGGTCGAGACCACCGAAAACGGCGCTTCGCGCCCGATGAGATGCGCGAGCAGCGAGGCGTTGGAATCGTGGATGCCGCAATAGACGAGGACCGGCCTGTCGAGGCCGATCTCGCCGGCGATCTCCGGCCGCAACGGGCCCAGCGCGTCGAAGGCGGAGCGCAGCGGCGGAAACAGCGCGCGGAGGCCGAGGCGGTCCACGAGCGGCGAGAACGCGCCCTGCCCCGGCAGCCAAAGATCGGTGTGGCAGCCGAGCGAGGTGGCCTCGACCGCCGCGACGCCGGTGAGCCGCCAGGCCCAGTATTGCGGATAGGTGAGGATCAGGCGCGTGCGCGCGAAGTCGTCCGGGAAGGCCGTCTTGAGATAATGAAGCTGCGCGCCGAGATTGAGGCCGAGCGCCAGCGGCGGCGAGAACGTGTCCGCGAAATCCGGCCTGATCGCCGTATAGGCGGCGCGGATTTCGGGCGGATAGTCGTGCTCGTAGTCGAGCGCCGGCATGGCCAGCGCGCCGTCTTCCGCCACCAGCGCCACCGCCGCGCCGTGGGTGGTGATCGATATGGCGTCGAATCCCGGCGCATGTGCAAAAGCGGCGAGACTTTCCACGGTGAACCGCCAAAGCGCGTCGATGTCGTAATGCGGATAGGGCCCGTCGCGCAGCACGGTGTTGGCCATGCGCCTTTCGGCGATTTCCACGCCGGCTTCGGCGTCGAGGACGACGAGCTTGGCGTTGGTCTTGCCGATATCGAGGATCGCGACGCGCTTCATGGCATGTGGAACATCGGTTCGAGATCGACGCTGACCGGCGAATTGTCGGGGTTGGTCTCCATGATGTCGGCCATATGCGCCCACCATCTTTTCATCACCGGATGCTCCGGCAGCGCGTCCATGGCGTGGCCGTCCGTCCGGGTCAGCACGCCGAACAGGAGGCCGGTTTCGGCGTCGAGGTAAATCGAATAATCCGACACGCCCGCCTCGCCGAGCAACGCGACCAGCTCCGGCCAGATCGCGTCGTGGCGGCGGCGATATTCCGCTTCCATGCCGGGATGGAGCTTCATGCGGAAGGCGTGGCGCTCGCTCATGCCGCCCGCCTCGCCCTGACGCGGCGGATCAGGATCGGCAGCGAGATGGTGACGATCAGCAGAAGGCCGATGAAGATCGACATGACGATGCCCGGCACGTTGAGAAGCCCCAGCCCGAAGGTAACGAGGCCCATCACGAAGGCGGCGATCACCACGCCGACGATGGTGCCCGAGCCGCCGAGGATCGACACGCCGCCCAGCACCACCATGGTGACGACCTCCAGCTCCCAGCCTTGCGCGATGGACGGGCGGGTGGAGCCGAGCCGCGAGGTGAGGCAGACGGCGGCGACGCCGCTCATCAGGCCGGTCAGCAGGAACAGGACGAATTTCATCCGCTCCACAGGAATGCCGGAAAAGCGCGCGGCGAATTCGTTGTTGCCGATGGCGTAGACGCGGCGGCCGAAGCTGGTCCGGTGCAACAGCACGCCGAACAGGACGGCGAACAGCACGAAGAGCGCGAATTCGAACGAGATCACCCAGACCACATAGCCCTGACCGAAATAGGCGAAGCTTTCCGGGTAGCCGCCGAAGGCCTGGTCGCCCAGCACGATATAGGAGACGCCGCGGAACAGGCTCATCGTGCCGATGGTGACGACGATGGAAGGCAGCTTCATGCCCGCCACCAGCCCGCCATTGATCGCGCCGCAGACGAGGCCGACGCCGACGCCGATGGCGACGAGGCCGGGCGTGCCGACGCCCGCCTGCGCCGCCGCGCCCATGGCGGTGGAGGCGAGCGCGATGATGGCGGCGACCGACAGGTCGATCTCGCCCGAAATGATCAGGAGCGTCATCGCGAAGGCGATCATCGCCTTTTCGGTGAAGTTGAAGGTGGCGTCCGACAGGTTCCACGCATTGAGGAAATAGGGCGAGGCCAGCGCATTGGCGACGAAGATCGCCGCCGCCACGCCCAGGAGCAGCATCTCCCAGCTTGCGAAAACGCGCGAAAGCGGCGTACCGAGCTGGTCGGGGATGCGGCGTTTTTCGGATGCGGCCTCTTTCATGCCGGGGCCTCCTCATAGGTCTTGGCCGCCTTGTCGCGCAGGATGATGCGCCCGCGCCGCTTTTCCTGCCGCGCGTTGAAGATGACGGCGAGGATGATGACGGAGCCGGAAATCGCCATCTGCCAGAAGGGCGATATGTCGATGACCGGCAGCGCATTCTTGATGACGCCGAGGAACAGCGCGCCCAGCACCGCGCCGGCCACCGTGCCGATGCCGCCCAGCGTGGAGACGCCGCCGATGACGCAGGCCGCCACGCTGTCGAGCTCGAAGCCGGCGGCCACGTCCACATAGGCGACCGCATAGCGCGAAACCCAAAGATAGCCGCACAGGCCGGCCAGCGCGCCCGAAAGCACGAAGGCGAAAAAGCGCGTGCGCCCCACGTCGATGCCGGTATAGACGGCGGCGGTCGGGTTGCCGCCCGAGGCGTAGAGCGCGCGGCCGAAGAAGCTGCGCGTCATCAGCACATAGACGAGCGCGACGATCACAAGCGCCGTCCAGCCGAGAAGCGGCAGGCCGAACACCACCGTGCGCGGCGTGTTGAGGAAGGGCGCGGTCATCTGATGCGCGTTGACCCACGCGCCGCCGGACAGCACGAAGGCCATGCCGCGATAGATGGTGAGCGTGCCGAGCGTGACCACGATGGCCGGAATGTTGAGCTTCCAGACCAGAACGCCGTTGATCGCGCCGAGAACCGCACCTATGCCGATGGCGAGCACGACCAGCAGCGCCAGCGGCAGGCCGGGATAGGCGGCGTTCAGCATCGCCACCGCCATGCCGGTGAAGGCGAGGTTGGCGGCCACCGACAGGTCGATGGATTTGGTCAGGATCACCACCATCTGGCCGAGCGCGACGATGATCAGGATCGAGGTGTCGTTGAAGATGTTGGCGAGATTGCGCGGGCCGGCGAAGCCCGGCGCGCGGCTTGCGAACAAAGCGACCAGCAGCGCGATGATGACGAGAAGCAGCAGCTCCCGCTGCTTGAGCAAGTGTTTCATGGTCTACTCCGCATTGCCGGTCGCGGCGCGGACCAGTTTTTCCGCGTCGAGGCCGTCGCGCTCGAACATTCCCGCCATCAGCCCCTCGCGCATCACCATCACGCGGTCGGACATGCCGATGATTTCCGGCAGTTCGGACGAGATCATGACAATGCTGAGCCCCTCGGCGGCCAGTTCGCTGATGAAGGCGTGGACGGCGGCCTTGGAGCCGATGTCGATGCCCTTGGTCGGCTCGTCGAGGATGATGACCTTGGGATGGGTGGCGAGCCACTTGCCGATCACCACCTTCTGCTGGTTGCCGCCCGACAGCGTGCCGACCGGCACGGAAAGGGCCGCGGCGCGCAGGTCGAAGCGCTCGGCATATTTGCGCGCCAGCGCCAGCTCCTCCGCTAGGCGCAGGAAGCCGTGGCGCGAGGTGCGCGTGAGCGACGGCAGCGAGACGTTCTGGAAGATCGGCAGTTGCAGCACCGCGCCGTGGCGGCCGCGCTCCTCCGGCACATAGACGATGCCGTGCCTGACCGCGTCGCCGGGCCGCCTGATCCTGACCTCGCGTCCGTCCAGCGTGACGCTGCCGCCCGACGGCGCGGTGACGCCGAACAGCGACTGCGCGAATTCCGACCGCCCCGCCCCGACGAGACCGTAGACGCCGAGGATCTCGCCCCGGCGCAGCTCGAAGGAAATGTCGCGGAACTCGGTCGGATGCGAATAATTCTCGACCTTTAGCACCGTCTCGCCGATGGCGACGTCCTGCTTGGGGAAGGCCTGATCGACCGCGCGGCCGACCATTAGGCGCACGATCTCGCTCTGCTTGGCGTCGGCCAGCGCGCCGTGCCCGACCGCGTGGCCGTCGCGGAACACGGCGTAATTGTCGGCGATCTCGTAGACCTCGTCGAATTTGTGGCTGATGAACAGAATCGCCTTGCCCTGCCCCGTCAGCCGCTCGACGATGCGGAACAGGTCGTCCACCTCCTTGCGCGACAGGGCGGCGGTCGGCTCGTCCATGATGACGATGCGCGAATCCACCGAAAGCGCGCGCGCGATGGCGACCAGATGGCGCTGGGCGATGGAAAGCTCCTTCAGCTTCATGCGCACGTCGACCGAGGTTTCGAGCGAGAAAAGCAAAGCCTGCGAGCGGGCGTAGACGGCCTTCCAGTTGACGAAGCCGAGCTTGTTGCGCGGCGCATGGCCGATATAGATGTTCTCGGCCACCGATAATTCGTCGAAAAGCACGGTTTCCTGATGGATGGCGGTGACGCCATGGTCGGCGGCGTCCTGCGCGGTCGCAAAGCGCACCGGCGCGCCGTCGATGAGGATTTCGCCCTCGTCCGGCTGGTAGATGCCGGTCAATATCTTGACCAGCGTCGACTTGCCCGCGCCGTTCTCGCCGATCAGCGCCGTCACCTTGCCCGGATAGAGCGCGATGTTGACGTCGTCCAGCGCGCGCACGCCGGGAAACGCCTTGGCGATGCCGCGCATTTCCAGAATGGGCCGGTCGGCCGCGGCGAGCGCCTGCGGCGCGCCGGTTTTGAAGGCTGCGTTCATCACAGATACCTGACGTCCGGTCCTAAAAACAAAGGGCGGCGGCTGTCGCCGCCGCCCGTTCCGATCAGAACACTTTGGAGAACTGGTCGATGTTCGAGGAGTCGTAGACGAAGGGATCGCTCATCGCGGCCTCGCCGTTCTCGCCGATCTTGATCTTGCCCATGCGTCCGGCGTCGATCTCCGTGCCCGGCTTGCCGGTGGCGTCGCCCTTGACCAGGTGATAGGCGATCTGGGTGGCGGAATAGCCGAGGTCGATCGGGTTCCAGATGGCGAATTCCTTGGTCGCGCCGGACTTGATCGCGCCGGCCATTTCGGACGGCAGGCCGAGGCCCGTCACATAGACGTCGCCGATCTTGCCGGCGTCCTTCACGGCCTGCGAAGCGGCCAGCACGCCGACCGTGGTGGGCGCGACGATGACCTTCACGTCGGGATGCGACTTCAAGAGGCCCTGCGCCTCGCGATAGCTCTTGTCGGCAAGGTCGTCGCCATAGACGGTCGTGACCAGGTTGAGGCCCGGAAAATCCTTGAGCTGCTTCTTCATCTCGGCGATCCAGATATTCTGGTTGGTCGAGGTGGTGGTGGCGGAGAGAATCGCGAAATCGCCCTTGCCGCCCGGCAGATGGTCGGCGGCGAGCTTCAAGCACATCTTGCCGATCAGTTCATTGGAAGACGGGTTGAGATGCATGATGCGGCCGGCGGGCGCGACGCCCGAATCCCACGAGATCACCTTGATGCCGCGCTGCGCGGCCTTCTTCAGCGCCGGCACCACCGCGTCGGGATCGTTGGCGGAAATGGCGATGGCGTCGACGCCCTGCGCGATCAGCGAGTTGATGACCTCGATCTGGCCTTCGGCCGTCGTGGTGGTCGGCCCGGTATAGATGACCTCGACGCCGCCCAGATCCTTGGCGGCTTCCTGCGCGCCTTTGTTGGCGGCCTCGAAGAAGCCGTTGCCGAGCGACTTCGCGACCAGCGCGATCTTCATGTCGGCGGCCTGCGCCTGGCTTGCGATGAAAGCCACGGCCAGCGCCGTGCCCAACGCCAGTTTCTTGAAAAGGCTCATGTCTCACTCCTCCCAGTAATAAAGACAATCGGTGTTTATGCGTTCGGTCAGGCCACCTGCTCGCCCCTGCCCGCGGAAACCTGCGCCACGATGAGCCGGACGCCGGCGTTCTCCACCATGCGGCGCGCCTCGTCGGTGATTCCGTCGTCGGTGATCAGCGTGCTCACCCGATCGAGCGGGCACAGGATCAGGCTGGAGCGGCGGGTGAACTTGCTGGAATCGACCATCAATACGAGTTCGTCCGCCTGCCCCATCAGCTTCTGCTCGCTCTGGATGATGAGCGCGTCCGATTCCATCACTCCGAGCGGGCTTACGCCCTGACAGCCCATGAACATGCGCCGGCCGTAGAAATTGCGGATGACGTCGTTGTCGAAGGGCGACAGGATCAGGCTCTGCTCGCGATAAATCGCGCCGCCGGGCACGATCACCGTGCTTTTCGACTGGCGCAGAAGATGCTCGGCGATGGCGAAGGAATTGGTCAGCACCTGAAGCCGGCGCGCGGCCAGATAATGCACCATCTGAAACGTCGTCGAGCCGCCGTTGATGATAATGCTGTCGCCTTCCTCGCACAGCGCCACGGCCTCGCGGGCGATGGCGCGCTTGCGGTCGCCGTTCTCGGATTCGGACACCTTGAACGGACGCCCGGCCAGACTGCCGAACTGCGGCGGATGGATGGCCTCGGCCCCGCCGCGCACACGCTTGATGCGGCCCTGCATGTGCAGCGACGCGATATCGCGCCGCAACGTCGCCTCCGACGCCTCCGTCAGCTCCACCAGATCCTGAATCGTGATCACCGGCTTTTCCTGAACGGCGCTCAGAATGATGCGGTGGCGTTCTCGCTCGTGCATGGCTCCTCCTGTTTTCCATCTATCGGCATATTGCAAAGCGATGTCAATCAAAAACAATCACGATCTTGCATATATGCGCTCAATCCAATCATTCTTGATCGTTTATGATTGACAGCCCTTCGTTTCATGCGTCATATCTGCGCCAGAATGATCGTTTGCGCATGAAGCGAGCGCGAAAAATTCCATATGGGAGGATGACATGGCGATGGGCGATCGGCTGCTGGAGAACCGCTGGGACGACGCGAAGGCGGCGGCGCTGGACGAGCCGGGCAAGCTGCTCTATCGCTCGAACCTGCTCGGCTCCGACAAGCGCATCACCAATTACGGCGGCGGCAACACCTCCGCCAAGGTTTCGGAAACCGATCCGCTGACCGGCGAAAAGGTTCAGGTGCTCTGGGTCAAGGGCTCCGGCGGCGATGTCGGAACCATCAAGCTCGACGGCTTCGCCACACTCTATCAGGACAAGCTCGAAGCGCTGAAGGGCATCTACAGGGGCGTCGAGGACGAGGACCGCATGGTCGGCTTCCTGCCGCACTGCACCTTCAACCTCAACCCGCGCGCCGCCTCCATCGACACGCCGCTGCACGGTTTCGTGCCCTTCACCCATGTCGACCATATGCACCCGGACGCGATCATCGCCATCGCGGCGTCCGAAAATTCGCGCGAACTGACGCAGGAGATTTTCGGCGACGAGATCGGCTGGCTGCCATGGCGGCGTCCGGGCTTCCAGCTCGGCCTCGACCTCGAAGCGTTCGTTGCGGCCAACCCGCAGGCCAGGGGCGTGGTGCTGGAAAGCCATGGCCTCTTCACCTGGGCGAACGACGCGAAGACCTGCTACGAAACCACCCTCGCCGTCATCAACAGGGCCATCGAATGGCTGGACGCCCGCACCGCCGGCAAGCCGGCTTTCGGCGGGGCCGTGGCGCAGAACCTCGACGCCGCGCAACGCCGCGCCGTCGCCGCGCACCTGATGCCGGAAATCCGCGGGCTGATCGGCCGCGACGAGCGCAAGCTCGGCCATTTCGACGATCAGGACGCGGTGCTGGAATTCGTCAATTCCAAGGAGCTGAAGCCGCTGGCGCAGCTCGGCACCTCCTGCCCCGACCATTTCCTGCGCACCAAGATCCGCCCGCTGGTGATGGATTTCGATCCGGCCCATCCCGATGTGGACGCGGCCGTCGCCGGGCTCGAAGCGGCGCTCGAAGCCTATCGCGCCGATTACACGCGCTATTACGAGAGTTGCAAGCACGAAAATTCGCCGAAGATGCGCGATCCCAATCCGGTGATCTTCCTCATTCCCGGCGTCGGCATGCTGTCCTTCGCCCGCGACCGGGCGACGGCGCGCATCGCCGGCGAATTCTACGTCAACGCCATCAATGTGATGCGCGGCGCGTCCGCCGTGTCGCGCTATCGGGGCCTGCCGGAGCAGGAAGCCTTCGACATCGAATACTGGCTTCTGGAGGAGGCCAAGCTGCAACGCATGCCCAAGCCCAAGAGCCTCGCCGGGCGGGTCGCGCTCATCACCGGCGGCGCGGGCGGCATCGGCTTCGCCACGGCGGAGCGCCTCTTGGGCGAAGGGGCCTGCGTGGTTCTGGCGGATATCGACGCGAATGCGCTCAGGACCGCGCATGAAAACCTCGCCCAACGCTATGGTTCCGATCAGACGCGCAGCGTCGCGCTGGACGTGACCGACGAAAAGGCGGTGATCGCCGCCTTCGCGGAAGCGAGCGTCGAGTTCGGCGGCGTCGATATCCTCGTCTCCAACGCCGGCATCGCCTCCTCCGCGCCCATCGAGGCGACCGAGCTTTCGATGTGGAACCGCAACATCGACATTCTGGCGACGGGCTATTTCCTCGTCTCGCGCGAGGCGTTCCGGCTTTTCCGCCGCCAGAAGCTCGGCGGCAACGTGGTCTTCGTCGCCTCCAAGAACGGGCTGGCCGCCTCGCCCAACGCGTCCGCCTATTGCACGGCCAAGGCTGCGGAAATCCACCTCGCCCGCTGCCTCGCGCTGGAGGGCGCGGAAGCGGGCATCCGCGTCAATGTGGTGAACCCCGACGCGGTGCTGCGCGGATCGAAAATCTGGGACGGCGAATGGCGCGAGCAGCGCGCGGCCTCCTCGAAGATCGACGTTTCGGAATTGGAAGAGCATTATCGCAAGCGGTCGCTGTTGAAGCTGAACGTGCTGCCCGAGGACATCGCGCAGGCCGTGTTCTTTTTCGTCAGCGACGCCTCGGCCAAGTCCACCGGCAACATATTGAACGTGGACGCCGGCAACCAGCAGAGCTTTCCGCGCTGACTTCGCGACATTCTGGGAGGAACCATGTCCGAGCAACCCATTCCGGCCGATTTCATCGCCGAGCACAATTCCGGTTTCGAACACGCGCATAAGCGCGACTACGAGGCGCTGGGCGACCAGTTCGCGCGCCGCGGCTTCGAGATCGAAAAGATCACCGAAAAAGTGGCGAATTATTTCGTCGCCCTGCCCTCGTGGGGCACGGGCACCGGCGGCACGCGCTTCGGCCGCTTTCCCGGACGCGGCGAGCCGCGCGGCGTCTTCGACAAGCTCGACGACTGCGCGGTCGTCAACCAGTTGTCGCGCGCCACGCCACGGGTCTCGCTGCATATTCCATGGGACAAGGCCGACCCGAAGAAGCTGAAGGACCACGCCGCCGCGCGCGGCCTCAGCTTCGACGCCATGAACTCCAACACCTTCGCCGACGCCGCCGGCCAGAGCCTTTCCTACAAGTTCGGCTCGCTCACCCATGTCGATCCGGCGGTGCGCGCGCAGGCGGTCGCCCACAATATCGAATGCATCGAGATCGGAAAGGCCATCGGCTCGAAGGCCCTGACCGTCTGGCTCGGCGACGGCTCCAACTTTCCCGGCCAGCAGAATTTCACCCGCGCCTTCGAGCGCTATCTCGACTCCATGCGGGACATCTACAAGGCGCTGCCCGACGACTGGCGGTTGTTCTCCGAACACAAGATGTACGAGCCGGCCTTCTATTCCACCGTGGTGCAGGACTGGGGCACGAATTACCTCATCGCCTCGACGCTGGGGCCGAAGGCGCAATGTCTGGTCGATCTCGGCCACCACGCGCCCAACACCAATATCGAGATGATCGTGGCGCGCCTGATCCAGTTCGGCAAGCTGGGCGGCTTCCACTTCAACGACAGCAAATATGGCGACGACGACCTCGACGCGGGCTCCATCGACCCCTATCGCCTGTTCCTCGTCTTCAACGAACTGGTCGACGCGGACTATCGCGGCGTGGCGGATTTCCATCCCGCGCATATGATCGACCAGTCGCACAACGTCACCGATCCGCTGGAAAGCCTGATCTCGTCGGCCAATGAAATCCGCCGCGCCTATGCGCAGGCGCTTCTGGTGGACCGCGAGGCGCTGGAAACCTATCAGCAGGAAAACGACGCCCTGATGGCCTCCGACACGCTGAAACGCGCCTATCGCACCGATGTCGAGCCGATCCTCGCCGAAGCCCGCCGCCGCGCCGGCGGAGCCATCGAACCGATCTTCGCCTACCGCGCCAGCGGCTATCGGGAGAAGGTCGCGAAGCAACGCCCCGAAAGTAGGAGCGACGGCGGGGCGTTCAACTGATCGCATGGGCGGGGGCGCTACGCCGTTCCATAAAGGTAGCTTTTGAAAACAGGCTTGCCCTCGCCTGCCCGATCCCGGAATATTCCCTTGCCGTAACAAGGACCGGCGCTGGAACAGGCTCGCCTTTTCAGGCCAAGGGAGGAATCCGCCCATGACGTCCGATGTCGCAAAGGTCAGCATTGTCGGCGCGGGCCATACGCCTTTCGGCCGCCTGAACGAAAATCTGGAGCAATTGATCGTCGCCGCCACGCGCGAGGCGTTGGCCGATGCGGACCTGCCCGCCTCGGCGGTCGACGCCGTGTTCGTCGCGCATTTCAATGCGGGACTGGTTCCCGACGGCTTCGTCTCTTCGCTCGTGCATCAGGCCGACCCGGACCTGCGCTTCAAGCCCGCGACGCGGCTGGAGAACGCTTGCGCGTCTGGCTCGGCCGCGATCCACGCCGGGATAAACGCAATCCTGTCGGGCCGCGCCAAAACGGTCCTGGTCGTCGGCGCGGAAAAAATGACCGCGCGCACGACGCCGGAAGTGACGGCGGCGCTGGCGGGGGCCGGCTACAAGAACGATCCCGTCGAAGCCGCCCTGAGCTTCCCCGGCGTCTTCGCCCTCGCCGCGCGGCGTTATGCGGAGCGCTACGGCGACCCCCTGCCGGCCATGGCGCAGATCGCCTCGAAGAACCATATGAACGCGCTCGCCAATCCGCTGGCGCAGATGCGCCGGCCGATGACGGTTGAGGACTGCGCCGCCGTCACCGAGAAGAACCCGATCATCGCGCCGCCCCTGCGCCTCACCGACTGCTCGCTGATCTCGGACGGCGCGGCGGCGCTGGTGCTGACGACCAGCGACGCCGCACGCGCCCACGCCAAGGCCGCGCGCTTTCTCGCCGCCGTGCATGTGAGCGACTATCTGCCGATGTCGCGGCGCGACCTGATCGCCTATGAAGGCCCGCGCCGCGCCATCCACGGCGCCTATGAGGAAGCCGGGATCGGCCTCGACGACGTCAGCTTCGCCGAGGTGCACGACTGCTTCACCATCGCCGAGCTTCTGACCTACGAGGCCATGGGCCTCGCCGCCCCCGGCCATGGCGCCGACGCGCTGGCGAGCGGCCGCGTGATGCGCGGCGGCAAGACGCCGGTGAACCTCTCCGGCGGCCTCAAGGCCAAGGGCCACCCGGTCGGCGCGACGGGCGTCTCCATGCACGTCATGGCCTATCGCCAGCTCACCGGACAGGCCGGCGAGATGCAACTGTCCAAGGCCGATCTGGGGCTGGTGTTCAACATGGGCGGCGCGGCGGTCGCGAACTACGCCTCGGTGCTCGCGCCGCTCTGACACAGCTTCGTTGGAACGAACCATCGCGCAGCGGCCGCCCATATTCATCCCGTTGGATATCAAAGGAGCATTGTGGGAACCACCCCCGCTCCCCACCTCCCTCAATCAGCCTGATTGAGCAGCGCCAAAACGCGCTCGGTGTCGCGCATCACGTGCTTGCGCATGCCGGCTTCCGCCGCCGCCGCGTCGCGCCGGCACAGGGCGTCGGAAACCTCGCGATAGTTCTCGATCTGCTCCGCGCCCGGAGCCACCCCAAGCACGGGCATGCGGTTGCGCAGGCGGTGGCAGTAGAACCAGATGCGCAGGGCGTGCGCGAAATGGCGGTCCAGGTCCCGCACCAGGCTCTTGTTCTTGGTCTGGGCGTAGATCTGCCGGTGGAATTCGCCGTCCATGTCGGTGAATTCGATGTTGCGGTGGCCGTTCTCGCGCTTCTCGCACAGGTCGGTCATCTGCTGGATATGCCGCGCCAGCCGCTCGTGCTCGGCGTCCGAGCCGCGCTGCGCGGCGAGGCGGCCGGCGAGCCCCTCCAGCTCGATGCGCACTTCGAGCTCCGACTGCACGTCGGTCAGGCCGATTTCGGTGGTCAGCGTGCCCCGGCGCGGCAGGATCATGACGAGGCCGTCATATTCGAGGCAGCGCAGCGCCTCGCGCACCGGCGAAAGGCCGACGTCCAGCTCGGCCGACAATTGCTTCTCGTTCAGCAGCGTCAGCGGCGCGTAGTCGAGATGCACGATGCGCTGCCAGATTTTGCGATAGGCCTGATCGCGCCTGCTTTCGTCATTCGATGTCATTCAAAAGCCTCCGGCAAGAAAACAGCGTTGGAAAAAGGACTTGCGATCTGAACGAGAGCTTGGGCCGGCGCGCGCCGGCGAAGGTGAATAGCTGAGATGAACATTGTTCGCCATGCTGAAAGCTTGGTCCGGGATTCGTTGTCGCGCCACAGTCTTAACCTAAACTCCATCGTCCGAACATCGGCCTCGACGCCGCCGCGCCGGCGGCCATTCCGCATTCGCGAAAGCGGGTCCTTCGCCGCCGATATCCGCCCTTGATCCCATAGCCCGATTCCATCCGGCCATCCTCGTTTCCGATTTAGTGGCATAAACCTATATTGACAACTGAAATTTCACTGTTAGTTTTTGACTCGCACTAAGAAATTTCAGTCCAATCCGCATAACGACACCAGAGGGAGCTACAAAATGAACAAGCCATACGACCCGCGAGCGTTTTTCTCGTTCCTGGGTTTCCATTCCGGCGACATGGAATATCGCTGCCCGGACCTGCGCACCGTCAACGTCTATTGCCGGGGCGACCGCGAGCAGCTCGAAAAGCTCGTCAGCGTCACGCCGTTCACGCTCACCAGCGACATCTTCGTGGCCACCGTGGCCGATTTCGCCAATGTGTCGACGGGCCCCTATTATGACGCCGGCGTCATCCTGCCGATCTCCTACAAGGATCACATCGCCGGAAACTACTTCTTCGAATTCGAGGACCAGCACTGGAGCGTCGCCGGCGGCCGCGAGCTCTGGGGCTATCCGAAGCGCTACACCAAGATCCTGCTCGAAAACGACGAGAAAGGCGCGCGCGGCACCGTGCGGGACTACGACACCCAGATCATGGACATCTCCGTCGCCTTCGACGACAGCGTCAAGCCGGACGCGTGGAAGGACGTCAAGCTGTCGCCCACCATCCAGGTCCGCGCCGTTCCGGAGCTCGCCGGGGATTCCTTCTCCCAGTTCGACATCATCCTGCGCAACACCGCCGCGAATTTCGTGGTGAAGGAGCGCCGCTACGGCAAGGGCTCGGTGAAGCTCGGCCCGCTCGACATCGGCTCGAACCTTTTGGGCGGCTCGCCGCTGATCGTCAAGGAAGTGCTGGGCGCCGAATATGTGCTGGGCGATTTCGCCGCCACCAAGGCCAACGGCACGCCGGTCACGCTCGACTCTCTGGTGGGGGCGTCCTGATGAAAAAGCTGACCCAGCGCTTCCTGCGCGCCGGCGGCGGCTCCATCGTCGCGCTCGCGCTCGTCCTCGCCGCCTCCGGCATGACCGCCACCCGGGCCGACGCGGCCGCCGAGAAGAAGTTCGGCGACTGCGAGGTCACGCCGCATCCCAAGATGCACCCGATCGACCTCAAGGAGCCGGGCGTGGTGCATTGGGCGGTGCCGCTGCCCACGCCGGGCGCCATCCTCGGCGATACGCCCGACACCGTCCATGGCGGCTATCTTTACTGCATCGCCGCCGAGATCGCCAACCGCGCCGGAGCCGACAGCATCAAGGTGCGCAACACCACCTTCGACGCCATCATCAGCGGCGCGGACAGCGATTTCGACTATACGGTCTGGGACGTGATCATCACGCCGGAACGGCAGAAGGTGCTCGACTTCACCGTTCCTTACCGCACCTTCGACGCCGTGGTCGTCACCACCAAGGATTCGGGTGTCACCGCCGAAAACCTCAAGGACAAGCGGATCGGCACGCTGATCGGGGCGCGGCAGGTGCCGTGGCTCGAACAGAACCTGAAGCCGAAGCAGCCGCTGCGCGCCTTCAACAACAACCAGGACCTGATCTCCGCCCTCGTCGTCGGCCAGATCGACGCCTTCGTGCACGACACCGACGGCGGCATCCTGTTCGCAGCGGAGAACCAGAAGCAGGGCCTCCTTCCGGTCGGCCGCCTGCCCATTCCGTTCAGCGTCGGCGCGGTGCTGCCGAAAGGCTCGGCCAACACCGCCAAGGTCAGCCAGATCATCGAGGACATGAAGGCCGACGGCTCGCTCGACGCCATCTACAAGAAGTGGCTCTATCCGCGCTGGAAGGGGTTCAAGGCGGAGGACGTCCCGCTCTGGAACGTCAAGAACTGACCCTCCGTCGCCCCGAGAAGGATGAGTAGCCATGACTGCAATCGACACGTCCGGGGTGACGTCGAAAGGGGGGCGGGCGCAGCCCGCCCCTCCGCTCCCCATCAGAGGAATAGCGTCCGTCGCGATCGCCGGAAGCGTTCTTTCCGCCCTTTTCGGCCTGTTCGCCGCCTATGTGTTCGGGCGCTCCAACCCGGTGCTGGCCATATTGGCCTATCCGGTCCTGCTCGCCCTCGCCGCGGCCCATCTCATACCGCTGGTCCTGATGGGGCGGCGGGCCTCCGCCTCCGGCCGGCTGTGGCGCGGCGGACAATGGGTGCGCGCCAGAGAAGAAGCCGCCCACGCCCGCGAGCTGGGCGTGACGGTGGCCGGCATCGCCCTCATCTCGATCCTGGCGCTGACCGTCGTCATCTTCGTCTGCGCCAACGACGCCGCCGTCCAGCGGACCTTCTTCGATCCCGAGATCATCGCCACCAGCTTCGTCGAGGTGACGAAGGCGCTGGGCGTCAACATCCTCATCGCGGTCTCGTCGATGGCGCTCGCCATCGTGGTCGGGCTCGCTTTGGCCATCATGCGGCTGCTGCCGGGACGCGGTATGCGGGCGCTGCGGATGATCTCCATCGCCATCATCGACATTTTCCGCAGCCTTCCCGCCGTGGTCGTCATCTATCTGGTCTGCTTCGGCCTGCCGCTGACCAAGATTCCCGTCATCTCGCAGCAGGACCCGATCCTCTATGCGATCCTCGCGCTGACGCTGGTCTACGCCGCCTATCTGGCGGAACTGTTCCGCTCCGGCATCGAGGCCATCCACGACAGCCAGCATTCGGCCGCATTGTCGCTCGGGCTCGGGACCGCCTCGGTCTATCGCCGGGTCATCATACCGCAGATGGCGCGCAACATCGCGCCTCCGCTGCTCGGCTATTTCATCGGCCTGCAGAAGGACACCGCGCTGGTCAACGTGGTCGGCATCATCGACGCCTTCACCCAGGCCAAGATCTATTCCTCCAACTATTACAACCTCTCCTCCGTCACCGTGGTCTGCATCCTCTTCATCATCCTGACGATCCCGCAGACGCGTTTCGTCGACTATCTGATCGCCCGCAGCGACAGCAAGAAAGCGAGGTGACCGATGGCCTTCCTGTCTATCGAGAAAGCGACCAAGCGCTACGGTGACCACGAGGTGCTGACCGACATCGACCTGGAGGTCGACCGGCACAAGGTCGTCAGCCTCATCGGCGCCTCCGGCTCCGGCAAATCGACGCTGCTGCGCTGCATCAACGGGCTCGAGGAAATCCAGAAGGGCCGCATCGTCATCGACGGCGACCAGGTCTCGGGCATTGGCGTCGACCTGGTCCGGCTGCGCCGGCAGGTCGGCATGGTGTTCCAGAGCTACAACCTGTTCCCGCACATGACCGTGCTGCGCAACTGCACCATGGTTCCGGTGGAGACGAAGCTGTGCGGCAAGGAGGAAGCGGCCGAGCGCGCGATGGAGATGCTGAAGCGCGTCGGGCTTTCGGACAAGGCCAACGCCTATCCCGACCAGCTCTCGGGCGGCCAGCAGCAGCGCGTCGCCATCGTGCGGACGATGCTGATGAACCCGGCGATCCTGCTGCTCGACGAGGTGACGGCGGCGCTCGACCCGGAGCTGGTGGCCGAAGTGCTTGAACTCATCCGCGAGCTCGCCGCCCGCGGCCTGACGATGGTGCTCACCACGCATGAAATGGCCTTCGCCCGCGAGTTGTCCGACACGGTCTGCTTCCTGCGCGGCGGACATATCCACGAAATGGGCCCGCCGGAGCAGATATTCGGCGATCCCCAGCAGGAGGCGACCCGCAATTTCCTGCGCCGCATCCGCGAAGCCGACAGACTCTGAACCCCTTCATCCAGGCGAAACAACCATGACCTACGATATTCGCTCCTTTTTCAAATTCACCGGCGTCCTTCCGGGCGACGTCACCTATGCGGTGCCGGAACTGCATCAGTTCTGGGTGTTCTGCCGCGGCGACAAGGAGCAGATGGCGCGCATGATCGCGCCGACGCCGTTCGGCTTGCAGGACGACATCTTCGTGATCGGCGTCGGCGATTTCTCCAAGGGAACCGGCTGGGCGGACGCCTGCCTTCTGATGCCGGTGACCTTCGACGGCGCGCCGGGCGGCAATTATTACTTCGAATATGAGGACCAGCACGCCTCGGTCGCCTCCGGCCGCGAGGTGTGGGGCTATCCGAAGGCGCTGGCCAAGATCGACTGGAAGGAGGACGACAAGGGCGTCCGGGTGCGGGTCCACGACTACGACACCGAGGTCTTCTCCGTCGCCATCGACTATGACGACACGGTGGACGCCTCGCAATGGAGCCACCTGTCGATCTATCCGCAATATCAGGTGCGCGCCGTGCCGGAGGTCGCCGGCTCGGGCTTCTCCATCTTCGACGTGGTGACCCGCGACCCCTCGCGCGACTACACGCCCCACCGGACCATCCTCGGACGGGCTTCGGTCGATATCGGCAAGGTGGACCTGGCCAACGGCATCCTGGGCGGCGAGAAGCTGATCATCCGCGACGTGCTGGGCGCGGAAATGCGCATCGGCGACTACAAGTCCACGGCGGAGAACGGCGTTCCGAAAGTCGTCCGCAGCTTCGTCTGACAAAACGGCGGCGGCCCCGATCATGGGGCCGCCGCCGATGCCTGGTCTTATCCCCTGTTCGCTCGCGCCAGCGACGACAACGCCCTGTCCAGATACACGCCGGACCCGGCCTCCCCGCTTAGGCGGCCGTCCTGGACGATGGTCTTCCCGCGCAACAGGGTGCGGACGGGCCAGCCGCGGATGGGCAGGCCTTCATAGGGCGTGTAATCGGCCCCGTGCTGGAGCATGTCGTTGGTCAGCGTCACCTGCCGGTCGGGGTCCCAGAGGGTGATGTCGGCGTCGGAGCCGATCGCGATGGCGCCTTTGCGCGGATAGAGACCGTAGAGCTTGGCGTGATTGGTGGAGGTTATCGCGACGAAGCGATTGAGATCGATCCTGCCCTTCATCACGCCTTCCGAGAACAGGATCGGCAACCGCGTGCCGACGCCGGGAATGCCGTTCGGAATCCACCGGAAGCTTCGCTTGCCCTTTTCGTTCAGCTTGCCCTGCGGATCGTCGAAGCGGAAAGGGCAGTGATCGGAGGAAAACAGGTCGAAGACGCCCTGCTCCACGCCCTCCCAGCACGCCTCTTGGCTTTCCCGATCGCGCGGCGGCGGCGAGCAGACATATTTCGCGCCTTCCAGCTCCTCGGCGTCGAGGTCGTCGGCCGTCAGCATCAGATATTGCGGGCATGTCTCGCCGGCGATCCTCTGCCCGCGCTCGCGCGCACGGCGGATTTCCTCCATCGCCTGCCGGTTGGAGACATGGACGATCACGATCGGCGTGTCGACGATCTCGGCCAGAGACAACGCCCGGTGCGTCGCCTCGCGTTCGGCGGCGATGGGCCGGGTCGTCGCGTGATAGCGGGGCTCGAACAGGCCTTCCGCCTCGTGGCGGCCGATCAAATAGCGGATGGCGTCCTCGTTCTCGCAATGGACCATGACCAGCGCGCCGGTGCGCCGCGCCGTGTCGAGCGTCGCCAGAATCTCGTCGTCGCGCAGCCGCAGGCCGTCATAGGTCATGAAGACCTTGATGGACGTATAGCCGTCGGCGACGAGCGCCGGCAGCTCCTGCCCCAGGACCTCGGCGGTGGGATCGGTGACGACCAGGTGGAAGGAGACGTCGACATGACAGCGGCCCTCGGCCTTGCCGTGATAGATCTTCAGCGCCTCGCGCAGGCTCTGGCCCTTCTCCTGCATGCAGAAGGAAAGGACCGTCGTGTTGCCGCCGATCGCCGCCGACCGTGTGCCGCTGTCGAAATCGTCCGCCATGACGATGCCCTCGCCGGAAGGCTGGTCGAGATGGACATGGCTGTCGATGCCGCCGGGCATGACATAAAGCCCGGTCGCGTCGATGATCTCGTCGGCGTCCGTCAACTCCGCCGCGAGCGCCGCGATCCGGCCATCGATGACGCCGACGTCGCTGCGGAAGGTGTCGCTCGCCGTCACAACCGTTCCATGGCGGATGACCATATCGAAACGCATCGCTCTTCTCCGTCCGAAGTTTCAGCCGGCGCGGCGCGATTGCGCGGCGGTTCCGGTCTCGCTCGACAGCGCCCGGTCGAGGGCCGCCGTCAGGCGGTCGACCTCCTCGATGGTGTTGTAATGCACCATCGAGACGCGGAGCACGCCGCCATGATCGGTCACGTCGAGATATTCGGCGAGCCTGCGGGCATGGAAATCGCCGTAGCGAATGGCGATCTTCTCCTCGTCGATCGCCTTGCAGATCTCCGCCGCGTCGCGCCCGTCGAAGCGGAACGAGATGGTGGGAACGCGCTTGCTGTCGCGGTTGACCGTCTGTCCGACGATCCGGCAATCGTTGCGAGAGCGCAGATAGGCGAGCAGGCGCTCGGTCAGCGCGTCCTCGTGCTGCGTGATGGCCTCGAAGGCCGCCTCGATCTTTTGCCGCACGGTCCCGGTCGCCCCGGCGCGGACGCCGAGCTCGCACAGGTAATCGACGATGCCGCAGGTCGCATAGGCGAGCTCGTAATTCGGGTTGCCGGGCTCCAGCTTGCCGGGAACTTTGTCCTTGCCGTAGAAATAATGGTAAAGGCCGTCCAGCTCCAGCAAGAGGTCGTATTTGCCGTACATCACCGCATAATGCGGCCCATAGGTCTTGTAGAGGCTGAAGACGTAGTAATCCGCGTCGAGGGCCTGCACGTCCACCGCCCGGTGCGGCGCATAGGCGACGGCGTCGACGCAGAGCCGCGCATTGCGCGCATGGACGAAATCGGCGATGTCGCGGATCGGATTGACCGCGCCGAGAATGTTGGAGGCGTGCGTCACGCAGACGAGCTTCGTCTTCGCGCCCATCAGCGGTTCGAGATCGGCGAGGTCGAGCGTGAGGCTTTGCTTGTCGAGCGGCCAGAACCGGACGACGACGCCCCTCGCCCGCAGCCTGTCCCAGGGGCCGATATTGGACTCGTGGTCGCTGACCGTGACGACGATCTCGTCGCCCGGCGCAAGCTGGCTTTCCATGGCGCGGGCGAGGTTCTGCAAGAGCACGGTCGTCGAGCCGCCGAAGACGATCTCCTCGGGCCGGCCGGCGTTGACCAGATGCATCGCGGCGGTGCGCGCCTCGTACAGCGCGCTCGCCGCCGCCTGCGACACGGCGTAGGAGCCGCCGATCTGGACGTTCTTCTCGATGAGGAACGTGTTGATCCGCTCCAGCGCGCCCTGGAGGATCTGCGATCCGCCGGCGTTGTCGAAGAAGGTCCAGCCGCGCGCCAGGCCCGGAAACTGGCTGCGCGCGAAATCGATATCCAACGAAGTCTTGGTGGGCATGGGGAAGTCCTCGAGAGAAACGGTTCAGTGATTGAGGACGGCGCGCAGGAAGCCGCGCGTCCGCTCTTCGCGGGGGGTGTCGAATATCTCCGAAGGCGTGCCCGCCTCCACGATGCGCCCGCCGTCCATGAAGATGACGCGGTCGGCGACCTGGCGGGCGAAGCCCATCTCATGCGTGACGACCAGCATGGTGACGCCCGTGCCGGCGAGCTTGCGCATCACGTCGAGAACCTCGCCGACCATTTCGGGGTCGAGCGCGGAGGTCGGCTCGTCGAAGAGCAGCACCTTCGGCTCCATGGCGAGCGCGCGGGCGATGGCGACGCGCTGCTGCTGGCCGCCGGAGAGCTGCCCGGGAAATTTCTCCGCCTGTTCGCTGATGCCCACGCGGGCGAGCAGCTCGCGCGCCTTGCGCTCCGCTTCCTGCGGCCTGGTGCCGCGCACGCGCATCGGCGCGAGCATGACGTTGCGCAGCACCGTCATATGCGGAAACAGGTTGAACGACTGGAACACCATGCCGACTTCCGCCCGCACCTTGGCGAGCGCCGCGCCCGGCCCGACCTGGATGCCGTCGACCCTGACGCTGCTCTGCGGATCGAAAGCCTCCAGATAGTTGATGCAGCGGATCAGCGTCGACTTCCCCGAGCCCGAGGGGCCGATGACGCAGACCACCTCGCCCTCGCCGATGTCGAGATCGATGCCGTGGAGGACGGTGAAGTCGCCGAAGGCCTTTTTCAGCCCGCGGATTGAAATGAACCCGGCCATCAGCGCTTCCCCCGGCTGAATTGTTTTTCGAGCCTGGCGACCATGGTCACCAGGGGCCAAAGCAGCGCGACATAGATGGCGGCCGCGCCGATCAGCGGCGTGGGATTGGCGGCGAGCGATTGCGCCTGGGTCGCCTGCTTGAGGAGATCGGGCATCGCCACCACGGAGGCGAGCGCGGTGTCCTTGAGCACGTTGATGCAATTGTTGGTCAGGGGCGGCACGACGATGCGGATCGCCTGCGGCAGGATGACGTCGACCATCGTATGCCGGTTCGACAGGCCCAGCGCCGCCGAGGCCTCGAACTGCCCGCTCGGTATGGCCTCGATGCCGGCGCGGAAGATTTCCGCCGTATAGGCGGCCGAAACGAGGCTGAGCGCCGTGACCGCGGACAGGAACGGCGACAGCTTGATGCCGACGAACGGAAGCGCGTAATAGACGACGATCAGAAGCACCAGCAGCGGGATCGAGCGGAAGAAATCCACATAGATCCGGATCAGCAGCTTGAAGAAGGCCGGGCAATAAAGGCGCGCGACGGCCAGGAACAGGCCGCCCGCCAGGCCGCACAGGATGCTGGTGACGCCGATCTGCAAGGTGACCGCCAGGCCCCACAACAATTGCGGCAGGCTGACGAGGAACACTTTGAGGTTGAAGAAAGTATCGATGAGGTTCATGAAGCAAGGCCCCAAGGGAGCCGGCGAAGCCGAAGCCTCGCCGGGCTGTCAGGTTACTTGGAAGCCGGCATGTCGAAGACGGCGACGGTCGACGTGTCCTTCTCGGCCTTGGCCCCGAACCAGGTTTCGTGCAGCTTCGCGATGTAGCCCTCGCCCTTGAGCGTGGTGATGACGGCGTTGACCTGCGCGGCGAGCGGAGCGCCCTTCTTGAACATCATCGAATATTTTTCGCCGGTGGGAATGCGCTCCACCACCTTCAGGTCGGGCTTGTCCTTGACATAATAGAGAAGCGCCGGAATGTCGCTGATATAGCCGTCGATGCGGCCGGCGGCGAGATCGAGCATGGCGGGGGACAGCCCCTCGAAGCGGCGGATTTCGCCGAACTTGTACTCCGCCTTGTGCTTGTCGGCCCACATGTCGCCGGTGGAGCCGGTGTCGACGCCGACGACCTTGCCTTCCATGCCCTTGAGGCCGGTGATCCCCGACGACGCCGTGACGGTGAGCGACTGGTCGCTGTCGTAATAGGGCTGGGCGAAGGAGACGGATTCCAGGCGCTTGTCGGTGATGGTGATCGAGGAGATGCCGATATCGATGCGGCCCGACTGGACGGCGGAGAACAGGCCGTTGAACGGCGTGTTGACGAATTCGACCGACTTGTTGAGGCGCTTGCCGATCTCGTTGACGAGGTCGACCTCGAAACCGACGACCTTGCCGTCGGCGTCCTGAAACTCCCAGGGCACGTTGCCGATATTGGCGCCGACGGTCAGGTCCGCCGCATGCGCGGCGACGACGCCGGCCAAGGCGCAGGCGGCGGACAGCGCGACGGCTTTGAATTTCGATGCGAGCATGATGGTTCCCCTTGCTTTTTGATTTCGGCTTCTTTTAATTTGGTCATACTGGTCTGACCAGTTAGACCAAAAAAGCATGGCTCTTTCCGCTTTGCAAGATCGACGATGAAAAATAGATTTGAGCGCCGGCCGCTGTCGGGGCCTGACGAAGAGGATGAGAATGCTCAACAGAACGCTTGTTCCCCAATCGGTAGCGCATGAAATTCAGGCTATGATCACGGACGGAACGCTGAAGCCGGGCGACAAGATTCCGTCCCAGCGCGAGTTCTCGCAAAAATTCGGCATCAGCCGCGCTTCGCTGCGCGAGGCGCTGCTGACGCTGGAGACGCTCGGCCTCTTGAAGACCGAAGCCGGCCGGGGCACCTTCGTCGTCGGCCCGCCGCAGGGACAGGCGGGACATATGGCGCCGTGGCGCTATTCGGAAAGCCATTCCGTTTTCGACGTGTTCCAGACCCGCATCATGCTCGAGGGAGAGATAGCGCGGCTGGCCGCCGGCCGCGTGACCCAGCTCCAGCTCGAGCAGATGGAAAACGCCACCTGCGCGATGGAGGAAAGCTGGGCCCGCCTGGACCGGCTGGCGAATGTCGAGGCCGACCTGGAGTTCCACGGCGTCATCGTCTCCGCCTGCTCCAACGCGATGCTGCGCACGCTCTATGAAACCATGCGCGACCAACTGGCCGAAACCCAGCGCCAGCCGATCCCCATCACCAATCCGCAGCGCATGAAGGAATCGATCGCCGAACACCGCCGCATCATCGCAGCGCTGGCCGCCAACGACGGCCCCGCCGCTCGGCGCGAAATGCAAACGCACATCCGCAACACGGCGCAATGCGCCGGGCTCGCGCCTTGAAGCCGATGACCGCGGTGAAACGGAACCCATCGGCTGTACCGTGATTTAGCCCATTATCGCAGCGGAAACCAGGCGACCGCCGACGTTGAAAGCGACGTCACAAACAACTGGTCACTGATATCCGTCAGCCGCCACAAATGGCTTCAATAAGCAGGGATCATCTCGTCACGAACGGCGGTTACGCCAGGAACGCCTTCGACCAGAGCAATCAGCCCCTGGCGCTCCGAAGGCGAGCCGACCAAACCCCATATACGAGCTTCGCCGTTGGAAACGGTTATGTTTCGATCGCCGAAATCCGTCCAGGCCTGTTGCTCCGCCAAGCGCGAAAGAATCTCAAGCCGGGCGGCGCGGTCCGTTTCCGAAGGCTGCATCTGCGCAGGCGATGCGGCGAGCGCCTGCACGAGATTCGACCGACTGACGACGCCGACGAGCTTCCCATCTTCGTCGATGATCGGAACCCGCTTTATCCGATGGCGTTCGAGCAAATTCGCAATCTCCTGGAGCGAGGTTTCCTCAGTCGCCGAAACGATCTCCCGCGACATAAGATCCGCAACCGTCCCGCCATACGATTTGGCGAAATCCTCAGCCAGAATCGCGCCAGGAGTAACAGCCTCCAGCCACCACGGACGCTGCTTCTGCGTACCGATCTCCGCGCGCCGCATCAGATCAGCCTCGCTGATGACGCCGACCACCTTGCCGCTGTCGTCGACCACCGGCAAAGCGCTCACATCTTTCTCAGCCAGCAACTTCGCCGCCTCGCCGACACTGGCTTCGGGCCGGATAACAACGACATTACGGGTCATGACATCGGAAGCTTGCATTGAAGAACCCCAGCCGATTGGAAACGCCAAGCGTTTCTGTACATCTGCCCAATTCTACAACCTCGTTGCGACACCCTTGTGACGATCCACAATGGGAAGCGTTGCGGCTCATTCATCCATGAAGGATCTGGCGGTGCTGGAGGCCCGCTGGCTTACTGTCCGGCAGGAGCTGGAGAAATTCAGTGATGAGCAGCCGCTTCGCCTGCATTCGAGCCTCAGCAAGATCTATCGCAAAAAGGTCGCGGAACTAACCCAAGCCCTCAATGTCGATGAGACGTCCTGCCTTGCAGCTACAGAGGCTCTACACGACCTTCTCAGCACGCTCCGGCTGACGCCTGATGACGGAGGCTAGTCGCGTATCGAGCTGGTCGGGGAGCTCGGCGCAATCCTGCTTCTGTCTGAAGCGGCCAACAAAAAGCCCCGGCGCTGATGCGTCCGGGGCTTATATGTATTCACTGGTTGCGGGGGCAGGCTTTCATCTTTACTTGCGCTCAGAGCAAGTAAAGATAGTTGCAGGCTCCGTCCACCAATTTGAACCACGAATGAATTTAAAATTTATGGCCGAACTGGCACAGAAATTCAAACCTGAGGGCGTGTGCCATCAAGACGGCGCACTCTTTGTGGCAACGGCCTGACAGTCGATTAGAAGTTCGCCGGCACAAACGGCAAACAAAAGTAATTGCCCCTCTCCTTCTCTCAAGCGAGGGGCTTGGAAGTGACCGGATTGGGGCCTGAAGCTGACGGTCTGATCGTGATGAATGAGCTCCAACTAGCGGCCGTTATGGTTGCGACCTACTGTTCCGCGCCACTGTCACCGTTGCGAGATTACTGATGTGGATTGCAAGCATCGGTGTGATGGGATTCTTCCTGTGGTTGCTGGCGGCCTACGCTCTCGGCAAGGGCTTAGACTGGCAAGGCTTTTGGTGAGTAGCTGATCCGTTTATGAACATAGAGGGAACAGAGCTTGTAACCGCTCCCGACTCTCCGTATATTACCGGCGGGCGGAGATGAATACGTGAACACGAAGAACAAGCCCGGTCCTTTCCGGGTGCTTTGCATTGATGGCGGTGGCATGCGCGGCATCTACAGTGTGTGATTAGGCATGGAAT
>UBKJ01000048.1 GCA_900465915.1 Hyphomicrobiales bacterium
CCGAGGAGCCGGGCGGCCGCAAGGCGGGCGTGAAGGTGGCTTCGGTGACGGAGCTGGTCGAGAAGCTGAAGAACGAAGCCGGCGTGCTGTAAGACTATTCGGAAGGGACAAGACACTATGGCAATTCTACTGATCGCCGAACATGACAATGCGAGCCTTTCGGAGCAGACGGCGAAGGCGCTGACGGCGGCGAGCCAGATCGGCGGCGATGTCGACGTGCTGGTGGCGGGCAAGGGCGCGAAGGCGGCCGCCGACGCCGCGGCGAAGCTCAACGGCGTGCGCAAGGTGCTGCTGGCGGAAAGCGACGCGCTGGAGAACCGGCTGGCGGAGCCGACGGCGGCGCTGATCGTGGAACTGGCGGGCAATTACGACACGATCATCGCCCCGGCCACCACCTCGGCGAAGAACATCCTGCCGCGGGTGGCGGCGCTTCTGGACGTGATGCAGCTTTCGGAAATCATGGAAGTGGTTTCGGCCGACACGTTCAAGCGTCCGATCTACGCCGGCAACGCCATCCAGACGGTGCAGTCGACGGACGCCAGGAAGGTGATCACGGTGCGCACGGCGTCGTTCCAGGCGACGGGCGAGGGCGGCGCGGCTTCGGTGGAGACCATCGACGCGCCCGCCGATCCGGCGCTGTCGAGCTTCGTGGGCAACGCGCTGTCGGAATCGGACCGTCCGGAGCTGACCTCGGCCAAGATCATCATCTCGGGCGGACGGGCGCTGGGCTCGGCGGAGAAGTTCCAGGAGGTGATCCTGCCGGTGGCGGACAAGCTGGGGGCTGCGGTCGGCGCGAGCCGGGCGGCGGTGGACGCGGGTTATGCGCCGAACGACTGGCAGGTGGGGCAGACGGGCAAGGTGGTCGCGCCGGACCTCTACATCGCCTGCGGCATCTCGGGCGCGATCCAGCATCTGGCCGGCATGAAGGACAGCCGGGTGATCGTGGCGATCAACAAGGACGAGGAAGCGCCGATCTTCCAGGTGGCCGATTACGGCCTCGTCGGCGACCTCTTCACTATCCTGCCCGAGCTCCAGAAGGCGCTTTAAGGCGAAAAAGGCGGTTTCGGCCGCCGAGAGAGACGGCCCGTCCCCATCGCCTGCGGCGCGGGGGCGGGTTCAAATTTTTTCGGACCGACGGTTTTTCCCGCGGCGGGGAAACTGATAAGGTCCGCGACATTCTCCCGGATCGGGAAGCTTGCGGATGAAGGAGCGACGGCTATGGCGATCAAGACGGTAGGTGTGGTCGGAGCGGGCCAGATGGGCGGCGGCATCGCCCATGTCTGCGCGCTGGCGGGATATGACGTGCTTCTGCACGACGCGGCGGCGGACCGGCTGGAGAAGGGCATCGCCACCATCAACGGCAACATGGCGCGCCAGGTCGCCTCGGGCAAGCTGGAGGAGGAAAAGCGCGCCGCGGCCATGAGGCTGATCCGCCCCGCCAACACGATGGGCGACCTCGCCGGCGTCGACCTCGCCATCGAGGCCGCGACGGAAGACGAGACGGTGAAGCGCAAGATCTTCGCCCAGCTCTGCCCGATCCTCAATCCGCAGGCCATCCTGGCCACCAACACCTCGTCGATCTCGATCACGCGGCTGGCCTCGACCACCGACCGGCCGGAGCGCTTCATCGGCATTCATTTCATGAATCCGGTGCCGGTGATGAAGCTGGTCGAGCTGGTGCGCGGCATCGCCACCGACGAGGAGACGTTCCGCAAGGCGAAGGATTTCGTGGGGGCGCTGGGCAAGACCGTCACCGTGGCCGAGGATTTCCCCGCCTTCATCGTCAACCGCATCCTGCTGCCGATGATCAACGAGGCGATCTATACGCTCTATGAAGGCGTCGGCAGCGTCGAGGCCATCGACACCGCCATGAAGCTCGGCGCCAACCATCCGATGGGGCCGCTGCAGCTGGCCGACTTCATCGGCCTCGACACCTGCCTGTCGATCATGCAGGTGCTGCATGACGGGCTGGCGGATTCCAAATACCGGCCCTGCCCGCTGCTGGTCAAATATGTCGAGGCCGGCTGGCTGGGACGCAAGACCGGGCGCGGCTTCTACGACTATCGCGGCGAGCATCCGGTGCCGACGCGCTGATCCTTCGCCGCTTCTTCGCGAGGGCCGGCTCCGCAAGGACCGGCCTTTTTTGCGCCCGCCTTTTCTTGCGGATGGAAAAACGCTTATCCTTTCGATTTACTTATCGTTAACCACACGCCTTCAGCGGTTCTTCATCTTTGGTCGTTAAAATTTTCACCAAGATGTTCGGAAATCGGGAGCGCTTTATCAACCGTCCGCAGCATCGAGATCGGTGAGGGTGAAGACGATGAGCCTTTTTTTCCATTTGCGTGACAGCGTCAATGTCATCCGTGAATTCGTCGCGCCGACCTATCGGCCGGAGCGCCATTACATGCGCGGACCGGGCCCGGCCTGCGCCGCGCGCGGCGGTCATTGACGATTTTTCGCGATCCCGCGCGGGATCGCGCCTCTTCCTGCAAAAAAGCCGGAGCGGCCCGCCGCTCCGGCTTTTCGTTTCATGCGGCGGGAGGACTTATTCGAGCCCCTCGAAAAGCGCGGTCGAAAGATAGCGCTCGGCGAAGGACGGGATGATGATGACGATGTTCTTGCCGGCGTTTTCGGGACGCTTGCCGACTTCCACCGCGGCCTTGAGCGCCGCGCCGGAGGAGATGCCGACCGGAATGCCCTCGACGCGGGCGAGCTGGCGGGCGTTGGCGAAGGCGTCGTCGTTGGAGACCTGCACGATCTCGTCATAGACGCCGGTGTCGAGCGTCTTGGGCGCGAAGCCGGCGCCGATGCCCTGGATCTTGTGCGGGCCGGGCGCGCCGCCCGACAGGACCGGCGAATCCTTCGGCTCCACCGCCACCACCTTGAAGGAAGGCTTGCGCGCCTTGATCACCTGGCCGACGCCGGTGATGGTGCCGCCGGTGCCGATGCCGGAGATCAGGATGTCGGCCTCGCCATGGGTGTCGTTCCAGATTTCCTCGGCCGTGGTGCGGCGATGGATGTCGGGATTGGCCGGGTTCTCGAACTGCTGCGGGATGACCGCGTCGGGGTTCTCGGCGGCGATCTCCTCGGCCTTGGCGATGGCGCCCTTCATGCCCTTGGCGCCTTCGGTCAGCACCAGCTCGGCGCCCAGGAGCTTGAGGAGCTTGCGGCGCTCCACCGACATGGTCTCCGGCATGGTCAGGATCAGGCGATAGCCCTTGGCGGCGGCGGCGAAGGCCAGCGCGATGCCGGTGTTGCCCGAGGTCGGCTCGACGAACACGGTCTTGCCGGGCACGGCCTTGCCCTGCTCCTCCAGCGCGTCGATCATGGCCAGGCCGATGCGGTCCTTGACGCTGGCGAGCGGGTTGAAGAATTCGAGCTTGACCAGGAGATTGGCGACGACGCCGTTTTCCCTGGCGAATTTGTCGATGCGGACCAGCGGCGTGTTTCCGATCGTCTCCAGAATGGAGCCGTAGACGCGACCACGACCCGGCGCGTCGGCGTCCCTGGGGCTGAGGGGCTTGTTCATGGCAGGATCTCCCTTTGTCTTTGACGGAAAGTCTAGGAGCAAATCGCGCAAAGGCATAGCTGCGGCTGTGCGCGCAACGCATTAATTTTAGAATTATATTCTATATGAAGGCGCATGTTGGATGGTATTTCCAATGTGCCGGGCTTCGCGCGCGGAAGCGGCGGGCGATTGATCGCCGTCAATGCGCGAAGCCTCGCGCCATGGCCTAATAGACGGCGGAAATCCCACCAGGAGACGAAGTCATGTACAGGAACATTCTGATCGCGACCGACGGTTCGGATCTGTCGGAGCGTGGCGTGGAGCAGGGGCTGGCGCTGGCCAAGGCGCTCGGATCGAAGGCGGTCTTCGTCTCGGTGACGGAGCTGCTGCCGTCCTTCGGCATCGTGGCGGCGGCGGAATGGGCGGCGAGCCCCATCGCCTTCGAGGAATATCGCGAGGCGGTGACCAAGGCGGCCACGGACATTCTGACCAAGGCCAAGGTCAAGGCGGAGGCCGCCGGCGTCGCGGCCGAGACCGTGCATGTCGAGAACCAGTCGCCGGCGCAGGGTGTGGTGGACGTGGCGCGGCAGAAGGGCTGCGACCTCATCGTCATCGCCTCCCACGGCCGGCGCGGCGTCAACAAGCTCATCCTCGGCAGCCAGGCTGCGGAAGTGCTGTCGCTGAGCCCGGTCGCGGTGCTGGTGGTCAAGCAGCCGGAGGCGGCCGCGGCCTGAGCGTCTGCGTTTCGATTGCCCGGCGACGGCCAAGAACGCAACAACATTCCGGCCCGCCTCTGATAGTCTGTGTCCCGTCCGTGGTCTCTTGTCCGCCGGACGGGCCGGAGACGTCGTTTCACGAGGAGGCCATCATGACGGCGCCCAAGGCGCCCAGGACCAGCCTGGGCGATCATCCGCTGCATCCCGAAACGCTGATGCTCAATTACGGCTACGATCCCGAATTGTCGGAGGGAGCCGTCAAGCCGCCGGTGTTCCTGACCTCGACCTTCGTGTTCAGGACCGCCGAGGACGGGCGCGACTTCTTCGACTTCGTGTCGGGCCGCAAGGAGCCGCCGGCGGGCAAGGGCGCGGGGCTGGTCTATTCGCGCTTCAACCATCCCAACAGCGAGATCGTCGAGGACCGGCTGTCGGTCTATGAGGGCGCGGAAAGCGGCGCGCTGTTCTCCTCCGGCATGGCGGCCATCGCCACGACGCTTTTGACCTTCGCGCGGCCGGGCGACGTGGTGCTGCATTCGCAGCCGCTCTATGGCGGCACGGAGACGCTTTTGGCGAAGACGTTCCGGGAATTCGGCGTGGCGGCGGTTGGTTTCGCCGACGGCGTGCACGAAGCGGCGCTGAAGAAGGCGGCGGCGGAGGCGCTCGCGAAGGGCCGGGTGTCGGTGATCCTGATCGAGACGCCGGCCAACCCGACCAACAGCCTGGTCGACATCGCCGCCATGCGCCGGCTGGCCGAGGCGATCGAGGCGCGGCAGGGGCATCGGCCCGTCGTCGTCTGCGACAACACGCTTTTGGGGCCGGTGTTCCAGCATCCGCTCGCCCATGGCGCCGACCTGTCGCTCTATTCGCTGACCAAATATGTCGGCGGCCATTCCGACCTGATCGCCGGGGCGGTGCTGGGCGCGAAATCGGTGGTGAAGCAGGTGAAGGCGCTGCGCGGCGCCATCGGCACGCAGCTCGATCCGCATTCCTGCTGGATGCTGGGGCGGTCGCTGGAGACGCTCGGCCTGCGCATGGAGCGCGCCGACGCCAACGCGCGGGCCGTGGCGGAATTCCTGCGCGCCCATCCCAAGGTGGAGCGGTTGCATTACCTGCCGTTCGAGGCGGCCGAGTCCGATGCGGGGCGGCTGTTCCGGCGGCAATGCTCAGGCGCGGGGTCGACCTTTTCCTTCGATATCGCCGGCGGCCAGCCGGCGGCGTTCCGCTTTCTCAACGCCTTGCAGATCTTGAAGCTGGCGGTGAGCCTCGGCGGCACCGAATCGCTCGCCAGCCATCCGGCGACGATGACCCATTCCGGCGTGCCGGCGGCGGTGCGCGAACAGATCGGCGTGTTGGAATCCACGATCCGGCTGTCGATCGGCATCGAGCACGCCGACGATCTGGTGGCCGACCTGCGGCAGGCCCTGGAGGCCGCGTAAAATTGAAGGCGTGAAAGATGGTGCGGGTGGTCGGAATCGAACCGACACTCCTTTCGGAACCGGATTTTGAGGCTGGTTCCGTTGTGTGGCATATCTAGACTTTTCAATGAGTTAGCCGTGCCACACCGTGGCGTGTGGCATATCGGTCAGTTGCGTGTGTAGGCGAGTCTCTTGCAGACCAGCTTCGCCTCGACCTCGTAGCACCTTTCAACGTTTCCGGTGAAGCGGTCGGTCTTCAAGATGGTCCCATTTAGCGTGACTTGCTGGTCCCACCTGAAGGTGATGGCCAGGATGATTCCGGCCGCCAATACTGCCAAGGCGACCGTGCGCGATTTTAAATGCTCCCCCATTGACCTCTCCGTTGGTGTCGTGTACCGGGCTAGGTATAGTGCCCCCTTGGCGGAATTGGTAGACGCGGTGGACTCAAAATCCACTTCCTAACGGAGTGCTGGTTCGATCCCGGCAGGGGGCACCACTACAGCAGGTCTAGAACCATAGCGTAGTGGTCGGCGTGAAAAGCTTCCGGCTCAACTTCGTCCAGTAAATCTCTGCATGCCCACAACGCCTCCTTGGCGTCGTCTGCGGCTTGAACCTTTTCGTCCGCCGCGAGCCTATTTACGTGGAAGCGCCAGACCACACTGTGATTAGGCATGGAATAAGGACCCCGCAAATGGGGTGATCGGCGTCCAAACGGGACCCCCATCTGCGATGGGGTTACAACAGCCTCCG
>UBKJ01000035.1 GCA_900465915.1 Hyphomicrobiales bacterium
CCCCGGTTCCACATGAAAACAGGCGCGGCGTCAATCGCTTTCATAGGGGCGGGCGGGAGGCCGGGCGGGCGGGGCTTTTCAATCCTTGCTTTCGTCGCAATGGACCCGCATAAACGACGCATGCCCACCCTGACGCGCATCACCGTCTTTCTGGTTCTCGCGGCGGCCGTCGTTTACGGCGCGATGTTCGCGCTCGCCCATTTCGTCGCGCCCGACCAGCGCGAGATCAGCGTCGAGATTCCCCCCGCGCAATTGAAGCCCGTGCCGGTGGCCCCGCAGACGGCGGGCGAGCAATGACGCGCGCCGCGCTCGCCATCGAGAATTTCCTCGAAATGATGAGCGCCGAACGCGGCGCGGCCGAGAACACGCTGCAATCCTATCGCCGCGACCTGGATTCCGTGGCCGAAACGCTTGCCGCGCGCGGCGTCAACCTGCCCGACGCGGCGACCGACCACCTGCGCGCAGCGCTCGACGCCATGGCGGCGCAGGGCTTCGCAGCCACCTCGCAGGCGCGAAAACTGTCGGCGCTGCGGCAGTTCTTCCGCTTTCTCTACACCGAAGGTTTTCGCCAGGACGACCCCACCGGCACGATCGACGCGCCAAAGAAGCAGAAGCCGCTGCCGAAGATCATGAGCGAGGACCAGGTCATCCGCCTCCTCGACCGCGCGGCCCTCGAAGCGGACGAAGCCGCGGAGCCGGGCGAGAGCCTGCGCGCCCTGCGGCTGCACGCGCTGCTCGAAACGCTCTACGCCACCGGCCTGCGCGTGTCGGAGCTGGTCGGCCTGCCGGTCGGCGTCGCCCGCGCCGACCGCCGCTTCCTGCTGGTCAAGGGCAAGGGCGCGAAGGAGCGCATGGTGCCGCTCTCCGGCAAGGCGCGCGAGGCGCTGCACCGTTTCCTGGCCGCCCGCGACGCGCGGCCGGACATGGCCGACGATCCGTGGCTGTTCCCCGCCTTTTCCGAAAGCGGCCATCTGGCGCGGCAGGTCTTCGCCCGCGACCTGAAGGGGCTCGCCGCCCGCGCCGGCCTTTCCGCCGCCGCCGTCTCGCCGCATGTGCTGCGCCACGCCTTCGCCAGCCACCTCCTGCAGAACGGCGCCGACCTGCGCACGGTGCAGCAGCTTCTGGGCCACGCCGATATCTCCACCACGCAGATTTACACCCATGTGCTGGAGGAAAGGCTTCATAAACTGGTCAGCGAGCATCATCCGCTTGCCGATCCGCCCCATGACGGGTAAGAGAATTGAAAAAACCGCGAGCAATCAGGGCTTATGTACAACTATCTCGACTTTGAAAAACCCGTCGCCGATCTCGAAGGTCAGATTCTGGAGCTGAAGAAGCTCGCGCAGGAACAGGACAGCGTCGAGATGAGCGACGAGATTCGCCGTCTTGAGAAACGCTCGGCCGATGCCCTGAAGGACATCTACCGCAAGCTGACGCCGTGGCAGAAGGCGCAGATCGCCCGCCACCCCGACCGCCCGCACTGCCTCGAATATATCGAGCGGCTGTTCACCGAATTCACGCCCTTGGCCGGCGACCGCAAATTCGCCGACGACCAGGCCATCCAGGGCGGCTTCGCCCGCTTCAACGGCGAGCCCGTCGCCATTCTCGGCCAGGAAAAGGGCTCCGACACCAAGACGCGCCTCAGGCACAATTTCGGCTCGGCCCGGCCGGAAGGCTACCGCAAGGCCGTGCGCATCATGGAAATGGCCGACCGTTTCCAGCTTCCGCTCATCACCTTCGTCGACACCGCCGGCGCCTATCCGGGCGTCAGCGCCGAGGAGCGCGGCCAGGCCGAGGCCATCGCCCGCTCCACCGCCGAATGCCTGAAATTGCGCGTGCCGGTCGTCGCGATCGTCATCGGCGAGGGCGGCTCCGGCGGCGCCATCGCCATCGCGGTGGCCAACCGCGTCTACATGCTCGAGCATTCGATCTATTCGGTCATCTCGCCGGAAGGCGCGGCCTCGATCCTGTGGCACGACTCCACCCGCGCCAAGGACGCGGCGTCGAACATGCGCATCACCGCGCAGGACCTGTTCGACCTCAAGATCATCGACGGCGTCATCCCCGAGCCGCTCGGCGGCGCCCATCGCGGCAAGGAGTCGGTCATCGACGCCACCGGCGACATCATCACCGCCGCCCTGCGCTCGATGAAGGGCGTCGACGGCGAGGCGCTCAAGCAGGAACGTCGCAAGAAATTCCTCGAAATCGGCCGCAATCTCTGATTTCGCGGCCGGCTTGCATCCTGCCTTCGCATCCGCCATATTGCCGGAGCGCCGGTTTTTAGCTATTTGAGCAAGGATTCATCAACGATACCGTAAGATTTCGTTGTTAAAATCCTGCTCTCGACGCCTTGCCTTTGCGCAAGGCGGTTTTGGCGCGGCTCCAAAAGGCTCGATGCGACATGAAGATCAGATCCGCCATTCTCGGCTCCGTCATGGCCTGCGCGCTGCTCGCGGGCTGCCAGGGCTCGTCCTCGGTCGCCGATCTGGGCCTGAAAGCCGAACGCCCCCTGCCCGAAAAGGTCGTGGCCAAGATGAAGGCCAAGGGCATGACGCGGACCTCGCCCATCCTGGTGCGCATCTTCAAGGAAGAAGGCGTGCTGGAGATCTGGAAGCAGAAGGACAACGGCAAATACGACCAGATCGCCAGCTATCCGATCTGCAAATGGTCGGGCAAGCTCGGCCCCAAATATATCGAGGGCGACCGCCAGGCGCCGGAAGGTTTCTACACCGTCCGCCCGGCGCAGATGAACCCGAAGTCCAATTACTACCTGTCCTTCAACATCGGCTTCCCCAACGCCTATGACCGCGCCAACGGGCGCACGGGCCAGAACCTGATGGTGCACGGGGCCTGCTCGTCCTCGGGCTGCTATTCCATGACCGACGAGAGCGTGAGCGAGATCTACGCCTTCGGCCGCGACGCCTTCAAAGGCGGCCAGCGCGATTTCCAGATCCAGGCCTTCCCGTTCCGCATGACGGCGGCCAACATGGCGCGCTATCGCAGCGACCCGAACTATCCGTTCTGGAAGATGCTCAAGCAGGGCTACGACGCCTTCGAGGTCAACAAGACGCCGCCCAAGGTGGATGTGTGCGAAAAGCGCTACGTCTTCAACGCGGCGGTGCCGGACGGCCAGCAATTGTCGCCGACCGATCCCTGCCCGGCTTCGGTGAACGCGGACGCCATGTCGTCGGCCTACGCCTCCTATGAAAAGAAATACGACGCCGCCTTCAGCGCGGCGCAGAAGAAGCCGGCGCCGTCCATCCAGGGCCTGACCGAGGCCAAGCTCGTCTCCGCCTGGAGCGCCGCCCGCGCCCGCGGCGAGAAGGTGACGCGCGAGCCGCCGTCGCTCACGCCCGCCTCGGCCGAAAAGCCCGGCGCGCCGGATATCCGTCCCGCCGCGCCGCATCCCACCGCCGTCGCGACCGCGCCGTCGGCCGCCAAGCCGGCTGTCCCGGCCCCCGCGCCGGCGCAGCAGGCCGCCGCCACGCCGGTCCCGCAGGCCAACCCCGCGACCGCCGCGCAGACGCCGGCCGCCAACGCCGCCGCTCCCGCCGTGGCGGAAGCCGCGCCCGCGCCGGCGCAGCCCGAACAGAAGAAGCCGTGGTGGAAGATCGCCGGCAATTGACCGCCGAAGACGACGCGCCGGTCTATGATCTGAGGGGGCTGAAATGCCCCCTGCCGGTGCTGAAAACCCGCAACCGCCTCAAGACCCTGCCGAGCGGCGCGCTTTTATGGGTGGAGACGACCGATCCGCTGTCGGGCGTCGACCTGCCGCATTTCTGCGCCCAGGAAGGCCACGCGCTTCTCGCGCAGAGCCGCGAGAAGACGGTGTTCCGCTTCCTCATCCGCCGGAAATAAAGCCCCTCAGCGCCGCGGCGAATAGCCGGGAATGGCGAGCGGATTGTCCGTCAGCGCCGCGCGATCCGGCCTGTCGAGCCCCGGCCGGCCCAGGAAGGCGTCGAAAAGCTCGCGCACATAGGCTTCCGGCAGGTCCTTGACGATCATCACCAGCAGCGTCTCGCGCGCGCCCTGCGGCCATTGCGGCAGGCGCGCCGGCGGATGGAAAATACGCTGCACGCCGTGGATCACCACCGGACGGTCGGGATCTTCGGCGATCTGAACGATTCCCTTCACCCGCAGAAGCTTTTCGCCATGGGTGGAGCGCAGCAGGTCGAGGAACATCTCGAAGGTCGAGATCGGGATCGGCGCGTCGTGCCGCAGCGAAAACGACCGGATCGCCTCGTCGTGGCGATGATGGTGATGATGCGCATGGCCATGATGGTGGTGGCCATGGTCGTGATCGTGATGATGGTGGTCGCAGTCCGGCCCGCAATCATGCGCGTCGGCGTAGGCCTCGGCCCCGAGCCAGCGCCGCACGTCCGCCGTCTTGGTTTCGGGATCGTAGAGGCCGCATTCGAACAGCGCTGCGTAGCCGGCGCCCGCGTCGCTGGCCTCCAGCATCTCGGCGCCGGGATTGAGCGCCCTGAGCCGCGCCTTCAACGCCGCAAGCCCCGCCTGCGCCTCGGGCAGGTCGGTCTTGGTCAGCACGATGCGGTCGGCCACAGCGGCCTGTTTCACGGCTTCCGCATGGGCGTCGAGCGTCGCCATGCCGTTGACCGCATCGACCGTGGCGATGACGCCGTCGAGCCGGAACGCCTGCGTCAGCGCCGGATGGCCCATGATGGAATGCAGCACCGGCGCCGGATCGGCCAGCCCGGTCGTCTCGATCACCACCCGCTTCAGCGCCTTGATGCGGCCGGTCTGCAGCCGGTCCATCAGATCGGCCAGCGTGTCCACCAGCTCGCCGCGCACGGTGCAGCACAGGCAGCCGTCGGCTAGCTCGATCACGCCCTCGCTGGCCTGCTCCACCAGCAGATGATCGATGCCGACCTCGCCGAACTCGTTGATGATCACCGCCGTGTCGGTCAGCGCCGGGTCTTTCAGCAGCCGGTTGAGCAGCGTCGTCTTGCCCGAGCCCAAAAAGCCCGTCAGCACGGAGACCGGAATGGGATTCCGCATGGCCATGGATCAGTTGGCCGCCGTTGCGCCGGCGGTCGCAGCCGGCTTCGGGCGCGGCTTCTGCGCCGTCTTCTGTCCGGCGGCCTTGGCCTTGGCTTTATGCGCCGTCTTCTTCGCGCTCGCCTTGGGCGGCAGCGGCGGCTCGGAGATCAGCCCGACCTGCGCCGCCACCGGATCGTGGTCCATCTCGTGGATATAGGGCGACCTGATGATGAGCTTGCCCTTGATGTCGCGCCCGTCCCAACGGTCGGCCATGGCCTGCTGGCTGCAGATCGCCTTGCGCATGTCCACCGCCTCGTTGAGGTCGCCGCCCGTCGGCGCGCGCAGCGTGGCGAGCGTCGGCGCATTGGCGCCGTTGTTGTTGAAGCCGTCGGTCATCAGCTGCGCCGCTTTGATGGCGCGGTTTTCCTGCCGGTCCGAGCCGAGCACCACCGCCAGCACCGTGCGGCCGTTGCGCGTGGCCGAACCCACCAGGTTGAAGCCCGAGGCGCAGACGAAGCCGGTCTTCATGCCGTCCGCCCCGTCATAGCGGCCGAGCAAAATGTTGTAATTGGCCTGTGGCTTGTGGCCCGCGCCGGCGTCGATGGCCTCGGTCGAGAAATAATGCGCATATTGCGGAAATTCGCGCCGCAACTGCACCGCCAGCACCGCCAAGTCGCGCGCGGTCGTATAGTTCTGCGGATCGAACAGTCCGTTCGGATTGGCGAAATGCGTGCCGGTCATGCCCAGCCGCTGCGCCTCTGCGTTCATGCGCACGACGAAGGCCGGCTCGTTACCGCCGACATTCTCCGCCACGGCGTAAGCCATGTCGTTGGCCGACTTGACCAGCATGATCTTGAGCGCATTGTCCAGCGACAGCACCGAGCCGGGGCGATAGCCCATCTTGCTCGGCGGCTCCTTGGCCGCGCGCGCGGAGATGCGCACCGGCGAGTTGAGCGTCATCTGCCCCGATTGCAAGGCGCGGAAGGTGACATAGGCGGTCATCAGCTTGGTGAGCGAGGCCGGATACCAGCGCTGGAACGCGTCCTCCTGCGACAGAACCTTGCCGTTGCCGACATCGACGGCGATGGAGGGATTGGCCTCGGCGGCCATGGTCGCCACGCCGGCCATCGTCGCGGCCGCGAGCAGGATTTTGAGGGATTTTCCGATCATTCCACAATTCCAATCAAAGAAGCCCGCGCGTCGTTTCCGCGTCCATGGACGCAATTGGGGAAAAACGGCGACGATGTCAGGCATGGATGGGGAGCCGTTGCGCTGCTCATATCTATGCCATGTGGCGGCGAAAAGGCAAACAGGGATTGCCCGTCTTCAAGGAAACGTCATATCCTGACGCAATCTGTTTCGGTCGGAGTCGTCCCATGTCCGTGTTCGAGCGCGTCGTCGAAAAGCAAGCGGAAATCGCCGCCTGGCGGCGCGCTTTGCACCAGAATCCCGAACTGCTCTACGACGTGCGCGAGACGGCGCGATTCGTCGAGGACAAGCTGAGATCCTTCGGCTGCGACCGGATCGAGACCGGAATCGGCCGCACCGGCGTGGTCGGCGTCATTCATGGAAAGCTGGGCGACGGCTCCGCCGTCGGCCTGCGCGCCGACATGGACGCCCTGCCCATCACCGAGACGAGCGGCAAGCCTTGGGCGTCGAAAAACCCCGGCAAGGCGCATGCCTGCGGCCATGACGGCCATACGGCGATGCTTCTGGGAGCGGCGCAATATCTGTGCGCGACACGCAATTTCCGCGGCTCGGTGGCGCTTCTGTTCCAGCCCGCCGAAGAAGGCGGCGCGGGCGGGCGCGCCATGGTCGAGGACGGCGTGATGGAGCGCTTCGGCATCGCCGAGGTCTATGGCGTCCACAACATGCCGGGCGTTCCGGTGGGCCGCTTCGCCATGCGCAAGGGCCCGATCATGGCGGCGACCGACGAATTCGATTTGCTCGTCAAGGGCCGCGGCGGCCACGCCGCGCAGCCGCACCGCACCATCGACCCGATTCTGGCCGGCGCGCAACTGATGATGGCGCTTCAAGGCGTGGTGGCGCGCAATGCCGATCCGCTCGACGCCCTCGTCATTTCGGTGACGAAATTCCACGCCGGCGAGGCTTACAACGTCATCCCCGAAACGGCGCGGCTGTCCGGCACGGTGCGCACGCTCAAGAAGGAAACCCGCGCCTTCGCCGAACGACGCATTCGCGAGGCGGCGGCGGGCGTCGCCGCCATGACCGGCGCCGATATCGAGGTGCGCTACAAGAACAATTATCCGGTGACCTTCAATCACGACGCGCAGACCGACTTCGCCGCCGGCGTGGCGGCTTCGGTGGCGGGCGACGAGCATGTCGCTACCGACGTAGCCCCGATGATGGGCGGCGAGGATTTTTCCTACATGCTGGAGGCCCGCCCCGGCGCCTATATCTTCCTCGGCAACGGCGACACGCCCGGCCTGCACCACCCCGCCTATGATTTCAACGACGAGGCCATCCCCTACGGCGTGAGCTATTTCGTCGGCGTCGCGGAAACCGCGCTGGCCGCCTGACGCGAAGAAATGCGCCGCTCCGCTTTTGCGGGGTTGGCGAGCCTGCCGAAAAACTATATGTGTCGGACAAAGCTCGCCTCGACCGGCGAGGCGCTTATGCGCGTAAAAACATGGTCCCGTAGCTCAGTAGGATAGAGCGACAGATTCCTAATCTGTAGGCCACTGGTTCGAATCCAGTCGGGATCACCATTCAATTTCTTCGGAAGACACATCCGCTGGATAATCAGATCTCCGCTTTACGGCGCGAGATCGGGAAAATTCTTCAAATATTGTTTTAAATCATACCTGTAACGCCAGGCGGCCCGCGTTCTTTGCGACCACAGATTATAGCGAAGCTTCTTCCACGGCTTCTGAGGGCCATGGAAATGAATGATGATATTGGGAATTTTGGCTTTCTCGCCGGCGTCTCCGCCCAGCCGTCCGATATGCCTGCGCTGTTTCGTCGTCCGCGACCATGACGAATTATAAGCGGGATTCAGAAAATGAACGCGGCCACGAAACAGGTTGTTGAGATGATCCTGGTCGCCCAGGGGAAAGCTCGACGCGCGGGCGACGTCGCACATCGCGTTCAAAAGCCCTGGATCGGCCCTGATCGCCTCCGTGTCCAGAAGCAGGACGCCGGAGTTGAAATAGGCCGAAACATCCGCCGATTCCATCAGCGTTTGCAGCTCTACGACGCGGCTTTGGCATCGGTCGTTCACCTTCAGGCCACGCGTCGACCATTTGGCGACGACATAATCGCGAACCACCGCGACGGGATGGCCGCGCATATCCAGAGAAAAAAGCGGCGCGACATCCCCCACGACCTGCGTGTCGCCATCGAGATACAGCACCCGTCCCGAAAGCTTTTTGGGAATGTACAACCGTCCCATCGCCGCCGCGGAGATAAATTCGGTCGGGCATTTTGCGTCCAGAAGCTCCGACGCCGTCAATTTAAGGCAGCGCAACTCCACCGACGGATTGGTGCGCGCGACGCGCGCCACCGCTTCCCACTCGTCGGCGGTGAGATTGTCTCCCCAGAAATGCAATATTCCCGGCACGGATATGTGCTTCAAAAGCCCCCACATCGTGATGAGGCTGGGCTTTAAAAACCCGCTGTCGGACACGATCACGATTTGCGGCAAGTTTTCGGTGCGCATCACTTGGACGAATCCTGCAGGGTTGATAACTTTCTAATTTAGAAAGCAAAAATATTCATTATTACTATAAATATAAGCGCGTAATACTATTTAAAATCTAAAAGTCAAATGCCTGTCCATAATCGTCGGCGCCTTCCCTTCCTAGAAGCGGCGCGGCGCGATTCTGCGAGGACAATGTGGCTGAAGAAGGCGCGAATTTCGGCTTTTTGCAGAGCCGGCTGCAAAAAATGTTGATATGTCCCGCAAGAATGGCGAAGACGGCTCGGGCACGATCTTGGCCGTGGCCCGGCTGCTCGCCGGAGACCGCGACCAAACGCAATAACGGGCGATTTGATGCGTCCAAAGAGTGAGGTCGCGCGCGCGAATTGCGCTTGACTCGCCCATGTCGAGCGCGTTGATTCCGCCGGGGAAGTTGGTTAATCCGGCGATCAACATATCATATCAGGGAGATTTTCATGCGTTCCAAGTTTTCGGCCATGCTTCTGGCCTTGCTGGCCACCACGGCCATCGCCGCTTCGGCTGAGGCGAAGGACGTCACCGTGGCGGTGACGGCGATCGTCGAGCATCCGGCGCTGGACGCCGCGCGCGACGGCGTCAAGGCGGCGCTGGCGGAGGCCGGCTACAAGGAAGGAGAGAATCTCAAATTCGTCTATCAGTCGGCGCAGGGCAACCCGGCCACCGCGGCGCAGATCGCCCGCCAGTTCGTGGGCGAAAGCCCCGACGTGATCGTGCCGATCTCGACGCCCTCGGCGCAGGCTGTGGTCGCCGCCACGCATGATATTCCGGTGGTCTTCACCGCCGTCTCCGATCCGGTCGGCGCGCAGCTCGTCAAGAGCATGGAGAAGCCGGGCCGCAACGTCACCGGCCGCTCCGACATGTCGCCGGTGGCCGAGCATATCAAGCTGATCAGGGAGATCATGCCGAACATCAAGAAGCTCGGCTATCTCTACAATTCCGGCGAGACCAATTCCGTTTCCCTCCTCAAGGCGCTGAAGGAAGCCGCCGCCAAGGATGGGATCGAAGTGGTCGAATCCGCCGCCACCAAGTCGGCCGAGGTGAAGGGCGCCGCGCAGGCGCTCGTGGGCCGCGCCGACGCCATTTATGTGCCGACCGACAACACCATCGTCTCCGCGCTGGAAAGCGCCGTCGGCGTGGCGGAGGAAGCCAAGCTTCCGCTGTTCTCGGCCGATACGGATTCGGTCAAGCGCGGCGCCGTGGCCGCCCTCGGCTTCAACTATTTCGACGTCGGCAAGCAGACCGGCGAAGTCGTGGTCCGCATCCTCAAGGGCGAGAAGCCGGGCGACATCCCGGTCGAGGTCGCCAAGGGAACCGACCTGGTGGTCAATCTCGGCGAAGCCAAGAAGATGGGCGTGGAGATTCCGAAATCCGTGCTCGACCGCGCCACCAGCAAGATCGATTGATCGGATTAGGGGAGTAAGGGAACAGGGGCTTAGGGGAGTAGGGCGAAACTTCGCCTATTCCTTCTTCCCCTACTCACTTACTCCCCTATTCCCCTACTCCCCTAACACAAGGAACAATCCAGTGAGTCAGATCGCCTTCTGGGGCGCGGTCGAGTTGGGCCTCGTTTTTGCGTTTGTCGCCATCGGCGTCTATCTGGCCTTCCGCGTGCTCGATTTTCCCGATCTGACGGTGGACGGTTCGTTTCCGCTCGGCGCGGCGGTGGCCGGCGTGCTGATCCTCGGCGAAGTCAATCCCTGGCTCGCCTCGCTGGCGGCCATGGCGGCGGGCGCGGTGACGGGGCTCGTCACCGCCACGCTCAACGTGCGCTTCAAGATCCTCAACCTTCTGGCGTCGATCCTCACCATGATCGCGCTGTTCTCGGTCAATCTGCGCGTGATGGGCAAGCCGAACATCGCCCTCATCAACCAGGATACGGTGCTGACCCCCTTCTACGGCCACGGCCTGCCGGAATATTACGTGCGGCCGCTGTTCCTCTTCGTGCTGGTGGCGGTCGCGGTGCTGCTCGTCTGGCGCTTCCTTGAAAGCGACATGGGGCTCGCCATGCGCGCCACCGGCGCCAATCCCAAGATGGCCCGCGCGCAGGGCGTCCGCACCGATCGCCAGATCTATCTCGGCATGGCGCTGTCCAACGCCCTGGTGGCGCTCGGCGGCGCGCTGTTCGCCCAGACCAACGGCTTCGCCGACGTGACCTCCGGCGTCGGCACCATCGTCGTCGGCCTCGCCGCCGTCATCATCGGCGAAACCCTGCTGCGCTCGCGAAAGCTGCTGGTCGTGCTAATCGGCTGCGTGCTCGGCTCCATTCTCTATCGCATCGCCATCCAGCTCGCGCTGTCCAATGGCGATGTCGTCGGCCTGCAGGCGTCCGACCTCAACATCGCCACCGCCCTTCTCGTGACCTTCGCCCTGATATTGCCGCGTCTGCGCCGCGGAGGAGCATCCGCATGATCGAACTCAGCAATCTCAACGTCGTGTTCGGCCGCGGCACGCCGCTGGAAAAGCAGGTGCTGAACGGCATCGACCTGACCATGGAGCGCGGCTCCTTCGTCACCGTGATCGGCTCCAACGGCGCCGGCAAGTCCACCCTGCTCGGCGTGCTGGCGGGCGACGTCATCCCGACCGCCGGCAAGGTGGTGATCGGCGGCAAGGACGTGACCCGCAAGCCCACCGCCGAGCGCGCCGGCCTCGTCGCGCGCGTGTTCCAGGACCCGCTGGCCGGAAGCTGCGGCGCGCTGACCATCGAGGAAAACCTGGCGCTCGCCGCCGCGCGCGGCAAGCGGCGCGACCTCACCCATGCGCTCAACGCCAATCGCCGCAACCGGTTTCGCGAGCGGGTGGCGAGCCTCAATCTCGGCCTCGAAAACCGCATGCAGGACCGCATGGAGCTTCTCTCCGGCGGCCAAAGGCAGGCGCTGTCGCTGATCATGGCCACGCTGGCCGGTTCGGAAGTGCTGCTGCTCGACGAGCACACCGCGGCGCTCGATCCCGGCATGGCCGAATTCGTGATGGAATTGACCCGGACGCTGATCGCCGAAAACAAGCTGACGGCGCTGATGGTCACCCATTCCATGCGCCAGGCGCTCGACTATGGCGACCGCACCTTCATGCTTCACGCCGGCAATATCGTCCTCGACGTCACCGGCGACAAGCGCAAGACCCTGCAGGTGGAAGACCTCATCGACATGTTCCGAAAAGTCCGCGGCCAGACGCTGGATGACGACGCGCTGTTGATCGAGTAGTCTCGCATCCGATGGCGCAGAAGAAAGCAAATGAAGTTGACGGGTTTCTGAGCCGGCCGAGCAGCTCGTTTCCGGTCGTGCTTTTATACGGCCCCGACAAGGGACTGGTGAGCGAACGCGCCCGGCGCTACGCCGAGGCCACCAAGCTGCCGCTGGACGATCCCTTCGCCGTCATCCGCATGGACGCCGACGAGATCGACGCCGATCCGGCGCGGCTGGCCGACGAGGCGCGCACTATCTCCATGTTCGGCGGCGAAAGGCTGATCTGGATCAAGAACGCCGCCGGCCAGAAAAAGCTGGCCGAAGCGATAAAGCTTCTCGCCGCCGAGCCGCCGCACGAGACTTACATCCTCGTGGAAGCGGGCGACCTCAAGAAAGGCGCCGGCTTGCGCAGCGCGGTCGAAAACGGCGCCGCCGGCATGGCCCTGCCCTGCTACAGTGATGATTCGCGCGGCGTGGACGGCGTGATCGACGACGTGCTGACCGAATGGAAGATGCAGATCGCCCTCGACGCCCGCCAGCTCCTGCGACAGAACCTCGGCGGCGACCGGCTGGCTACGCGCGGCGAATTGGAAAAGCTCTGCCTCTATGCGCGCGGCAAGGAACGCATCGACATCGACGACGTGCGCGAAGCGGTGGGCGACGCCGCCGGCCTTTCCACCGACGAGGTGATCGACGCGGTGCTGGTCGGCGACCTGCCGCGCTTCGAAACGAACTTCGACCGCGTGGTGAAATCCGGTGCGGCGCCGTTTCTGATCCTCAACACCGCCATGCGACAGTTCCGCGACGTGCAGGCGCTGCGCTATGTGATGGACACCGAACGCAAGCCCGCCGCGATGGCCGTCGCCAATGCGCGGCCGCCGGTCTTCTTCAATCGTAAAAAGCTGATGGAAACCGCGCTCGGCCGCTGGAACGGCGACGGCCTGGTCCGCATCCTCGAACGCCTGCAGCGCGCCGTGCTGGAAAGCCGCCAGAATGCGGCGCTCGCCGTGCCGATCATCCGGCAATGCCTGCTGGCCATCGCCGTCGAATCCCTGCGCAACGCAAGACGACAATAAAAACTCCGCCTCTCATGGAGAGACGGAGCTTCACTTCATCATCAAACTGAAAATCAGCTCTGCAGCCGCCGGCAGATTTCGTCGAGCTGCTCCAATGAGCTGTAGCGAATCCTGACCTCGCCGCCACGCTCGCGGTGATTGATCTCCACCTTCATGCCCATGACGTCGGACAGCAGCTTTTCCAGCGCGCGCGTATCGGCGTCTTTCTCCGCCGGCGCAGCCTTGCCGGATTTCGGCGCAGCGTCGCCGCGCGCTTCCGCCTGCGACAAGGCCTCGACCTGCCGCACGGAAAGACCTTCCTTGACGATGCGCTCGGCCAGGGCGGTCGGGTTCTCCATCGTGATCAGGCTGCGCGCATGCCCCGCCGACAACGCCCCGCCGACAATGAAATCCTGCACCGGCTGCGGCAATTTCAGCAGCCGCAGCGTATTGGCGACATGGCTCCGGCTCTTGCCGATCACCTGCGCCAGATCGGCCTGGGTATAGTCGTGATTATCGATAAGCTGTTGATATCCCAACGCTTCTTCGACCGCATTCAGATCGGCGCGCTGCACGTTCTCGATGATGGCGATTTCCAGCGCCACCCGATCGTCCACGTCGCGGATGATGACGGGAATCGAATCCACGCCCGCCCGCTGCGAGGCGCGCCAGCGCCGTTCGCCGGCGATCAGCTCATAACGATCCGGCTGGCCAGGCGCGGGCCGCACCACGATGGGCTGCACGACGCCGTGTTCCTTGATCGACTGCGCCAGATCCTCCAGCTCCGCTTCCGAAAACATCCGGCGCGGATTGCGCGGATTGCGCGTAACGAACTCGATCGGCACATTGCGTTCGGCTGAAGCCGGCGTCTTGCGTTCCTCGACAGGACGGTCGATCTCACCGATCAGGGCGGCCAACCCACGGCCGAGACGCTTTTTCGAGGGATCGTCATTCATCGTTCAGCTTGTCCTGTCTTATTGTCGGCCTTTCGGCCCAAATCGTTTCGTTACCGAATCGGTCACTTCAGGCGGCCTGCAGCCGGCGCTCACGCTGGATCACCTCCGACGCAAGCTGCAGATATGCCTGGCTGCCGGCGCATTTCAAATCATAAAGTATGGCCGGCTTCCCGTGCGACGGCGCTTCCGACACCCGCACGTTGCGCGGAATGACGGTGCGATAGACCTTTTCGCCCATATAAGCGCGCACGTCCTCCACCACCTGGCTGGCGAGATTGTTGCGGCTGTCGAACATGGTCAGCACGATTCCCTGAATGGTCAGGTCCTGATTGATGGTCGAGCGCACCTGATCGACGGTTTGCAGAAGCTGGCTCAACCCCTCCAGCGCGAAAAATTCGCACTGCAACGGCACCAGCACCGAATCCGCCGCCGCCATCGCGTTAAGAGTCAACAGGTTAAGCGAAGGCGGACAATCGACCAGCACATAGGAAAACCGTTCCGAAACGGCTGAATCGAAACGCAGCGCATCGCGTAGGCGGCGCGTGCGGTCGGCCGACTGGGCGATCTCCATTTCGATGCCGAGAAGATCGAGCGTCGAAGGCACGATGAACAGGTTCGGCACATCGGTCTGCATCGCCGCTTCCTGTGCGGAAGCCGCCTGCGTCAGCACGTCATAGGACGACAGAGGACGGTTATGCCGATCGATCCCAAGCCCCGTGCTGGCGTTGCCCTGGGGATCGAGATCGACGATCAACACCGTCTCGCCGATCGCGGCCAACGCCGTCGCCAGATTGATCGCCGTCGTGGTCTTGCCGACGCCGCCCTTCTGGTTCGCAATGGTTATGATTCTGGACATGCTTTTATCACCGCCGCCTTGCCGCTCCGTCACGTAATCCTCAATTCGCTTTGCGCCGCAAATTGCTGATCTCGAGAATGACGGAAGCCTGATCGATGCTGCTTGGATGTTTTACCAGATCGAAACTCCAATCGACATGGCTTTCGTCGATTTCCCGCTGGTAATCCCGCCCTTTTTGAAAAAGCGCTTTGGTTCCATGGGTTAGCCATGGCTCGGCCAATTCGAACAAATCCAAAAGCGAGGCCAGGGCGCGGGCGGTGACGATTTCCGGCGTGGCGATCCGATCCCACATTTTCTCGATTCGCTCAGCATGCACCCGCGCCGGTACGTGCAATTGTCCGGCGGCGGTGCGCAGAAACGCCGCTTTTTTACCCGCGCTTTCAATCAGATCGATGGATGCTCCCGGCCGATCCGCTAGAAAGCAAGCAGTGACGATTCCCGGAAATCCGCCGCCCGAACCCAGATCCAACCACCGTGTGGCGTTAGAAGCGAGCGGAAAGATCTGCGCGCTATCGAGAATATGCCGTTCCCAAAGATCAGCCAAAGTGGAAGGCGAAGCCAGATTGATCGCCGTCGACCACTTGCGAAACAATGCTTCGAAGGCGATCAGCCGATCCGCTGTTTCACGTGAAACAGACGGCGCGATTGAGCGCAAGCTCTGGAAATGGTCCTTGCTCATGCCGCGCCCTGGTCGGTCATCAACTCATCCGCAGAGCGGGCGCGGCGGCCTTGTTTCCTGATCTGCGCGATCAACAGCGCCAAGGCTGCCGGCGTCATACCGTCGATCCGCTGCGCTTCAGCGATTGTTTCCGGCTTACGGGTTTTCAGCTTTTGCTTCAGCTCATTCGACAAGCCGGAAATCGCATCAACATCGAGCCCGCTCGGAATAAGCAACTGTTCCTCGCGCTCCATAACCGCAATATCGCTCCGCTGCCGTTCCATATAAACCGCATATTGCGCTTCGATCTCCAGCACCTCCCGCGTTGCCGGATGGATTTGACCCAGTTCAGGCCAGATCGACGTCAAACGCGCCAAATCGACATCCGGATAGGCCAGAAGTTCATAAGCCGAGCGCCGCACGCCATCATGGTTGAGATGCAATCCATACCGGCTAGCTAGGTTGGGCGTAATCGAAAAGTCCTTGACCATCTCGCGCGCCGTAGCGATCGCCTGCTCCCTCGCATCGAACCGCGCCTTACGTTCCTTACCCAGAATACCGAACTTCTCAGCCAACGGCGTCAACCGCTGATCGGCATTGTCCGCACGCAGGGAAAGCCGGAATTCGGCGCGTGAGGTGAACATGCGATACGGCTCGCTGACGCCTCGTGATGTCAGATCGTCCACCATCACACCAATATACGCTTCGGTACGCTGAAGAGCGACCGGATCCTGCCCCCCTGCCCTACGCGCCGCATTGAGCCCAGCCAGCAGGCCTTGCGCGCCTGCTTCTTCATATCCGGTGGTGCCGTTGATCTGGCCGGCCATAAACAAGCCGCTCACCCGCCGCGTCTCCAGTGATCGCTTCAGCTCGCGCGGATCGATGAAATCATATTCAATGGCGTAACCAGGCTGGAGCATGACGGCCTTCTCCAAACCCGGTATGGTCCTGAAAATGTCGCGCTGCACTTCTTCGGGCAAAGAAGTCGAAATTCCATTCGGATAGACGGTATGGTCATCGAGCCCTTCCGGCTCCAGAAAAATCTGATGGCCGTCGCGGTCGCCGAATTTGACGATCTTGTCCTCGACCGAAGGGCAATAGCGCGGACCAATGCCTTCGATGGACCCCGAATACATGGCTGATCGATGCAGATTGGCGCGGATAATGGCGTGCGTTTCCGGCGTGGTGCGCGTGATTCCGCATTCGATCTGCGGCGTCGTGATCCGATCGGTCATCAACGAAAAAGGCCTCGGATCTTCATCGGCCGCCTGCATTTCGAGGCTGCGCCAATCGATGCTACGTCCATCGAGACGCGGCGGCGTTCCGGTTTTCAGCCTTCCGACCGCGAAACCCAACTTGCGCAAGGTATCGGACAAACCAAGCGCCGGCTGCTCGCCCATGCGGCCAGCTGGTATCTTCTGTTCGCCTATATGAATGAGTCCGTTCAGAAAAGTGCCGGTCGTCAGCACCACTGCGCCACAATCAAGAATACGACCATCAGAAAGAATAACCCCGGTGATACGGTCTTCTTCAATACGAATATCCGAAGCGCCGCCTTCAATCACAGTAAGGTTTTCCTGAGCGGAAATCGCCTCCTGCATCGCCAAGCGATAGAGCTTCCTGTCAGCCTGGGTGCGCGGACCGCGCACGGCGGGACCCTTCCGCCGATTGAGCAACCGGAATTGAATACCGGCCTTGTCGGCGACGCGCCCCATCAAGCCATCCAGCGCGTCAATCTCGCGCACCAGATGCCCTTTGCCCAGGCCCCCGATAGCCGGGTTGCAGGACATGACGCCAATCGTATCGAAACGATGCGTGACCAAAGCCGTGTGTGCGCCTGCACGTGCTGAAGCAGCAGCCGCTTCACAGCCTGCATGGCCGCCGCCAATGACGACGACATCGAAATTCGTGGCTTCAATCGCCATGACGCGCATCCTGAATTCTGGAAAGCAGTCTCTTGCCATGATTGGCCTAGAAACGAAAGGATAAATTTCGACGATAGTTCGACTCATGGATAAAGGCGGGAGTCAACCTTGCCGGTCGGATTCCACAGATGTTTCACGTGAAACAATTTCGACATTCGCGACGTGAATCTGTTTCACGTGTATCACTTACCAATGCAGAACTGCGAAAAAATCACATCCAAAATTTCTTCCACGTCAACATCGCCAGTAATCCGGCCAAGATATTGGGAAGCAAGCCGCATATTTTCCGCCCGCAATTCCAACGGAAGATCGCTGCGACTGATAGCATTCTCGATCTCCATCATGGTCGAGCGTAACAGATGGATATGCCGCTGCCTGGTCGGCACCACGTCATCGATCTTGCCGATACGCTCTTCAGCAAAATCCTGCAAAGCAGTTAGAAGAATATCGAGATTTTCGCCTGTCCGAGTGGAAATACGGAATCGCCAATCTCCATCTTTATCGGCGATATCTGCTTTCGTACCTATAGTCCAAAGCTCCGCCGCGCCTTGATCTAACGCCGTTTGCAAAGGGTTCTGCATATCTTCCAGCAGCAAGACCAGATCGGCTTGCGCAACGCGCTCGAGCGCACGCTTAATGCCGATCTGCTCCACGCGGCTTTCGGTTTCGCGTAGGCCGGCGGTGTCGGTCACATAAACGGGTATGCCGCCGAGATCGAGCTTCACTTCCAGAAGATCACGCGTTGTGCCGGCCTCTTCTGAAATGATCGCCACGTCGCGCCCGGCGAGAAAATTCAACAGGCTGGATTTGCCGGCATTTGGGGCGCCGGCGATCACCACATGCAAGCCATCGCGCAGCATAGTCGCTCGTTTGCCGCTTTCGATATGTTGAGCGATATCCTTTCGTAAGACTTCGAGCGTTCGCCAAACCTCGTTTGATACCGATCCCGGTACGTCGCTTTCATCAACGAAATCCAACTCGGCCTCGATGAAGGCGCGGGCGCGAACCAGCTTTTCCCGCCATTCGGTGTAAAGCCGATGCTGGGCGCCGGAAGCTACCTGCATGGCGAGGCGGCGCTGGCCTTCGGTTTCCGCCGCGATTAAGTCTGCCAAGCCTTCAGCGACAGTTAAATCCATCTTGCCATTGGCGAAGGCGCGGCGGGTGAATTCTCCTGCTTCGGCGATACGGCATCCCGGTATCGCGCCCAGTTCCTGCAAAAAGCGCTCCAGGACCGCGACACCGCCGTGAAGATGGAATTCGGCGCAATCTTCTCCAGTAAAGCTGCTGGGACCAGGAAAAAATAATGCGAGGCCGCGGTCCAATACATCTCCGTTCCGGGAGCGAAATGGCCTGTAGACGGCTTGACGCGACTTTATTTCTTTTCCTGCAATCGTTTCGAGTACGAATCGAACTTTCGGGCCGGATAGGCGCACCACCGCGACCCCCGACGGTAGGCGTCCACTGGATAAAGCGAAAATCGTGTCGTGTTGTGGCTCCGCTTCGCGCATTGTTTTTCTCGTTCTATAATCCTCCTCGTGCATAGACATTCGGGTTGCGAAAGGAAAGTCCGATGGACGATATAGACAGGAACAGACTTTCCGATGAACCCAGCGCCTATCTGCGCCAACATGCAGGCAATCCGGTCCATTGGCAGCCTTGGGGGAAGCAGGCGCTGGACGCCGCGGTTGCGCTCGACCGGCCGATCCTTCTCTCCGTCGGCTACGCCGCGTGCCACTGGTGCCATGTGATGGCGCATGAGTCCTTTGAAGATCCCGACGTGGCGGCGGTCATGAACAGGCTTTTCGTCAATGTTAAGGTGGATCGCGAAGAGCGCCCTGACATCGACCAGATCTATATGGCTGCGCTCGGCGCCATGGGGCAGCAGGGCGGCTGGCCGCTGACCATGTTTCTCCGCCCTGACGGCAAGCCGTTCTGGGGCGGCACATATTTTCCCCCTCATGCCCGCTACAACATGCCTGGCTTTGTCGATGTGCTGCACGCGGTGGATAATCTCTGGCGGCGCGACCGGCCGAAGATAGACCAAAACGCCGAAGCCGTATTCAGCCACCTCGAACAAAAGCTCGCGGCTCAAAACGCGGCGGACCAAAATGACATCGCTCGCTTCGATGTGGTGGCTGATCGCATTTATCGGATGTTCGACCCGTTGCGAGGCGGCGTCGACGGCGCGCCCAAGTTTCCCAATGCGCCGCTGATGGAGACGCTATGGCTATCCTGGCTTTATAAGCGCAATACGACACATCGCGACATGTTCCTGCGTTCGTTGCGCCATATGTTGCAGGGCGGCGTTTATGATCATCTTGGCGGCGGACTGTGCCGCTATTCGACCGACGCTGATTGGCTGGTTCCGCATTTCGAAAAGATGCTTTACGACAACGCGCAGCTCATTCGTCACGCCAGCTGGGCTTTCGCCGAAACCGGCGAAACATTGTTTCGTATCCGAATCGAAGAGACGGTCGATTGGCTGGTGCGGGAGATGCGCTTGCCGGACGGTTCGTTCGCCTCCAGCCTCGACGCGGACAGCGAAGGCGAAGAAGGAAGATTCTATGTCTGGAAGGCCGAGAAGATCGATCACGTGCTGGGAGCCGACAGCGCCGCTTTCAAGGATTGGTATGGGGTTGACCTATCCGGGAATTGGGAAGGTAAAAATATTCTTAATCGGCTGCATGCAGTGGATGGGCCGTTCGATCTTCCTCCCCATATCGCCAACGCGAAGGAAAAATTGTTCGCCTATCGTCAAAAGCGGGTCCATCCCGGCCGCGACGACAAGGCGCTGACCGACTGGAACGCATTGCTCATCCGCGCGCTCGCCGAAGCTGGCCGCATCTTCAGCCGATCCGATTGGATTGATCTGGCGCTCGCCGCCTATCGTTCCGTCACCGAATCGTTCCGCGCCGGCGCTTTGGCTCATTGCCGGATGGAAGAGAAACTGGTTTACCCTGCGCTTTCGACCGATTATGCGGGGCTGATCAATGCGACGCTCGCACTGTATGAAGCGACCGACAAAGACGCCTATCTTCAGGACGCCAAGGCGTTGGCCGAAGCGCTCGACAGAGCGCATAAGGATGCGGCTGGCGATTATCGTTTGACCGCCTTCTCGGCCGACGATGTCATTCTGCGCAGCTATGGCGATTATGACGAGGCGATTCCAAGCGCCACCAGCCAGATTATCGAAGCGCTGACGCGGTTATTTCTCGCCACCAACGACGGCGCGCTTTTTCAAAGCGTCGAAAAGCTCACGGAACAGGCGCTTGGCCGTGCGATGGCGCAGACCTATGGACAGATCGGAATCCTCAATGCGGCGCGATTTGTGGCGGAGCCGTTATCCTTGACCATCGCCGCTCCGGATGGTCATAAGTTCATAGCTGTGGCCAAACGAAATCCCGATCCGCGACGGCTCGACAAGATAACGCCCTTCACAGCCGGTGCTACGGTAATTCTTCCTGGACAGGCGGCGGTACGAGCCGAAAAGCCGGCGGCCTGGCTATGCCGGGGGCATGCCTGTCTTCCGCCGGTTCATGACGACGCGGCGCTCGAAAAGCTGCTGCGCTCTTGAAAGCAAAACGCCGCGTGGTGTGGACCCACGCGGCGTTAAAGCGATTGCAGCCGATAGAGCTTACGTATTCATCGAATCGAAGAATTCGGCGTTGCTCTTGGTCTGCTTGAGCTTGTCGATGAGGAACTCGATCGCATCGGTCGTGCCCATCGGCGCAAGGATACGGCGCAGCACGAAAATCTTCTGGAGATCGGCGCGCGGCACCAGAAGGTCTTCCTTACGCGTGCCGGACTTGAGGATGTCCATGGCCGGGAAGATGCGCTTGTCGGCCACCTTGCGGTCGAGCACGATTTCCGAATTGCCCGTGCCCTTGAATTCCTCAAAAATCACTTCATCCATGCGGCTGCCGGTGTCGATCAGCGCGGTGGCGATGATGGTGAGCGAACCGCCCTCCTCGATATTGCGCGCCGCGCCGAAGAAGCGCTTCGGCCGCTGCAGGGCGTTAGCGTCGACGCCGCCCGTCAGCACCTTGCCGGAGGACGGCACCACGGTGTTGTAGGCGCGGCCGAGGCGGGTGATCGAATCGAGCAGGATGACCACGTCGCGGCCGTGTTCGACCAGGCGCTTGGCCTTCTCGATGACCATTTCGGCCACCTGTACGTGACGCGCCGCCGGTTCATCGAAGGTGGAGGAGATCACCTCGCCCTTCACCGAACGCTGCATGTCGGTGACTTCTTCCGGACGCTCGTCGATCAGAAGAACGATGAGATAGCATTCCGGATGGTTGGCGGTGATGGAATGGGCGATGTTCTGGAGCAGAACCGTCTTACCCGTGCGTGGCGGCGCGACGATCAGGCCGCGCTGGCCCTTGCCGAGCGGCGCCACGAGATCGATGACGCGCGGCGACAGGTCCTTGGAGGTCGGAACCTCCAGCTCCATCTTGAAGCGCTCATTGGGATAGAGCGGGGTCAGATTGTCGAAATGGACCTTGTGGCGGATCTTTTCCGGGTCTTCGAAATTGATCGTATTGACCTTGAGAAGCGCGAAATAGCGTTCGCCTTCCTTGGGGCCGCGAATCGGGCCTTCCACCGTGTCGCCGGTTTTCAGCGAGAAGCGGCGCAGCTGCGACGGCGAAATATAGATGTCGTCGGGACCGGGCAGATAATTGGCGTCGGCCGAGCGCAGGAAGCCGAAGCCGTCCTGCAGCACTTCGACCACGCCTTCGCCGATGATCTCGACGTCCTGAGCCGCAAGCCGCTTGAGGATGGCGAACATCAGCTCCTGCTTGCGCATGGCGCTGGCGTTTTCCACCTCGAGCGTTTCGGCGAAAGCGAGCAACTCCACCGGCGTCTTGTTTTTCAGCTCTTGTAGTTTCATTTCCTGCATGGGTGAGGAACTCTTTTGGAAGATAGGGAGAGATGCAGTTGTTCGGCAAGGTGGCCACGGGAACGTGACCGGCATCGAAGGCCTGCGTAAGGGAAGAGGCCCTTTACATATCGATTTGCCGCGCGAAGAGCAAGCCTGATATGAAGTCGCCGGACCGAAATCGTCGGCTGAAAACGATGAAAGCCCGCAAAGCGGGCTTTCTTATTCAAAAGGACGTCGGGTTTCAGAAAGGCTTCACGATCACCAGCACGACGATCAGGACCATCAGCACGGTCGGAACCTCGTTGACGATTCGCCAATGCTTGGCCGACTTCGTGTTGCGATCCTCGCCGAACAGGCGCACCGCCTTCGACAGATAGCCGTGCAGGCCGGAAAGCAGCAGCACCAGCAGAAGCTTGGCATGCAGCCAGCCGCCCTGGAAATGAAACACCGACCAGGCCATCCACAGCCCGGCGATCCACGACACGATCATCGCCGGATTGATGATGAAGCGCAAAAGCCGCCTCTCCATCACCTTGAACGTCTCGGAGCTTTCGGAGCCGGGCGCCGCGGCGCAGTGATAGACGAACAGGCGCGGCAGGTAGAGCATGCCGGCCATCCAGGAGATCACCGCGATGACATGGACCGCCTTGATCCAGAGATAGGCGTCGGTCGGATTCACGTGAAACAATGCGTAGACGCCGATCGCCAGGACGACCAGGCCGATCGCCGTACGGCGGATGGCCGCCGCGCCGCTGTTCTGTCTACTCATGCCGCGCCTCCTCGCACCCGATCGATCATCTGCTGCACATGTTCGATCGGGGCCTGCGGCGTGATCCCGTGGCCGAGATTGAAGATCAGCGGCCCCTTGCCGAGACGCTCCAGAATGACGTCGACGCCTTCGTCGAGCGCGCGTCCGCCCGCCACCACCCGCAACGGGTCGAGATTGCCCTGCACCGCGCCTTTCTCCTGCAGCAGCGCCGCGAAGGGCAGAGGCGCGGTCCAGTCGAGGCCGAGCGCGTCCACGCCCGTCTTTTCGCGATAGCCGGCGTAAAGCATCCCCGCCCCTTTCGGAAAGCCGATGATGCGCGCGTCGGGATAGACGGAGCGCACCTTCTGCACGATCCGCGCCACCGGCGCGATGCAGAAGCGGGCGAAACAATCCTCGTCCAGCACCCCGGACCAGGAATCGAAAATCTGCACCGCATCCGCGCCCGCGGCGATCTGCTCGATCAGATATTCGGCCGACACGTCCGCCAGATCGTTCAAGAGCTTTTCGAACGCCTCGGGAAAGCGATAGGCGAACAGCCGCGCCGGGGCCTGGTCGGGCGTCCCGTGGCCGGCGATCATATAGGTCGCCACCGTCCAGGGCGCGCCGCAGAAGCCGAGCAGCGTGGTTTCGTCCGGCAATTGCGAGCGTAAAAGCCGCACCGTCTCATAGACCGGCTCCAGCCTCTCGGCGACGCCTTCGGTCTCCAGCCAGAAAATCTCGTCGGCGTCTATCGGCGTCATCAAGGGTCCCTTGCCCTCTTCAAAGCGCAGATCGCGTCCCAACGCATGCGGCACGACCAAAATGTCGGAGAACAGGATCGCCGCGTCGAAGCCGAAACGGCGGATCGGCTGCAAGGTGACCTCCACCGCCAGATCGGGCGAATAGCAGAGATCGAGAAAGCTCCCGGCTTTCTTCCGCGTCTCGCGATATTCCGGCAGATAGCGGCCGGCCTGGCGCATCATCCAGATCGGAGGGGGAAAAACCGTTTCTCCGTCGATCACCTTCAAGACCTTGCGCTTCATTGGCCTTCGCCCCTGCTCATGTTTTCCCGTCCGGCTTTCATAAAGAAAGGAAGATTCTGGAATCTTTTGATTCTTAGAGTCTGTTGGAATCGGGGATTAGCCTTAATCGGGCTTTTCCCCACAATCCGTCCCTCGCCTCGCCGGCCTGTGCGATCATTTTCCGAACATTCGGCCAAAAGCGACGAAAACGCAATTCGCGCATGGATTATCAAGGAGTTGCCAATTGACGCAGCCGCCTCTTCCCTGTGGACAGTCTGGGGACGGCTTCGCCTGCCGCCCTGGTTGCGAGTCTTGTCCACATGCGCCGCCGCTTTTTCGCCACAGCTTTGGCCGCTGTGGATGACTTGCCAAGTTTCCCCGGGCCTGTCATGGCTGGGGGCCGAAGCCGCGATGTTACGCACAGATGTCAACAGGACGACCGGAAAACTGTGGTGAGGTCTCTTTCCTACTTTCATTTGCATCTGATCTCTGATGCGACCGGAGAGACTCTGCTGGCGGCCGGCCGCGCGGCGGCGGCGCAATACGCCAATGCGCGCGCCATCGAGCACATCTATCCTCTCATCCGCACCGAAAAGCAGTTGCTGAAAGTGCTGGAATCCATCGACGCCGAGCCGGGCATCGTGCTCTATACGGTGGTGGACCAGAAGCTGGCGGCGATGATCGACCGATGCTGCACTGAGATGGGCGTGCCGAGCGTGTCGGTGCTGGAGCCGGTGCTGACCACTTTCCAGTCCTATCTCGGCGCGCCGGCCCATCGCCGCGCCAGCGCCCAGCACGTGCTCAACGCCGATTATTTCCGCCGCATCGACGCGCTCAATTTCACCATGGAGCACGATGACGGCGTGCTGCCGCCGGATATCGAGGAAGCCGACGTCATCCTGGTCGGCATTTCGCGCACCTCGAAGACGCCGACCAGCATCTACCTCGCCAATCGCGGCGTGAAGGCGACGAATATTCCCATCGTGCCGGGCATTCCCATGCCGGAGCCGCTCTTCGCCGCCAAGCGGCCCCTGATCGTCGGGCTGGTCGCCACCGCCGAGCGCGTGTCGCAGATCCGCCAGAACCGTCCGCTCGGCGGCACGCCGATGATGCATGACGGGCTTTACACCGACCGCGGCGCGATCTCCGAGGAGCTGACCTACGCGCGCAACCTGTGCAACCGCCATGGCTGGCCGATCATCGACGTCTCGCGCCGCTCCATCGAGGAGACGGCGGCGGCGATCCTCGCGCTCTTGCGCGAGAAAACGAACAGGAAGGAGTTCGACCATGACTGAGCCATTGATCCTGGCGTCTAAGAGCCCGTTCCGGGCCGCGCTGCTGAAAAACGCCGGCGTCGAATTTTCGACCGCCAGCGCCGCGATCGACGAGCGCGCGGTCGAGGCCCCGCTCTATAAAAGCGGCGCCACGCCGGAGGAGGTGGCCCAGGTGCTGGCCGAGGCCAAGGCGCTCGACGTCAGCGAAAACCATCCCGGTGCCGTGGTGATCGGCTGCGACCAGACCCTTTCGCTGGGCGACGAGATTTTCCACAAGCCCGCCGACATGGAGGCCGCGCGCCGCCAGCTCCTGCAATTTTCCGGCAAGACGCATCAGTTGAACAGCGCCGTGGTGCTGGTCAAGGACGGCGAAACGCTGTGGCGGCACGTCTCGGTGGCGCGGATGACGATGCGGGCGCTGGAGCCGGGCTTCGTCGGCCGCTATCTCGGCCGGGTCGGCGACGTGGCGCTCGCCAGCGTCGGCGCCTATCAGGTGGAGGGGCCGGGCATCCAGCTTTTCGAAAAGATCGACGGCGATTATTTCACCATTGTCGGCCTGCCGCTGCTGCCGCTTCTGGCCGAATTGCGCAAGGAAAAACTGATCGATGGCTAAAGCGTTCGTCACCGGCTATCCGATAAAGCATTCGCGCTCGCCGCTGATCCACGGCTTCTGGCTGAAGCAGCTCGGCCTCGACGGCTCCTATCAAGCGGTCGAGGTGAGACCGGAGGATTTCGCCGCCTTCGCCGCTTCGCTCACGCAAAACGGCTTCGCCGGCGGCAACGTCACCATTCCGCACAAGGAGGCGGCCTTCGCGCTGGTCGAGCGCCGCGACGAAGCCGCCGCCGCCATCGGCGCGGTGAACACGCTGTGGCTGGAAGACGGAAAACTCTGCGGCGGCAACACCGACGCCTATGGCTTCGCCGCCAATCTCGACGCCGAAGCGCCCGGATGGGACGCCGCCGACACGGCGCTGGTGATGGGCGCCGGCGGCGCCAGCCGCGCCGTCGTCCACGCCCTTCTGACGCGCGGCTTCACCCGTATCGCCATCGTCAACCGCACCCTCGCCCGCGCGCAGGAGCTGGCGGCGCATTTCGGCGCGAAAGTCTCCGCCCATGGCTGGGACGAAGCGGACGAGCTGGCCCAAAACGCCAGGCTGATCGTCAACACCACCTCGCTCGGCATGAGCGGCCATGACGCAAGCGAGGATTTTCCGCTCGATCTCGCCCGCGCGCCGGCTGGCGCCGTCGCGACCGACATCGTCTATGTGCCGCTGAAGACGCCTTTTCTGAAAAAGGCCGAACAGGCCGGGCTCAGCACCGTCGATGGGCTGGGCATGCTGCTGCATCAGGCGGTTCCGGGTTTCGAGCGCTGGTTCGGCGTCCGCCCCGAGGTGACGCCGGCTTTGCGCGAGCATATCCTGGCCGACATGGCGAGGGCCGGCGCGCTATGATCGTCATCGGCCTCACGGGCTCCATCGGTATGGGAAAATCCACCGCGACCAGGATGTTCGCCGAGGCCGGCGCGCCGGTCTATAGCGCCGACGAGGCGGTGCACCGGCTCTATGCCGGCCGCGCCGCGCCGCTGATCGAGGCGGCCTTTCCCGGCACGGTGGCGAACGGCGTCGTCGACCGGCAGAAACTCTCCGCCGCCGTCCTCGGCGACGAGACGGCGATGAAAAGGCTCGAAGCGATCGTGCACCCTCTGGTGCGCGAGGAGGAGGAAGCCTTTCTGCGCCAGGCCAGGGCGGACGGCGCGCCGATGGCGGTGCTCGACATTCCGCTCCTGTTCGAGACCGGCGGCGACCGGCGCGTGGACAAGGTTGTGGTGGTGTCGGCGCCGGAAGACGTCCAGCGGGCGCGCGTTCTCGCCCGGCCGGGCATGACGGCGGCGCGGCTCGATGCTATTCTCGGCCGCCAGACGCCGGACGCGGAAAAGCGCGCCCGCGCCGACTTCGTGCTCGACACCAGCGGCAGTTTCGACGACCTGCGCCGCCAGATCGTCGCCGTCATGACGCAATTGAAAGGTTCGCAACATGCGTGAGATCGTTTTCGATACGGAAACCACCGGGCTGGAACGGCTGGAGGACCGCGTCATCGAAATCGGCGGCGTCGAGCTGGTCAACCGCTTTCCGACCGGCCGCACCTTTCACAAATTCATCAATCCGCAGGGGCGGCAGGTCCACCCGGACGCGCTCGCCATCCACGGCATCAGCAACGAGCAATTGCTCGACAAGCCGACCTTCGCCGACATCCTCGCGGAATTTCAGGAGTTTTTCGACGGGGCCAAGCTCGTGGCGCACAACGCCATGTTCGACCTCGGCTTCATCAACGCCGAGCTGGACCGGCTCGGCCAGCCGCCCATCGTCGTCGAGCGCATCGTCGACACGCTGGCGCTGGCGCGGCGCAAGCATCCGATGGGGCCGAACTCGCTCGACGCGCTGTGCCGGCGCTACGGCATCGACAATTCGCACCGCACGCTGCACGGCGCGCTGCTCGATTCGCAGATCCTGGCCGAAGTCTATATCGAGCTGATCGGCGGCAAGCAGACGGCGCTGGGCCTGAGCGTGGAGAACGGCGCGAGCCGCGCCGAGCGCACCGAAACCGTCGGCGAGATCGTGTTGCGCCAGCGCCCGACGCCACTGGCCCCGCGGCTGACCGAGGCCGAACGCGCCGCTCATATCGCGCTGGTCGAAAAAATGGGCGACAAGGCGATCTGGAAAAAATACCTGCAATAAAAAACCCGGCGCGAGCCGGGTTCTTCATCTTTGCAGGCGGCGCAGATCAGCTCTTGACGGCGGAACGGGCCTGTTCTTCGGCCAGGCGCTGCTGGAACATCTGCGCGAAGTCGATCGGGTCGATCATCAGCGGCGGATAGCCGCCGTTGCGGGTGGCGTCGGCGACGATCTGGCGCGCGAAGGGGAACAGCAGGCGCGGGCATTCGATGAACAGCAGCGGGAACAGATGCTCCTGCGGGATGCCCTGCACGCGGAACACGCCGCCATAGACCAGCTCGACGTTGAACAGCACGTCCTTGCCGTCCTGCGCCTTGGCGTTGAGCGACAGCACCACGTCGAAATCGGTCTCCGATAGCGGGTTGGCGTTGACGTTGACATTGATGTTGATGGAAGGCGACTGCTCGCGCGGACGCAGCGACATCGGCGCGCCGGGGCTTTCGAAGGACAGGTCCTTCACATATTGCGCCAGGATGTTGAGGGACGGTTCGCCGCCGCCGGCGCCGTTGGTTTCGGCCTGTTCGCTCATTCTCGATATGCCTTCTTCTGATGAATAAACTGGTGGTTTGGCTAGCATGCGCGCGGGCGCGAGGCAAGGAAGGCTTTGGAGGCGCGAAAAGCCGCCTCAGCGATCCTTGTCGCGATCGATGCGCCAGGGCGACGGCCGGTCCTCGTCGGACGAATAATCCTGCGGGTCGAGGTCGATGACCGAATCGTCGCGGCGGCGCGTGTCGAAGCCGCCGCTGTAGCGCGTCGTCACCACCATACGCCCGCGCAGAAATTTCTCCCAGACGAAGTCGCGCAGCGCCGGGATGAACAGCAGAAGCCCGATGATGCTGGTCACGAAGCCCGGCACGATCAGCAGGATGGCGGCCGGAACCATCATCGCGCCGTGCACCAGCTCGCGGTCGGGCGTCCGGCCCGCCGCCGCCTCGGCGCGGATGCGGTTCATCAGGCTCATCCCCTGTACGCGCAGGAGATACATGCCGAGCAGCGCGCTCAGCACCACCAGCCCCAGCGTCGGCAACACGCCGATGCGGCTGCCGACGACGACGAAGCCGGCGATCTCGATGAAGGGCGTCGCCAGTATGGCCAGGGGCAGGAAGGAGGAAGCCACGGAAATTAAAACCTCGTCTTGCGGAGGAGCGGCCGCGCCGCCCGATGGAAACGATCTGTCACGTCCTGATAGATAGGCATGCGCGATCGGGATTTGAATGATCGCGGAAGCCGATCTATATGTGTAGGAGTGGAATCTCTCGACGGACGGTCTTAGGCGTTTCGTTGAACGATGGCGGATGGTATGGAATTTTTTGACTTCGGCACAATCTTTTTCTTCGTCGCGGCTGTGATCATTTTTCTCCAGTTGAGAAATGTGCTCGGCCGCCGCACGGGGAACGAAAAGCCGCCGTTCGATCCCTATAGCCCGCAGCAGCGCAGCGCCGACGCGCCCGCGCCCAGCGCGGCGGAAGCCGACAACGTGATCGCGCTGCCGCGCCGCGCCGGCGAGAAGGATTTTTCCGCCATCGACAGGATCGCGCCCGCCGGCACGCCGCTCAATGACGGCCTGCGGGCGGTTTCCGCCGCCGATGCGGCTTTCGAGCTGGGCCGCTTTCTCGACGGCGTCAAGATCGCCTATGAGATGATCGTCATGTCCTTCGCCGACGGCGACCGCAAGGTGCTGAAGAATCTTCTGTCGAAGGAGGTCTATGACGGCTTCGTCGCCGCCATCGACGAGCGCGAGAAGCGCGGCGAGACCGTGCGCTCCTCCTTCGTCGGCATCGAGAAGGCCGAGATCGCCAACGCCGAGATAAAGGGGTCCGAGGCCCATGTCTCCCTGCATATCGTCAGCCAGATGATTTCGGCCACGCTGGATTCGAACGGCGCGGTCATCGACGGCGACCTGGAGAATGTGGTGGAGATCCGCGACTTCTGGACCTTTGCGCGCGACACGCGCTCGCGCGATCCGAACTGGAAGCTCGTGGCCACCGAAGCGGAAGATTGACGGATCGACGCACGTGACAGGTTTGGCGAGGTTTTTCCGCCCGGTGGGCTTCGGCGATTGCCCCGGCTGGGATCGGGACGATCACGCCGAGGCCTTTTCCGCCTTCCGCCGCTCGGCGGATTTCGCCCGTGACGGCGCCTATCGCAGCGGCGCGCTGGGCGTGAGCTTCGAGGCGCTGCAGCCGGCCTTCGCCGCCGCCCGCGCGCTGGAAAACCCCGACGCATCCGGAGCCCGCGCCTTTTTCGAGCGCTTTTTCGTTCCCTGCCGTATCGAGGAAAAGGGTTTCGTCACCGGCTTCTACGAACCGGAGATCGAAGCCTCGCGCGTCGCGACCGAGCGCTTTCGCGTTCCCTTCCTGGCGAAACCAGACGATCTGGAAAAGGTGACGGAGGAGAACCGTCCCGCCGGTCTCGATCCCTCCTTCGCCTTCGCGCGCCGGACCGAGGCGGGGCTGGTCGAATATGACGACCGGCGGACCATCGAAACCGGCGGTCTCGCCGGGCGCGGGCTGGAGCTCGCCTATGTGGCCGACAAGGTGGACGCCTTCTTCGCCCATGTGCAGGGCGCGGCGCGGCTCGTTTTCGAGGACGGCGGCGTGATGCGCCTCACCTACGCCGCCAAGACCGGCCATCCCTTCACCGGCATAGGCCGCCTGCTGGTCGAGGCCGGCGAAATTCCGGCCGCCGCTATCAGCATGCAGGCGATCCGCCGCTGGCTGAAGGATCACCCGGACGAGGTCGACGCGCTTCTCTGGCGCAACCGCTCCTATATATTTTTCCGCGAGGCGCCGGTGGACGAGCCCGGAGCCGGCCCCATCGCGGCGGCGAAGGTTCCGCTGACGGCGGGCCGGTCCATCGCGGTGGACAAGGCGCTGCATACGTTCGGCGCGCCGATCCATGTCTCCGCGCCGGCGCTGACCGCTTTCGACGCAAGACCCTTCGCCCGGCTGATGATCGCGCAGGACACCGGCACGGCCATTGTCGGCCCGGCGCGCGGTGATCTTTTCGCCGGCGCGGGCGACGCGGCCGGCGAGATCGCCGGCGTCGTCCGCCATGCGGCGGATTTTTACGCGCTGGTTCCGCGCGCGCTGGCGGGAGCCTGACGGCGATGGCGCGCGAGGACAAGAAATCCGATTACCTGCGGCCCGAAGACCGCATCCTCTGGGAGACGGTGGCGCGCACGGCGCGTCCGCTTTCGGGCAAGACGATCGCGCCGGAGGAACTGCCCTCCTTCGACGCGCTGATGGCGGAGGAAAAGCCCAAAAACCCCGTGCCGAAACCGGCGTCGGATCAGCAAAAGCGCAAGGGCCTGTCGGCGCTCGGCGAAATGCGGCTCGATCCGCTCGACAAGCCGACGCATCGCAAGATCGCCAAGGGCCGCGTCGACATCGAGGCGCGCATCGACCTGCACGGCCTCACCCAGAACGAGGCGCACGGCCTGCTCTACCGCTTCCTGGTCCATGCCCATGCGCGCGGCCTGCGCCATGTCATGGTGATCACCGGCAAGGGCCGCTCCTTCGGCAGCGAGGGCGTGCTGCGCCAGGCGGTGCCGCACTGGTTCTCGACGCCGGTGTTCCGGCTTCTGGTCAGCGCCTTCGAGGACGCCGCGCGGCATCACGGCGGCCACGGCGCGCTCTATGTGCGGCTGCGCCGCCAGACCCAGCCGGGCCCCAGGGGAGACGCCCCGCGATGACGCCGTTCGGAAAGCGCCTGCGCGAATTGCGCGGCGAGCGCGGGGTGACGCAGAAGGACATGGCGGCGGCGCTGCGCGTCTCGCCGGCCTATCTGTCGGCGCTGGAGCACGGCCGGCGCGGCCAGCCGACATGGGACCTGCTGCAGCGGATCATCGCCTATTTCAACATCATCTGGGACGACGCCGAGGATTTGCAGCGCCTCGCCGCGGTGTCGCATCCGCGCGTCACCATCGACACGTCCGGCCTGTCGCCGCAGGCGACAGCGCTCGCCAATCTTCTCGCCAACAATATCCGCCTTTTGGATCGCGACGCGATCCAGCTCCTGACTGAGGAGATCGAGGCGGCGCGCCGGCGCCGCCGGGGCCAGAAGCCGGCTAGAAAAGCGCCTTGAGGTCGGCGAGCTTTTCGTTGACCAGCCAGCCGTAATAATTTTCCTCCGGCATTTCCGGCGGCTGGCCGGCCGCCTTGCGCTTGGCGTTCTGGGCCGCCAGCGCGCGGGCCCGCGCCTCGGCGCCGCCGGTGTTGTAAAGCGTGGCGGTGAGGCCCGGATTCTTGGAAATATCGAAATCGGCGATCTGCCGATAGCTGGTGATCGACTGCTTGATGGTCGCCGCGATATAGGGCAGCGTCAGGTCGGGGTCCATGATGGTCTTGTAGACCGCCGTGCCGTTTTCGGCGTCGAGCTTGGGCAGGCCCGACACGCGGCTGACCATATCCGACATCTGCAAGGCCGTCAGCGGATTGATCTGGCCGAGCCCAAAAGTCTGGCCGGCGTAGAAGGGCTGGAAGAACACGGCGCTGAAGCGGTTGTTGGGCCAGGACTTGCCGTCGACCTTCTTGCCGCGGAAGGTGCGGTTCCACACCGTTTCGCGGCAGGTCCACAGCGAATAGCTGTCCTTGTATCTGGCGCAGTCGGCGAATTCCGGCCGCTTGACGAACTGGCCGATGCTCTCGCCTTCATAGCCGAAGCTGACGCCCTGGCTCACATAGGACATCGCCTTGACGTAATAGGTCTGCAGCCGGTCATAGGCGTCGACATTGTAGGTGTGCTCGCCCACCAGCGCGCCGACGATATGCACCGGGTCGATGCCGTAGGCGGCGGCGGTCGAACGGATTTTCGACCGCAGCGAGGCGTCCTTTCTGAGCAGCGTCAGGATTTTCTGGTATTTCTTCTCATAGGTCGTCCCCAGCTCGCGCGTGCGCTTGGCCGACGCGCCGGGCACCGGCGGCTGCTCGGCGTTGCGGTTGCCGGGCGGCACGGTGATCGCGGCGAAGGCGCTCTGACAGGAAAGGACGGCGGCGAGGCAAAGGCCCGCGATGCGGTTCAGGCGGCTGGTCATGGGCGCGATCGGTTTCCGGTGGATGAGCAAAGGGAGAAATCGCGCCGGAAAATAGAAAACCCCCCGCGACAAGTCGAGCGGTTTTTGCGGAACGGCTCAGGCCGGCCGGTGGCCGTGGCTTTCCGGCCACGTCTTCACATGCACAGCGGATAGGCCAGCGGAATCCACACCTCCCATTTGCAGAGAGCTTGGCAATAGTCGATATCGCCGGTTTGCGCCCCGCAGCCGAAGGCTTGGGCAGGCAGGCTGCTGAGCGCCGAAAGCGTGGCCGCGACCGCCAGGACGGAAAACAAGGTCTTGCCGAAAACGCTCATGACGGCTTCCTCACATGCAGACGGGATAGGACAAGGGAAGCCACGCCTCCCATTTGCAGGCGTCGTCGCAATTCTTGTAGCTGCGGTCGATCGGCAGGCAGACCAGGGCGCTCGCCGGCATGGCGAAGGCGGCCAGCGCCGCGCTGAAAAGCGCCGCCGCGAGATGCAGTCTGAGCCTGGGGTTTTTCATGGAACGTCTCCTGTTCGGTCAGGAGAATTTTAGAAGAACCGGAGAATTGTGAAATTCCAACATCTGGCGCGCAAAAAATCCCGCCCGAAAGCGTCGGCCTTCGGGCGGGATCGTTTTCGAAAAGAACAGATCGCTTACAGGATGAAGCGCGACAGGTCGGTGTTCTTCGCCAGATCGCCGATCTTCTCCTTCACGTAAGCCGCGTCGACGGTGAAGGTGGCTCCCGCCTTGTCGGGCGCGGCGAAGGAGATTTCGTCCAGCACCCGCTCCATCACCGTCTGAAGCCGCCGCGCGCCGATATTCTCCACCGTCGCGTTGAGGTCGACGGCGATGTCGGCCAGCGCGTCGATGGCGTCGTCGGTGAATTCCAGCGCCACGTCCTCGGTCTTCATCAGCGCGATATACTGCTTGATGAGGCTCGCCTCGGTCTCCGTCAGGATCGAGCGGAAATCCTCGCGCGTCAGCGCCGAAAGCTCGACGCGGATCGGCAGGCGGCCCTGCAATTCCGGCAGCAGGTCCGAAGGCTTCGACACATGGAACGCGCCCGAGGTGATGAAGAGGATGTGATCCGTCTTCACCGGCCCGTATTTGGTGGCGACCGTGGTGCCCTCGACCAGTGGCAGCAGGTCGCGCTGCACGCCCTCGCGCGACACGCCGGCCCCTACCCCGCCCTCGCGGGCGGCGATCTTGTCGATCTCGTCGATGAAGACGATGCCCTCGTCCTCGGTCACGCGCAGCGCCTCCTGCACGATCTGCTCCTGATCGAGCAGCTTGTCCGACTCGTCGTTGATCAGGATCGGATAGGAGTCCTTCACCGTGGTCTTACGCGTCTTGGTGCGGCCGCCCATCGCCTTGCCCAGCATGTCGGAAATGTTGAGCACGCCGATATTCGCCCCCGGCATGCCGGGAATCTCGAAATTCGGCGCGCCGCCCGTGTCGGCCACCTCGATCTCGATCTCCTTGTCGTCCATCTCGCCGTTGCGCAGCTTCTTGCGGAAACTGTCGCGGGTGGCGGGGCTGGCCGTCTTGCCGACAAGCGCGTCGAGCACGCGCTCCTCGGCGTTGAGATGCGCCTTGGCCTTGACGTCCTCGCGGCGCTTCTCGCGCACCAGCGCGATGGCGACCTCGACCAGATCGCGGATGATCTGCTCCACGTCGCGGCCGACATAGCCGACCTCGGTGAACTTGGTCGCCTCGACCTTGGTGAAGGGCGCGCCGGCGAGCTTGGCGAGACGGCGTGAGATCTCCGTCTTGCCGACGCCGGTCGGCCCGATCATCAGGATGTTCTTCGGCATCACCTCTTCGCGCATCTGCCCTTCGAGCTGCTGCCGCCGCCAGCGGTTGCGCAGCGCGATGGCCACGGCGCGCTTGGCGTCCTTCTGGCCGATGATGAAGCGGTCGAGTTCGGAAACGATTTCGCGGGGGGAAAAATTACTCATGTTCACGATCCGGTTTGCCACTGCCTGATGAACTCGAACGGATGCAGCAGCATGATCACGTTGAGCGTAAGATTATCGCGGATGACGATCAGCGCCAGAACCTCGAAGAACAGCGCCAGCGCGACGGTGATTTTGACGGGAAGCCTCGCCGCCAGAAGAAATCCCACAGCGGCGCAGAGCGTGTCGGAAACCGAATTCACGATGCTGTCGCCGAAATAGTCCACCGAGGACGTGTTCGCGCGATAGCGCTCGATGATGAAATTCGAGTTTTCGACCAGTTCCCACGCCGCCTCCACGCCGACCGCCATGGCCAGCCGCAGGCCCACCGGCGCTTTCGGCGCGATGAGCGAGAACAGCCAGTAGAACAGGAAGCCGTGGATGATATGCGACAGCGAATACCAGTCGGCGATCTGCTGCGAGTTCTCCGAGGGCAGCGAACCCGACCAAAGCCTGATGGTCCCGCAGTCGCACATGGCGATCCGCCCGTCCACATGCAGCCATGTCGCCTGCACGGCGACGATGGCGAGCACGATCAGCGCGCCGAGACCCCAGCGGCTCCGCCTGTCGGTCGAGGCTTGCGTGAGCGCGCTCATGCGGCGTCGAGGCTTTCCACGAGGATGTTGTGGTTGGTGTAGATGCAGATGTCGGCGGCGATCTCCATCGCCTTGCGGGCGATCTCCTCGGCGCTCTTGTCGGTGTCGATCAGCGCGCGCGCGGCGGCGAGCGCGTAATTGCCGCCTGAACCGATGGCCATTACGCCCGCTTCCGGCTCCAGCACGTCGCCCGTGCCGGTCAGCGCCAGCGTCACCTTGCTGTCGGCCACCAGCATCATGGCTTCGAGGCGGCGCAGATAGCGGTCGGTGCGCCAGTCCTTGGCCAGCTCCACCGAGGCGCGCATCAACTGGTCGGGATATTGCTCCAGCTTGGCTTCGAGCCGTTCGAGCAGCGTGAAGGCGTCGGCGGTCGCGCCCGCGAAGCCGGCGATGACAGCGCCGCCCTTGCCGATGCGGCGCACCTTGCGCGCATTGCCCTTCATCACCGTATTGCCGAGCGAGACCTGCCCGTCGCCGGCGATGACGACCTTGCCGCCCTTGCGCACGGTCACGATAGTGGTGCCGTAGATTGTCGTGGGATTGTGTTCGATCATGGATGCTCCTTCGGCGGCCAGCGCGATCCCGGACGGCGACGGCGCAAACCCCTCTTAATCGGGAAACGGAATGAATCATGTTTCGCGATGAATATTTAGGAGCGGCCCGGAGAAATGCAAATGCCGATTTGCCGGACGCCCGCCAGCAAAAGCATTTGGCAAAGCGGGCCAGCTGTTCTAGAACGCGCCAAGGTCCAGCATAAGGAAAGCCAATGGTCCCGGAAAGCACCCGCAAGGCGAGCATCGAGCGTTCGACCAAGGAGACCGGCCTCGCCGTGTCCGTCGACCTCGACGGCTCCGGCAAGTTCGACATCACCACGGGCGTCGGCTTCTTCGACCATATGCTGGAGCAGCTTTCCCGTCATTCGCTGATCGACATGCGCGTCATGGCCAAGGGCGACCTGCATATCGACGACCACCACACGGTGGAGGACACCGGCATCGCGCTCGGACAGGCGGTGGCGAAGGCGCTCGGCGAACGTCGCGGCATCGTGCGCTACGCCTCGCTCGACCTCGCCATGGACGACACGCTGACGGGCGCCGCGGTCGACGTGTCGGGCCGCGCCTTCCTGGTCTGGAACGTGAACTTCTCCGCGCCCAAGATCGGGACCTTCGACACCGAGCTGGTGCGCGAATTCTTCCAGGCCTTCGCCATGAACGCCGGCATAACGCTGCATATCAACAACCATTACGGCGCCAACAACCACCATATCGCCGAATCGATCTTCAAGGCGGTGGCCCGGGTCCTGCGCGCGGCGCTGGAGACCGATCCGCGCCAGAAGGATGCGATTCCCTCCACCAAGGGTTCTCTGAAGGGATAGGCCATGGCCCAGTTCGTCGTTCTCGAACCGGCGGGCGCGGACGGCGCCGACCGCGCCGTGTTCGTGCGCGACGGATTTTCGGTCGTGGCGCTGGTCCTGCCAGTCCTCTGGCTGCTGCTCCAGAAACTGTGGCTCGAGGCGGCGGCGGTGCTGGCGCTCTCCGTCGCCCTCGGTTTCCTGGGCGGACTGCTCGGCCTTTCGGCCGCCATTTCCCCCATCGTCTTCCTAGTGGGGCTGTTCGTGGCGCTCGAAAGCCCGCAATGGAAAATCGCCCGGCTGCGCCGGCGCGGCTTCGCCGAGCGCGCGGCTGTAGCGGCGCGTAATCGCGGCGAGGCGGAAATCCGCTATTTCATGAACCGCGCCGCGCCCGAAGCCGCCGCCCCGTCCCATCCGCTTCCCCAATGGGACAAGGCTTCCGCCCGTCCCCTCCATGCTTCCACCGGCGCGACGATCGGCTTCGTCGGCCATCGCGGAGAAAACTGACCATGCGCGTCGCCATCATCGATTACGGTTCCGGCAATCTCCGCTCGGCCACCAAGGCCTTCGAGCGCGCCGCCCATGAAAGCGGGATCGCCGCCGAGATCGAGCTGACCGCCGACGCCGGCCGCGTCGCTTCGGCCGACCGCATCGTGCTGCCCGGCGTCGGCGCCTACGCCGATTGCCGCCGCGGGCTCGACGCCGTTCCCGGCATGGTCGAGGCGCTGGAGGAAACGGTCGTGAAGAAGGCCCGCCCCTTCCTCGGCATCTGCGTCGGCATGCAATTGATGTCCGAGCGCGGACTGGAGAAGACCGTCACCCAAGGGCTGGGCTGGATCGCCGGCGACGTGCGCGAGATGACGCCGTCCGACCCGAACCTGAAAATCCCGCAGATCGGCTGGAACAGGATTCACGTGAAACATTCGCACCCGCTCTTCGACGGAATCCATACCGGCGACGACGGCTTGCACGCCTATTTCGTGCATTCCTATATGCTGGACGCGAAGGACCCCGCGCAGGTGCTGGCCGTCACCGATTACGGCGGCGACGTCACCGCGGCGGTCGGCCGCGACAACATGGTCGGCACGCAGTTCCATCCTGAAAAGAGCCAGCGCCTCGGCCTCGCCCTCATCGCCAATTTCCTCAAGTGGAAGCCCTGAGACCAAGATGATCCTTTTTCCCGCCATCGACCTGAAAGACGGCCAGTGCGTGCGCCTCAAGCTTGGCGACATGGATCAGGCCACCGTCTACAACACCGACCCGGCCGCCCAGGCCAAGGCCTTCGAGGATCAGGGTTTCGAGTGGCTGCACGTGGTGGACCTCAACGGCGCCTTCGCCGGCGAAAGCGTCAACGGCACGGCGGTCGAGGCCATTCTCAAGGCGACGAAAAACCCGGTGCAGCTCGGCGGCGGCATCCGCACGCTGGCCCATATCGAGAACTGGCTCGCCAAGGGCCTGCGCCGCGTCATCCTCGGCACGGTGGCGGTGCGCGATCCGGTTTTGGTGATCGAGGCGTGCAAGCAGTTTCCCGGACAGGTCGCGGTCGGCATCGACGCCAAGGGCGGCAAGGTGGCGGTCGAGGGCTGGGCGGAAGCCTCGGAACTGGGCGTCGTCGAACTGGCGAAGAAATTCGAGGGCGCGGGCGTGGCGGCCATCGTCTACACCGACATCGACCGCGACGGCGTGCTGGCCGGCATCAACTGGGAGTCGACGCTGGCGCTGGCCGACGCCGTCTCCATTCCGGTGATCGCCTCGGGCGGCCTCGCCTCGATGGAGGATATCAGGCGGCTCGCCGCGCCCGATGCGCGCAAGCTCGAAGGCGCGATTTCCGGCCGCGCGCTCTATGACGGGCGTATCGACCCGGCCGAGGCGCTTTCCGTTCTGAGGGCTGCGAAATGACTTTGAAGGCGCGCGTGATCCCCTGTCTGGACGTGAAGGACGGCCGTGTCGTCAAGGGCGTCAATTTCGTCGATCTGATCGACGCCGGCGATCCGGTCGAGGCCGCCCGCGCCTATGACGCGGCCGGCGCGGACGAACTGTGCTTCCTCGACATCACGGCGTCCTCGGACAATCGCGAGACAATTTTCGATGTGGTGGCCCGGACGGCCGAACAATGCTTCATGCCGCTGACGGTCGGCGGCGGCGTGCGGCAGGTTTCGGATATCCGCAAGCTGCTTCTGGCCGGCGCGGACAAGGTGTCGATCAACACGGCGGCGGTGAAGAACCCGGATTTTGTCGCCGAAGCCGCCGACAAGTTCGGCAACCAGTGCATCGTCGTCGCCATCGACGCCAAGAAGGTGTCGGGCGAAGGCGAACAGGATCGCTGGGAAATCTTCACCCATGGCGGTCGCCAGGCGACCGGCATCGACGCGGTGGAGTTCGCCGAGAAGGTCGTCGGCCTCGGCGCCGGCGAAATCCTGCTCACCTCCATGGACCGCGACGGCGCCAAGATCGGCTACGACCTGGCGCTGACCCGCGCCGTCGCCGACAGCGTGCGCGCCCCGGTGATCGCGTCGGGCGGCGTCGGCAATCTCGATCATCTGGTGGCGGGCGTGCGCGACGGACATGCTTCGGCGGTCCTGGCCGCCTCGATCTTCCATTTCGGGACCTACACCATCGGTGAGGCGAAGCGCTACATGGCCGAAGCCGGCATTCCGATGCGGCTCGACCCGGTGGCTTGAAAAGAGGAAATCCAATGAGCCAGTTCACGCTCGCAGATCTCGAACGCATCGTCGCCGAACGCGCGAGCGTGACGGACGGCTCGTCCTATACGGCGAGCCTCGTCGCCAAGGGACAGCAGAAGGCCGCCAAGAAGCTGGGCGAGGAAGCGGTGGAGACGGTGATCGCCGCCGTCGCCGGCGACCGCGCCGAGCTCGTCTATGAAAGCGCCGATCTGCTCTACCACCTCCTGGTGGTGCTGAAGGTCGCCGGCGTGCCGCTGGAGGAGGTTCTGGCCGAATTGCGCCGCCGCACGGCGCAGACCGGCCTCGAGGAAAAGGCCGCGCGCCCAAAGGACTGACGCACGCCCATGTGGGAAAAAGTCGACCAGTTGACGCCGTCGCGTTACTCGCCCTACCGCTTCTATTCGGCGGAGGAATGGGCGGGCTTCCGCGCCGACACGCCCCTCACCCTCACTTACGACGAGGTGAAGCGGCTGCGCTCGCTGGGCGATCCGATCGACCTCGACGAGGTGCGCCGCATCTATCTGTCGCTGTCGCGGCTTCTGTCGGCCCATGTGGAGGCGAGCCAGCTCCTGTTCCGCCAGCGCCAGCAATTCCTCAACATGGAGGATTCGGTCAAGACGCCCTTCATCATCGGCATCGCCGGCTCGGTGGCGGTGGGCAAGTCCACCACGGCGCGCGTGCTGAAGGAGCTGCTCGCCCGCTGGCCGTCGAGCCCCAAGGTCGATCTGGTGACGACCGACGGCTTCCTCTATCCCAACGCCGTGCTGCGCGAGCAGGGGCTGATGGAGCGCAAGGGCTTTCCGGAAAGCTACGACGTCGGCGCGCTGCTGCGCTTCCTGTCGGCGATCAAGGCGGGCATGGGCAATGTGCAGGCGCCGCTCTATTCGCATCTGAGCTACGACGTGCTGCCGGGCGAGTTCCAGATCGTCGACAAGCCCGACATCCTGATCTTCGAGGGCATCAACGTGCTCCAGGTGCGCGACCTGCCGGAAGACGGCAAGATGATCCCCTTCGTGTCGGATTTCTTCGATTTCTCGATCTATATCGACGCCGCGCCCGACCTGATCCACAAATGGTACATCGACCGTTTCATGCGCCTGCGCGAGACGGCGTTCCGCAACCCGCAATCCTTCTTCCACCGCTATTCGCAGCTTTCGGAGGAAGAGGCCCGCACCATCGGCGAAGGCCTGTGGCGCAACATCAACCTCAGGAACCTGCACGAAAACATCCTGCCGACGCGCCCGCGCGCCGACCTGATCCTGCGCAAGGGCGGCGACCACCTGATCGAGGAAGTGGCGCTGCGCAAAATATGAAAAAGGCCGGGTCGCCCCGGCCTTTTTTTGCTTTATTTCGGCTTTCAGCCCGCCAGCGGCGGAATGCGCAGCACCTGCCCCGGATAGATCTTGTCGGGATGGGTCAGCATGGGCTTGTTGGCCTCGAAGATGATGTTGTTCTTCGCGCCGTTGCCCTTGCCATATTGCGCTTCGGCGATCTTCCACAGATTGTCGCCCTTCTGGACGGTGTAGAAGACCGGCTGCTTGCTGTCGCCCGCGCCGTCCACCTTCAATTCGGACGCCTCGACCTTCGAGACCCCGAGCGAATTGCCGACCGCGATGATAGCTTTCTCGAAGACCGTCTGGTCCTTCACATTGCCCTTCAGCACGGCCTTGTCGCCCTCGACGCTCACCTGCACGCCGTCGGTGCCGAGATTGTGCGAATCGAGCTCCTTCTTGAGATCGTCAGCCTTCGGCTCGCCGTCGCCGAAACCCAGCTTCGTCCCGACCGATTTGACAAAATCGAAAATTCCCATCGGCATATCTCCCTGTTGTCGCTCGCCTATTGATGCATGAAACGGGCGCGCCGCGCCAGCAACAAACGCCGCGCTGGCGCATTTTTCACAAATGGTCTTTTATATTAGTCGTAGGAAATCTTGCTGCGGCCCTTCTTGACCTCGGAGCGGCCGGATTTGGCCTTGAGACGTCTTTCGACCGCGCCCCGCGACGGTTTTGTCTTCTTGCGCGGCGGAGGCGGCGGCTCCGCCGCCTTGAAGATCAGCGCGATCAGCCTTTCGCGCGCGTCTTCGCGATTGCGCTCCTGGGTGCGGAAGCGGTTGGCCTCGATGAGGACGTCGCCGTCCTTGGTGCCCCGCTGCCCGGCCAGCTTCATCAGCCGCGCGAGAACGTCTTCGGGCAAGCCGGAACGGGCGGCGTGGAAGCGAAGCTGCACCGCCGTCGACACCTTGTTGACGTTCTGCCCGCCCGGCCCCGAGGCGCGGATGAAGCTTTCCTCCAGGTCGTCCTCGCGGATGAACAGGCGGCGGGTGATGCGGATGATGTTCCGGTTCTCGTCCATGGCCGAGATTTATATCGAAACGGCGCGAAAGCCAGCCTCAAAAAGAAAACCCGGCCTTTTCAGGCCGGGCTTTCCCTCCTCCCCAGGATGGCTGTGATCATTCGGCGGCGTCGCGCAGGGCCGGCGCGGCGTCTCGGACCTCGTGATCGACATGGCTCTCGAATTTCTCGAAATTCCTGACGAACATGTCGACCAGCTTCCGAGCCTGCGCGTCATAGGCGGCCTTGTCGGCCCAGGTCGAACGCGGGTCGAGAATCCCAGCCTCCACGCCGGGAGCGGCCACCGGCACGGCGAAGCCGAAATTCGGGTCGGTGCGGAATTCAGCGTTCTTCAGCGAGCCATCGAGCACGGCGGCGAGCAGCGCGCGCGTCGCCTTGATCGGCATACGGCTGCCGGTCCCGTAGGCGCCGCCGGTCCAACCGGTGTTGACCAGCCAGCAATCCACCTTGTGCTCGGCGATCAGCCTGCGCAGCAGGTCGCCATATTCCGACGGATGGCGCGGCATGAACGGCGCGCCGAAGCAGGTCGAGAAGGTCGCCTCCGGCTCGGTGACGCCCTTTTCCGTGCCGGCCACCTTGGCGGTGTAGCCGGACAGGAAATGGACCATGGCCTGCGCCGGGGTCAGCTTGGCGATGGGCGGCATCACGCCGAAGGCGTCGGCGGTGAGCATGATGATGTTCCTGGGCTGGCCGCCCCTGCCCGTCTTCGAGGCGTTGGGGATGAAGTCGAGCGGATAGGCGCAGCGCGTGTTCTCGGTCAGCGATCCGTCATCGAAATCGGGCTCGCGGTTCTCGTCCAGCACGACGTTTTCCAGCACCGTGCCGAAACGCTGCGTGGTGGCGTAGATTTCCGGCTCCGCCTGCGCGGAGAGGCGGATCGTCTTGGCGTAGCAGCCGCCCTCGAAATTGAACACGCCGTGCTCGCCCCAGCCATGCTCGTCGTCGCCGATCAGCGTGCGCGCCGGATCGGCCGACAGCGTGGTCTTGCCGGTGCCCGACAGGCCGAAGAAGATCGCCACGTCGCCGTCCGGGCCCTCATTGGCCGAGCAATGCATCGGCATCACGCCCTTGGCCGGCAACAGGTAGTTGAGCACGGTGAAGACCGACTTCTTCATCTCGCCGGCATAGGAGGTGCCGCCGATCAGCACGATCTTGCGGGTGAGGTCGACCGCGATCACGGTTTCCGTGCGCACGCCGTAACGCGCCGGATCGGCCTTGAACGACGGCAGGTCGATGATCGTCAGCTCCGGCGCGTAGGACGCCAGCGCCTCCTGCGAGGGCCGAATCAGCAGGTTGCGGATGAACAGCGAATGCCAGGCGTATTCGGTGACGACGCGGGCGTTGATCTTGTTGGCCTCGTCCGCGCCGCCGATCAGGTCCTGCACGAAAAGCTCCCTGCCCTTCGCGTGCTCGACGAAATCGGCGTGCAGCAGCTCGAAGGCCTCGCGGCTCATGGGCTTGTTGTTGTCCCACCAGATCTTGTCTTCCGTGTCGGCGTCGCGCACCACGAACTTGTCCTTGGGCGAGCGGCCGGTATGCTGGCCGGTGCGGGCGACCAGCGCGCCTTGCGCGGTCAGCTCCGCCTCGCCGCGGCGGATGGTTTCCTCGTAGAGAAACGCCGGTCCGAAGTTATAATAGACTGCGGAGAGTTCCTTCAGTCCTGAAGTGACGATGGAAGCGGCCGCGTTGCGAATGCCGATCTCTCTCATGATGTCTCCGCGAGGGTTGTGTCGAAACAGCGCGCCGAATCCGTTTGGCGCCCGGCAGTCTGAAACAGATTAAGCGAGGCAATTCAAATATTTAATCGATTTAAAAATTTTGAATTTTGTTTAAATCGGTTATTTGCAGACGGGCGGCGCGTATTTTTATCGGCCTTGCAATCTCCGGCTGCATGAACCAAATGACGGGGCGAAACGGCCTATGCGGTGTGAAACGAAAGCCCCGCCACATTTTGTACCTAATTTGTACTGCAAAAGCAGCGTGGTTGTACTAGTATTGGGCGCGACGCAGCGCTCTAAGCCGCATCGACCGGCCCATTCGAAGGAGAAGGTTACGCATGAAGGAAGTCTCGGCAACGCAGACCATCGCCCTGGTCGACGACGACCGCAACATCCTCACCTCCGTTTCCATCGCGCTGGAGTCGGAAGGCTATCGGGTCGAAACCTACACCGACGGCGCCTCGGCGCTCGACGGCCTGATGGCGCGGCCGCCCAATCTGGCGATCTTCGACATCAAGATGCCGCGCATGGACGGCATGGAGCTTCTGCGCCGCCTGCGCCAGAAGTCGGACCTGCCGGTGATCTTCCTCACCTCCAAGGACGACGAGATCGACGAGCTATTCGGCCTCAAGATGGGCGCGGACGACTTCATCACCAAGCCCTTCTCGCAGCGTCTTCTGGTGGAGCGCGTCAAGGCGGTGCTGCGCCGCGTCGCCGCCCGCGACGGCACGGCCAAGCCGATGAGCCAGCAGGCCAAGTCGCTGGAGCGCGGCCAGCTCGTCATGGACCAGGAGCGCCACACCTGCACCTGGCGCGGCGAGCCGGTCACCCTCACCGTCACCGAGTTCCTGATCCTGCATTCGCTGGCGCAGCGCCCGGGCGTGGTCAAGAGCCGCGACGCGCTGATGGACGCGGCCTATGACGAGCAGGTCTATGTCGACGACCGCACCATCGACAGCCACATCAAGCGGCTGCGCAAGAAGTTCAAGGCGGTGGACGACAGTTTCGAGATGATCGAAACGCTCTACGGCGTCGGCTATCGCTTCCGCGAGGCCTGAGCCGGAACGCAATGAAGGCGGACTGAAGCGGCATGGTCGCGGAGACGACGCGCAAGGACACGACCGGCATGCGCGAGCGCAGGGCGCGGCGGCAACGCTCGCTGTTCCTGCGCCGCCTGTTCGCGCCCTTGCGCAAGTTCCTCGGCCAATATCTGTTTTCGAGCCTGACGCGCCGCATCCTGTTCCTCAATCTGGCGGCGTTGGCGGTGCTGGTTTCCGGCATCCTCTATATGAACCAGTTCCGCGAGGGGCTGATCGACGCCAAGATCGAAAGCCTGCTCACCCAGGGCAAGATCATCGCCGGCGCGATTTCGGCCTCGGCGACGGTGGACACCAATTCGCTGATGATCGATCCTGAAAAGCTCCTGGAGCTCCAGGCCGGGCAGAGCATCACCCCCTCGCCCGATTCGCCCGACAATTGGGAATTTCCGATCAACCCGGAAAAAGTGTCGCCGCTTCTGCGCCGGCTGATCACGCCCACCAGCACGCGCGCCCGCATCTACGACCGCTACGCCAACATGCTGCTCGATTCGCGCGCGCTCTATTCGTCGAGCTTTCCCTCCAGCGGCCCGGTGCTGCGCTACGACCTGCCGCCGATCGAGGAGGAGAAGCCGAGCGTCTGGGAGCGCATCGGCGGCTGGTTCTCGCGCATGTTCTACGGCGGCGGCCTGCCCGTCGACCAGGAGCAGCCGGGCGGCAACGGCCTCGCCTATCCCGAGATCGTCAAGGCGCTGACCGGCTCGCCGCAGACCGCGCAGCGCCGCAACGAAAAGGGCGAGCTGGTCGTCTCCGTCGCGGTGCCGATCCAGCGTTCGCGCGCCATCCTCGGCGTGCTGCTGCTCTCCACCGAGGGCGACGACATCGACAAGATCGTGCAGGGCGAGCGCATGGCCGTGTTCCGCGTCTTCGGCGTGGTGTCGGCGGTGATGGTGATCCTGTCTCTGTTCCTCGCCTCGACCATCGCAAGCCCGCTGCGCAAGCTCGCCGCCGCCGCCGACCGCGTGCGCCACGGCGTGAAGAACCGTGTCGAGATCCCGGATTTCTCCGAGCGCCAGGACGAGGTCGGCCATCTGTCGACCTCGATCCGCGACATGACCGATTCGCTTTATACGCGCATCGAGGCCATCGAGAGCTTCGCCGCCGACGTCAGCCACGAGCTGAAGAACCCCCTCACCTCGCTGCGCAGCGCCGTCGAGACGCTGCCGCTCGCCAAGACCGACGAATCGCGCAAGCGCCTGCTCGACGTGATCCAGCACGACGTGCGCCGCCTCGACCGTCTCATCACCGACATTTCCGACGCCTCGCGCCTCGACGCGGAGCTGGCGCGCGAGCATATTGATCGCGTCGACATGAAGACGCTGCTGACCAACCTGGTCGCCGCCGCGCGCGAGGTGCGGCGCAACAAGGTCGGCACCGAGATCGCCTTCAACATCGGCAAACACCCCTCCGGCAAGAAGGGCTTTTACGTCGCCGGCCATGACCTGCGGCTGGGCCAGATCGTCAGCAACCTGATCGAGAACGCCCGCTCCTTCGTGCCGGACGACACCGGCCGCATCGTCGTCACGCTCAGCGGCGAAGGTTCGCGCGTCCGCGTCGTCGTCGAGGACAACGGCCCCGGCGTCCCGATCGAGAACATCGAGCGCATTTTCGAGCGCTTCTATACCGACCGCCCCGCCTCGGAGGCTTTCGGGCAGAATTCCGGCCTCGGCCTGTCGATCAGCCGCCAGATCGCCGAGGCCCATGGCGGAACGCTGACGGCGGAGAACATCGTCGATCCCGCCCGGCCGGAGGTGATGAAGGGCGCGCGCTTCGTCATCGACCTTCCGGCCATCGCATGAGCGAGGCGACGGGGAAAAGCGGCCTCCACGCCACCACGCTGCGCTTGCGCGGACGCGGCGTGATAATCCTGGGCCGCTCCGGCGCCGGCAAGACCGAACTGGCGCTGACCCTGATCGAACGCGCCGGCCTGCATGGCCATGACGCCGCGCTGGTCGCCGACGACCGCACGCTGCTGCGCGCCCGCGACGGCGCGCTGGAGGCGGCGGTCCCGCCGACGCTGGCCGGCGGCGTAGAGATCCGCGGCGCCGGGCTGTTCCGCATACCTTTCGTGGAGAAGACCCGGCTCGACCTCGTGGTCATGCTGGTCGAGCCGTCGCAGGCGGAGCGTTATCCCGGCGGCGGCGGGTGGCGTTTCGAGGGCGTGGAGATCCCGCGTCTTCTCTTGCCGGCGCTCTCCTCCAGCGGCGATTCGACCGCGCTGGCGCGGGCGGTCGAGGCCTTCCTGTTCGGCGAGCGCTGGTCCCCGCCCGAGGCGTGAGGCGGGGCGTGAGGTCGAATCGTCGGCCGCCTGCGCGGCGCTGCGGCATTTTGCTTATTTCAAGGCGCGGCGAAGATTTTTCACTTGCTATCAGGATTTGCCCTGCCAAGATGCACAACTCGTCGGCAGGGTTCCGGCTGGCATGATCCCGAGAGGCGGCGCCGGCTTCGGGGACAGAAATCGTGCCGAAACTGAAGGCAGGCGCCATGCGTTCCTCCGGCGAGGGGCGGCGCGCTAGGGAGCGTTTGAAGTATGATCGGACTCGTGCTTGTCACGCACGGAAGGTTGGCCGAGGAGTTCCTGCATGCCGTGGTGCATGTGGTCGGCCCCCAGGACAAATTCGAAACCGTTTGCATCGGCGCCGAAGACGACATGGAGCAGCGGCGGCGCGACATCGTCGAAGCCGTCCAGCGCGCCGAAGCCGGGCGCGGCGTCATCATCCTCACCGACATGTTCGGCGGCACCCCGTCCAACCTCGCCATTTCCGTCATGGAGGAAGGCCGCGTCGAGGTCATCGCCGGCGTCAATCTTCCCATGCTGATCAAGCTGTCCAGCGTGCGCGTCGGCGGCGACATCAAGACCGCGCTGCGCGAGGCGCAGGACGCCGGCCGCAAATATATCAACGTCGCAAGCCAGGTCCTGACAGGAAAATAACGCATGCATGGAAGCGTGACCGTCACCGGCGAATACGACGCCGAAACCGCTGTTTCCCGATCGCTCGAAATCATCAACAAGCGCGGCCTTCACGCGCGCGCCTCGGCGAAATTCGTGCAGCTCGTCGACGGCTACAACGCCCATGTCCGCGTCTCCAAGGACGGCATGACCGTGGGCGGCACCTCCATCATGGGGCTGATGATGCTGGCCGCCTCGCCCGGCTGCTGCATCGAGGTCAGCGCCTCGGGCGAGCAGGCCGCCGCCGTGCTCGACGCCCTGCAGGCGCTCATCGCCGACAAGTTCGGCGAGGAATGCTGACGCCCGTCGAAGGTCTCGCCGCCCCGGTGGCGGTCTTCGACGCCGGCATCGGCAGCTATGCGCTGGTGGAGCGCATCCGGCGCGCCCAGCCCGGCCGCGACATCATCTATTTCGCCGATCGCGCGCGCTTTCCCTATGGCGCGAAATCCCGCGACCAATTGCTTCCCATCATGCGCGACACCATCGGCTACCTGATCGGACTGGGCGCGGAGGCCGTCGTTCTGGCCTCCAACGCGCCGTCGATCATGGTGCTGGACGCGCTGAAGGACCGCTTTCCGGCGCCGGTCTACGGCGTCGCGCCGCCGCTCGCCGCCGCGCTCGCGGCGAGCCGTAGCGGAAAGGTTGCGATCATGGGCGTCCGCTCCATGATCGAGAGCGCCGAGCTCGCCGCCTTCGTCCGCGCCCGCGCGCCCGCACCTGAAAAAGTGGCCCTTGTCGACGCCTCGCTGATGGTGGAGCTGGTGGAGAGCGGCGCCTTCCTCCATGCGCCGCGGGAGACGGCGGACAAGGTCGCGCGCTTCTGCGATGGCGTCGCCGCCCGCTTCCCGCGCGTCGACGTCCTCACCTTGTCGAGCACGCATCTGCCCTGGCTGCGGCCCTTCTTCGAGCAGGCGCGGCCCGACTGGCTTTTCCTCGATCCGGCGGACGAGGTCGTGGCCGCCCTGCCCGCGCCGCAAGCGGGCTCCGGCCGCACCGTGGCGCTGGCGACCGAGAGCGACGCCTATCCGGTTTCCGGCTTTCGCCGCATGCTGGAGACCCTTGGCGTCGATCTCCCCGTGACGGTGGTCGATCCCGCCATCGGCTGATCGCGCCGATATGCACGTATAAAGATTTCTTTATGTTGCGTTGTGCTGGCAGGCGCGATCTGGTAATCAGGGGCGCAAGCTGGAGCCCTTGGCGCCGTCGCGCCGGCTTCCCACCGTTTCGCCAACCTGTTTGATTGGAGCATAACATGACCGCAAGCCATGATTTCGTCGTCAAGGATCTCGGTCTGGCCGATTGGGGCCGCAAGGAAATCGACATCGCCGAAACCGAAATGCCAGGCCTGATGGCCGCGCGCGCCGAATTCGGCAAGGCGCAGCCGCTCAAGGGCGCGCGCATTTCCGGCTCGCTGCACATGACCATCCAGACCGCCGTGCTGATCGAGACGCTGAAGGTGCTGGGCGCCGACGTGCGCTGGGCCTCGTGCAACATCTTCTCCACGCAGGACCACGCCGCCTCGGCCATCGCCGCCACCGGCACGCCGGTCTTCGCCGTCAAGGGCGAGACGCTGGAGGAATACTGGACCTACACCGACAAGATCTTCCAATGGCCGGACGGCGAGCCGTCCAACATGATCCTCGACGACGGCGGCGACGCCACCATGTATATCCTCATCGGTGCGCGCGCCGAGGCGGGCGAGGACGTGCTGTCCAACCCGCATAGCGAGGAAGAGGAAGTCCTCTTCGCCCAGATCAGGAAGCGCATGGCCGCGACGCCCGGCTTCTTCACCAAGCAGCGCGCCGCCATCAAGGGCGTGACGGAAGAGACCACCACCGGCGTCAACCGCCTCTACCAGTTGCAGAAAAAGGGCCTGCTGCCCTTCCCCGCCATCAACGTCAACGACAGCGTCACCAAGTCGAAATTCGACAACAAATACGGCTGCAAGGAATCGCTGGTCGACGGCATCCGCCGCGGCACCGACGTGATGATGGCCGGCAAGGTCGCCGTCGTCTGCGGCTATGGCGACGTCGGCAAGGGCTCGGCCCAGTCGCTTTCGGGCGCCGGCGCCCGCGTCAAGGTGACGGAGGTCGACCCGATCTGCGCCCTTCAGGCCGCCATGGACGGCTTCGAGGTCGTCACGCTCGACGACGCCGCGCCGACCGCCGACATCGTCATCACCACGACCGGCAACAAGGACGTCATCACGCTCGACCATATGCGCAAGTTCAAGGACATGTGCATCGTCGGCAATATCGGCCATTTCGACAACGAGATCCAGGTCGCGGCGCTGCGCAACTTGA
>UBKJ01000040.1 GCA_900465915.1 Hyphomicrobiales bacterium
CTATTCCCCTATTCCCCTACCTCACGTCACGACGTCCGGCTCGGTCCGGCCGCTGCGCTTCTTGATCTCGGCCAGCGCCTCGGCGGCGTCGATGAGGGGCTTCAGCGTCTCCTGCGTGTCGAGATCGTGCTTGGCCGGATCGGCCTCGTAGCGCTCGATATAGACGCGGATGGTGGCGCCGGAGGTGCCGGTGCCGGACAGGCGCAGCACCACGCGGCCGCCGCCCTCGAAATAGATGCGCACGCCCTGGTTGGCGCTGACCGAATGGTCGATCGGGTCGTTATAGGTGAAGTCGTCCGCCTTCTCGACCTTGAGCCCGCCGACGCTGGTTCCTGCCAGGGTGGCGAGCTTGCCGCGCAGGTCGGCCACCAGTTTCTTGGCGATGTCGGAATCCACCGCCTCGTAGTCGTGGCGGGTGTAGTAGTTGCGGCCGAAGCGCGCCCAATGCTCCTCGACGATGGCCTTCACGCTCTCCTTGCGCACGGCGAGGATGTTGAGCCACAAAAGCACCGCCCACAGCCCGTCCTTCTCGCGCACGTGGTTGGAGCCGGTGCCCGAGCTTTCCTCGCCGCAGATCGTCACCTTGCCGGCGTCGAGCAGGTTGCCGAAGAATTTCCAGCCGGTGGGCGTCTCGTAGATGCCGACGCCGAGCTTCTCCGCCACGCGGTCGGCGGCGGCGCTGGTCGGCATGGAGCGGGCGATGCCGGCGATGCCGGCCTTGTAGCCCGGCGCGAGATGCGCGTTGGCGGCCAACATGGCGAGCGAATCGGACGGGGTCACGAAGACGCCGCGGCCGATGATGAGGTTGCGGTCGCCGTCGCCGTCCGAGGCCGCGCCGAAATCGGGCGCCTGGTCCGACATCATCAGGTCGTAGAGACCCTTGGCGTAGACGAGGTTCGGATCGGGATGGTGGCCGCCGAAATCCGGCAGCGGCACGAAATTGATCACGCTGCCGTCCGGCGCGCCGAGCCGCTTCTCGAAGATTTCCTTGGCGTAGGGGCCGGTCACGGCGTGCATGGCGTCGAATTTGAGCCGGAAGCCCCCGGCGATCATGGCGCGGATGGCGTCGAAGTCGAACAGGGTCTCCATCAGCGCGGCGTAATCCGTCACCGGGTCGAACACCACCACTTCCGCGTCGCCCACCTTCACCGTGCCGATGGCGTCGATGTCGACGTCGGGCGCGTCGACGATTCTGTACTGGTCGATGACCTTGGTGCGCGCATAGACCGCGTCGGTGACCTTTTCGGGGGCCGGGCCGCCATTGCCGATATTGTACTTGATGCCGAAATCCTCGTTCGGGCCGCCGGGATTGTGGCTGGCCGACAGGATCATGCCGCCGAAGGCCTTGTATTTGCGGATCATGTTGGAGGCCGCCGGCGTCGACAGGATGCCGCCCTTGCCCACCATGACGCGGCCGAAGCCGTTGGCGGCCGCCATCTTGATCAGCTTCTGGATCACTTCGCGGTTATAGTAGCGGCCGTCGCCGCCGACCACGAGCGTCTGGCCCGCAAAACCTTCCAGCACGTCGAAGACGGACTGGATGAAGTTTTCGGCGTAATTGGCCTGCTGGAAAACCGGAACCTTCTTGCGCAGGCCCGACGTGCCCGGCTGCTGATCCTGATAGGGGGTGGTGGCGATGGTCTTGACGGTCATGGGGTCCCCGTTTTGCTGTTTTGTCGTCGCCGGCGAATGGCCGCGCCGTGAGCGGCTGGGTTGAATATGATCGATTGAATTCGCTTTTTGCAAGCAGCAAAGTGCGCGAAAGCGTCAGCCTGCCTCCTTGAACAGCACGCTCTGATCAAACAAATAGCGGTTGGACAGCGGCAGGCTGGCCGCGCCCACCGCCTTGGCGTGGACGCCGACCCGGCCCTCGACGATTTCCGGCGGATGCAGGCCCTGCAGGTCGAGCCGCGCCAGCTCGGCGCGCGTCGCCGTGACGATGCGCCGGCGCACGTCGTGCGGGATCCAGCCGTCGATGACGGCGGCCTGGAAGTCGATCACCGAGCTCGCCGCCACCGCCGCATGGGCGAGGCCGCGCGCGGCCAGCGCGATCCAGCCGTCGAGCGTCGCGCCGAAATCGCCCCAGTGCTCGGGCGAGCGCCACAATTCGTCGCAGGCGATCCCCTTGTCGTGCAGCGCCTGCTCCAGGACGAACAGCGAGGCGGCGTCGATGAGCTGCGCCGCGCCGCGCCCGTCCTCGTCGGATTCGCGCATGCGCATCGGCATGGAGCCGAGCGCGCCGGCGTTGCCGGTGCGGCCGGGATAGAGCGTGTTGTTGAGCACCACGCCGCCGCCGATGAAGGAGCCGATGAAGAAATAGACGAAATCCGTGAATTCCGGCCCGCGCCCGAAGGTCAGCTCCGCGCCGCAGGCGGCGGTGCCGTCGTTCTGCAGATAGACGGGGAAGGGCAGGGCGGCGCTGAAATCCGCGATCAGGTCCACCTCCAGCCAGGCGTTGAGCTCGGCGGTCGGCGCGCGCATCTCGTCGGCCCAGTTCCACAATTCAAAGGGCATCGCGACGCCGAGCCCGGCGATGCGGTCGCGCTTGTCGGCGTCGAGCGTGGCGGTGAAGGCCTCGACGCCGTCGAAGGCGAAGCGGCGGATCTCCTCGTGCCGCGGCCAGCGATAGGCGATGTGGCGGCTTTCGCGCACCTGGCCGAGGAAATCCATCAGGATGATGTCGGCGCTGCGCCGCCCCACCTTGAGGCCGAAGGAGAAGACGCCGTCGGCGGCGAGGCTCATCGGCATCGAGGGCTGGCCGACGCGGCCGCGCACACGCTCGCCCTGCTCGATCAGGCCCTCCCGCTCCAATTCGCGCACGATCACCGACACGGTCTGCGCCGAAAGCCCGGTCATCCGCGCGATGTCGGCGCGCGCCAGCGCCCCGTGCCGGCGCACCAGCGCCAGCGCCAGCCGCTCGTTATAGGCGCGCACGCCGGTCTGGTTCGAGCCGCGGCTGATGGGCGCGCCGGCTGATTCGGCGCGGGGCGGGACGACGTGCGGCCGCTGGCCCGCCTCGTCGTCGCGCGGCTTGTTCTGCCTTGCCATGCAATTCTCCGATGCCGTGCGGCGCGGGCCCGAGGGCCGGCCGCGATGAAGAAGAGTCCTCCGTCTGGCGATGAACGAAAACAAGGATTTGATAGTGGAGATCGCCTGTCCTGTCTCCCCCGGATAACGATTTCCGCCCCTTTTACCCGCCGCCAGAATGCCGCATGGATTAAATAAATCAAGCGGATTTATTTATTGACTCGGACGCGGCGACCGTGGTTTGTTTCGCTCAGCCGGACGTTAATGAGGAACCGGTTTCACTTCTGGGGAGAGAGTTTCATGAAAAAGACCATCCTGTCGGCGGCCTTCGCGGCCTTCGCGCTTGGTGTCGCCGCCATGCCGGCCAGCGCCGCCGGCGTCGGCGCGTGCCTCATCACCAAGACCGACACCAATCCTTACTTCGTCAAGATGAAGGAAGGCGCGGAAGCCAAGGCGAAGGAGCTGGGCGTCTCGCTCAAGGCCTATGCCGGCAAGATCGACGGCGACAACGAAAGCCAGGTCGCGGCGATCGAATCCTGCATCGCCGACGGCGTGAAGGGCATCCTGCTGGTGCCGTCCGACTCCAAGGCCATCGTCGATTCGGTCAAGAAGGCCCGCGACGCCGGCATCCTGGTGATCGCGCTCGACACCTCGCTCGAGCCCGTCGACGCCGCCGACGCCACCTTCGCCACCGACAATTTCAAGGCCGGCCAGCTCATCGGCCAGTGGGCCAAGGCCACGCTCGGCGACAAGGCCAAGGACGCCAAGATCGCCTATATGGACCTCAATCCCAGCCAGCCCAGCGTCGACGTGCAGCGCGACCAGGGCTTCATGAGCGGTTTCGGCATCTCCGACATCCAGAACCCGACCAAGATCCAGGACTACGGCGACAAGCGCAACGTCTGCCACGACACCACCAACGGCAACGAGGAAGGCGGCCGGTCGGCCATGGAGAACTGCCTCCAGAAGGACCCGATGATCAACGTCGTCTACTCGATCAACGAGCCTGCCGCCGCCGGCGCCTATGAGGCGCTCAAGGCCGTGGGCCGCGAGAAGGACGTGCTGGTCGTCTCCATCGACGGCGGCTGCCCGGGCGTCAAGAACCTGTCGGAAGGCGTCATCGGCGCGACCTCGCAGCAATATCCGCTGAAGATGGCCGCCATGGGCATCGAGGCGATCAAGAAATTCGCCGATTCGGGCGAGAAGCCGAAGCCGACCGAAGGCAAGAACTTCTTCGACACCGGCGCGACGCTCATCACCGACAAGCCGGTCGAAGGCGTTCCCTCGATCGACTCGAAGAAGGGCAAGGAGCTGTGCTGGGGCTGACGCCCCCGCGCCGATCCCGACCAGTTCGTCCGGCGGGGAGCGGTCCTAGGGCCGCTCCCTTTTCCCGGCGAGCTGTTCCAACGAGCAAGCCCTCACGGGAGGAGTCCATATGACCGACACTTCGGCAAAGGCAGGACAACCGCAGGAATTCGAGAAGGTTCTCTCGGGCAGCGACACGTCCGTCGCCAATTTCGACACGCATGAAAAATCCGCCCTCGAGCGGATGCAGCATTTCCTGCACGGCAACCCGGCCATGGTGCCGCTGATCGTGCTGGTGCTGTCGATCCTGATCTTCGGCGCCATCCTCGGCTCGAAATTCTTTTCCTTCTTCACCCTCACGCTGATCCTGCAGCAGGTGGCCATCACCGGCATCATCGGCGCGGCGCAGACGCTGGTGATCCTCACCTCCGGCATCGACCTGTCGGTCGGCGCCATCATGGTCCTGTCCTCGGTGGTGATGGGCCAGTTCACCTTCCGCTACGGCCTGCCGGCCCCGATCTCCATCCTGTGCGGCTTCGCCTGCGGCGCGCTCTGCGGCTATCTCAACGGCCTCCTGGTGGCGCGCATGAAGCTGCCGCCCTTCATCGTCACGCTCGGCACCTGGCAGATCGTGCTGGCGGCCAACTTCCTCTATTCGGCCAACGAGACCATCCGCAGCCAGGACATCGAGGCCAAGGCCCCGCTGCTGCAATTCTTTGGCGTCACCTTCCGCCTCGGCGGCGCGGTGTTCACGCTCGGCGTCGTGGCCATGGTGCTGCTGGTGCTGGCGCTCTGGTTCGTGCTCAACCACACCGCCTGGGGCCGCCACGTCTACGCGGTCGGCGACGACCCGGACGCGGCCGAGCTTTCGGGCGTGGGCGCCAACCGCATGCTCCTGCAGATCTACACGATTTCCGGGATCATCTGTGCGCTGGGCGGCTGGGTGCTGATCGGCCGCCTCGGCTCGGTCTCGCCGACCTCGGGCCAGTTCGCCAACATCGAATCCATCACGGCCGTGGTGATCGGCGGCATCTCGCTCTTCGGCGGCCGCGGCTCCATCCTCGGCATGATCTTCGGCGCGCTGATCGTCGGCGTGTTCCAGCTCGGCCTGCGCCTCGTCGGCACCGATCCGCAATGGACCTACCTGCTGATCGGCGTTCTCATCATCGGCGCGGTCGCCATCGACCAATGGATCAGAAAGGTTGCAGGCTAATGGCACAGGAACCAATCCTCTCCGCGCGCGGCTTGATCAAGCGCTACGGCCGCGTGACCGCGCTCAACAATTGCGACTTCGACCTCTATCCGGGCGAGATTCTTGCCGTCATCGGCGACAACGGCGCCGGAAAGTCCTCGCTGATCAAGGCGCTTTCGGGCGCGATCCGTCCCGACGAGGGCGAGATCAAGCTGGACGGCAAGCCGATCGCCTTCAAGTCGCCCATCGACGCCCGCGAGGCGGGCATCGAATGCGTCTACCAGAACCTGGCCCTGTCGCCGGCGCTGTCCATCGCCGACAACATGTTCCTGGGCCGCGAGATCCGCAAGCCGGGGCCCCTGGGCAAATGGCTGCGCATGCTCGACCGCCCGGCCATGGAGAAGCGGGCGCGCGAGAAGCTGAGCGAACTCGGCCTCATGACCATCCAGAACATCAGCCAGGCGGTGGAGACGCTTTCGGGCGGCCAGCGCCAGGGCGTGGCGGTGGCGCGCGCCGCCGCCTTCGGCTCCAAGGTGGTGTTCATGGACGAGCCGACCGCGGCGCTGGGCGTCAAGGAAAGCCGCCGCGTGCTGGAGCTGATCCTCGACGTGAAGCGGCGCGGCCTGCCCATCGTGCTGATCTCGCACAACATGCCGCATGTGTTCGAGGTCGCCGACCGCATCCACATCCACCGGCTCGGACGCCGCCTGACGGTCATCAACCCGAAGGAATATTCGATGTCCGACGCGGTGGCGCTGATGACGGGCGCCATGGCCCCGCGCGAGGCCGAGGCCGCCTAAACCAGGATCGCGGGCGGCCTTCGCGCCGCCCGCCTTCCCTTCGCCGCCCGCGCAAGAGCGGCACAGGGGCGGCGAACGGGCGGATAACGGTGAATTGCGTCATCGTGACTTGCGGGGACCTCGTCCGCCCTGCATGATAGCGGCGAGTTTTGTGCAACGCCCCCCGCCAGCCCGACCGGATGATTCGCATGACAGACACCGTTTTCGCGCCCTGCCCGCAGCCTTTCCTGCCGGTGAGGGGGACGGACGCGCTGTTTCCCGTGCACCGCATCTATTGCGTCGGCCAGAACTACGCCGACCACGCCATCGAGATGGGCGGCGACCCGACCCGCAACCCGCCTTTCTTCTTCCAGAAAAATCCCGACTGCCTGCTGCCCGACGGCGCGGATTTTCCCTATCCGCCGCAGAGCGCCGACGTGCATCACGAGATCGAGCTGGTGGCGGCGCTGGGGAAAGGCGGAAGCGACATTCCCGTCGCCGAGGCGCTCGGCCATGTCTACGGCTACGCGGTCGGCCTCGACATGACGCGGCGCGACCTGCAGGCCGCCGCCAAGAAGGCGGGCCGGCCGTGGGAAGTGGGCAAGGCCTTCGAGCATTCCGCGCCCTGTTCGGCCATCGTCCCCGCAAGCGAGATCGGCCATCCTTCCGCGGGCGCGATCACGCTGTCCGTCAACGGCGAAATCCGCCAGTCGGGCGATCTGGACCAGATGATCTGGAAGGTGGCGGAGACCATCTCCTACCTGTCCTCGCTGTTCGCGCTCAAGCCCGGGGACCTGGTCTTCACCGGCACGCCGGCGGGCGTAGGGCCGGTCCGGCGCGGCGACCGGCTGGAGGGACGCATCGACGGCGTGGGGACGCTGTCGACGCGGGTGATATGAACAGGGGAGGATCCATGAGCACCCATCTGCCGGACGACGTGCACGAGGCGCTGGAGCGCTTCATCGCGCAGAGATATCCCGGACTGAACCAGACCGAGGCGATCGGCCTCATCCTGCGGCAATGGTTCGTGCGCGAGGGCTTGCTGCCCGCGACGCCCGAGCATGGCCTGCCGCCGGACGAGCTGAACGCCGCCAACGACGATTGACCATGACCAAATCACCCCCGGAAGGGACGGGCCGGAAGGCCTCGCTCGGCCGCCGCCTGTTGCTTCTGCTGATTCTGGCCGTGCTGCTGATCGCGGCGCTGGTCTGGATGAGCGTCTATCTGTTCGATCCGAACGCCGCGCTCGACCTGGACGACCTGGGGATTTTCGCCATCGATTTCAACAGGATATATGCGTTTCTCGCGCTCGTTCCCTGATCGCTTCACGCATGCTTGGCGCCGCGTCTTACAATTTGTAATATTCATTTGACCACGCGGGCGCCCGCGGGGCTTCCTTAACAGGCCGTTTACATGATACAGGACGGCCATCGACTGAAAACACGATGACTGGACGAAGCCCTTCGCAGGGCTTGCGTGGCCAGGAGGATCTGGATGGCGTTCGAGGAAATCAAGGCGGAAATCGCGCTGCTGTTCGAGCAAATGGTGAACCAGCCGCAGGACGCCCACGAGATCCGCGAAACGGTTCGCGAAAAGCTCAGCGCCCTCCGGGCGGAAGGCCTGCCCCTGCCGGCGGACCTGGTCGAGCTGGAGCGACGCCTGGAACAGGATTTCGACTCGTGAGGACCGGACCGACCATGCGCTCCCTGCTTTCCTCCGGCCTGGCCCTTTGCGGCTGCGTCCTCGCGCTCAGCGCCTGCAACACGACGGGCGACGGCAAGCCGGCCAAGACGGCGCTGATCTCTCCCGCCTCCCAGGCCCGCAATACGACACAGAACGTCGCCGCCGCGCCGGCCGCGACCGCGACCAATGTCGCCGCCGCCCAGCCGGGCGCGGCCGCCCCGGTCGCCGGCCAGGCCGCCAATCCGGCCGACGTGAAGATGGCCTATGCGGCGCAGCCTGGCGTGCAGGGCCCGACGCTCGCCGCCGCCAGCGCCATCGCCGCGGCGGGACCCGAGACCGCCGACCAGCAGCCCGACCCGGTGCTGCCGGCGATCGTGCCGATCCCCGGCCTGCGCGGCCAGTCCGAGCCGACCATGGCCTTCGCCGGCGCCAAGGCGGCGGCTTCGCCGGCCTCGCTCGCCGCCAACATGGCCTTCGAGACGCCGGCCTCCGCGCCGCACGACCTCGACGCGCTGATCCAGAAATATTCCGTCGCCTATGAAGTGCCCGAGCGCCTGGTGCGCCGCGTGGTGCATCGCGAAAGCCGCTTCAACCCGGCCGCCCGCAACGGTCCCTATTGGGGCCTGATGCAGATCACCCACGCCACCGCGCGCGGCATGGGCTACACCGGCGGGCCGAAGGGCCTGCTCGACGCCGAGACCAACCTGAAATACGCCGTCAAATATCTCGCCGGCGCCTATAGGGTGGCGTCCGGCAACGAAACCCAGGCCGTGCGCTATTACGCCCGCGGCTATTATTACGACGCCAAGCGCAAGGGCCTTCTGGTCGAAACCGGCCTGAAGGCGGGACCGACGCGCGAAGCCGCGGCCTCCATCCAGCCGGTGTCGCTGCCCGCCCATGGCGGCGTTCCGGTTCCCACGGCCGCTCCCGCTTTCGCGCAGGCGCAGCCGACGCAATAATCCGCCGCCGCGTCGCCGCAAAGTTCCGCCATGGTCTCCCGCGCCGCCGCGCGAAAAGACAGGCAGGAGCCGCCGCGATGCAGAAAAAAGCGCCGAAGATCATCGAGTGGAATTACGACCGGGCCGAATTATGGGCCGACGGCGTGATCCACGTGCTCGGCGTGGCGCTGGCGCTGGCCGGCGCGATCGCCATGCTTTTCTATTTCCTGCCCGACGCCCCGGCCAGGACCGCGATCTCCTCCGGCGTCTATCTGACCAGCCTTCTGACCGCGCTCGGCCTTTCGGCGGTCTACAACATCTGGCCCGCATCGCCGACCAAATGGTTTTTGCGCCGCTTCGACCATTCGGCGATTTATCTCCTGATCGCCGGCACCTACACGCCCTTCGCCATGCATATGGGCGACCGCGCCTTGCCGCTGCTCCTTTTCGTCTGGGGCGTGGCGGTGCTGGGCATCCTGCTCAAGCTGTTCCTGCCCGGCCGTTTCGACCGGCTGTCGATCCTTCTCTATCTCGCGCTCGGCTGGAGCGGCGTGATGGTCTACGACACCATGATCCACGCCCTGCCGCCGGCGGTGTTCTGGCTGATCGCGGCGGGCGGCCTGGTCTATTCGCTCGGCGTCATCTTCCACGTCTGGGAACGCCTGCGCTTCCAGAACGCCATCTGGCACGGCTTCGTCGTCGTCGGCGCCGCGCTGCATTATTGCGCCGTGTTCTTCGTCGGTGCGTGGAACTGAAGCTAGACCTGCTTCCATTCCTGAAGTCCATAGCTGCGCCACAGCTTGGCATGACGGAATTGGGTCGGGCCGATCCCTGCGGCCGGTTCGTCGTGTCGTCCCCGCGCCCGCGCTACATTATTGGGCGGTATTCTTCGTCGGCACGTAAAACTAAAGCTGGACTGCTTCATTTCCTGAGGTCCGTAGCCGCGCCACGGCTTGGAATGACAGTAGGGCCGATCCCTGCGATGGTTCGTTGCCATTGTCCCCGCGCCGAGAAATACTGTCGACGTTTCCAGCCATGCTCGAAGTCGTAGGCTCCAACGCGAAGCCTCATCACCGGGAGGGATTGGCTGCCTCTTCTTTGACCTGATGAAAGAGGAAACGATGCCGTTATTCCCAGTACATGCAAGCCGTGCGACGCTATCAGCTCACGCCTTTAACGTCGTTGAGCGCATGTTGGACAGCGCCGAAAATTGGAAGCGCTTCGTCAAATTATTTCGCAGCCATCGCTGTCGCTCCCGCCATTCATTCGATCTGCCTCGACTGGCGTTCCGCCCTATCATCCTCCACAGAACTAATGAAAATCCCGTGATTTCGGCATGATCCGCACATTGCGCGGATGGCGCGCCATTTGTGACGGGGAGACGAGACGCGCCGCCTCGCGCCCGCCCAGCTCCATCAGCGCGCCGGAGCGGTCCTGCAATTTCGCCGCCACCAGATGCGTCACGCCTTCGGGACTGCGCTGGATGCGCCCTTCGATATGGATCAGCCGCGCGCCCATCACTTCGCGGCGGAAAACCTTCATGATCTTCGGCCAGACGACGATATTGGCGATGCCCGTCTCGTCCTCGATGGTGAGGAACACCACGCCCTTGGCGCTGCCGGGGCGCTGGCGCACGGTGACGACGCCCGCCACTTTCATAGCGGCCCCGTCCGCGGCCTCCTGCACAGCGCGGCAGGTGGAGACGCCTTCCGGCGCAAGCGCCCCGCGCAGATATTGCAGCGGATGGCCCTTGAGCGACAGCCGCGTCGTCTCGTAATCGGCGATGACATGCTCCGGCTCCGGCATGACGGGCAGGACGGCGCGCGCTTCCTCCGCCAGTTCGCTCGCCGCCGCCGCGCGGAACAGCGGCAGGGTTTCGTCATTGGGCAGGCGGCGCACGGCCCACAGCGCGGCGCGCCGATCCACGCCAAGCGAGCCGAAGGCGTCGGCGTCGGCCAGAAGCGTGAAGGCGCGCCGGTCGAGCCGCAGGCGGCGGTGCATGTCGTCGATGGTGCAATAAGGCTCGCCTCGCCCGGTGACGAGAAGCTTGGCGTCCTCCTTGGAAAACCCGTCGATCTGGCGGAAGCCGAGCCGCAGCGCCGGGTCGCCCGCGGTGGGCTCCAGCGTGTTGTCCCAATGGCTGAAATTGACGTCGGCTGGCCGCACCTCCACGCCATGGTCGCGCGCGTCGCGCACGATCTGCGCCGGCGCGTAAAACCCCATCGGCTGGGAATTGAGCAGCGCCGCCGCGAAAACCTCCGGGTGATGGCATTTGATCCACGCGGAAATATAGACCAGATGCGCGAAGCTCGCCGCATGGCTTTCGGGAAAGCCGTATTCGCCGAACCCCTTGATCTGGTTGAAGCAGTTCTGGGCGAAGCTGCGCTCATAGCCGCGGTTCACCATGCCCTCGATCATCTTTTCGCCCATGGTGTGGATGGTGCCCATCTTGCGAAAGGTCGCCATGGCGCGGCGCAACTGGTTGGCCTCGTCGGCTGAGAACCTCGCCGCCTCGATGGCGATGCGCATGGCCTGTTCCTGAAACAGCGGCACGCCTTTGGTCTTGTCCAGAATCTGCTGCAACTCGTCGGGCGGTCCGTGCTCCGGTGCAGGCGAAGGGAGTATCGGCTTCTCCTGACCGCTCCGCCGCTTGAGATAGGGATGCACCATGTCGCCCTGAATGGGACCGGGACGTACGATGGCGACTTCGATGACGAGATCGTAAAATTCGCGCGGTTTCAGGCGCGGCAGCATGTTCATCTGCGCGCGGCTCTCCACCTGAAATACGCCGAGCGAATCGCCCTTGCACAGCATGTCGTAGACGGCCTCGTCCTCGCGCGGCAGGTTGGCCAGCGTCAGCTTCTCACCGTTGTTCACCTCCGGCTTATATTCATGAATGAGATCGAACGCCTTTCGGATGCAGGTGAGCATGCCGAGCGACAGCACGTCCACCTTCATCAGGCCTACTTCGTCGATATCGTCCTTGTCCCATTCGATGAAATAGCGGTCCTGCATCGCCGCCGGGCCGATGGGCACGGTTTCGTCCAGCCGGTCGCGGGTCAGCACGAAGCCGCCGACATGCTGCGACAGGTGGCGCGGGAAGCCGATCAGCTCATGCGCCAACTCCACCGCGCGGCGGATCAGCGGATTGTTGGGGTCGAGCCCCGCCTGACGGATATGCTCCCTGTCCACGCCGCCGTCCGACAGGCCCCAGATCGTATTGGCGAGCGCCGCCGTCACGTCCTCGGTCAGCCCCAGCGCCTTGCCGACATCGCGCACGGCGCTGCGCGAGCGGTAGCTGATGACGGTGGCGACGATGGCCGCGCGGTCCTTGGAATAGCGCTCATAGATATGCTGCATCACCTGTTCGCGCCGCTCGTGCTCGAAATCGACGTCGATATCCGGCGGCTCCTTGCGTTCGACGGAGAGAAACCGTTCGAACAGGAGGTCCACCTGCGTCGGGTCCACACCCGTCACGCCGAGGCAGAAGCAGACGACCGAATTGGCCGCCGAGCCGCGCCCCTGACATAGAATGTCCTTGGAGCGCGCATATTGCACGATGTCGTATACGGTCAGGAAATAGGGCTCGTATTCGAGCTGGGCGATCAGCGCCAGTTCCTTGTTAATCAGCCCCTCCACTTTCGGCGGTATGTTGCCCGCGCCGTAATAATCGGCGGCTCCTTTCCAGACGAGGTCGTGCAGATGCTGCTTCGCCGTCTTGCCGGGCGGGATGGGTTCGTCGGGATAGGCGTATTTCAGATCGTCGAGACGGAAAGTGATGGGCGCGACGAAATCGGCGGTCGCGGCGATGGCCTGCGGATAATGGCGGAACAGCCGCGCCATTTCGGTTGGCGGCTTCAGGTGGCGCTCGGCATTTTTCTCCAGAAGTTTGCCGGCGGCGAAGACGGTAGTGTGATGGCGCGTCGCGGTCAGCATGTCCTGCAAGGGGCGGCGGTCGGGGTGGTGATAGAGCACGTCATTGGTGGCGAGCAGCGGCACGCCCGCATCTCTTGCGAAACGGGCGATCCGTTCGGCGCGGCGCGCGTCGTGGCCCTGATGCGGCATGGCGAGCACCAGCCACACCGAACCGGGTGCTGCGCGGGCGATGTCCGCGAGATGCGCGGGAAAGGCGGGATCGGCGTCGTCCGGCGCGAAAACGGCGATCTGGAATTGCCGCGCCCGGAACTGGAAATCCTCCCAATGCAGATGGCATTCGCCCTTGATTTCGGCGCGATATTTGCCGGCCGTGAGCAGCCGGCACAACTGGCCATAGGCGGCGCGGTCGCGCGGATAGACCACCATGTCCGGCGCGCCGTCGATGAAGGAAAGCCGGCAGCCGATGAACAGCCGGAAGGCGCTGGTCTTGCGGATATCCTTCCAGACCGCATGCGCGCGCACCACCCCGGCCAGCGTGTTGCGGTCGGCGACGCCGATGCCGGCGAGGCCGAGTTCGTGGGCCCGCTCCACCAGTTCCTGCGGATGCGACGCGCCGTGGAGGAAGGAGAAATTGCTGGCGGCGGCCATTTCGTAAAAGGCGCTCATGCGAACAGCCCGTGCAGAAACCAGCGCGGCGCGTCGCCGCCGAGATAAAGCCCTTCGCGAAAAATCCAGAAGCGCCCGCCGTTCTCGTCCTCGACGCGATAATAGTCGCGCAGCGGCGGCGGATCGCGGCCGATGGCGCGCCACCATTCCGGCTCGATCCGCTCCGGCCCTTCGGCGCGCCGCACCCTGTGGCGCACGCGCCGCCACAGGAAAAAGGCCGGCGGACTGTCCGGCACTTCCGCCGTCGCCTCAATGGGCTGCGGCGGGCGGAACAGTTTTATGGGCCGCGCCGGCGGATCGCCGGGAAGCACCGGGCCACTGGCGTAATCGGCGGTTTGCCGGCCTACATGCAAGGCGGGGCGCAGGCCATAGGCGCGCTCCGGCATATGCGTGTCGCGGGCGAAGGCGGTCAGCACGCGCTCCGGTCCCAGCCGCGCCGAAAGCCGGTCGACAAGCTGGCCCAGCCGGCCCGTATCCTCCTCGTGCTGGTCGAGGCCGGTCTGGCGCTGCGCGGCGCGGGCGCTGCGCAGCGCCGCCAGCCGGATCATGTCGAAGCCGAAACCGGCGTCGAGCGGATCGGTCAGCGCGTCGAAGCGCTCGCGCGCCAGCCGGATGAAAATCCGCTCGTCGCGCAGCGGCTGGCCCGTCTCGATGCGGATCGACCGCACCGCGCCGTCGACCCGGAAGAAGGCGGCTTCGATCAGCAGCGCGCCTTCGCCGTCCCGTTCGAGCTTCGCGAACAGGCCTTGCGCAAGGTCTTGCAGGATGCGTTCCACCAGATCCATCGCCATCACCGGCTCGGACAGACGCTGTTCGGCGGTGACGAGCGGCGCGATGCGCAGCGGCGAGATGGGCGCGCGCTCCTGCCGCGCGAGGCGGTCGAGCTTGGTCACCAGATCGGGGCCGAAGCGGGCGGTGAGCGCCGCACGCGGCAGCGCGATCACGTCGCCGATGCGTTTCAGCCCGGCGCGCTTGAGGCCGGTTTCGGTCGCCTCATCGAGTTCGAGCGCTGCAAGCGGCAGGCGCGGCAGCAGGGCGTCGGCCTGCGTGCGGTCGAGGACGCCGCCGCGCGTGTTGCGCGCCAGAAGCCGGGCGGCGAAGCTGTTGTCGGCGATGGCCGCGCGCGCCGCGAGACCGGTGCGCGCGATGCGGCTGAGGGCGTCGCCGCGCAGGGCCTCCAGCCCGCCGAAAAGATGCGCGCAGCCGGTCACGTCCAGCATCAGCCCGTGCGGCGGGTCGAGGGCGACGAGCGGCGTGTAGCGCTCGCACCAATGCGCGAGGCGGTTGAGCAGCGCGTCGTCATGCTGCGGCGCGGCTTCCACGACAGCAAGCGTCTCCACCCGCGCGCGGGCGTCGGTCAGCGCCATGCCGGGATAAAGGCCGAGCTTCGCCGCCCGCGCGTCCACCGCCGTCAGCCGCAGGGCGTTGGCGATGCGTTCGGTCACCACCAGCGGCGGCCGGCCGTCAGGCGGAACGGCGCGGCTCAGCCGGTCGGTCGGCAGAAAGGGAAACCACAGCGCCAGAAATTGGCGCTGCTTCTCTTGTCCCGGATTCGGCTGGACCAAATTCAAGGGCTTCATTGTTCCATTCCATGATCCATTGGCCTGAGCGGCCATGACGGTTGCGCTCCAGCACGGCGGCGAAGGCGGGCTTGCCCGGCGCATCGGCCTCGGCGGAGCGCGACGGCGCGGGCGCGACCCGCCAGCGGCTGACGGCGGCGCTCTGCACGGCGGTGCGGTGGCTTCTGAGCAGCACGACCGGCAGCTTCGCCGTCTCGGCGGCGAGAAGCAGGCGGCGCGAGGCGGTGAGGTCGAGGCAGCGCGGCTTGCCGGTCACGGCGGCCACCACGCCGCCGACGGGCCGGCCCATCTCCAGCGCGTCGCCCACCGCCTTCAGCACGTCCTGCGCCGAAGGGCAGCGCACGATGAGAAGCCGCGCCGGATCGACCCCGAAGGCGGAAAAACCCGGCGGATAAAGCCCGCCATATTCCTTTTCCGCATGCTCCTCCTCGATCCAGACGATGGCGCGGCGCTTTTCCGCCGCGCGTTGGACAAGCGCCAGCGCGAAACCGGTCGCCGCCATATGCGCACCGGGATTTTCGGCGAAAACCTCGTGCAGCGCGTCGCCCGCCAGCCCCTGTGGAAAGGCCGTGTCCGCCGGCGCGAATCCCAGCGAAAAACGTCGCGTGCCTTCGCCTTCGAACCCGCCTTGCGGATCGTGGCCTTCTAGGGCCGAAACCATGCGCCGCAGCGCCGCGATGTCGATGCCGCTCACGTCGGAAATCCTCGATTGTTCTCTGTTTGTTCCAGTATTGAATCGCTTGCGGCGAGAGTCAAGCGGCGGAATCGCTTGCTATGTTTGTCGTATGGATATATATGATCCATATATGAAACGTATAAAGGTGACGTCATGGGCATCGTGAAGATCAGCGACGAACTGCATGAGGAGCTGCGCAAGGCAAGCGACGTGATGTGCCGCTCGATCAACGCGCAGGCCGAATACTGGATGAAGGTCGGCATGCTGGCGCAGGCGCATCCCGAGCTGTCGTTCAACGAGATCGTGCAGATGCAGTTGCGCGCGGCGCAAGTGGAGATTCCCGTCCTGCCGGTTCAGGCGTCATGACCAAGACGCCCGCCGAGCTGGAGAAGATGGCGGCTTCGGGCGCGCTGCTCGCCTCCGTCTTCGCGCTTCTCGACCGCACGCCGCTCGCCGGCATGACCACGATGCAGGTCAACGATCTGGTCGAGGATTTCATCACCCGCGAGCTGAAGGCGCGGCCCGCCAGCAAGGGGCAATATGATTATCCCTACGTGCTGAACTGCTCGAAGGACGATGTCGTCTGCCACGGCATGCCGTCGGACGAAGTCATCGCCGAGGGCGAGATCGTCAATTTCGACATCACGCTGGAGAAGGACGGCTTCATCGCCGATTCCAGCAAGACCTATATGATCGGCGCGGTCGCGCCCTTCGCCGCACGGCTGGTGCGCGTCACTTATGAGGCGCTGTGGAAGGGCATCGCCGCCGTGCGCCCCGGCGCGACCTTGGGCGATATAGGCTATGCCATCGAGCGCCATGCGAAGCGGCACGATTACAGCGTGGTGCGCGAATATTGCGGCCACGGGATCGGCCGCGAAATGCACGAGGAGCCGCAGGTGCTGCATTTCGGCAAGCCCGGCGCGGGCCTGCGGCTGCGCGAGGGCATGGTCTTCACCATCGAGCCGATGCTCAATCAGGGTTCGGCCAAGGTGAAGACGGAAAAGGACGGCTGGACGGTGGTGACGCGCGACGGAAAGCTGTCGGCGCAGTTCGAGCACACGGTCGCCGTCACGTCGAACGGCGTGCGGGTGCTGACCCTGCGGCCCGGCGAGGAGAAGATGCTGGCGGGCCTGAAAAACGCCGCCTGAACGAAAAAGCCCCCCGCGAGGCAGGGGGCTTTTCGTCCGTACCAGGTAAGCAATTACTTGCGGTCGCGGGCGGCCAGCGTGCGCAGGCGCAGCGCGTTGAGCTTGATGAAGCCGGCGGCGTCCTTCTGGTCGTAAGCGCCCTGATCGTCCTCGAAGGTGACCAGCTTGTCGGAATAGAGCGACTTGTCGCTCTCGCGGCCGATCACCATCACATTGCCCTTGTAGAGCTTGAGCGTGACTTCGCCCTCGACGTTCTTCTGGCTGAGATCGATGGCGGCTTGCAGCATCTCGCGCTCGGGCGAGAACCAGAAGCCGTAATAGATCAGCTCCGCATAGCGAGGCATCAGCTCGTCCTTGAGATGCGCCGCGCCGCGGTCGAGCGTGATCGATTCGATGGCGCGGTGCGCGGCGAGCAGGATCGTGCCGCCCGGCGTTTCATAGACGCCGCGCGACTTCATGCCCACGAAACGGTTCTCCACCAGATCGAGGCGGCCGATGCCGTTGTCGCGGCCGTAATCGTTGAGCTTGGCCAGCAGCGTCGCCGGCGACAGGCGCTCGCCGTTGATCGACACCGCGTCGCCTTTCTCGAAGCCGATCTTGATGATGGTGGCCTTGTCGGGGGCCGCTTCCGGCGAAATGGTGCGCATATGCACATATTCGGGCGCGGCCTCGGCCGGGTTCTCCAGCACCTTGCCCTCGGAGGAGGAGTGCAGCAGGTTGGCGTCGACGGAGAAGGGGGCTTCGCCCTTCTTGTCCTTGGCGACCGGGATCTGGTGCTGCTCGGCGAATTCCAGAAGATGCGTGCGGCTCTTGAACGACCAGTCGCGCCACGGGGCGATGATCTTGATGTCCGGGTTGAGCGCGTAAGCGGAAAGCTCGAAGCGCACCTGGTCGTTGCCCTTGCCGGTCGCGCCGTGCGCGATGGCGTCCGCGCCGGTCTTCTTCGCGATCTCGATCAGATGCTTGGAGATCAGCGGGCGGGCGATGGAGGTGCCGAGCAGGTAGACGCCCTCATAGACGGCGTTGGCGCGGAACATCGGGAAGACGAAATCGCGCACGAATTCCTCGCGCACGTCCTCGATGAAGATTTCCTTGATGCCGAGCATCTCGGCCTTCTTGCGGGCCGGCTCCAGCTCCTCGCCCTGGCCGAGATCGGCGGTGAAGGTCACGACCTCCGCGCCCAGCTCCGTCTGGAGCCACTTGAGGATGATCGAGGTGTCGAGGCCGCCCGAATAGGCGAGCACGACTTTCTTCACGTCTTTCCACTTGCTCATATTTCAATCCGTCCCATGCGATGACCGGCGGGGCGTTGGCCCGCGCGAAATTCTCGACAAGTCTTTTATCAGGTGCCAAGCCGCGCGCAAGCCGTGTTCTATGGGCCGCGATGTCAGGTCGCCTGCGCTTCGCCGACCTCGTAGAGGACGAGGTCGCGGCCATGAACGCCCAGCCGCGGCCAGGCCGCCCGCCACGCGGCGATATGGGCCGAGGCGAAATGCCGGTCGAGCGCCGCGCGGTCGCGCCAGAACTCCTTCACATGGATCAGGCCCGGCTCCAGAACGTCCTCGGCGTAGCCATAGCCGAGGCAGCCGTCCTCGGCCCGGCTGGCCAGGATCATGGCGCGCATGGCGTCGCGGGCCTCGTCCAGTCTTTCCGGCGGCAGGCGGACGGTTCCGACGATCAGCAGCATCTCTTTCCCTTTCGCGGCGAGGCCCAAAGGGTTAGGCGCGACGCGCCCGCGGCGCAAGGGATCGCGGTTCCTTTCGGCCGCGAAATATTCTAGCGTGCCGCATCCCTCTGGAGCCTCTTTCGATGTCCTTCCCGACAAGCCTGACCTTCATCCCCGAATGGACCGTCTGCGTCCAGTTCGCCATCGCCACCGCCATCCTCTCCATCACGCCGGGGCCGGACATGACGCTGTTCGTCGGCCGCGCTTTGTCGCAGGGCAGGGCGGCGGGCTTCGCCTGCATGGCTGGGGCCTGCTGCGGCATCGTCATCCACACCAGCATGGTGGCGCTGGGCCTGTCGGCGCTGATATTGGCCTCGCCCGCGGCCTTCACGGCGCTCAAGGTGGTGGGCGCGGGCTATCTGGTCTGGCTCGCCGTGCAGGCGATCCGCAAGGGCTCGGCCTTCTCGCCGGAAAAGCAGGGCGGCAAGCGGCGCACGCTGCTGCAGAACTGGATGACCGGCTTCGGCGTCAACCTGCTCAACCCGAAGATCATCCTGTTCAACATGACCTTCCTGCCGCAATTCGTTTCCGCGCAGGACATCCATGCGGCGGGAAAGCTGTTCTTCCTCGGCCTGTCCTTCATTCCGCTGTCGCTGCCCTTCACCGTGCCGATGGTGCTGGCCGCGCACGGCTTCGCCGGGCTTTTGAAGAAGAATCCCACCGTGACGCGCGTCACCGACTGGCTGTTCGCGGGCGTGTTCTCGGCCTTCGCGCTGAAAATCATCACCGCGCAGGCGAAATAAAGCGCGCCTTGGAAATAAGGGTCAGGCGGCCGGGCGGTTGAGCCGTCCGGCGTTGCGCCCGGCGACGAGCCAGTAGACGAAGCCGCCGACCACGCCGGCGCTGGCGAGGCCCGCCAGCATCAGCGGCGAGCGCCAAAGCTCCGCCTGCCCGGTCTGCCCGTCGACGTCGATGAAAAGCCGGGTCGTGCTGGCGGCGAGCCCGATGGCGAGGCCGACGAGGCAATAGGCGAGCGAGGATTTCCAGCCGCGCGCCTCCGCCACCAGGATGAAGACCGCCGCCGGCGCGAAGCTGAAGCTGCCCGCCAGCGCCGCCAGCACCGTGCCGCCCACCAGCACGGCGGCGGTGAAGCTCGCCTGCTCCATGCCCGGCGGCAAGTCGATGAAGAAGCCGCGCACCAGGTCGAACAGGTCGAGCCGGCTATAAAGGATCGCCGCCAGAAACCATCCGGCGGCGAGCACGGCGCAGCAGAAGCCGAACAGGACGACGAAGAAGCGGCTGATATAGTCGAACGTGTCGTTCACGGTCGGGAGCTCTTTGGTTGCGTTGAAAATTAAGGCAGTAGGGCAGTAGGGCAATAAGGCAGTATGTTAAGAGGGGAATAAGGGAGTAAGGGAATAGGGGAGTATGTTTTGGTTGCGGAAGGCTGCGCCGGCCGTATTCTTCTACTGCCCTACTGCCCTACTGCCTATTCCCCATGCCCGGCGATCATCATGGCTTCCAGCGCCAGACGTTCGCTCTTGCGCATGCGCTCCGATTCCGACTTCAGCTGGCCGCAGGCGGCGAGGATGTCGCGCCCGCGCGGGGTGCGGATCGGCGAGGCGTAGCCGGCGGCGTTGATGTAATCGGCGAAGCGCTCGATCTGCTCCCAGTCCGAGCACTGGTAATTGGTGCCCGGCCAGGGATTGAACGGGATCAGGTTGATCTTGGCCGGAACGCCCTGCAGCAGCTTCACCAGAAGCTTGGCGTCCTCGAGGCTGTCGTTGATGTCCTTCAGCATCACATATTCGAAGGTGATGCGCTTGGCGTTGGAGAGGCCCGGATATTCGCGGCAGGCCTTGATAAGCTGTTCCAGCGGATATTTCTTGTTGATCGGCACGAGGATGTCGCGCAGTTCGTCGCGCACGGCGTGCAGCGAGATGGCCAGCATGACGCCGATCTCGTCGCCGGTGCGGTAGATTTCCGGCACGACGCCGGAGGTGGACAGCGTGATGCGCCGCTTCGAGAGCGACAGCCCGTCGCCGTCCGAGGCGATCAGCAGCGCCTTCTTCACTTCCTCGAAATTGTAGAGCGGCTCGCCCATGCCCATCATGACGATATTGGTGATCTTGCGCTCGCCGGAAGGCACCATCGCGCCGTCGGGCGTGTCCTTGTCCGGGAAGTCGCCGAGCCGGTCGCGGGCGGTCAAGAGCTGCGCGAGGATTTCCTCGGCCGTCAGGTTGCGCACCAGCTTCTGCGTGCCGGTGTGGCAGAAGGAGCAGGTGAGGGTGCAGCCGACCTGCGAGGAGATGCACAGCGTGCCGCGGCCTTCCTCGGGGATATAGACGCTTTCGATCTCGACCGGGCGGCCCGCGCCGCGCGGCGGAAAGCGGAACAGCCACTTGCGCGTGCCGTCCTGCGAGATCTGTTCCTCGACCACTTCCGGCCGGGCGATGCTGAAATGCTGCGCCAGCGTGGCGCGCAGATCCTTGGAGATGTTGCGCATGTCGGCGAAATCCGACACGCCGCGCACATAGAGCCAGTGCCAGAGCTGGCTGATGCGCATCTTCACCTGACGCTCGGGCACGCCGGCCTTGACCAGCGCCTCGGCCATTTCCTCGCGCGTGAGGCCGATCAGCGACGGCTTCAGCCCGCTCATGGCGCGCGCCTGCCGGGCGAGCTGCTCGCGCGTGTCGTCAATGGTGAGGTCGAACGAAATGGACATCGGTTTCCAACTGTAAAGGGACGCGGGCCTTTTCGGCGCGTCGGCGGTCTGCATCGATGAATATGGATATGGGCGGCCTTTTCGGTTGCGGAAAGGCCTGTTGCGCGCGCTCATAGCACAGAAGAAGGCTTTCGTCATCCCGGATGACGGCAAAAGAAAAGGCCGGGCGCGAGGCCCGGCCTTTCATCCGTCATGATGCAAGGCTCACTTGCATTTCTGGATGGCCTTCAGGGCCTCGCTGATGCCCTTGAGCGAATAGGTGTAGCTGGTCTTGGTGCCGCGCTTCGACTGGGCGTCGACCTTCAGCTCGTGGCCGGTCTTCATGGCGGCGACGAGCTTGGGCTCCTCGGCGGCATTCTCCATCCAGCCCGACTTGCCGTTGACGAACATGTTGAACTTGCTCTTGCCGACGGTGACGACGACCTTGGCGTTGGGGTTCAGCTCGTAGCCGGCCATGAATTGCGGCTCGAAGCTGACGTTCTGCCCCGGCTTCTGGCTGATGAGGAAGAAATTGTCGCCGTGATCGACGGAAGCGGGCGATTTCTGGGTGGGGACGGTCAGCACGTAGCACACCTTGCCGGCGCCGGCCTTGTAGCTGTAGGCGCCCCAGGCGTTGAACTGGCTGATCTGGCTCGGTGTCTGGGCAAGCGCCGAGCCTGCCATTCCAATCATGAACACAGAAGCCGCGACGATCGATTTTCCAAGCATGGTCTTTTACCGGTTCTCTTTCGTTTGCTTCAAATTCGGGATGCCGCCGTTCAACACGCCGCCCCGCTCGGTTACCGATTAAAATGCCTTAATCAGGGTTACCAAACGGTGAAGCCTTGAAAGAAAACTTGAATGAGCAGCCGACTGGCCCCGCCATCCCGTGCGGTCAGTTCATTCAAAAGAAAGCGGCGAGAGTTGGGCCGGGATAGGGGGAGGGCAGTAAGGCAATAGGGCAATAAGGCAGTAGGG
>UBKJ01000013.1 GCA_900465915.1 Hyphomicrobiales bacterium
TTCGTGATCGCAGCCGTCAGCGACGTCTTGCCATGGTCGACGTGACCGATCGTGCCGATGTTGACGTGGGGTTTGTTACGTTCGAATTTGCTCTTGGCCATCTAAGCTCTCCGTATTCTTAAGCCTGCTCAGGCGTTTTGATTGGAGCGTGACTGAAACGTCACGCAAACTTCTTCTGGATTTCCTGTGCGACGGCAGTCGGAACCGGTTCGTAATGGTCGAACTGCATCGTGTACTGCGCGCGGCCCTGGGACATCGAACGCAGCGTGTTCACGTAGCCGAACATGTTGGCCAGCGGAACATTGGCGTTGACGACCGTGGCGATGCCGCGGGCTTCGGTGCCGGAAATCTGACCGCGACGCGAGTTCAGATCGCCGATAACGTCGCCGACATAGTCTTCCGGCGTCACGACCTCGACCTTCATGATCGGCTCGAGGAGCTGGGCGCCGGCCTTCTGCGCGCCTTCGCGGAAGGCGGCGCGGGAGGCGATTTCGAAGGCGAGGACCGACGAGTCGACGTCGTGGTAGGCGCCGTCGATCAGCGTGGCCTTCACGCCGAGCATCGGGAAGCCGGCGAGCGGACCCGCGCCCATGACGCTTTCGATGCCCTTCTGGACGCCCGGAATGTATTCCTTCGGCACGGCGCCGCCGACGATCTTCGATTCGAAGATGAAATCGTCGCCGTCATGCGGCTCGAACACGATCTTGACGCGGGCGAACTGACCCGAACCGCCCGACTGCTTCTTGTGGGTGTAGTCGATTTCGGCGGCCTTGGTGATCGATTCGCGATAGGCGACCTGCGGCGCGCCGACGTTGGCTTCCACCTTGAACTCGCGACGCATGCGGTCGACGAGGATGTCGAGGTGGAGTTCGCCCATGCCGGCGATGATGGTCTGGCCCGATTCCTCGTCCGACTTGACGCGGAAGGACGGATCCTCGGCGGCGAGACGGTTGAGGGCGATGCCCATCTTCTCCTGGTCGGCCTTGGTCTTCGGCTCGATCGCGATCTCGATGACCGGATCGGGGAACTCCATGCGCTCCAGGATGACCGGCTTCAGCGGATCGCAGAGCGTGTCGCCCGTGGTGGTCTCCTTGAGGCCGGCGAGAGCGACGATGTCGCCCGCGAAGGCTTCCTCGATGTCCTCACGGCTGTTGGAGTGCATCTGCAGCATGCGGCCGATGCGCTCGCGCTTGCCCTTGACGGTGTTCTCGAGCGAGACGCCCTTGGTGAGCTTGCCCGAATAGATGCGGGCGAAGGTCAGCGAGCCGACGAAGGGGTCGTTCATGATCTTGAACGCCAGCATCGACAGCGGGGCCTCGTCGGAGGATTCGCGCGTGGTCTCGGTCTCGGTCTTCGGGTCGATGCCCTTGATCGCCGGAACGTCGACCGGCGACGGCAGGAAGTCCACCACGCCGTCGAGCAGCGGCTGAACGCCCTTGTTCTTGAAGGCCGAGCCGCAGAACACGGGGTGGAACAGCACTTCGCAGGTGCCGCGGCGGATGAGCGCGCGCAGCTCCTCGACGGTCGGCGTCTTGCCTTCCAGATAGGCTTCGGTGGCGGCTTCGTCGATCTCGACCGCGGTCTCGATCAGCAGCTCGCGATATTCCTCGGCCTTGTCCTTGAGGTCGGCCGGGATCTCGACGACGTCCCAGGCGGCGCCCAGGGTCTCGTCGCGCCAGATCAGCGCCTTCATCTCGATCAGGTCGACGACGCCCTTGAACTCGCTCTCGGCGCCCACCGGGAGCTGCATGACGACGGCCTTGGCGCCCAGACGGGACTTGACCATCTCCACCGAGCGGTAGAAGTCGGCGCCGATCTTGTCCATCTTGTTGACGAAGATCATGCGCGGGACATGATACTTCTCGGCCTGGCGCCAGACGGTCTCGGTCTGCGGCTCGACGCCGGCGTTGGCGTCGAGAAGCGCGATGGCGCCGTCGAGCACGCGGAGCGAACGCTCGACTTCGATGGTGAAGTCGACGTGGCCGGGCGTGTCGATGATGTTGAAGCGGCGCATCTTCTCGTCGCGACCCTTCCAGAAGGTCGTGGTCGCGGCGGAGGTGATGGTGATGCCGCGCTCCTGCTCCTGCTCCATCCAGTCCATCGTGGCCGCGCCATCGTGAACTTCACCGATCTTGTGAGACTTGCCGGTGTAGTAGAGAATGCGCTCCGTCGTCGTGGTCTTGCCAGCGTCGATGTGCGCCATGATACCGAAATTGCGGTAGTCTTCGATTTTATATTCGCGGGCCATGACAGTCGCTCTTTGAACAGGTTTCGAGGATTACCAGCGGTAATGCGAGAAGGCGCGGTTGGCTTCAGCCATGCGATGCGTGTCTTCACGCTTCTTCACAGCCGAACCGCGGTTGTTGGCGGCGTCCAGAAGCTCGCCCGACAGACGATCGACCATGGTCGTCTCGTTGCGGCCGCGAGCGGCGTTGATCAGCCAACGGATCGCGAGGGCCTGACGACGCTCGGGACGCACATCGACCGGCACCTGGTAGGTGGCGCCGCCGACGCGGCGCGAACGGACTTCGATATGCGGAGCCACGTTGTCGAGCGCCTGGTGGAACAGCGCGACCGGCTCTTGCTTCGTCTTGGATTCGATCACGTCGAGCGCGCCGTACACGATGGTTTCGGCGACCGACTTCTTGCCGTGCAGCATGACGGCGTTCATGAACTTGGTGATCACGAGATCGCCGAACTTCGGATCCGGGTTGATCTCACGCTTTTCTGCTTTGTGGCGTCTGGACATTTCGTCTCTTCTTTCAATTACATCGGGCCTGCGCCGCTCTCGGCGGCCGGTATCCCCGGAAAATCTTACTTCGGACGCTTGGCGCCGTACTTGGAGCGGCGCTGCTTGCGGTTCTTGACGCCCTGGGTGTCGAGAACGCCGCGGATGATGTGGTAGCGCACGCCGGGCAAGTCCTTGACGCGGCCGCCGCGGATCATGACCACGGAGTGTTCCTGCAGGTTGTGGCCTTCGCCCGGGATATAGCCGATGACTTCGAAGCCATTGGTCAGGCGGACCTTGGCGACCTTGCGCAGAGCCGAGTTCGGCTTCTTCGGGGTCGTCGTGTAGACGCGGGTGCAAACGCCGCGCTTCTGCGGATTGGCCTGCAGGGCAGGAACCTTGTTACGCTTCACCGGCGCAATGCGCGGCTTGCGGATCAGCTGGTTTACGGTAGGCATTCAACCTTCCTCTTTCAAAAATCTCGTGTCCACCACCGTCATGCTCATGCGCAAATTCGGAGTCGAGCCCTCGAACTGATGGCCACCCCGAACAAAAGCAGAGGAAGCGGATGCTTCATGCGAACGGCAAGTTGCATTTCGATCGTAAAGCGAACCGTGTCTGAGGCGAACTTCAGGGCACGTCGCCCCGAAAAAGCCTGCCTCACATCGGCTCAGGTGGGGTGCTGATACGCTTGCGCGGCCCTTTCGTCAAGGGCAGGCGGCCAAGTTTCTGCCCGCCGGGCCCGGAAAACCGCGATTCCGGCCGCTTCCGACCGCTTGTTGCGCTGCGGGGAAGCGGAATGGACGATTATTTCGCGCTTCCGGCGATCATTTTCGGCCCGCGGGATGGCGCGTCCATGCGGCGCGGGCTATTGAAGCGGAACCGAGTCGAAACGCAACCCAATATTAAGGGAATCTTCATGTCTTCCACCCCGACCCCCGCCGGCGACGATTCGTCCGCCATCCATCTCATCGTCGCCGACGTCTGGAACGAGGGCTCGGAAGAGCCGATCGAGGTGCACATGATGTTCAGGCTCGGCGACGACGAGGACCTGGTGCAGACCGCGCTCGGCATCCTCGCCGACGAAGGCTATCACGAGGCCGAGCTTCTCGAGATCGGAACCATCTCCGAGGAGCCGGAGGAAGAGCCGCACAAGAGCGCCTGGAAGACCGCCAATGACGGCCAGGTCGCGCTGATCGAGTTCGACGGCGACGACGAGGAATAAGAAAAGGACGGAGCGAGTTCAGCTCCGCCCTTTGCAAAAATCGGTTTCGATGCAGCGATTCAATGCGCAGTGTTCAAAGAGGCTGCATCGATCGATCCGATCGCCGCTTCTTGTGCGACGAAATTTTCCAGATCGCTCAAATCCTGATTCAACTCATGATCAAGCGTATCTTCACTAGGAGCGGAAGGTTCGCCCGCCACAGCATCCCGAATTTCAATCAAATGAAGCAATACGAACTGAGCGCCCGAAATTAATTCGTCGCCGTTGAGCGACGCATAGGGCTCATCGAGATACAAACGGTCTATCTTCTTCTGTATAGCATTTATCAAGTTATCGAGAATTTCCTTTCGACATGAATCGAGAACCATCTCCCTTTCTAGATTGGATGTAGAGTTTAAAAGTTTTTTTATCCGGGAAAAACCCGATCCACATTGCCCAAGCGAGCATATAAGTCCGTAATTGCACTTCGCTTGATTGCGCTCAATTTCTTCCAGATTTTTTTCTGCAACAATTGTGCGCTCAACAACGTTCTTTAATTTTGTATAATAAAATTCATTTTTTAGAGCCTCGCGTCTAATCAACGCATATGCACGATCTTTACGGATCATCGTACGCTCAGTCTCAGCTTTCATCACTTCACGCTCTCGTAGAAGGTCTTGATAAAGCTGCTTATAGGACACCGAGCGCACTGGAGACATCTTTCTGGGTACGCGCGTGCACCTGAATTCCACCATCGAATGACTGCTCATCCACCCCTCCACTATTTATTTAAAAATAAGAATTATATCTCCATTCTCTTATTTCATGTATATTTCATCATATGTTTCAAATATAAACAATTTTATCAGAAAATCAATTTTAAAAAGTCTATCCACTTAGATTAGATATTTCTTCTACAGAAAATACAAATAAAAAGGCCGCCCCGAGAGGCGGCCTTTTCTTTTGTCGTTTTGCCGAACGCTTATTCGGCGGCGTTGTTGGTCATGTCGACCAGCATCGCATTGGCCTCGGCCGAGCCGGTGGCCTTGCGTCGCTCGTCGATGATCAGCTCGTCGCGCGCGGTGGCGATGCGGCGGATCTGGTTGGTCATGCCGCCGGTGCCGGCCGGGATCAGGCGGCCGACGATGACGTTCTCCTTCAGGCCCTGCAGCGTGTCCATCTTGCCGGCGACCGCGGCTTCCGTGAGCACGCGGGTCGTCTCCTGGAACGAGGCGGCCGAGATGAAGGACGGCGTCTGCAGCGAGGCCTTGGTGATGCCGAGCAGGACGGGGTTGCCGGAGCCCGGCTTCTTGCCCTCCTCGATCAGGCGCTCGTTGATCTCCTCCAGCTCGATCCGGTCGACATGGTCGCCCGTGATGTAGCCGGTGTCGCCGGACTCGGTGATCTCGATCTTCTGCAGCATCTGGCGGACGATCACCTCGATGTGCTTGTCGTTGATCAACACGCCCTGCAGACGGTAGACTTCCTGGATCTCGTTGACGAGGTAGGAAGCCAGGGCCTCCACGCCCTTGATCGCCAGGATGTCGTGCGGCGCCGGGTTGCCGTCGAGGATATACTCGCCCTTCTCGATGACGTCGCCGTCCTGAAGATGGAACGGCTTGCCCTTCGGGATGAGATACTCGACCGGCTCGACCGTGTCGTCGTTCGGCTCGATGATGATGCGGCGCTTGTTCTTGTAGTCGCGTCCGAACCGCACCGTGCCGTCGATCTCGGCGATCACGGCGTGGTCCTTCGGACGACGGGCCTCGAACAGCTCCGCCACGCGCGGCAGACCGCCGGTGATGTCCTTGGTCTTGGCGCTTTCCATCGGCAGGCGGGCGATGACGTCGCCGGCCTTGACATGCGCGCCGGGCTCGACCGACAGGATCGATTCCACCGAGAGCAGGAAGCGCGCTTCGCCGCCCTTCGACAGCTTGGCGATCTTGCCGCTCTTGTCCTTGATGACCATGGCCGGCTTGAGGTCCGAACCGCGCGGGGTCGAACGCCAGTCGATGACCACGCGCTTGGTGATGCCCGTGGATTCGTCCGCCGTTTCGGAGACCGACAGGCCGTCGACCAGGTCCTCGAACTCGACGTAGCCTTCCACTTCCGTCATGATCGGACGGGTGTACGGATCCCACTCCGCGATGCGCTGGCCGCGCTTGACCGTGTCGCCCTCGTCCACGAACAGGCGCGAACCGTAAGTGACGCGGTGAACCGCGCGCTCCTTGCCGGCGGAGTCGAGGATCAGCACCGCCATGTTGCGGCCCATCACCACGAGATTGCCGTCGGAGTTGCGAACCACATTGCGGTTGCGCAGCTTGACCGTGCCTTCATAGGACGCTTCGAGATACGAGCTGTCGACCACCTGCGCCGTGCCGCCCAGGTGGAACGTGCGCATGGTGAGCTGGGTGCCCGGCTCGCCGATCGACTGAGCGGCGATGACGCCGACGGCCTCGCCCTGGTTGACCGGGGTGCCGCGCGCCAGGTCGCGGCCGTAGCACTTGGCGCAGACGCCGTTGCGGGTCTCGCAGGTCAGCGCCGAACGGATGCGCACCGACTGGATGCCCGCCTTCTCGATCAGGTCGACGTCCTTCTCCTCGATCATGCGGCCGGCTTCGACGATCACGTCGCCGCTGACCGGATGCAGGATCGGGTCGAGCGCCGTGCGGCCGAGGATGCGCTGGCCGAGCGAGGCCACGATCTGGCCGGCGTCGACGATCGGCTGCATGGTGAGGCCGATCTCCGCGCCGCAGTCGATCTCGGAGATGATGGCGTCCTGCGCCACGTCCACGAGACGGCGGGTGAGGTAGCCCGAGTTCGCCGTCTTCAAGGCGGTGTCCGCGAGGCCCTTGCGGGCGCCGTGCGTCGAGTTGAAGTACTCGTTCACGGTCAGGCCTTCCTTGAAGTTCGAGATGATCGGCGTCTCGATGATCTCGCCCGACGGCTTGGCCATCAGGCCGCGCATGCCGCCCAGCTGGCGCATCTGGTTCACCGAACCGCGCGCGCCGGAATGCGACATCATGTAGACCGAGTTCATCTGCTTCTGGCGGCCGGTCACCGGATCGAATTCGACGGCCTTCAGGCGCGCCATCATCTCCTCGGTGATCTTGTCCGTGGCCTTGCCCCAGGCGTCGACGACCTTGTTGTACTTTTCGCCCTGGGTGATCAGGCCGTCATTGTACTGCTGCTCGTATTCGGTGGTCAGCGCTTCGGTCTCGGCGACGATCTTGGCCTTGGAGTCCGGGATCACCATGTCGTCCTTGCCGAACGAGATGCCGGCGCGGCAGGCATGCGCGAAACCGAGCTGCATGATCCGGTCGCAGAAGATGACCGTCTCTTTCTGACCGCAATGGCGGTAGACGTGGTCGATCATCTTGGAGATGTTCTTCTTGGTCATCTCCTGGTTGCAGATGTCGAAGGGCACGTTGGCGTTCTTCGGCAGCAGCTCGCCGATGATCATGCGGCCAGGCGTCGTGTCGAAAATCTTCGACACGGGCTTGCCTTCGGCGTCGACCGTCTTGAAGCGGCCCTTGATCCTGGTGTGCAGCGTGACGACCTTGGTCTCGAGCGCGTGCTGGAGCTCGCCCATGTCGGCGAACACCATGCCCTCGCCCGGCTCCTTCTCCGCCACGATGGACAGATAATAGAGGCCCAGCACCATGTCCTGCGACGGCACGATGATCGGCGCGCCGTTCGCCGGATGCAGGATGTTGTTGGTCGACATCATCAGCACGCGCGCTTCCAACTGCGCTTCGAGCGACAGCGGCACATGAACGGCCATCTGGTCGCCGTCGAAGTCGGCGTTGAAGGCCGTGCAGACGAGCGGATGCAGCTGGATCGCCTTGCCTTCGATGAGCGTGGGCTCGAAGGCCTGGATGCCCAGACGGTGCAGCGTCGGCGCGCGGTTCAAGAGAACCGGATGCTCACGGATGACCTCGTCGAGGATATCCCAGACTTCCGGACGCTCCTTCTCGACCAGCTTCTTCGCCTGCTTGACGGTGGACGAATAGCCCTTGGCGTCGAGGCGCGCATAGATGAACGGCTTGAACAGCTCCAGCGCCATCTTCTTCGGCAGGCCGCACTGGTGCAGCTTCAGTTCCGGTCCGGTCACGATGACCGAACGGCCGGAATAGTCGACGCGCTTGCCGAGCAGGTTCTGGCGGAAGCGGCCCTGCTTGCCCTTGAGCATGTCGGAGAGCGACTTCAGCGGACGCTTGTTCGCGCCGGTGATGACGCGGCCGCGGCGGCCGTTGTCGAACAGCGCGTCGACGGCTTCCTGCAGCATGCGCTTTTCGTTGCGGATGATGATGCCGGGGGCGCGCAGCTCGATCAGGCGCTTGAGACGGTTGTTACGGTTGATGACGCGGCGATAGAGATCGTTGAGATCCGACGTCGCGAAACGACCGCCGTCCAGCGGCACGAGCGGGCGCAGATCGGGCGGGATCACCGGCACGATCTTCATGATCATCCATTCCGGGCGGTTTCCCGACTCCAGGAAGTTCTCGACGATCTTGAGCCGCTTCATCAGCTTCTTCTGCTTGAGATCCGAAGTGGTCTCGGCAAGCTCGACGCGCAGATCGGCGGCGATGGTCTCAAGCTCCATCGAGGCCAGAAGCTCGTAGATGGCTTCCGCGCCGATGAGGGCGGTGAACTGGTCCTCGCCGAACTCGTCGACGGCGATCATATATTCCTCTTCCGACAGGAGCTGGTGCTCCTTCAGCGAGGTCAGGCCCGGTTCGGTGACGATGTAGTTCTCGAAATAGAGGACGCGCTCGATATCCTTGAGCGTCATGTCGAGAAGCGTGCCGATGCGGCTCGGCAGCGACTTCAGGAACCAGATATGGGCAACGGGAGCGGCCAGTTCGATATGGCCCATGCGCTCGCGGCGCACGCGCGACAGCGTGACTTCCACGCCGCACTTCTCGCAGATGATGCCCTTGTACTTCATGCGCTTGTACTTGCCGCACAGGCACTCATAGTCCTTGATCGGGCCGAAGATGCGCGCGCAGAAGAGACCATCGCGTTCGGGCTTGAACGTGCGATAGTTGATGGTCTCGGGCTTCTTGATCTCGCCGTATGACCAGGACAGAATCTTCTCCGGGCTGGCGATCGAGATTCTGATGGAATCGAACGTTTGCGCCGGAGCCTGAGGATTGAAAAGATTCATGACCTCTTGGTTCATGCCGTTCTCCTTGCGGGCGATCCCGCTTTGTGTCGTCGATGACGGGCGAAGGCCCTCGCCATCCTGAAAAGAAATCGCGGCTGGAGGCGCGCCGCGAACGGCGCGCCTCCCCTGTCTTATTCCGCCGCGTCCGGAAGCGCCGGCTGCTCGGCTTCGCGCGTGTCGTCCAGCTCGACGTTGAGGCCGAGCGAACGCATTTCCTTGACCAGCACGTTGAAGCTTTCGGGAATGCCCGCTTCGAACGTGTCGTCGCCGCGCACGATGGCCTCGTAGACCTTGGTGCGGCCCGCCACGTCGTCCGACTTGACGGTGAGCATTTCCTGCAGCGTGTAGGCCGCGCCGTAGGCTTCGAGCGCCCAGACCTCCATTTCGCCGAAACGCTGGCCGCCGAACTGGGCCTTGCCGCCCAGGGGCTGCTGCGTGACGAGCGAGTAAGGCCCGATCGAACGCGCATGAATCTTGTCGTCGACCAGGTGGTGGAGCTTCAACATATAGATGTAGCCCATGGTCACCTTGCGGTCGAACGGCTCGCCCGTGCGTCCGTCGTAGAGCGTCGACTGGCCCGAGGTCGCGAGACCCGCGTCTTCCAGCATCGCATTGATGTCGGCCTCGACGGCGCCGTCGAAGACCGGCGTCGCGATCGACACGCCGCGCTTCACCTGATTGGCCAGCATGACGACAGAATCGTCGTCATAGGACCGGATCGGCTCGTTGCGGTCGTTGTCCGGATAGATGTGCTCCAGCGTCTCGCGCAGCGGCTCGATATTGGCCGTCTTCCGGTACGCGTCCAGAAGCTGGCCGATCTTCTTGCCCATGCCCGCGCAGGCCCAGCCGAGGTGGGTTTCCAGAATCTGGCCCACATTCATGCGGCTCGGCACGCCCAACGGGTTGAGCACGATGTCCGCATGGGTTCCGTCTTCGAGGAACGGCATGTCCTCGACCGGCAGGATGCGCGAGACCACGCCCTTGTTGCCGTGACGGCCGGCCATCTTGTCGCCCGGCTGGATCTTGCGCTTCACGGCCACGAAGACCTTGACCATCTTCATGACGCCCGGAGGCATCTCGTCGCCGCGCTGCACCTTTTCGACCTTGTCCATGAAGCGCGCTTCGAGCAGCTTCTTGGATTCGTCGTACTGGCCGCGCAGAGCTTCGAGCTCGCCCTGCTGCTTCTCGTCCTCAAGGGCGAACTGCCACCATTGCGAACGCGGATACTCGCCCATCACCTCGCGGCTGACGGCTCCGCCCTTCTTGAAGCCCTTGGGGCCCGCAGCGGCGACCTTGCCGTCCAGCATGTCGGCGAGACGGCCATAGACGTTGCGGTCCAGGATGGCCTGCTCGTCGTCGCGGTCCTTGGCGAGACGCTCGATCTCCTCGCGCTCGATCGCCATGGCGCGTTCGTCCTTCTCGACGCCGTGACGGTTGAACACGCGCACTTCCACGACCGTGCCGTAGGTCCCGGGCGGCATGCGCATGGAGGTGTCGCGCACGTCGGAGGCCTTTTCGCCGAAGATGGCGCGCAGAAGCTTCTCTTCCGGCGTCATCGGGCTTTCGCCCTTCGGCGTGATCTTGCCGACCAGAATGTCGCCCGGATGCACTTCGGCGCCGATATAGACGATGCCGGCTTCGTCGAGGTTCTTCAGCGCTTCTTCCGAGACGTTCGGAATGTCGCGGGTGATTTCCTCGGGCCCGAGCTTGGTGTCGCGGGCGGCGACTTCGAATTCCTCGATATGGATCGAGGTGAAGACGTCGTCCGACACGATCTTCTCCGAAAGGAGGATCGAGTCTTCGTAGTTGTAGCCGTTCCACGGCATGAAGGCGACGAGCACGTTGCGGCCGAGCGCCAGATCGCCGAGATCGGTCGACGGGCCGTCGGCGATGATGTCGCCCTTGCCGATCTTGTCGCCGACGCGGACCAGCGGACGCTGGTTGATGCAGGTCGACTGGTTCGAGCGCTGGAACTTCATCAGCCGGTAGATGTCGACGCCCGACTTGGACGGATCGAGATCTTCCGTGGCGCGGATGACGATACGGGTCGCGTCCACCTGGTCGACGATGCCGGCGCGGCGGGCGCCGATGGCGGCGCCGGAGTCGCGGGCCACGATCGGCTCCATGCCGGTGCCGACGAACGGCGCTTCGGCGCGCACCAGAGGCACGGCCTGACGCTGCATGTTCGAGCCCATCAGCGCGCGGTTGGCGTCGTCGTTCTCGAGGAACGGAATCAAGGCCGCTGCGACCGAAACGAGCTGCTTCGGCGACACGTCCATCAGGTCGACGTTTTCGCGCGGCGCCATCATCACTTCGCCGGCGTGACGGCTGATGACGAATTCGTCCGCGAAGCGGCCTTCGGCGTCGAGCTCGACGTTCGCCTGGGCGACCGTATGCTTGGCTTCCTCCATGGCCGACAGATAGACGACCTCGTTCGTGACCTTGCCGTCCACGATCTTGCGGTACGGGCTTTCGATGAAGCCGTACTTGTTGACGCGGGCGAAGGTGGCGAGCGAGTTGATCAGGCCGATATTCGGGCCTTCCGGTGTCTCGATCGGGCAGATACGGCCGTAATGCGTCGGATGCACGTCGCGCACCTCGAAACCGGCGCGCTCGCGGGTGAGACCGCCCGGTCCAAGGGCCGACAGGCGGCGCTTGTGGGTGATCTCCGACAGCGGGTTGGTCTGGTCCATGAACTGCGACAGCTGCGAGGAACCGAAGAACTCACGAACAGCAGCAGCAGCAGGCTTGGCGTTGATCAGGTCCTGCGGCATGACCGTGTCGATCTCGATCGAGGACATACGCTCCTTGATCGCGCGCTCCATGCGGAGCAGGCCGACGCGGTACTGGTTCTCCATCAATTCGCCGACCGAACGCACGCGGCGGTTGCCGAGATTGTCGATGTCGTCGATCTCGCCCTTGCCGTCGCGCAGCTCGACCAGCATCTTGACCACGGCCAGGATGTCTTCCTTGCGCAGCACGCGCACGGTGTCCGGGCAGTCGAGGTCGAGACGCATGTTCATCTTGACGCGGCCCACGGCCGACAGGTCGTAGCGCTCGGCGTCGAAGAACAGCGAGTTGAACATGGCTTCCGCCGAGTCCATCGTCGGCGGCTCGCCCGGACGCATGACGCGGTAGATGTCGAACAGCGCGTCCTGGCGGCTCTCGTTCTTGTCGACGGACAGCGTGTTGCGGATATAGGCGCCGACATTGACATGGTCGATGTCGAGCACGTCGATCTCGTCCACGCCGGTGTCGTTGAGGATCTTCAGCGCCTTCTCGTCGATCTCGTCGCCGGCTTCGAGATAGATCTCGCCGGTGGCGTAGTTGACGATGTCCTCGGCCAGGTACGAGCCGTACAGCTCGTCATTGGTCGCCTTGATGGCCTTGAGGCCCTTCTCGGCGAGCTGGCGGGCCGAGCGCGCGGTCAGCTTCTTGCCGGCCTCGAGCACGATCTCGCCCGTGTCGGCGTCGACCAGGTCGGCGACGATCTTCATGCCCTTGAAGCGGTCGGCCGAATAGGGCATGCGCCAATGGTCGCCGTCGCGCTTGTATACGATCTTGTTGTAGAAGGTCGAGAGGATGTCCTCGCCGTCCATGCCGAGCGCCATCAAGAGCGTCGTCGCCGGCAGCTTGCGGCGGCGGTCGATGCGCGCATAGACGATGTCCTTGGAATCGAACTCGATGTCGAGCCAGGAACCGCGATAGGGGATGACGCGCGCGGCGAACAGGAGCTTGCCCGACGAATGGGTCTTGCCCTTGTCGTGGTCGAAGAACACGCCCGGCGAGCGGTGCATCTGCGACACGATCACGCGCTCGGTGCCGTTGACGATGAAGGTGCCGTTGTCGGTCATGAGCGGCATGTCGCCCATGTAGACGTCCTGCTCCTTGATGTCCTTGATGGACTTGGCGCCGGTGTCCTCGTCGATATCGAACACGATCAGGCGCAGCGTCACTTTCAGGGGCGCGGAATAGGTCAGGTCGCGCTGACGGCACTCGTCGACGTCGAATTTCGGCGCGTCGAATTCGTAGCGGACGAATTCGAGCATGGACGCGCCGGAGAAATCCGAAATCGGGAATACGGACTTGAATACCGCCTGCAAACCTTCGTCGGGACGCCCGCCGGCAGGTTCCTCAACCATGAGGAACTGGTCGTAGGACGCCTTCTGAACCTCGATGAGGTTCGGCATCTCCGCGACTTCGGGAATCTTGCCGAAAAATTTGCGTACGCGCTTGCGACCATTGAAAGAATGGGTCTGAGCCATCGTCGCTCCTCGTTCTATAGCCTTACGGCTTGCTCACGCCTTGCGGCCTTTACCTGCGCCGCCCTTCGGCGGTCCTTTTCAGCGCCGGCCGCCGGGACGGACATGCGCCTTATTCCTAACGGGACAAAACCCGTTTCCCGAACGCCCTTTCGGGGCGCTCGGGAAAAGGGTTCCAGTCAACCGATCCGCCCAAGATGGAGAACGGGGCGGAACCGGCGGACGGGAGAACCCGTCCGCCGGAAAGTCCGAACTTACTTGAGTTCGACCTTGGCGCCAGCGGCTTCGAGCTGGGCCTTGATCTTCTCGGCTTCGTCCTTCGAAGCGCCTTCCTTGACGGGCTTCGGAGCGCCTTCGACCAGGTCCTTGGCTTCCTTGAGGCCGAGACCGGTGATGGCGCGCACTTCCTTGATCGCGTTGATCTTGTTGGCGCCGCCGTCGACGAGGATGACGTCGAACTCGGTCTTCTCTTCGGCAGCGGCGGCCGGAGCGGCGCCGCCGGCGGCGGCCACGGCCACCGGAGCGGCGGCGGAGACGCCCCACTTCTCTTCGAGAAGCTTGGACAGCTCGGCGGCTTCCAGAACGGTCAGGGCCGAGAGGTCATCAACGATCTTTGCGAGATCAGCCATTTTTGTACTTCCTATAGTTAAGGTTTGAACGTTTGACAGCGAGAAACGGCCTTACGCCGCCTCGTTCTTCCGGGCGTGCGCGCCGATGACGCGGGCAATCTGGCCCGCCGGAGCGCTGGTGAGCACTGCGAGACGCTGGGCCGGGGTCTGGATCATACCAACCAGCTTTGCGCGCAGTTCGTCGAGCGACGGCAGCGAAGCGAGCGACTTGACGCCTTCGGCGTCGAGCGTCGTCGAGCCCATCGCGCCGCCGAGGACAACGAGCTTGTCGTTGGCCTTGGCGAATTCGACGGCTACTTTCGGAGCGGTGATCGGGTCGCTGGCGTAGGCCACGACCGTCTGACCCGTGAACAGGTCAGCGATACCTTCCGATTCCGTGCCCTGAAGAGCGATTTTGGCAAGGCGGTTTTTCGCGACTTTAACGGCGCCGCCGGCGGCGCGCATCTTCGAGCGAAGATCGCTCATTTGCGCCACGGTGAGACCGGTATAGTGGGCCACGACGACCGAACCGGACTCTTTGAAAGCGCCGTTCAGCCACGCGACGAATTCGCGCTTTTCCGCTTTATCCACTGTCTCTCTCCAGTAGGCAGGGCGGGAGCCCTGCCGGGGGTTGCCTTTGCCGGCTTGACCTTGCGGCCCGGCCGACGTTCGAGGATCCTGTCCCCTTCGGCTCCCTCCGCTCGCGCGGGCTTCGCCCAAAGGCAACTACGGTTCAAACCTTGCATGCGCATTCACGCGAAACGAGGTTATTCCACGTCTCATGCAGGCTTGGCGTTTAAGGTCCCCAAACGAGGGCCGCCTGCAATCTCGGACAGGATAACCGGGTTTTCACCCGGTTATCCGGGCCTTTCGGCCCGGAATTCTTTGCGATCTGTTTCGCTTTCGCGAAACGGGCCTTTCGGCCCGGAATTCAGTTGGGTCCTGCTTGCGCAGGACTTACGCGACGACCTTGACGGTGGCCGGATCGACCTTGACGCCGACGCCCATGGTGGACGAGAGCGACACGCGCTTGAGGTATTCGCCCTTGGCGGCCGACGGCTTGGCCTTCAGCACGGCGTCGGCGAAGGCCTTGATGTTCTCTTCGAGCTTCTGCGCGTCGAAGGACACCTTGCCGATGCCGGCGTGGATGATGCCGGCCTTCTCGACGCGGAACTCCACCGCGCCGCCCTTGGAGGCGGCGACCGCGGCGGCCACGTCGGCAGTGACGGTGCCGACCTTCGGGTTCGGCATCAGGCCGCGCGGGCCGAGCACCTTGCCCAGACGGCCGACGAGCGGCATCATGTCCGGGGTCGCGATGCAGCGGTCGAACTCGATCTTGCCGCCATTGACGATCTCGACCAGCTCTTCCGCGCCGACGATGTCGGCGCCGGCCTTCTTGGCTTCCTCGGCCTTGTCGCCGCGGGCGAAGACGGCGACGCGCACGGTGCGGCCGGTGCCGTTCGGCAGGTTGACGACGCCGCGGACCATCTGGTCGGCGTGGCGCGGATCGACGCCGAGATTCATCGCGATCTCGACGGTCTCGTCGAACTTGGCGACGGCGCGCTCCTTGACGAGGCCGATGGCGGCCGAAAGGTCGTAGAGCTTGTTGCTGTCGACGCCTTCACGAATCTTGGCAATACGCTTGGAAATCTTCGCCATCGTCTCAGCCCACCACTTCCAGGCCCATCGAACGGGCGGAACCTTCGATCATGCGCATCGCCGCGTCGACGTCGGCGGCGTTCAGATCCTTCATCTTCGCTTCGGCGATCGTGCGCACCTTGTCGCGCGAGATCTGGCCGACGAAACCGCCCTTGCCCGGCGTCTTGGAGCCGGACTTGAGGTTGGCGGCCTTCTTCAGGAAGTAGGTCACCGGGGGCGTCTTCATCACGAACGTGAAGGACTTGTCCTGGTAATAGGTGATCACGACCGGAATGGGCGAACCCTTTTCCATTTCCTGCGTGGCGGCGTTGAACGCCTTGCAGAATTCCATGATGTTGATGCCGCGCTGACCCAGGGCCGGGCCGATGGGGGGCGACGGATTGGCCGCGCCTGCCGCTACTTGCAGCTTGAGCTGGCCTGCAACTTTCTTAGCCATTACTTTCTGCCTTTTTTAACAACGCCGGCGAACCGGCTTTCGATGGACGCCGGCGGACCGGCTCTCGACTGGCGCCGGCGAACCGGCGGGCAGTGCGGTGGTTCGGCGCGGGCGACCGGCTTCAGCCGCCTTGCCTTCCACCCTCCAGCCATCCCTCGGGACGGCCGGACGGTCAGATCTTGTCGACCTGACCATATTCCAGATCGACGGGCGTCGCGCGCCCGAAGATGGAAACCTCGACCTTGAGACGGGCGCGCTCCTCGTCCACTTCCTGGACGACACCGTTGAACGACGCGAAGGGGCCGTCGGAGACGCGGACGTTCTCGCCGATCTCGAAGGACACCGAGGTCTTGGGACGGTCGACGCCGTCCTGGACCTGGTTGAGGATCTGGTCCACTTCCTTCTGCGACACCGGCACCGGCTTGGAATCGCCCAGGAACCCTGTGACGCGCGGCGTGTTCTTGATCAGCGAGAAGACGGCGTCGGTCAGATTGGCGCGCACCAGCAGGTAGCCGGGGAAGAACTTGCGCTCGGCGTCGACCTTGCGGCCGCGGCGCACTTCCACAACCTTCTCGGTCGGGACCACGATCTGCTCGATATCGGCTTCCAGGCCCTTCTGCTTGGCCTTGGCCTCGATATCCTCGGCGACCTTCTTCTCGAAATTGGAATAAGCGTGAACGATGTACCAGCGCGCCGTCATGTCGAAACTCCCTTTTCCCGCTTATCGGCCGAGGCCGAGCAGGAACTCCACGCCATAGGCCATGAGCTGATCGGCGAGAAAAAAGAACGCGGCCGCGAAAAAGGCCATGATCACCACCATGATGGTCGAGATGATCGTCTCACGGCGGGTCGGCCATGTCACCTTCGCCGTTTCGGAGCGAACCTGCTGGAAAAAGGTGATCGGATTCGTCTTGGATGCCATCTACCGCCCTGCCATTGATCTGGCGCAACCCCGCCCGAGCGAATCGGTAAGGGGAACTCACGCCGATACGACGCGCAAAGCCGAACTTTCAGCCCCACGCGCCGCGTGTCTGTTGACGCTACATAGAATCGATTCCCGCAAAAGACAAGCCCAAAGGTTAAAGAATATCCATCAGGCTCATCGGCTGGGCCGATCCTTGCATTCGCCGCACCATCCAATCGTGCGGCCCTCCCCGCCCGGCCAACATTGCTGGCGGGGTTCTGTCGCCCGGCTGCGGAAGACGCGCCGGACGTTCCTTCCGCCTCATCGGCAAAAAGAAAGCGACGCAGAGCGCCGCATCAGCCACCATAACAAAAACGGACGCCATCCGTCAAGCGGCTGGCGTCCGTTTTCGGAACTGGCAGGGGCAGCAGGGTTCGAACCCGCGACCTACGGTTTTGGAGACCGTCGCTCTACCAACTGAGCTATACCCCTATTTTCGGCCCCCGGAACCGGGGGCGCGGGACGATTCGCATCGCCCGGAACTCTTTAATCCCGCAAGGGATTCGCTTCAAGGACTATTTGAAGCGGACCGGCGGCGAGCCGCCGGCCTTTTTGTTTTACTCGATGATCGAGGAGACGATGCCGGCGCCGACGGTGCGGCCGCC
>UBKJ01000037.1 GCA_900465915.1 Hyphomicrobiales bacterium
ATTCCCCTATTCCCCTACTCTCCACCTCCACCGTCACATGCGACAGATCATGAATGGCGGCGAGCTTTTGCCGGTAATAGGACGGCGGCTTGGGGGCGTCGGCGAGGATGGACAGGATCGCGCCGTGATGGCCGGGGCCGAGCCGCCAGACATGCAGGTCGGCGATCTCGCAATCCTCGCTGGCCATGACGGCGGCGATCTCGTCGGGCAGGTCCTCGCCCTCGGGAATATAGTCGAGCAGCGTCGCGCCCGCCGCGCGGATCAGGCTCCACGACCAGCGCGCGATCACCAGCGCGCCCACCACGCCGATCAGCGGATCGAGCCACACCCAGCCGTAAAGCGCCCCCAGCCCAAGCGCCCCAATGGCCAGCGCCGAGGTCAGCGCGTCGGCCAGCACATGCACATAGGTGGCGCGCAGGTTGATGTCGTCATGATGATGGTCGTGGCCGTGGTGATGGTGATCGTCCTTGAGCAGCCAGGCGCTGACGAGGTTGACGGCGAGGCCGAGCGAGGCGACGAGGATCGCCTCGCGGAAATCGATGGCCACAGGCGCGGCGAGGCGGACGCAGCTTTCCCAGCCGATGGCCAGCGCGATCAGCGCCAGCACGACGGCGCTGGCGAAGCCGGCGAGATCGCCGAACTTGCCCGCCCCGAAGGTGAAGCGCGGATTATGCGCCTGCCTGCGCGCGTAGCGATAGGCCAGCGCCGCGATCAGCATCGCCGCCGCATGGGTCGACATGTGCCAGCCGTCGGCCACCAGCGCCATCGAGCCGTAAAGCGAGCCGGCGACGATCTCCAGAACCATCATGGCGGCGGTCAGCGCGATCACCATCCATGTACGGCGCTCGTTGCGCGCATGGTCCTCGCCGAGAAAGACATGATCGTGCCGCGCGGATAGAAGCCGCGGCGCGGAAGGGGAAGCATGATCGTGCATGACGGGCCGCCTTTCTAATATAGTAGGGTATACTATTTTAGGGGCGATTCAAGGCGGGCGTTTCGGCTGTCGCGGAACGCGGCAAGGCCAGCGATACGAGTTGGACGGGAAGGGACGCGCAGCACCGTCGAAACGGCGGCTCCGTCAGATGCGGTCCATCAGCGCGTACCAGGACAGGGCTAGGAACAGCAGCGGCGTGCGGAGGGCGCGGCCGCCGGGGAAGGGGGGGATGCGCAGGTCCTCGAACAGCTTCAGCTTCTCGCGCCGGCCGGCCAGCGCCTCGGCGTAGAGGCGGCCCATATAATTGGCCAGCATGACGCCGTGGCCGGAATAGCCGCCGGCGGAGACGACGCCGGGCATGACCTCGCGCACGAAGGGCTGGCGCGGCATGGTGATGCCGACCGAGCCGCCCCAGGCATGGGTGATCTCGACCGCGTCGAGCGCGGGATAGATTTCGGCGATCTGGCGGCGGATATGGGCGCTGATGTCGCGCGGATTGTCGGCGGTGTAGGCCTCGCGCCCGCCGAACAGCAGGCGGCCGTCGCGCGTGCGGCGGAAATAGCGCACGACGAAACGGGAATCGTCCACCGACTCGCCGCCCGGAATGACCGGGCTGTCGTCGCCCAGCGGAACCGTCGCGCCGATGAAGGAGCGGATCGGCATGACATGGGCGGCGCTCGTCGGCTCCAGATCGCCGCCATAGGCGTTCACGGCGAGGAAGGCGTGTTTCGCGGTGATGGTCCCGCGCGCCGTCTCGACCTCGACGCGCCCGCCGGCGGTCGAAATCTTCGTGGCCTTGGTGTCCTCGTATAGTTGCGCGCCGGCGGCCTTGGCGGCCTTGGCCAGCCCGATCAGCAGCTTGAGCGGATGGATATGGCCGGTCCCGGCATCGTAGAGGCCGCCGTGATAGCGGGTCGAGCCGAGCAATTCGCTCGCGTCGGCCTTGTCGAGCACGCGCAGGTGGGAATAGCCGAAGCGCTGCGCCATCAATTCGGCGTGGCGCTCATATTGCCGCATATAGCGCGGCTTGTGCACGACCGAGATCTGGCCCGGCGTGTAATCCATGTCGATCGCGTGCGCGCGGGCGAAGTCGAGCAGATGCGCCTTGGCCTCCTCGGCCACGCCGAACAGGGCGCGGGCGCGCTCGAACCCGTATTCCTTCTCGAGGTCCTCGGCCCATGTGCGCTGGCCGGTGCCGAACTGGCCGCCATTGCGCCCCGACGC
>UBKJ01000012.1:0-84142 GCA_900465915.1 Hyphomicrobiales bacterium
CGGAGGCTGTTGTAACCCCATCGCAGATGGGGGTCCCGTTTGGACGCCGATCACCCCATTTGCGGGGTCCTTATTCCATGCCTAATCACATCCTGTGCGCCCCTCGCTGGGCGATGAAAATAGCAATGATCCAGATCTAACCTTGTTGAGATTGCATATGGTGTCTCTTTTGCGCAATGCATCATATCTTTAGCTGCTTCGAGCCAAAGCGGAACGAACCCGTTGTCGCAAGAAGCTTGACGTTGCAGGCGGCCGCGGCAGTGATAGCCGATGGCCTGTGGTAACGAAATCAAGGCCAATGAGCGTCTTGAAAGAAGTCGAAAGCGGCTGCTGGAGTAATGGCGGAGAGAGCGGGATTCGAACCCGCGATACGGTTTCCCGTATACACACTTTCCAGGCGTGCGCCTTCAACCACTCGGCCACCTCTCCGTCCGCGCCGTGGGTCGCCATGAGGCGGCGTCGGCGGCTAAACGAAACCGCTTTCAACGTGGACGCTGGTTGGTCGCCCGCAAGCTGGTTCGGCGCGCAATATAGCCAGAATGCGTTTGCGTTCAACAGCTAATTGCAAGTTTTTACGCTTATTTTGATCGCCCGCGCCAAAGCCTGTTCGCAACCCCGCAAAGCTCTGCGCGGAAGGCGTTTCGTGCTATATTGCGAAGGCGGATGGTCGGGCGGGCCTGGAATGTGAGGCGGTTGAAGTGATCCGGTTTTTGCTGCGCGGTTTTGCGGTTCTGTTTCTGGCGCTGGCGATCATTTTCGCCGTGCTGGACGGCGCGCGTTCGGTCGGGGCGTCGCAATTCGTCGCGCGTCCGCTTCTTGCGATGTGGGAGCGCAACGCGCCCGACACGCTGGCCGATGCGCAGGCGCTGGCGACGCACTATATAGGAGCCGAGGCGTGGAGCCGGCTTGTCGTTCCGGTTCTGCAGCAGCCGGGCTGGCTGGTGTTCGGCGCGCTCGCATTGTTGTTTTATCTCGCCGGTCATCGGCGCAAGCGGCCTCTGGGCCGCTTCACCGCCTGACCGCCGGCCCGCAGGAGGCGACCATGAGCTTTTTCGACGCTTATCGCAAGAAGACGGAGATGCCCTCGGCGGGCGAAGCCCTGCCGGGCCGCGCCGCGCCGATCGCGACGGCGGCGCGGCATTTCGTGTCGGGACGCGCGCTGAAGGGCCCGTGGCCGGAGGGCATGAAGCAAGTTCTGTTTGGCATGGGCTGTTTCTGGGGCGCGGAGCGGCTGTTCTGGCAGGTTCCGGGCGTCTATGTGACTGCGGTCGGCTATGCCGGCGGGATCACGCCCAATCCGACCTATGAGGAAACCTGCACCGGGCTGACCGGCCATGCCGAGGTGGTGCTGGTGGTCTACGATCCGGCGGCGGTCGGGCTCGACCAGTTGCTGACCCTGTTCTGGGAGGAGCACGATCCCACGCAGGGCATGCGGCAGGGCAATGATATCGGCACGACCTATCGCTCGGTGATCTACACCTTCGACGCCGCCGACCGCGAGCAGGCCGAGGCGAGCCGCGCCGCTTATGCGAAGGCGCTCGCCGCGCGCGGGCTGGGGCCGGTCACGACCGAGATCGCCGACGCGCCCGTCTTCTATTACGCCGAGGATTATCATCAGCAATATCTGGCCAAAAACCCGAACGGCTATTGCGGCCTCAGGGGAACGGGCGTGAGCTGTCCGATTCCGTCGCGGGCGGCGTCAGCCAATCCGTGAGAAGCCTGCGCCGCGTTCGCATTCCCGGCGCATGATTTCGTTACGGATGCGCCGCCAGCGGCCCTGTTCGAAAAAATCGTCGTCGCGCCATGCCCGGTGCTCCCGGGCGCAGGCGATCTCGAACGCCTGTTCTCCGTGCCTGTCGTAAAGCTCTTCCATCGCGGCGATGATTTCGCCGCGGGGAATGAGACGCGGGCCGATGGAGCCTTTCCATAGAATCCATAGCAGCGTCGCCCAGAGCGGAAACAGGCAGAGGGTCAACAAGGCGGTTTCCATCGATACGGGCATCATGGTCTCGTTCAAGGATATCTGAATTTAAGATAACTGATTTTCAGATATAAAGAAAGAGCCCATCTCAAGCCGGATGGGTGATGCGGTGGCGAAGACTTTTGGAACGACGCGTCACAAGGCGCTGATCGCGATGCTGATCGCGGCGCGCGAAAAGGCCGGAATGACCCAGACGGAGCTGGCGCAGCGGCTGGGCGAATACCAGTCCTTCGTCGCCCGGATGGAAAGCGGGCAGCGCCGCGTCGATGTGGTCGAGCTGATCACGCTTGCGGAAATCCTCGGCTTCGACGCGCGGGCGATGATCGACGCTGTTCGGCGGACGCCCGAGGCCGGTTAGCGCATCCTCACCAATGCGGCGGCTTGGTCACCGGCACGTCGGGGGCGGTCTGCTCTTCCAGCTCCAGAAAACGGTCGGTGAGCGAGCCGAGCTTTTTCGCGAGCTGCTCGACGAGCTTCCACTGCTCGGTCATGACCGAGGACAGTTCCTCGATGGTGCGTTCCTGTTCGGCGACCCTGATTTCCAGTTCGGTGACGCGCTGTTCGGTGGACATGGTGACGGCTCCGTTCGGCTGGAAAAATTATTCTAGGCGCATTGCGTGACAGGGGAAAGACCGCCGCTCATTGCGTCAGCAGCAGCGCGCCGTTCGCGGCTTCGTAACGGCGCAGGCGCTTGAGGAAGGTCATGCCGAGAAGGCAGGTCGACAGCGACTCGTCCTCCAGCACCACGGCCTCGACATTGTCGAGGTGAATCCGGCCGAGATCGAGGCTCGCCAGCACGCCTTTGGCGGCGCGGGTGGCGCCGTTGGCGGTCGAGACGCGGTACTTGAAATCCTCCGGCCGCAGCGTGAGGCCCACCCGCCGCGCCGTGGCGGCGTTGATGGCCACCGTGCTGGCCCCGGTGTCGACCAGCGCCCGCACGGGCCGGCCGTTGATGCGGATGTCGGTGACGAAATGGCCGCTCGGATCGGCGGTCAGCCGCGCTTGCCGGCCGCTATAGGCCATCGTCGTCTGCGGCGCGGGCTCTGTGGCGGCGGACGGGGCGGGGGCCGGCGCGCGCGCCTGCCGCAGCTTTTCGAGCAGGCCCGGCGCTGCGACGGCGAGGCTGATCAGCACCGCCACGATCATCAGAATCCGCCCCACGCCCGGCTCCCGTCTTCCGCGAAAAGCTTCCGCCGCCTCGTTCTTTATTTCGTCCCGTACATGCGGTCGCCGGCGTCGCCGAGGCCCGGAACGATATAGCCTTTCTCGTTCAGGTGGCTGTCGATGGAGGCGGTGAACACCTCCACGTCCGGATGCGCCTTGGTGAAGCGCTCGATGCCTTCGGGCGCGGCCAGCAGGCAGAGGAAGCGGATATTGGTCGCGCCGCGCTCCTTCAGCTTGTCGATGGCCGCGATGGCCGAATTGGCGGTGGCGAGCATCGGGTCCACCACGATGACGAGGCGGTTGACGATGTCCTCGGGGGCCTTGAAGTAATATTCGATCGGCTGCAGCGTGTCGTGGTCGCGGTAGAGGCCGATATGGGCGACGCGGGCGGCGGGCACCAGGTCGAGCATGCCTTCCAGCAGCCCGTTGCCGGCGCGCAGGATCGAGGCGAAGACCAGCTTCTTGCCTTCGAGGATCGGCGCCTCCATCGAGGTCAGCGGCGTCTCGATCTCCATCGTGGTCAGTTCGAGGTTGCGCGTCACCTCGTAGCAGAGCAGCAGCGAGATTTCCTTCAGCAGCCGCCGGAAGCCCGCCGTCGACGTCTCCTTCTTGCGCATGATGGTGAGCTTGTGCTGGACAAGCGGATGGCTGACGACGGTGACGCCCATGATTTTCCACTCTCTTGATATATCCGGGCGAGTTTAGCGGCGGATCGCGCCGGAGAAAACGGAGGAAGCCGCGCCGCGCACAGTTTTATCGCATTTTGGTTATCGATCGCGCCGGTGGGGCCGGTCCGCGCCACAAAAGCGCGCCGCCCGGCGGTCTTTGCTTGTATCGTCCGGCGCAAGCTTTATATGCATGAGGCGACACGGAAAACACGGCGAGATGAACGATGAGCCAGCACGACGGCAATTCTGAACGGGTGGGCGCGGATGGCGGCATGGAGCATTCCTTCGGCTTCCGCACGGTCGGGGAAGAGGCCAAGCAGGGGCTGGTCAACGACGTCTTCCACAAGGTCGCCAAGCGCTACGACGTGATGAACGACCTCATGTCGGGCGGTCTGCACCGGGTCTGGAAGGACGCCATGGTCGCCTGGCTGGCGCCGTCGAAGCGGCCGGGCTGGACCTCGCTGGACGTGGCCGGCGGCACCGGCGACATCGCCTTCCGCATCGTCGAGGCCTCCGGCCGGCAGGCCCATGTCACCATTCTCGACATCAACGGCTCGATGCTGGAAGTGGGCCGCGAACGCGCCGTCAAGAAAGGCCTCGCCGACAATCTCGATTTCGTCGAGGCCAACGCCGAGGAGCTGCCCTTCGAGGACAACCGCTTCGACGCCTACACCATCGCCTTCGGCATCCGCAACGTGCCGCATATCGACAAGGCGCTGTCGGAGGCTTATCGGGTGCTCAAGCCCGGCGGGCGCTTCCTCTGCCTCGAATTTTCCGAGGTGGAGCTGCCGATCCTCGACAGGATCTACGACCAGTGGTCGTTCCACGCCATTCCGCAGATCGGCAAGATGGTGACCGGCGACGCCGAATCCTATGCCTATCTGGTGGAGTCGATCCGCAAATTCCCCCGGCAGGCCGATTTCGCCGCCATGATCGAGAAGGCGGGCTTCGAGCGCGTGAGCTGGCGCAATTTCACCGGCGGCGTCGCCGCGCTGCATTCGGGCTGGAAGCTTTGACGCGATGAGCCATTTGTCCGCCGCCTTCCGGCTGATGCGCGCCGGCTGGATCCTGACGCGCGAGGGCGTGATCAGCGCCCTGCCGGTGGAGGGGCTTTCCGGCCTGCCGGCCTTCGGCCATCGCGTCGCGGGGCTTCTGGCGCGGCCGCGCGCCAAGCAGATCCAGCGCTCCGAACGCATGTCGCGGGCGATGAACAAGCTCGGGCCGTCCTATGTCAAGCTCGGCCAGTTCCTCGCGACAAGGCCCGACATCGTCGGGCGCGACGTGGCGGCCGATCTGGAATTGCTGCAGGACCGGCTCGATTATTTCCCGCAGGCCGAGGCGGTCGCGGCCATCGAAGGCTCGCTGGGGCGCAGGATCGACGATCTCTACGGCCGTTTCGACGCGCCCATCGCCGCCGCCTCCATGGCGCAGGTGCATCCGGCCGAGGTGACGAAAGACGGCGTGGCGCGCAAGGTGGCGGTCAAGGTGATCCGCCCCGGCGTGCGCCAGCGTTTCGCGCGCGACCTCGAAGGCTTCTTCATGGTGGCGCGCATGCAGGAGCGCTACGTGCCCTTCACCCGCCGCCTGCGGCCGGTGCAGGTGGTGGAGACGCTGTCGCAGACGACCCGCATCGAGATGGACCTGCGGCTGGAGGCGGCCGCCCTGTCGGAGATCGCCGAGAACATCAAGGACGACGAGGGTTTCCGCGTTCCCAAGGTCGATTGGGAGCGCACCGGCCGCGACGTGCTGACGCTGGAATGGATCGACGGCCTGAAAATGTCGGATATCGAGGCGCTGCGCGCCGCCGGCTTCGACCTGAAAAAGCTGGCCGAGACGCTGATTCAGTCCTTCCTGCGCCATACTTTGCGCGACGGCTTCTTCCACGCCGACATGCATCCGGGCAACCTTTTCGTCGATCCGCAGGGCGTCATCGTCGCGGTGGATTTCGGCATCACCGGCCGGCTCAACAAGCAGCAGCGGCGCTTTCTGGCGGAAATCCTCTACGGCTTCATCACCCGCGACTACAAGCGCGTGGCGGAGGTGCATTTCGAGGCCGGCTACGTGCCGCATACCCATGACGTGGCGAGCTTCGCGCAGGCCATCCGCGCCATCGGCGAGCCGATCCACGGCCAGCCGGCGGAGACGATCTCCATGGCCAAGCTGCTGACGCTCCTGTTCGAGGTGACGGAGCTGTTCGACATGGAGACGCGGCCGGAACTGCTGATGCTGCAAAAGACCATGGTGGTGGTGGAGGGCGTGTCGCGCTCGCTCGATCCGCATTTCAACATGTGGAAGGCCGCCGAGCCGGTGGTGGGCGGCTGGATCGCCCGCAATCTCGGACCGCAGGGCATGCTGGCCGACGCGCGCGACAGCCTGCATGCGCTGGTCCATTTCACGCGCAAGACGCCGGAACTGGTGGCGCGCGCCGAGCGTCTGTCGACGGCGCTGGACGAGATGGCGCAGAACGGATTGCGCTTCGACGCCGCCACGGCCGAAGCCATCGGCCGCGCCGAGGCGCGCCATTCCCGCTGGGGCCGCATCGCGCAGGTGGTGATTGCGATCGCGCTCGCGGCGATTGCGGTGAAGCTCTATATCCTACTCTAGCCCATTTTCCGGGTGACAAGACGCGCCTGAAGTGATTTCATTGATTGCATCGTAAATCCGTGGTGCAATCACATGGCCAGTATCACCGTCCGCAATCTCGACGCCGCCGCCAAGGAACGCCTGCGCGTCCGCGCCGCCCGCAACGGGCGTTCGATGGAGGAGGAGGCGCGGCTGCTTCTGGCCGGGCTGGACGAGCCGGCGCAGGTCGCGCCCGCGCCAGCCGGCGTCGCGCGATCGCTCGGCGACAAGCGCATTCTTCTGATCGTCGGCGGCGGCATCGCGGCCTACAAGACGCCGGACCTGATCCGCCGCCTGCGCGAGCGCGGGGCGGAAGTGCGCGTCGTCATGACGGCGGCGGCGCAGCAATTCGTCACCGCCCTGACCGTCGGCGCGGTCGCGGGCGGGCATGTCTATGCCGATCTGTTCTCGCGCGAGGACGAGCAGGATGTCGGCCATATCCGGCTCGCGCGCGAGGCGGACCTGATCGTCGTCGCGCCCGCCACCGCCGACCTGATGGCCAAGATGGCGAACGGCCTCGCCGACGATCTCGCCAGCGCCGTGCTTCTGGCGCGCAAAATCCCGGTCCTGGTCGCGCCGGCCATGAACCCGGCCATGTGGGACAACCCCGCCACGCGCCGCAACCGCGTGACGCTGGAGAAGGACGGCGTCGCCTTCATCGGCCCGGAAAAGGGCGAGATGGCGGAGAAGGGCGAGGCGGGCGTGGGTCGCATGAGTGAGCCGCTGACGATCGTCGCGGCGGTCGAAAGCCTGCTCGCCCCCGCCGCGCGTCCGCTCGCCGGCAAGACCATCGTCATGACCTCCGGCCCGACGCACGAGCCCATCGACCCGGTGCGTTATATCGCCAACCGTTCGTCGGGCAAGCAGGGCCACGCGATCGCCGCCGCTCTGGCGCGGCTCGGCGCGACGGTGCGGCTCGTCTCCGGCCCCGTCACCATTCCCGATCCCGAAGGCGTCGAGGTCGTCCATGTCGAGACGGCGCGCGAGATGAACGCAGCGGTGGAAAGCCTGCTGCCGGCGGACGCGGCGGTGATGGTGGCCGCCGTCGCCGACTGGCGCACGGCCGAGGCCGCCGGCCAGAAGATCAAGAAAAAGCCCGGCGAAAGCGCGCCGACGCTTTCCATGGTCGAGAACCCGGACATCCTCGCCGGCGTCGGCCACAGCCACAGGCGCCCGCGCCTCGTGGTGGGCTTCGCGGCGGAGACGCAGGACGTGCTCGCCAACGCCGAACGCAAGCTCGACAAGAAGGGCGCGGACTGGATCGTCGCCAACGACGTGTCCGGCGACGTGATGGGCGGCGACCGTAACCGCGTGCGGATTCTGAGCCGCGCCGGCGTCGAGGAATGGCCGGAGATGAGCAAGGATCAGGTGGCGGAAAAGCTCGCCGAAAAGATCGCGGCGGCGCTGCTGGGTGAGGACAGCTAAACATGATCCGACCTGAGTGAAGCAAGTATCGGCGAAACTCCACTGGCCGGTTGTGACAACTTAGCTGTATGGATTTTTCATCACGTCTCAAAGTGGCGCGAAAGGAAAGTGCAGGCCACGCATCGACACTGCTATTTCCTCGACGCACTATCATGGATAGCGCGTGACCTACGGGGATATGTGCGACCGCTCGACGAGCGCCCAGCCTGCCTCAGTGAGATCGTAGATTTTCCAGTTGCCAGCGCCGAAGCCTACGCACTGGATCAATCCATGATTTTCTAGCCCACGGGCCGCGCTAAAGTTTGGTTCGATTGTCACCCCGGGCTGTTTGTAGCGTTTGCGCTTTTCAGCCATCTTGAACAACCCAGCGAGTGTACTGGGTGCGAGGGCGACTTTCCGGGGTTGACGTTTGGCAGCTTGCCGATATTGGCGGTCGGCGGGGTATTCAGCGTTCTTTGCGGCCTGGCGTCCAGCGTCGGTCCATTTAAATTCCATGTCACGCCCTTTGCCACGAACTTCAACCCATCCATTCCTCTTGAGCCGATTATAGAAGCTGCTGAGGAACGGGGGATCGAAACGACGCCATCCAAGTTCGGTACCCATTTTCGTGACAAACGTGTATTCGGCTCTATTCAAGTTCATTATGTTTCTCTGGGGAAGCATCAATTTTTCGACCGGTCGATAGCACAATTCTTTGTCGAGAATTTTACTTCAAGACGCAGCAGCAGGCCTATGCGAAGGTGGACTTTTTTCTTTTTTGGATCGGTCAAGCGAAGGCAGCGGGGGCACCGTCAATCTGTGTATCCTTGAGTCAGGATCAGGTTCCGTCCTCCAGCCCAAATGATCATCGCCGCAGTGGCCGACAATATCCAACGCCAAAGACCTTGAAGCCCCTCCCTTATCCAATCGGTGCAGATGGGTCAGGCTTGGAGAGCGCGCACTCTTTATTCGCCCCGGCCTGAACAGCCGCATTCTCGATGTCTTTTAACACCAAAAACATATAGTTTGCACATCTAACCCTGTAGTGAGGAGCCCACCCTTGCAAAATATCCCCATGCTCATACTCTTTAAGCACTAATGGCACCTTGAGCGCGAGATCTCTCAAGTATGATTCATCTTTGTTAGTTATTGGCAGAACGCTTCCGACTATTGGCCCAATTTCACGACCCTTTAATCCCACCTTAGCTAATCTTGTAATTATATCCCAATACTTATATTTAGTGCTCTCAGACCGCAGCCCTTCAATCGGCGGCTCACAATCCGTGAGTGGAGATAAGAGACGATATATATAGTCGTCTATTTTGTCTCTTGCGGGATTCAATTCCATAGTTATGTCCCACCCTTAATCAATTAAAGGAATTACATATCAGGATAAGAACGAGACTGTCAATTTTCTGTCTAATCCTAGCTTTTGATGATACAGTCTTTTCGCCGAAATGGAAAATCTCTGTGAGACAGGTTCATTACGGGAACGTCACAACGACAGCGGTGACATGGTAGTGTTATAAGGGCTGCTGCCGCAAGTGACGACGCTCGAAATCGAGGACGGGCTGATCCGCGCCATCTACCTCATTCGCAATCCGCAGAAGCTCACGCATCTGCGGATGGACGATGAGGATCAAGCCTTGTCGCGCACCTGGTAATCCTTGATCGCCGCGAAGCGGATCGCCTTCCAGCGCTCGGCTTCGTAATTGAGCGAGAAGCCGTTCTGGGCGAGGAAGACCGGATCGTGGTCGAGATCGTGCGCGATATCGGCGCGGTGGGAGGCGATGAAGCGGTCCACCTCGGCCGGATCGTCGGCGGAAATCCACCGGCACACCGAAAAGCGCGACATCTCGAAACCCACCGGCAGCGAATATTCCACCTTGAGGCGTTCGGTCAGCACGTCGATCTGCAGCGCGCCGACCACGCCGACGATGGCCGGCGAGCCGTCGTCGGGCAGGAAAAGCTGCACCACGCCTTCCTCGGCCATCTGTTGCAAGGCCTCGCGCAGCTTCTTGGCCTTCATCGCGTCGTCGAGACGCACGCGGCGCAAAATCTCCGGCGCGAAATTCGGCACGCCACGGAACAATATATCCTCGCCCTCGGTCAGCGTGTCGCCGATGCGAAGCGTGCCGTGGTTCGGAATGCCCACCACGTCGCCGGCGAAAGCCTCGTCGGCGATCTGGCGCGCGCGGGCGAAGAAGAATTGCGGCGCGGACAGGCTCATCGGCTTGCCGGTGCGCACCAGCTTGGCCTTCATGCCGCGCGAAAGCTTGCCCGAGCAGACGCGCAGGAAGGCGATGCGGTCGCGGTGGTTCGGGTCCATATTGGCCTGAATCTTGAACACGAAGCCGGTCATCCTGTCTTCGGTCGCCGCCACCATGCGGCCGTCCGCCTGCTGGTCGCGTGGGCTTGGGCCGAAATCGCAGAAGGCGTCGATCAGGTCGCGCACGCCGTAATTCTTGAGCGCCGAGCCGAAATAGACCGGCGTCATATGGCCCTCGCGGAAGGCGGCGAGGTCGAACGGGCGGCAGACGCCGCGCGCAAGCTCGATGCCTTCGAGCCACGCCTCGCGCTCGTTTTCCGGCAGAAGCTTGGCCGCTTCCTCTGGGCCGCTCACCTTGGTCGGCTGCTCCTCGGCGTCCTTCTGGCGCAGCGTGTCGCTGTGCAGGTCGTAGGTGCCCGCAAAACTCTTGCCGGAGCCGATCGGCCATGTGATGGGCGCCGTGTCGAGCGCCAGCTTCTCCTCGATCTCGTCGAGGATCTCCAGCGGATCGCGCGCCTCGCGGTCCATCTTGTTGACGAAGGTGACGATGGGAATGTCGCGCATGCGGCAGACCTCGAACAGCTTCAGCGTGCGCGGCTCGATGCCCTTGGCGGCGTCGATGACCATCACGGCCGAATCCACCGCCGTCAGCGTGCGATAGGTATCGTCGGCGAAGTCCTCGTGGCCCGGCGTGTCGAGCAGGTTGAAGATGCAGTCCTTGTATTCGAAGGTCATCACGGAGGTGACGACCGAAATGCCGCGGTCGCGCTCGATGTTCATCCAGTCCGAGCGGGTCTGGATGCGGTCCTTCTTGGCTTTGACCTCGCCGGCAAGCTGGATCGCGCCGCCGAACAAAAGCAGCTTTTCGGTCAGCGTCGTCTTGCCGGCGTCCGGGTGGGCGATGATCGCGAAGGTGCGGCGTTTGGAGGCGGGATGGTCAGCGGGCATGAAGAACTCGTGATGGCGAAGGGGCCGCGCGGGTGGGCGCGCCGGAAACATGTTGCGCTGCATCTAGCAGCCCTTGGCCGAAAGGTCGAGTTCAAATGAAAAGCGGCGCTTTCGCGCCGCTCTCGAAACCCGGTCGGCGGGCTGTCAGCGCTTCACGCCGAGGCCGAAGGCGATATAGGTCCAGCCCTGGAAGATCAGGTCGATGGCCAGGAACATGCCGAGGATGAACAGGCTGTTGACCGGCCATTGCGCGGCGATGATGAGGCCGAGCAGCAAAGTGACGACGCCGCCGGCGACGATCCAGCCCCAGCCTGCGGCGGGCTTGGCGTGGAAGCCGAGCCAGATGCGGAACGCGCCCGCGCCGATCAGGGTCGCGGCCAGAAGGAAGGTCATGACGCCCGCCGCCAGCAGCGGATTGACGAAGGCCACCACGCCCGCCGCCGTATAGAGAAGGCCGCTCAAAAGCCAGAAGAAGAAGCCGCCCCAGGTCTTGACGCCGAAGGCGTGGACCAGCTCGATAATGCCGGCGATCAGCATCATCACGCCGACATAATAGACCGAGACGACGGTCGCCAGCACCAGATTGCCGAAGGCGATGCCGCCGAGGATCAGGAGCGCCACGCCGAGCGCCACGAACCAGCCCCATTTGGCGGAGATTTCCGCGGGCAGGCCGGTACGGTCGAAATTGTTAAGGGCCATGAACAGTCACTCCTCAGATTGAAGGTCGTTTCCGCGCGCATGATACAGAAGCCGCGCAAGCTTGGACAGCCTCGACAGAAAAGCCTGTTCGTTTCGGCGCGCGCCTTGTGGAAGTCTTTGCGCGGCCCGGCGATTTCCGCTTAAAGTCCGTGCCATGCATGCGCTCGTCGTCTCCTATTGGCCGCATATCCTCGCCGCGATCTCGATCGTGCTAGGCGCGGTGGCGGCCATCCACGCCACCATGACCAAGGACGAGGTGCGCACGGCGCTGGGCTGGGTCGGCGTCATCCTGCTGTCGCCCATCGTCGGCGCGGTGGTCTACGCCATCGCCGGCGTCAACCGCATCCGCCGGTCGTCGATCAGCCACCAGCGCGCCAATCGCGGCCATATCGCGCTCTACCACCTGTCGCATTTCGACACGACCAACGACCTGGTGCGCGCCGCCTTCGGCAAGCAGTTCGGCGCCATGAAGATATTGGGCGACACGGTCAGCCGCTACGACTTCACCACCGGCAACGCGCTCGACATGCTGGAGAGCGGCGACGAGGCCTACGCCGCCATGCTGGAGGCGATCGGCGCGGCCCAGCGCAGCGTACTTCTGGAGAGCTACATCTTCGACCGCGACGCGGTCGGCGAGAAATTCGCCGAGGCGCTGGCGGCCGCCGTCCGGCGCGGGGTCGAGGTGCGGGTGCTGGTCGACGCGGTCGGCGCGCGCTACTCCATCCCCAGCATCGTCGGCCTGCTGAAGGAAAAGGGCGTGCGGGCGACCGTGTTCAACGGCAACATCGTCATCGGCCTCCGGCTGCCCTACGCCAACCTGCGCACCCACCGCAAGATCCTGGTGATCGACGGGCAGGTAGGCTTCACCGGCGGCATGAACATCCGCGCCGGCTTCGCGCGCTCGGTGGCGGGCGACGCGGCGGCGATGGACACGCATTTCCGGCTGGAGGGCCCGGCGGTGGCCGACCTGTTCCACATCGCCGCCGAAGACTGGGCCTTCGCCGCCGGCGAGGCGCTGTCCGGCCCCGCCTGGCGCATCGCCGCGCCCAAGAATCCGCCCGGCGTCGGCACGCTGGTGCGCATGGTCGGCTCCGGTCCCGACCGCAACATCGAGACCAACCACCGCATGCTGATGGGGGCCTTCTCCATCGCGGAGGAGCATATCCTCGTCATGACGCCCTATCTGCTGCCCGACCGCGAGCTGATCAGCGCGCTGGTGACGGCGGCGCGGCGCGGCGTGTCGGTGGATATCGTCGTGCCGGGCGTCAACAACCTCAAGCTGGTGGACCGCGCCATGCGGGCGCAGTTCGACCAGCTGCTCAAAGGCGGCTGCCGCATCTGGCGCGCGGGCGGGGCCTTCAACCATTCCAAGCTCGTCACCATCGACGGGGCCTGGTCCTATGTGGGATCGTCCAATCTCGACCCGCGCTCGCTGCGGCTCAATTTCGAGGTGGACATGGAGGTCCTCGACCACGACATGGCGCGCGAGATCGAAGGCCGCATCGCCAAGGTGATCGAGACCAGCCGTCAGGTCAATCTCGGCCAGTTGCGGAACCGCCCCTTTGCGGCGCGGCTCATCGACCGCATCATCTGGCTCGGTTCGCCTTATCTGTAGGCGCATGCGCCGCCGCCAGCATTTCGGCGGCGCTCTTGAGGTCGAGATGCGCCTTGATCGGCAGGTGGTCGGAGGCCATGCGGGCGAGCGGCGTGTTGTGCACCTCGACCGAGGTGACGAGATTGCGTGGCGCGCCCAGCACGCGGTCGAGCGCGAAAACCGGAAAACGCGACGGAAAGCTCGGCACGCCCGTCGAAGCGTGGTCGAAGACCGGCATCAGCGAGGCGAGCGAGGAGCGCTTGCCGATGCGCCATTCGTTGAGGTCGCCGATCAGCAGCGTCGGCAGCCGGTCGGCCTCCTCCAGCACGGAGAGGATGCTTTTGGCCTGTTGCTCGCGCGAGCGTTTCAGAAGCCCCAGATGCGCGGCGATCACGCGCAGCGGCCCGGCGGAAAATTGCAGGTCGGCCACCAACGCGCCGCGCGGCTCGACGCCGGGCAGGTCGAGCTGGTGCACGTTGCGCACCACGCCCTCGCGGAACAGCAGAACGTTGCCGTGCCAGCCATGACCCTTGGGGCTCATGGCGCTGATCGGCACCGGCGCCAGGCCGTGGCGGCGCTCGAGCAGGCCGAGGTCGAGCAGGCCGGCGCGCTCGCCGAAGCGCTTGTCGGCCTCCTGCAGGGCGATCACGTCGGCGTCGATCTCGCTGATCACGTCGGCGATGCGCTGCGGATCGAACTGCTTGTCGACGCCGACGCATTTATGGACGTTGTAGGAGGCGATGACGATGTCGCCGCCGCAGACGTTGTCGTGATGCGGCCGAAAGCCCGGCCGGTTGCGGATGGCCGACAGGATGACGCTGGAAAGACGGTTCGGGCGCTTTTTCTTGAGCAATCGTTTCCCCTGCCCAGGTTCGGAACGGTTCGGGCCCGGCCGCAAGCTCCGACCCCGCCGCAGCATAGGCCGGCGCGACCGATCCGTGAAGCCGTTTCAACGAAAAGCGCCCGGAAACGAAAGACCCCGCCGAAGCGGGGCCTGAACATTATCGTCGATCAGAACCTGTAGTTCACGCCGACGCGGACCGTGCTGAACCGGGTCGAATCGCGCCAGGTGAGGGATTCGGTGGCGTCCTCGCCGCTCAAAGCGATGTAGCTCTTCTTGCCGAAGTCGACTATGCGCCCTCGACGCCGATGTGGATGGCTGTCGGGAAAGCTTCACCGGCTGTTGAAATGCACGATCAGCGCAGTTTGCGAAAGACCGCGATAAGGCGCGCAGTGCAGCAGCGCGCGCCGGGCGGAGGCGACGAAGGCGGCCATCTGCTCGTCCTTTGGCGCATCTGGCGCCGTGATGGCGCGCACCTCGCCATTGGCGTCGAGATCGACATGCAGGGTGGCAGAAAGCTTCTTGTCGGCCAATTCGCCCGGGATCATCCAGCACGCCTGCGCCTGCTTGCCGATCCTAACGGCGTCGTCCTCGGCAAACGCCGGAAAGGCGATGAGAAGGAAAAGGAGCGCCAGCGCGTATTTCATCATATGCATTTCCGCATCATGGCCGTCCCGCCAATTTCCTAGCCCTAATGGATTCGTTAAAAAGCCGGTAACCTTTTATTAACCATCGGCAGTCACTATATATGTCACGAGCCATCGCCGTGACTGCGGATGTACCAGCACGGATGATGGAGCGAAAAAGGCTGGCTTCATCGCCGGCCTTTTCCATTTCCAAACAATTTTCGACTCTCGTTTCAGATCTTGCATTCTGTCCTAATCCATCTGGAGAACGCTGACGGCAGGATATTTCTCGAGAGTCATGATGTGTTCTACGGAATGGCTCGCATAGACCTGTGTCTACGGTAATGCAGATTGAAGGAGCGCGGGCTTCCATTCGGCTTTCGAAAAGTCATGTTCATAGGCGTCCTTGGCCAAGAACCGACTACAGGCTGTGAGAAGCGAAGCGGCAGGGGACAACGGATACGACCGCATCGGTGAATCGGATAGCCAAACGCCGCATGTTTGGCGGACGCAGTCCAGTCACTCCACCGCCAATCTTGAAGATCGGCGGTGGAGCGGCTTTTGATCATGACATGATGAGGCCGCCGTCGACGTTGATGGTCTGGCCGGTGATGTAGGCGGCGTCTTCAGAGGCGAGGAAGGCGACGAGGGCGGCGACTTCGGCGGGCGTGCCGGCGCGGCCCATCGGGATGCCTTCGACCCATTCGGCCATCAGTTCGCCGGGGCCGTATTCACCCAGCATTTTCCCCCAGACGCGGTCGTTATAGTCCCACATTTCGGTGTGGATGATGCCGGGGCAGATGGCGTTGGCGGTGATGCCTTCGCGGGCGAGCTCCTTGGCGAGGCTCTGCGTCAGGCCGACGACGCCGAATTTCGAGGCGGCGTAATGGGGCGTATAGATGAAGCCCTGCCGCGCCTGACCGGAGGCGGTGTTGATGAGGCGGCCTTTCAAGCCATTGGCGCGGAAGCGGCGGATCGCCTCCTGGCAGCAAAGGAAGACGCCCTTGGTGTTGACGTCGAGGTTGAGGTCCCATTCGCGCTCGGTGAGGTCCTCGACCTTGGCGATGGTGATGACGCCGGCGTTCTGCACCGAGACGGAGATCGCGCCGAGCTTCGCTTCCGCCTCGCCATAGGCTTCCCGCACGGCCTGCGCGTCGGTCACGTCCAGCGCGAGGCCCACGATCTCGGCGCCGGTTTCGGCGGCGAGCGTCTCGGCGGCGGCCGCCGTGTCCTTTTCGACGGCCGCGATGGCGACCTTCGCGCCCTCCTCGGCGAAGCGCTTGGCGATGCCCCGCCCGATGCCCTTGTTGCCTCCGGTGACGAACACCGTGCGGCCTGCGAAACGTTTCATGGTCTTTCCTCCATAATGCGCGGCAGGCCGACGTCCGGTCCGGGATGGATCAGGCCGTGAGCCGCGCCGCAGTGAACTTGTCGGTGACGAGCACGTCGATGACGCCCAGTTTCAGCGCGCCCGCGATGGCCTGCGTCTTCGATTCCCCGCCGGCGAGCGCGATGACCCGCTCGGCCCGGCGCAGATCCTCCAGAGAGATGCCGATGACGCGCTCGTTGAGCGGGGTCTCGACCGGCTTTCCGTCCTTGTCGAAAAAGCGGTAGGAAATCTCGCCGACGGCGCCGGCCTCATGCAGCATCGCCATCTCCTGCGGAGAGAAGATGTTGCCCGAACGGGCGAGCATTTCGGACGGCTCGACCGCGCCGACGCCGACGATAGCAAGGCTGAGCCGGCTGAAAAGGTCCATCGTCTCGCGCACCACCGGATCGGCGAGCATGACGAGCTTCGCCTCGCGCGACGAGGTGATGCCCTGCACCAGCAGCAGCCGCGGCTCGCCGCCGGTCAGCTTGGCCAGGCGCGCCGTGATCTGCGTGGCGTGCGTCTGCACGGAGGCGTCGCCCATGCCGCCGAGAATCTGCACGATATATTTGGCCTTGGCGCTCTTGAGCGGATGGATGTTGTCCACCATGCGCAGGATCGTCTGGCTCCAGCTCGAAACGCCGATGATCTCGTCCTGCTGCAGCGTCACTTCGAGGAAGTGGGCGGCCGCCTCGCCGATGCGCGCCATGACGGCGCCGTCGCGGTCCTCCGAACAGTCGACGACGATGGCCTCCGTCAGGCCGTAGCGCTCGCGCAGCGCCGTCTCCAGCTCCGCGAAGGTGCCGGCGGGCGGGATGACCGTGGTGCGCACGATGTCTTCCTGCTCGGCCCGTTTCAGCATGCGCGAAACCGTGGCCTGCGACAGGCGCAGGATCTCCGCGATCTCCGCCTGGCGCTTGCCCTCTATGTGATACATCTGAGCTACGCGGGCGATCAGTCGCAGCTCGTTCAGTCTTCCCATCGCGTTCTCCATGAGTGAATTTTTATTCACTCATAGTGGAAGGACCCGCCACGGTCGAGCGGTAGATTGCGTCCCGCCAGACCCTGAGGCGTTGTGCTGCGTCCGAGCCGCGCGGGGCGATGGTCGTGGCCGCGCGCGGCAGCGCGGCGACGGCGGCGAGATCAGGCCAGACGCCGAGCGTGAGGCCGGCCAGATAGGCCGCGCCGAGCGCCGAGGCCTCGGGCGCGTCGCACTGGATGATGGCGTGGTCGAGCATGTCGGCGACGCATTGCATGAGGAAGTCGTTCCGGCTCGGGCCGCCGTCGGCGTAAAGCCGACCCAGCGGCGCGGGCGACTGCGCCGCCATGGCCTGGAACACGTCGTGGACCTGGAAGGCGATGGAATCGGTCACCGCGCGCGCCATCTGGGCGCGGGTGGTGTTGAAGGTGATGCCCGAGAACAGCGCGCGGGCGTCCGAGCGCCAATAAGGCGCGCCGAGGCCGACGAAGGCCGGCACGAAGCCCGGGCCGCCGGGTTGGGCGGTGGCGGCGAGTTCGGTCAGGGCCTGCACGTCGGGCAGGCCCAGCATGTCCGCCATCCACGGCAGCGAGGCCGCCGACACCAGGATATTGCCCTCGAAGGCGTAGGTCGGTTCGCCGCCGATCGACCAGGCGATGGTGGTGGTGACGCCCTGTTCGGGCGCGATGAAGCGCGGCAGGGTGGTCATGATCGACGAGCCGGTGCCGAAGGTCACCTTGCCGTCGCCGGGATTGAACGCGCCGTGGCCGAAAAGCGCCGCATGGCTGTCGCCGATGGCCGAGGCGATCGGGACGCCGTCGCGAAGCCCCGGCACGTTCTTCGTCACGCCGAAGCGGGCGGCGCTGTCGCGCACCTCGGGCAGGGCGGATTTCGGCACGCCGAAAAGGGCGCAGAGTTCGTCGCTCCAGGCCTGCCGGTTGAGATCATAAAGCTGGCTGCGGGCGGCGTTGGCGGCGTCGCAGGCGTGGACCGCGCCGCCGGTGAGGCAATGGATGAGCCAGGCGTCGATGGTGCCGAGCCGCACCGCGCGGCCGGCCGGCGCGCGGTCGAGCAGCCATTTCATCTTGGGGCCGGGAAACATCGGGTCGATGGGCAGGCCGGTCAGCGCCTGCACACGTGGCGCGTGGCCGGCGGCGACCAGCGCGTCGCAGGCCGGCGCGCTGCGGCGGCACTGCCAGCTGACGACGGGGCCGAGCGGCTCGCCGGTGGCGGCGTCCCAGATGGTGACGGATTCGCGTTGGTTGGAGATGGCGACGCCGAGGATATCGACCTTGGGGCCGGCCGCCAGGCAGGCCGCGATCGCCTCCTGCACCGAGGCCCACAGGCGCAGCGGGCTCTGCTCGACCCAGCCCGGCTGCGGATGCTCGATGCCGACCGGGGAGGAGCCGCGCGACAGAATCGCGCCGTCGGTGGAGACGAGAACGACCTTCGAATTGGTGGTGCCCTGGTCGATGGCGAGAATGGCGGTTGTCATGGCGGTCCCGGTGGCGAAGGAGGGGAAGGGCGCGGCGAGGCGGGCTCCGCCGCGCCCGGCGTGACAGCGGCCGGTCAGCCGCGGGAGGATTTGCGGGCGATGAGCGCCAGCGCGGCTTCGGCGACGCCCGCGGGCGACATGCCGAATTCGTCGAGCAGGAACTCCGCCGATCCGGTGGGGACGAAGACGCCCGGCACGCCGAGGATCTTCATCGGCGCGGGGGCTTCGGCCACCACGACTTCGGCGACGGCGGAACCGAGGCCGCCATAGATCGAGTGCTCCTCCGCCGTCAGGATGGCGCCGGTCTCGCGCGCCGCGGCGACGATGGCGTCGACGTCGATGGGGCGGACCGTCGCCATGTTGAGGACGCGGGCCTCGACCCCTTGCGCGGCGAGGATGTCGGCCGCCTTCAGCATGCGGTGGGTGAGCGTGCCGTTGGCGATGAGCGTGACGGCGTCGCCGTCGCGCAGCAGATCGGCCTTGCCCAGCTCGAACCTGTGGCCGGCCGGCAGGACGTCCGGCACGCCGACGCGCGAGAGGCGCAGATAGGCCGGGCCGTCATAGGTCGCCGCCCATTCGATGGCCGCCGCCGTCTCGATGGAGTCGCAGGGCGCGATCACCGGCAGGTTGGGCAGGACGCGGGTCCAGGCGAAATCCTCGGTGGAATGGTGCGTCGGGCCAAGCTCGCCATAGGCCATGCCGGAGGAGATGCCGATCAGCTTCACATTGGCGTTGGAATAGGCGACGTCGGCCTTGATCTGCTCCAGCGAGCGGCCTGTGAGGAAGCAGGCGGCGCCGCAGACGAAGGGCAGCAGCCCGCCATTGGCGAGGCCGGCGCCGACGCCGACCAGCGCCTGCTCGGCGATGCCGACATTGACCAGGCGCTCGGGCCATTTGGCCTTGAAGCCGCCGAGCTTGGAGGAGCCGACGGAGTCGTTGCAGACCGCCACGACTTTGGGATTTTCGGCGCCGAGGCGCTCCAGCACGGCGACGAAGGCGTCGCGGCAGTCGTGCAACTTGGGAGAGGGCGTCGCTTGGTTCATCACAGGGCCTCCGAAAGCTCGGCTACGGCGATCTTGTATTGTTCGGCGTTGGGCACCTTGTGGTGCCAGTCGACCTTGTCCTGCATGAAGGAAATTCCCTGGCCCTTGTTGGTGTGGGCGACGACGCAATGCGGGCGGCTCCCGCGCTTCTCCAGCGCCGGAACGATCTCGTCCATGACATTGCCGTTGATCTCGGTGACGTCCCAGCCGAAAGCCTCGAGCTTGGCGGGGAAGGGGGCGAGGTTGTTGGTGTCCTTCAGCGACGCGCCCTGCTGGAAGCGGTTGTGGTCGATGACGAGGGTCAGATTGTCGAGGCCGAACTGCGCCGCCGAGGCGATGGCCTCCCAGTTGGAGCCTTCCTGCATCTCGCCGTCGCCGGTCAGGACATAGGTGTGATATTTCGCGCCGGTCAGCTTGGCGGCCTTCGCCATTCCGACCGCGACCGGCAGGCCGTGGCCGAGCGGGCCGGTATTGGTCTCCACGCCGGGGACCTTGTTGCAGTTCGGATGCCCGTTCAGCCGCGAATGCGGCTTGAGGAAGGTGGCGATCTCCTCCTCCGGCAGGAAGCCGCGCTTGGCCAGCGTCACGTAGAGCGCCAGCGCTACATGGCCCTTCGACAGCACGAAACGGTCGCGGTCGGGCCGCTTCGGCTGATCGGGCCAGACGCGGAGCACGCGGAAATAGAGCGCCGTCAGGATGTCGATGGCGGACATCTCCCCGCCGATATGACCGGCGCCGGCTTCGAAAACCGCTTGAAGATCGCGAAGGCGGATCTGTCGAGCGATGCGTTCAAGATCGTTCGGCTGCATGAATCCCTCTAGGTGAATAAATATCCAACTGTACATATAATTGCACGCCGGGGACGCAAGTCAAGCGGAATAGTTGGAAAGGCCTCGATAAAAGTCGCTTTCCGCCTGCTTGACATCATCGACGCCAATGCGTATGAATTTAAAGACGATTATGAATAATTATTCAATCGGCCCGCGCAGGACGGGAGCGAACCGGGAGGATTCATCATGACAGCAGGCGCGAAGGAAAGACAGGAACCCGCAAAGAGGTTCGCGGGCGGGATGCTCCCCTCCTTGCGCGGGGCGACCGGACCGCTGATCGGTCTCATCGCGCTCTGCCTGTTCCTCACCTTCGCGACCGACAAGTTCCTGTCGGTGAGGAACTTCCTCAACGTCCTTGACCAGATCACCGTGCTCGGCGTCATGTCCGTCGGCATGACGCTGGTCATCCTGATCGGCGGCATCGATCTCGCCGTCGGCTCCGTCATGGCGCTGGCGATGATGGTGCTGGGCTATCTCAACGTCGTCGCCGGCCTTCCCATGGGGGTCGCCATTCCGCTCGCGCTGCTCGTCGCGGCGCTCAACGGCCTCATCGCCGGGCTTCTGATCACGCGCTTCAACGTGCCGGCGTTCATCGCCACGCTGGCCATGATGTCGATTACGCGCGGCCTCGCCAACATGATCACCGACGGCCAGCAGATCATCGGCTTTCCGGCCTGGTTCAACACGATGGCCATCGTGCGCTTCGGCGGTTTCCTCACCCTGACGGTGGCGGTGATGATCGTGGTCTTCATCGTCGGCCTGCTCTACCAGCGCTACCGGCACGGCGGGCGCGTCCTCTACGCCATCGGCGGCAACGCCGAGGTGGCGCGGCTCGCCGGCGTCAACGTGCAGCGCGCGACCGTGCTGGTCTATGTGGTGTGCAGCTTCCTCGCCGGCCTGTCGGGCATGGTGCTGGCCGCCCGCCTCGACTCGGTGCAGCCGTCTTCCGGCGTCTCCTACGAACTCGACGCCATTGCGGCGGTGGTCATCGGCGGCACCTCGCTTTCAGGCGGCACGGGCGGCATCGGCGGCACCATCATCGGCGTTCTCATCATCGGCGTGCTGCGCAACGGCCTCAACCTGCTCAGCGTATCGCCCTTCATGCAGCAGGTCATCATCGGCGCCGTCATCGTGCTCGCCGTCACGGCCGAGACCTACCGCAAGCGCAAATGACGATTTTCGCCGCGCCGCCGGGAGCGGCGCGGCGCAGCGATCGGCCTGCAATGGTGCGGGCCGGAAAAGGAAGGCGGCCCCCGCAAGGACGGGGAGCCGCCGGGAAACCCGGAGGAGAAACCATGAAACTGTCCAAACTGCTGCTGGCGGCGACCGCCGCTTCCGTGCTCGCGCTGCCCGCGTCGGCCGCCGAGGTCAAGAAGATCGGCCTCGCCGTGCCGAATCTGCAGGCCGACTTCTTCAACCAGATCAAGCTGGGCGTCGAGAAATACGCCAAGGAGAAGGGCATCGAGGTGGTGGTGGTCGACGCCAAGAACGACACCAACACCCAGGTCAGCCAGGTACAGGACCTGATGACGCAGGACATCAACGCCTTCATCTATATCCCCGCCGGCGCTGCGGCCGCCGCCGTTCCGACCCGCCTCGCGCGCGCGGCTGGCATTCCGGTCATCAATGTCGATCGCGTGCCCGAGGGCGCGCCGGGTGACACCTTCATCGCCGGCGAAAGCGTCCAGTCGGCCTATGAAGTGTGCAAGCACATCATCGAGAAGGCCGGCGGCAAGGGCAAGATGGCCATCATCCACGGCCAGAAGGGCACGACGCCGGAAGTCGACCGCTACAAGGGCTGCAAGAAGGCCATAGACGAGAACAAGGGCGTCACGGTGGTGGCCGAGCAGTGGAGCAACATGTGGTCGGCCGACGAGGGCTTCTCGATCGCGCAGAACATGCTGCAGGCCAATCCCGACATCACCATCATCTTCGGTCAGGCCGACGGCCTCGCCATGGGCGCGGCCAAGGCGGTGGACGTCGCCAACCTGTCCGACAAGGTGATCATCGGCGGTTATGACGGCGACGTCTCGGCGCTCGAATATCTCGCCAAGTGCAAGGGCCCCTTCATCGCCACCGCCACGCAGAGCACGCAGAAAATGGGCAAGCTCGCCGTCGAATCCGCCATCGCCGTCGCGGCCGGCAAGAAGGTCGAGGAGCGCCAGACGCCCAACGCCGTGCTGACCACCTGCGAAAACGCGCCGGAATTCGTGAAAAGCCATCCCTGATCCGGGACTTGGAGCGGCTCCGCCCGAACGGAGCCGCTTCTCCGCCTGTTTTTATCAGCAGAAAGGCAGCAGCGTCATGACCAGCAGATCGCCTATCCTGTCGCTCCGCGGAATTCAGAAATCCTACGGTCCGGTCAAGGTCCTTCACGGCGTCGACCTCGACATCTATGCGGGCGAGGTCGTGGCGCTGCTGGGCGAGAACGGCGCCGGAAAATCGACCCTGTCGAACATCATCTCCGGGACCGTCCAGCCCTCCGCCGGCGAGATGACCTGGCTCGGCAAGCCCTATGCGCCGACCAGCCCCCGCGCCGCCATGGACGAGGGCGTCGGCATGATCCACCAGGAGCTGAAGATGCTCCCGAAGCTCTCCATCGCCGAGAACGTCTTCGTCGGCCGCTATCCGATGAAGGCGGGACGCGTCGACCGCAAGGCGATGGAGGAACGCGCCCGCGCCGGCCTGCGCCGGCTCGGCCTCGACGTTTCGCCCGACCGGCTGGTCGAGGGGCTTTCGACCGGGCGGCAGCAGTTGATCGAGATCGCCAAGGCGCTGACGCTCAACGCCCGCCTTCTCATTCTCGACGAGCCGACGGCCGCGCTTGGCGGCGAGGAAACGCAGGCGCTGTTCCGCCAGATCGAGCGGTTGAAGGCCGAGGGCGTCGGCATCGTCTATATCTCGCATCGCCTCGAGGAGATCCGCCAGATCGCCGATCGCATCGTGGTCATGCGCGACGGCGCCAAGGTGCAGGAGTTCGACAGCGGCGATGTGCCGATCCGCACCATCGTCGAAGCGATGGTCGGACGTTCGCTTGAGCGCATGTTCCCCGCGCTGCCGACGCCGTCCGACGAGGTGGCGATCGAGGTGCGCAATTTATGCTCGCCCACCGGGGCCTTTCGCGACATCAATTTCTCCGTCCGCAAGGGCGAGGTTTTCGGCATCGCCGGCCTGATGGGCGCCGGGCGCACGGAAGTGGTGCGCGCCATCACCGGCGCCGATCCGATCTCGGCCGGCGAGGTGCTCCTGCATGGCGAGCCGGTCACGCCGCGCGCTCCCATCGACGCGATCCGCCATGGCATCGTGCTGGTGCCGGAAGACCGCAAGCTGCAGGGCGTGGTGCTCGATCATTCCATCGCCGAGAATATCGGCTACGCCAATCTCGGAACGATCGCGCGCAAGGGGTGGCTGTCGTCGCGCCGCATCCGCGATTTCGCCGAGGGCTATATCAAGAAGTTCGGCGTCAAGGGCCGCGGCGGCCAGAACGCCGGCGAGCTTTCGGGCGGCAACCAGCAGAAGGTGGTGATCGCCAAATGGCTGGCGCGCAATCCGCAGGTGGTGGTGCTGGACGAGCCGACGCGCGGCATCGACGTCGGCGCGCGCTCGTCGATCTACGACCTGATCGTGGATCTGGCGCGCGAGGGCGTCGCGGTGATCGTGGTCAGCTCCGACCTCGAGGAGGTTCTGGGCGTCTCCGGCCGCATCATGGTCATGGCGCATGGAGAACAGGCCGGCATCCTGAACCGCGAGGACGCGAACGACGTCTCGGTCATGGAACTGGCGACAATCTAAGGAGGAAAATCAATGTCCGAAATCTCGCTCAACGCGCCGAAACTGTTCGATCTCACCGGCCGCGTCGCCTTCGTCACGGGCGCCGGCAGCGGCATCGGCCAGCGTATCGCCATGGGCCTCGCCCAGTGCGGCGCGGATGTGGCCTTGCTCGACCGCCGCACCGACGACGGTCTTGCGCAGACCGCCGATTTCATCGCGAAAGCGGGACGGCGTAGCATCCAGATCGCCGCCGACGTCACCAGCGGCGCGGCGCTGAACGAGGCGGTCGCGCGCACTGAGAAGGAGCTTGGCGCGCTTGCGCTCGCCGTCAACGCCGCCGGCATCGCCAACGCCAATCCGGCCGAGGAGATGGAGGAAAGCCAGTTCCAGACCATGATGGACATCAATCTCAAGGGCGTCTTCCTGTCCTGCCAGGCGGAAGCGCGCGCCATGCTGAAGCACGGCTGCGGATCGATCGTCAATATCGCCTCCATGTCCGGCGTCATCGTCAATCGGGGCCTCAGCCAGTGCCACTACAACGCCTCCAAGGCCGGCGTGATCCATATGACCAAGTCCATGGCGATGGAGTGGGTGGACCGCGGCGTGCGCGTCAACACGATCAGCCCCGGTTACACTGCGACGCCGATGAACACGCGGCCGGAAATGGTGCACCAGACCAGGCTTTTCGAGGAGCAGACGCCGATGGGGCGGATGGCGAGCGTCGACGAAATGGTCGGCCCGGCCGTGTTCCTGCTTTCAAATGCAGCGAGTTTTGTAACCGGTATCGATCTTCTGGTCGACGGCGGCTTCTGCTGCTGGTGATCGATATCCGGCGGAAATCTAGCCGATGCGAGGCATCAGGGGGCGCAGCTTTTGATCGGCGGGCAGTATTGCCTGAAGGAGGACGAGTTCGAGCTTTCGCTCGATGGTTTCGGTTCCGGTAATACATCCTTGAAGCAGGTTTTGGAGTCTCAGGTTTACACCGTGACGCTGGACAGGGAACTTCAGAATCCAACCAGGATGACATCTAGATCCGGCAGGTGCTCAATGCATCCTGAGTACACACATGGCGTGGTCGGGCGGTGCGCCGCTCGCTAGACGGGGCTGAAATGCCGGTGCGCATTCCTCGAATAGGATGAGGTCCCTGTCCTGTGAAACTGCCCAGCAGCATATAAGGCTCTAAAAAGGCTATAGGTTATTGATGAATTTGGATTTCCCATATCATCCTCGACAACGATAATTTTTGTGGAATATGCGATCTGCTCATCGCAGCCTCGCCATCGCTACATCTACGTACCGCCAACCGTCAGCGGGTAGGTCTTTCAAACTGCAGAACTGGATATTGTCCAAGTTATTGGGGACAAAAGCTGCGTCGACGGTTGAATGGTTGCAGGCTCAATTTGGCGTCGATAACATTGTAATGTTATAACGCGTGAGGTATTGGCGAGCGAGGCGTAATGTCGAATAGCGGAGCTACATGGAGTGATGATCGCGTTGCGAAACTGAAATCGCTTTGGGCGGAGGGATGGAGCGCCAGCCAGATCGCAACGGAACTGGGCGGCGTATCGCGCAATGCGGTTATCGGTTCACAGGCTCGGCTTGGCGGGTCGTGCAAGCCCCGTGGTCAAAGCCGCATCCGTCGCTTCCCCCAAGATAGTTATGGGACAGGCAGTTCTATCGAAGCGAATTTCAGGGGTAGGTCCAACAACGCTCGCCAAAACGGTGTCCCCGATCGCTCCGGTTAAGCGGACGAGCCAAAGTGACGGCGCAGTTGTCGCGGACGTGATCCCGATGGCCCGTTACCTCACGCTGATGGAGCTTGGCTCACAAACCTGCCGTTGGCCAATAGGCGATCCTCGCGCCGTCGATTTCCGATTTTGCGGCGCGCCAACGAGCCCGGTGAGGTCTATTGCCAAGCTGCTCACGCAAGGCGTTTCAAGCCTATGCGAGCCATTCCAAAGGTTCAGCCGCCCCAGCCGCCGCGAAGAAACTGCTGCGATCGGGATAGCAGTCACGACTTGACTGGAGGCTCGATACATTCCGCTAACCCAGGCAGTGGCGGACCACCAATTGCGCTTCTGTTTATTTGATTTTGTTAGACATTAACGATCAGTATTGACGTTTTTCAGCCATATTGCCCGATCCTTATAGAGAGGGGATGGCTTTTTGCATCAGTGAGAAATCAGACCATCTCTGAGCGACAGGCGTAACGCCATGGTTTGAGTTGTTGGGAATCTACGATACTTGGTTTATGTCTCCCCGTGCATCGCAGCCGGCAGATGTTCCCGGCCTGGCTCGATCGAATAGGCCCCACGGCTTAACAGGAGGTAAGAGCGTTGTCGGACGACTACCGCAGCCCATTGAGCGGCCCGTTCCGTGTTTTCTTCCTCGCGCTTTGGCGATGGATCGGCGGTCTTTCCGATGACGGAGTGAAGCTGCTTGTCGCGGGAAGCATGATTGCGATCGCGACGGGGGATTTCTTCAGCCAGCAGATAGGTGTCCGGCTTGGGCCGCTCTATCTGCTGCCGGTCTGCCTGACATGCTGGCGTTTCGACCTGTATATGGGTCTGGCCCTGGGATTTCTGGCTGCGGCGATAGTGGCGGCGACCACATATTTTGTGTCCCACGGCGTTCCCGCCGTCGCCCTCCTGGGCAATCTGGCGCTGAATGCTTTTGCACTTGGAATGATCGCCGGCACGATGTCGGCGGCTCGGCACACCATGGAAAAAGAACGGCGCGTCGCCCGCCATGATAGTATTTCCGGAGCCTTGACGCGGCGGGCTTTCGAGCGGAAGGCCGCAAGGATGATCCAGGCGGCCGCCGCACAGGGTCGACCGCTGTTGTTGGCCTATATCGATCTGGACGGATTCAAGATCGTAAACGACCGTCACGGCCACGGAGCGGGCGACCTGGTGCTTAAGCATTTGGGGCTTGAAGGAAAAGCGTTGCTACGCCGTGACGATTGTTTCGGCCGCATGGGGGGCGATGAATTCGCCTTTCTGATGACGCTGGCGATGATCGAACAGGCAAAGGAGACGGCCGAAGCGCTGCACGGGAGATTTACAGCCGCATTGGTGAACACAGCGCATGAGGTTACATGCAGTATGGGGGCGCTCGCGATCCCGCCCGGCAGCGGCGCTGATTTTGACGAATTGTTGCGTGAAGTCGATCGGCTCATGTATGCGGCTAAGCATGGCGGCAAGAACGGCTTGCGTTTCGACATAGCGGCGCGGCCTTTCCCGGCGTTTTCCGCTTCGAGCCAGTCCGCCTAGTCGTTCGGCGAGGGGCCGGAAGTCGCTGGAAATGATGAAGGCTATTCACGACGAAACGGCCGATTTGCTCTAAACAATGATTTTTTCTGTGAAAGTGGGCGCAGCCTTGCATATGCGGATATCGTTAACTGCGGCAGGATGCCCAGAAGGCGATAATGATAGTCGAAGCTCGCGATGGCGCGACGTTTCGGTTGCGGTGGGCGATCTGGTCCGATCCCAACCTCTGGAGCGAGGAACTGATAGAGAGCAGTCTTCCTTTGCTGCTGACTGGTTTGGAACAACGGGAAGAGGCTGGCGATGGCGTGAGTTTCAGCATATCGCTGGCGCTGGCTGGAACCCTCTTTACGTCGAAGACGCTGTCGATCGAAGGCCGCGGGGGATAGAGAATCCGCATATGTGCGCCGTCTTGGGCAAACTCTGATCGAAGCCACGCTTCGCATGCGGTCGACATGCTCTGTGAATAAAAACGAAGGCATGGGCGAAGACGATGACATTTGAGATGCTGTTCGCCGTGATGGCCGTTGCGTTCGTTATCGGGATCGTTTCGTTTGCATGGTTCTGGTTCCGGCAAGCTCCTTGGAGACTTCGTCTGTTCAGCCTGATCTGGATCGTCGCTTCGGGCGTCGGAATGTTTCTGGGCCACGGCAGATCCGGCGTCATACCGGAGCGCAACGCCCTGCGTGCATGCATCGAGAGCGGTCGGACCTGGGATTATAAAGCCAATGGCTGCGCTGCAGAATAGAAGAAGCCTGGCGCTTGGAGCGTTGAGCCGCGTCGCTGCTGCGGCCTCGTTGTTGTCTTCAATCTTCTAGGCTATCGCGAAGACAGCCATGCCGCCTATTCTCGCTTAAAGCGTTTTTCCGACGCCGCCAACGCTTCTTTCAGCCTCGTTTCTTCGGTGACGTCGATCGCCACGACCGAAAAGCCTATCACCTCGCCCGCGAGGTCCTTGACCCTGGAGTTCAGGACGCGAACGTTCCTGCCTTGCAGCGTGTATTCCCGCAAGACGGGACCGTCACGGCTTTTCGCCTCGGCCATGACTTGTATAACGTCTTCCAGCAACTCGCCCTGCATAACGTCGTAGATCGTCTTGCCTTCGAGTTCGGCGGGCGTGAGGCCGTGGATTTTGGCGAACTGTTCGTTGACGCGGACATGACGATAATTCATGTCCGCGAAACACAGCCCCACCGGCGCCTGATCGTAGAGATTGGCGAGTTGGTGGAGACGCTGAAACGGTGAAACGTCGAGTGGTTTGGCCGCAATGTCGACGCCACGCTCAACAAGCAGCCGGTGCGCTTCCTCGTGTGGCGCGCCTTTTCCATATAGCCAGCCTTGGCCCTGGTTGCAGCCAAGCTCGCGCAAAATGGCCGCCTCCGCCTCGGTTTCCACGCCTTCCGCGACGACAGTGATGCCAAGGCTTTGACCCAAACCGATGACCGCGGCGGCGATACGACGTTTTCCAGCCTCGGTGTCGAGGCCATGCACAAACCGCGCGTCGATCTTGAGCTTGTGGAAAGGAAAAGACTCCAACCGGGCCAGGCTGGAATAGCCTGTGCCGAAATCGTCGATCGCGATCTTGACGCCGAGATCGTCGATCTTGCGAAGGATCGCATAGGCGAGATCCTCATCGGAAATCAGGGACCTTTCCGTGACTTCGAGTTCGACCCGGTTCAATGGAAAGCCCGCGCCTTCAACCAGTTCCGCAAGGCGGCGCGGAAGGCATTCGGATGTGAGTTGGAACGGCGAGATATTGAAGGCGAGCGTGAACTGGCCTGGCCAGCCCGCAGCGGCTCTGCAGGCCCGATCTATCAGCACATCCGAGAGCTCGGTGATCAGACCATGCTTCTCCAGGCGCGGGATGAAGGCGGCGGGACTGATATCATCCGCAAGCGGGTCGCTCCATCGGGCGAGAATTTCGAAACCTGCAACAGCGCCCGTGCGCATGTTCACGATCGGCTGAAAGGCGGGCCAGACTTGCTGGTCAGCTATCGCGTGTTGAAGAAGCTTACGCAGTTCGGGCATTTTGGCAGATGCGATACGACTCTGCATGTGATCGAGCATTCACTTTCTTGCTTCGCAATCAGGTGGGTTCGGTTGCTGGCTCTCATAATGAGCTTTTTGAAATTTGTATTGTTTCCAATGATAGTTAATATTTTTCCGCGCGGAAGCCCCGCATTCACTTCGCATGTGTCGAATTAAAAATCGCATGTGTCGAATTAAAAATACTTGAAATATTTATCATGAGATGAAAGAAATTTTTCCGTTTCTGAAAAATATTCTTTCTTAAAATCCAAGCTTACACTCGATCAGGACAGCGCTGATATAGTCGACGCCTTTGATTGGGAGCCTGTAAGATATACGACAAACCTATTCCATCAGAGACTCGAAGGAGCATATCGGCTCCGATCTCCACATGAAGCCGAACGATGCAGAGAATCTCAATCGAGACGGTTGGGTCAGCGATTCATTTTGACGAAAACGACGCGAGCGACTGCGAGCGCAACGACGGCTGCGAGAACCGGCGGCGCGGCTGTCAGCGCTGCGCTGCCGCCGCCGATGGACAGTCCGCTATCGCGCAGCCAGAAGATCCGGGACAAAACCTGAAAGGTCATGGCGAACACGATCAGAAACGCCAGCGCCGCCCTAAGCCATTGCTTCCTGGGATTCGGCGGCTGCAGGGCGCGCAGCGCCTCCGCGTGGCTTCCATGCGGCAGCCGGCCCGCAAAGCGGCTGCGCCATGACCAGCCCGATCTCGTGACCGTGTCATGCAATGGCTTCTTCAGCTCCGAACTCGAAAAGCGATAGGCGATCCGCTCGCCGCTTGGCGTCGTCTCGTAGAACGGGCGGACGCCTGTTTTGTATTCCCATTGCAGGCCGCGTTCGCCGGTCTTCGAAAGGCTGAACGACGGGACGCCGCCCGACCATGTCACGTCCCAGGTCCAGTCGATGCTCTGAACCTCGTTCCGGTCGGGTAGCAGCCGCATGAAGACCTGAAAGCTGTGCGACAGGTTCACCGTACCGAAGGCCGCGTACCAGGCGGGCTCGCGCATGCGCCATTCAGCGACCAGGTCCGCGTTTTCCGGATCGTCGGCGGTGCATTCCCGGATGATATAGGGGGCGGTCGGGCGGTTGAGCGCGAGAAGATTCGCCTTCAATTGACCGGCCGAGACTGGCGCCACGCCGGGTTGGGGAGAATGCCGTCCGATCAGTCCGCTCCAAAATCCCATTGCTCTCCTCCTCGAAATTTCGTTCACTCAAGCATGCGGAATTCAGTAATCGTCCTCAATGTCCTTTCTGTGCTCGCGACGCTCACGGTCGAACCGGTCGCCCTCTATATCGGGATTTGGGGATTGCTTGGCCCGGCCTATGATCGGCCACAGGATCTCGTTCTCGGACTTGTCATTGTGCTGGCGCCGATCGCGGTCACCGCGTTGTGCGTCTTTCTATCCATTCGCCATATGCGCCGAGGCTCCGCGACGGCGCCCTTCATCGCGGCCGCGCCGCTTGTCGTTGTAGTCGCCGCATATTTCATAAGTCTGTTCGGACCGCTTCGCTGAGCGCGCTCCTTCGCCCGGTCAGCGTCCATCCTTGACCCGTTTTTCGAGCGCGAGCGTGCGATCGACCAGGTCCTGTAATTCAAACGCCTGCGAGTCGAGAAAGGCCACGGAGCCGTTGTTGGGATCGCCTGCGATGCGGCTTGTCTCTTTCAGGTGATGCTTGAGCCAAGCGCGCTGCTGCTCCTGCAGATGAGCGCGCGCCTTGCCTTTCGTCTCTTTCAACAACGTCTGATAAGCGGCGTTCAGCCTGGGGTCCCATCGGTCGATTTCCGCCTTGCCGCAATCGAGCATCTGCGACGAGACATATCCGGCTTTCGCCATGCAGGCCTTGAATTCAGGACTGTCCTGGGCCTGCGCCGAAAGAACGCCGATGGACAGCGCCATTGCGAGAAAAGGATATAATTTCAAATTCATGCCGAGCTTCGACCTTCAATTGATCCCGCCCCGCACAGCATAGTCGCATATTGCATGCCCGTTGTCGAAGAAGGCCTTATGGCGAACGCGGCAAATGTCCGGGCGTCGACTTCGGACAATGAGGCTCGATCGGACTTGCAATTGCGGTATTCGACCGGAATAATTCTCCCGATTCATTCAATTGTGGGAAGCGCATGAAAAAGATCGTTTTCATCCTTATCGCCGTCTGCCTGGTCGGCCTCGGTTCCTGGCGCCAATTCGCGTCGCAATCGGTTTCGGCTGCGGATCAAAGTCGGTGCGAGGCGATCGTCAAGGAGGCCTATGCCGCAAGCCCTGCGAGCATCGACGCGTTGATCGGAAAGTGTGACGAGCCGGGAACCGTCGCCATGATGGACGCCAGGAAGAACAACCTCGGCGCCGAAGCCGCCGCGCAAGCCGTCGCCTCGGCGAACCAACAGGACATCCTGTCGATTCTTCTCAACTGCGCCTTGATCGGCGCCGGCATCGGCGCTGCGGGCGCCGCCGTCGGTGCAGGGCGGAAAAGGTCCTAAAGCGCTTTTCGTCTGGCGGGATCACGAACTGCGACAGAGGGGAAGCATTCAAAGACATGGAGTCCGATCGTTCAATTGAAAAGATCAGCATTATGCGGGGGCCGCATAACGCATACCATACTGAAGCTTTCGGACTCGTCTTCAAACTGTCCTACACATTCAAGAAGAGGGAAAATCCAAGCTTGGAGATTTTTCTCAACGATGATGAAGCTAAGGAAAGAGAATGGGAAACCTACGGAACCGTATTGGATGATGCCGATGACAGGTTCGCAAGTGTAAGGTTCGACGCCATAGGCGAAAAACGGGAATTCCAAATCTGTTCTTCAAAATTTCGCATAAGCTTCGAAAAGTTATATGACGACGTTTTTGTCTTTCCGAATGGCTCCAAGGAACCGATGCCGGTGTATGAGTTTCTGGTGTCGCGAGCATCCTAAAAATTCTATGCCCGCTTTCAAAAACTGTCGGAGGCGGGAACCTGGCGGCATTGCTCGGAAGGTTCTTGCTCTCAATCACATATGAAACGATACGATGGATCGGAACGATCGAGACGAACACCAGGGAAAAGGAGCTTGCGCGGCGGGAATGTGGTCGCCTCGCGCGCGCGGTGTTTACATCGCTGAACTGGCCGTCTTCGCTCTTCCCGCCACGATCCTTCTCGGATGCTTCGCCGGAATGATCGCGATAGAAAGCAGTCAATTCTTCCTGCATAGCGCGTGGTTGACGCTTTCGCACGGCGGGGCCGCAAATATACAGAGCGCTGTCGCCGGCGCGATGGGTATTGGCGTCGCCTTTATCAGCATGTCGGCGCTCTGGATATTTCTCAGGCTCTCGCTGAGTTACGTTCGCGGAAAGCAGATCGCATTGGCGGAAGCGCGTCGGGCATACTGGCGTGGCCTTTGTTGCGCGCTATTTCCGTTGATGATCGTCATCTATGGAATATTCGCTTCCATCGTCGTTCAGTCGGCGCGCGGTATGCTTCCCGGATTATCCGTTAGCCTTGGCATACTGATTCCAGTGTCCCATCTCGGATTTGCCCTTCATGCGAATGATCTGCCGCGGAAATCTTAAATCGCCGATATGGGGCGGAGTCGAAACCACTAGGACCCTTGAGCGATAAGCCAGCCGCATAACCGACTGCCGTTCGGATTTACGAGCAGGAACATGCCGCCGCCATCCGTCAGCTAGAGTCGCTTGTCGCGCGAATTTGGTGGCCGTATCGCCGAGTCCGTCCACCGTCATGCGTTGGCGCCGTTATGCCGACGCTAAAAATCATGCCAACGAAATTTGCGGATGCGAATAAACGCCAGAAAACGTCATTGGACGAATGCTGGTGAAATTCCTTGAGAAGTTCAGGAAGCTTCCCGGACGTCCATGGACGTTGAGAAGCAGGGCGCCAGACAAAGAAAAAGCCCGGCTGAACCGGGCTTTTCTGGATGTCCGTGGACATCTACATACGGAAACTTGGTGCCCAGAAGAGGACTCGAACCTCCACGCCTTGCGGCACACGGACCTGAACCGTGCGCGTCTACCAATTCCGCCATCTGGGCGACGAGGACCGATCTAAGGGGTTGATCGGTCTATGTCAATCGCGTTTTTATTTCTCAGCCAGCTTTTTTTCAGGCCTTGCGGAAAGGCTCGAAAAAGGCCCGGATTTCCGGGATTCAGGCGCGGCGCGCGAGGGCGGGCCGCGCCTGGAAAGGCGTCAGGCTTCGAGAATCTGCTTCGATTCCACCGTCGAATCGGCGTTCAGGCGATAGACGATCGGCACGCCGGTGCCCAGCTCCTGCTTGAGAATCTGTTCCGGCGTCAGGCCGTCCAGCGCCATGATCAGCGCGCGCAGCGAATTGCCGTGCGCGGCCACCAGAACCGTCTCGCCGCGCAGCACGTGCGGCTGGATCGTGTGCAGGTAATAGGGCCAGACGCGCGCGCCCGTGTCCTTCAGGCTTTCGCCGCCGGGCGGCGGCACGTCGTAGGAGCGGCGCCAGATATGGACCTGCTCCTCGCCCCATTTGGCGCGGGCGTCGTCCTTGTTCAGGCCCGACAGGTCGCCATAGTCGCGCTCGTTCAGCGCCTGGTCGCGGATCGTCTCCAGCTTGGGCTGGCCGAGCACGTCGAGGATGTGCTGGCAGGTCGTCTGCGCGCGCGACAGCGCCGAGGTGAAGGCCACGTCGAAATGCAGGCCCGCCGCCTTCAGCCGCTCGCCCGCCGCCTTGGCCTCGGCGTGGCCCTGCTCGGTCAGGCCCGGATCGCGCCAGCCGGTGAACAGGTTTTTCAGGTTCCATTCGCTTTGGCCGTGACGGACCAGGACGAGGGTTCGGGACATGTCAGAACTCCATGGTGAGAGGGAATCAGTCGTTCAGCCCGAGCACGTCGAGCATGGAATAGAGGCCGGGCTTGCGGCCGTTGGCCCAGAGCGCGGCCTTGACCGCGCCGCGGGCGAAGATGGCGCGGTCCTCCGCCTGGTGCGACAGGGTGATGCGCTCGCCCGCGCCGGCGAAGATCACCGAATGGTCGCCCACCACCGAGCCGCCGCGCAGCGTGGCGAAGCCGATCGTCGCCTCCTCGCGCGGGCCGGTGTAGCCGTCGCGCACGCGCACGCTGTTTTCGGCGAGGTCGATGGCGCGGCCGCGCGCCGCGGCTTCGCCCAGGAGCAGCGCCGTGCCAGAGGGGGCGTCGACCTTGCGCCGGTGGTGCATCTCGAGAATCTCGATGTCGAAATCCTCGGGGCCGAGCGCGGCGGCCGCCTTTTGCACCAAGCCGGCCAGCAGATTGACGCCGAGACTCATATTGCCCGACTTGACGATGGCGGCGTGGCGGGCGGCGGCGCGGATCTTTTCCTCGTCCTCCGGCGCAAGCCCCGTGGTGCCGATGACGTGGACGATGCGCGCCTGCGCCGCCAGCGCCGCGAAGGCGACCGTGGTGGCCGGCGTGGTGCAATCGAGCACGCCCTGCGCCTTGGCGAAGGCGGGCAGGGGGTCGTCGGTGACCGGCACGTCCAGCGGTCCCGCGCCGGCCATCTCGCCGGCGTCGCGGCCGACGAGCGGGGAGCCGGGGCGCACGATCGCGCCGGCCAGCCTCGCGCCCGGCATGGAGGCGACCATGCGGATCAGCGCCTGGCCCATGCGGCCGGCCGCGCCCACCACCACCAGTCCCATATCGGCGTCGGTCATAGGCTTTCTCCTGCGGGCTCGGTCTGCGGCTCGCCCTTGCCGCTCTGCAATTGATAGAAGCGCGCATAGACGCCGTTGGGAATGGCCAGCAGGTCGTCGTGGCGGCCCTCTTCGACCACGCGGCCGGCCTCCATCACCACGATGCGGTCGGCGTTGACGATGGTCGACAGCCGATGCGCGATGACGATGGTGGTGCGGCCGTGCATGATCTCGTCCAGCGCCATCTGCACGCGCTTTTCCGATTCGTTGTCCAGCGCCGAGGTGGCCTCGTCCAGAAGCAGCACCGGCGTGTCGCGCACGATGGCGCGCGCGATGGACAGGCGCTGGCGCTGGCCGCCAGACAGCGACGCGCCGTTTTCGCCCACCGGCGTGTCGTAGCCCTGCGGCTGCTGCAGGATGAAGTCGTGCGCATGGGCGAGCTTGGCCGCCGCCACGATCTCCTCCGGCGTGGCGTCGGGGCGGCCGTAGCGGATATTGTCGGCGATGGTGCCCTCGAACAGATAGGGCTGCTGCGAGACATAGGCGATGGAGCGGCGCAGCGACTGCTTGGTGACGCGGGCGATGTTCTGGCCGTCGAAGGTGATGGCGCCGCCGTCGAGGTCGTAGAAGCGCTGCACCAGCGCGATCAGCGTCGTCTTGCCGGCGCCCGAGGCGCCGACGATGGCCGTGGTCTCGCCGGCGCGCGCGATGAAGCTGACGCCGTGCAGCACGGGCGAGAGTTCGCCATAGGAGAAGCGCACGTCCTCGAAGCGGATTTCGCCGGGGCCGGGCACGAGCGGCACGGCGTCGGCGGCGTCGCGCTGGCGCGGCGGGATGTCGAGAAGCTCGTAGATCATGCGCGCATTGACCAGCGCCCGCTCCAGCCCGACCTGCAGCCGGGCCAGGCGGCGGGCGGGGTCGTAGGCGAGGAGCAGCGCGGTGATGAAGGCGAACATCGAGCCGGGCGGCGTATGGTCGAGGATGGCGCGATAGCCGCTATAGGCCAGCACGCCCGCCACCGCCACGCCGGCCAGCACTTCCGAGATCGGCGAGGTGCGCTCGGAGACGCGCGCGATCTTGTTGCTGCGCTCCTCGGAGCGGTCGATGAGGCCGTTGATCTTCTCGCGAAGCTGGTCCTCCATGGTGAAGGCCTTGACGATGGCCACGCCCTGCACCGATTCCTGCACCGCGCCGAGAAGATGGGAGTTCAGGTGAATCAGGTCGCGCGTCACCGCGCGGATGCGCCGCGAAATATAGGCCACGGCGAGGATCAGCGGCGGGCCGATCAGGAACACCACCGCCGACAGCAGCGGGTCCATGTAGAACATCATGCCCACCAGGCCCAAGAGCGACAGCAGGTCGCGCGCGATGGAGGTGATGGTCATGTTGAGAAGGTCGCGGATGCCCGAGACGTTCTGGTCGATCTGCGCCGCCAGATGGCCGGAGCGGGTGTCGTCGTAGAAATCCATTCCTAGCCGCATCAGGTGGTCGAAGATGCGCTTCTGGTAGCGGGCGACGAGGTTGTTGCCGATCTTGGCCAGCTCCACCGACTGCACATAGCCCGACAGGCCGCGCAGCAGGAAGATGACCAGGATGGAGCCGCAGATGACCCAGACCAGGCTCAATTTCTGCTCGTAGAAGATCTTATCGATCATCGGCTTCATCAGCCAGGCGAGCGCGCCGTTGGAGCCGCCGACGATCAGCGAGGCGGCGATGGCGATGGCGTAGTTCTTGCGGTAGTCGCGCAGATTCTCCGACATCATGCGGCGAATGACGCGCGTGGCCTCGCTCGGATCGATCTTGCGTTTCTTTTTTCTGAATAGACTCACGGGCGAAGCTTTTTTCTGGAGCCGCGGGGCTGTCGTTGAAAACACGCTGGCCGGACCGGGCGAACGCCGCGACGAAGGCGGGGCCGCGACCGTCGCAGCGTCTCTATATCCTCATCCGCCGGCCTTGACCATCCTCTAGGCTTCCTCAGGCGCGCCAGCGGCGGCCTTCGGTCTTGATCTCGAACTGGTCCGGCGCGCGGGCGAAGCCGCCGAGGCCGCTCAGCGCCGCGAGCTGGTGGGTGACGACGCGCACGGGGATGTCGCGCAGGATGTGGCTGTGCGGGGCCTTGTCCTCGAAGGCGGCGCGGAAGGCGCCGGCCTTCAGCGCCGGCAGGATGCGCTGCGGGATGCCGCCGGAGAGATAGACGCCGCCGCGCGCCATGAAGACGAGCGCGAGGTCGCCGGCGAGGCGGCCGAGATAGGTGGAGAAAAGCCCGATCGTCTCGACCGCGCGCGGGTCGGAGCCGTCGAGCCAGGCGCCGGTGACGCCGGCCGGCGCGTCGTGGACGGACGGAACGCCGTCGGCGGCGCAGACGGCGCGGTAGAGATTGACGATGCCGCGCCCGCACAGGATCTGCTCGCCGGCGACGCGGCCTTCGATGCGCTCGATATGCGGGAATACCTGGTAATCGCGCTCGGTGCGCGGGCCGATGTCGATATGGCCGCCCTCGCCGGGCACGGGCACCCAGGCGTGGCGGGTGCGCACCAGCCCGGCCACGCCGAGGCCGGTGCCGGGGCCGAGCACGACGCGGGTGGCGTCGATCTCCTCCGGCCGGCCGCCGATCTGGTCGAGATGGTCGGCGCCGAGCGAGACCACGGCCAGCGCCTGCGCCTCGAAATCGTTGACCACGGCGACGTCCACGAAGCCGAGATCGGCGATGATGCGCCTGGGCCGCACTACCCAGGGGCAGTTGGTGAGCGGTATCTCGTCGCCGTTGACGGGGCCGGCCACCGCCAGGATGATCGAGCGCGGCCGCGCCGGCGCGCGTTCGGCCAGCAGCGCGCGGATCGCCTCGTCGATGGTGACGAAATCCGCCGTCTGCAGGATGGTCACCGGGCCCAGCTCGTCCTCCGGTCCGTCGAGGATGGCGAAGCGGGCGTTGGTGCCGCCGATGTCGCCGACCAGCACCGGAAAGCTGAAACCCTGTTCGTCGCACGCTTGCATATGGTCATCCTGTCGTCTCGCCGCCTGTGCGGCGCAATTCTGTTGGGGAATCCGGCTCAGGCCAGCGTCGCGATCAGCCTTTCGGCGGTGGAGCGGTTGAGCGCCATCGGAATGTCGTAGACGCCGCCGAGCCGCGTCAGCGCCTTCACGTCGACGTCGTGCGGCAGCGGCGACAGCGGGTCGATGAAGAAGATCAGCGTCTGCACGGTTCCCTCGGCGATCATGGCGCCGATCTGCTGGTCGCCGCCGAGCGGGCCGCTCTTGACGCGCTCGATCTTCAGCGACGGGCAGGCGGCGGCCACCAGCCCGCCGGTGGTGCCGGTGGCGACGAGGTCGTGCCGCGCCAGCACTGCCTCATGGGCCTTAGCGAAGGCCACCATGTCGTCCTTCTTGAGATCGTGGGCGATCAGGGCGAGGCGCAGGCGCTGGGTCATCGTCTTTCCATGCTGTTAAATCGTTTTAAAAACTATAGCGAAGCCACGGCCGGCTGAAAAGCCCGCCTGAAAACGCGCTTGGGCGTCACGGGCCGGCATAGGTGACCTCGGCGGCCGAGCCGGGCGAGGGGCCGTCGAGCACGGCGGCGCAGCTTTTGGGCAGGTCCGACACCATGACCGGGCGCGGCTTGACCGGCGGCTTGTTCTTGGGCGGAGCGGGCGCCTTGCGCCACGGCTCGTCGGTGAACCACCAGGCGAGCGACTTGTCGCAGCCCTCGCCGGCGGCGGTCCTTGGCTGCGGCTTGCATTGCGGCGAGCCGGGCTGGCAGGCGAGGCGGATGTGGAAATGGTAGAAATGGCCCCAATAGGGCCGCACCTTGCCGAGCCACGAGCGGTCGCCCTTGACCGTCTCGCAGAGCTGCTTCTTGATGCCGGGATGGACGAAGATGCGCTCGACCTCCGGGTAGCGGGCGGCGTCGCGCAGCAGCGCCGTGCGGCTCGGCGTCCATTTCTTCGGGTCGACATAGAGCGAATCGGGCAGCAGCATCGACGTGGCGGCGACCGTCTCGCGCTCGGCGTCGGTGAAGCGCTTCTTCGGCATCGGCGTCAGCCAGATGTCAGCGTCGAGCCCGACCTGGTGCGAGGCGTGGCCGGTCAGCATCGGGCCGCCGCGCGGCTGCGAGACGTCGCCGACCAGAAGCCCGTTCCAGCCGTCGCGGGCGGCGTCGCGCGACAGTTTCTCGAGCAGCGCTATGGTGCGCGGATGGCCCCAGCGGCGGTTGCGCGACAGGCGCATCACCTGCCAGTGCGGCCCGTCGGTGGGCAACGCCACCGCGCCGGACAGGCAGCCCTTGGCGTAGAAGCCGATCGATTGCGGCTGCGTCGCCAGCACCGGCAGGGTCTGCGCGCCGAAAGCCTGCTTGGCCGGCACGTCCTCGGCCTGCGCGAGCGCCGGCAGGGCGGCTGCAAGCGCCGCGCAGAGAAGGAATTTGCGGATCGAGGACTGGATCATGGGCGGTTCCCGGTGTCGAATCATCGCTGCGGTTCGGCCGGAATTATGCTTGGCCCCGGCCGGAACCGCAATCAGCGCCAGTCGTCTCCCCGCCACAGCGCGGTCAGCCCGGCGCGATAGTCGGGATGGCGGAAGGCGTAGCCGAGATTTCTGAGCCTTCCGTTGGAAACACGCTTGTTCTCGCCGTAGAAGGAGCGCGCCATGGGCGTGAGTTCCGCCGTCTCGAAGGCGGTCTCCGGCGGCGGCGCCACTTCCATCAGCCCGGCGGCGAAGGCCACCACGTCCTGCGGCGGCGAAGGCTCGTCGTCGGAGACGTTGAAGACGCCGCCGGTGTCGCCCGCCGCGAGAAAGCGCAGCGCGCCGGCGATGTCGTCGACATGGATGCGGTTGAACACCTGCCCTGGCTTGACGAGGCGGCGCGCCGTCCCGCGCGTGAGGTTCACGAAGGCGTTGCGCCCCGGCCCATAGATGCCCGACAGGCGCAGGATCGCCAGCGGCACGCCGTGGCGTTCGGCCAGCGCCGTCCACGCCGTCTCCGCCTCGACGCGTTCCAGGCTGCGGCGCGAGACCGGCTTGCAGGGCGTGGATTCGTCGACCCAGTTGCCGCCATGGTCGCCATAGACGCCGACGGTGGAGAGATAGCCGATCCAGCGGATGGTGTTCTGCGGCCGCCGCAGCGCCTGCTCGACCACGGCCAGCGCCGGGTCGCCGCGCTCGCCCGGCGCGATCGAGACCACGACATGGGTGGCGTCGGCGAGCCGGTCGAGGAGGGCGGCGGAAGGAACGGTTCCGTCGAAGATCAGCGGCGACACGCCCGCCCGCTCCAGCGCGGCGCAATTCTCCGCATGCCGCGTGGTGCCGTCGACGCGCTCGGCCTCGCCGCGGACCGCGCCGGCGAAGGCCCGCGCCGAATAGCCGGCCCCGAACAGGAATATGCGCATCACTTGACCTCCGCTGTCCATTCCGCCCGCACCGTAGCATCCTCCTCGAAGGGCGCCAGCCGTTTTCTCCACGTCTCCGCCTGCGCCGGGTCGAGCCGGCGCAGCGCCCAGACCGCCGCGCCGCGCACCACCGGCGCGGGGTCCGAAAGCAGCGCCTCCACGGCCGGCAGCAGCGCCGCCTCGCCCGAATTGCCGGCGGCGACCAGCACGTTGCGCAGGAAGCGGTCGCGGCCGATGCGCTTGACCGGCGAGCCGGAGAACAGCGCGCGGAAGCCGGCGTCGTCGAGCGCGAGCAGATCGGCGAGGCGCGGCGCGAGCAGGTCCTCGCGCGCCTGCAGCTTCATCTCATGCGTGGCTTGGGCGAACTTGTTCCACGGGCAGACGGCCAGGCAGTCGTCGCAGCCATAGATGCGGTTGCCGATCGCCTTGCGGAATTCGTGCGGGATCGGCCCCTTGTTCTCGATGGTGAGATAGGAGATGCAGCGCCGCGCGTCGATGCGGTAGGGCGCGGGAAAGGCCCCGGTCGGGCAGGCGTCGAGGCAGTTGCGGCACGAGCCGCAATGGTCGCGCTCCGGCGCGTCGGGCGGGATTTCGGCGGTGGTGAAGATGGAGCCGAGGAAGAACCATGAGCCCAGCGCCCGGCTGACGAGGTTGGTGTGCTTGCCCTGCCAGCCGAGGCCGGCGGCCTGTCCCAGCGGTTTCTCCATCACCGGCGCGGTGTCGACGAACACCTTCACGTCCTGCCCGGCGCGGGCGGCGAAGCGGCCGGCGATGTGCTTGAGCCTGCCCTTGACGACGTCGTGATAGTCGCGGTTGCGGGCATAGACCGAGATGGCGGCGCGGTCCTTTTGGTCGAGCAGCGCCAGCGGGTCCGTCTCCGGGCCGTAATTCATCGCCAGCATCATGATGGAGCGCACTTCGGGCCATAAGACGCGCGGGTCGGCGCGGCGGGCCTCCGTCTCCTCCATCCAGTCCATGTCGGCGTGACAGCCCTCGGCGATGTAGCGCCGCAGCCGCTCGGGCGCCTCCGGGATCGCCGCCGGCGTGGTGAAGGCCACGGCGTCGAAACCCGCCGCCCTGGCCTCCTCGATCAGAAAGCGCTTCAGCCTGAGGTCGCGCGGCTCAGAAATCGAGGTCGCCATAATGGGCCACCGGGGCCAGGCCGCGCACGCGGTCGGCCAGCAGCGGGCGGAAGGCGGGGCGTGACTTCATGCGCGCATACCAGTCGCGCGCGGCTTTGGTCTCGCCCCATTCGATCTCGCCCAGATAGTCCAGCACCGAGACCGCCGCCGCCGCCGCCATGTCGGCGTAGCTCGGGTGGCCGCCGGCCAGCCAGTCGCGCGTCGCGGCCAGCCAGTCGATATATTTCATGTGCTGGCGGATATTGGTGCGCGCGGCGCGGATGGCGGTGGAATCGGGGGCCGAGCCGCCCATTTCGGCCGCCATCTGCAATTTGAACACGCGCTCGCGCGCGATGTGGCGGGTGACCTCGTTCTCGAATTTCAGCAGGAACCAGTCGACGAGGCGGCGCACCTCGGCGCGCTCCATCGGGCTTTCGGGCAGGAGGCGGCGGCTGCGCTTCAGCGCGCCGCGCGTCTCGTCCAGATATTCGGCGATCACCGTCGCGCCCACCACTGGCAGGTCGTTCTCGGCCAAGAGCACCGGCAGGGTCGCCGCCGGGTTCAGCGCCAGAAACTCCTTGCGCCGCGACCACGGCCGTTCCTCGATCAGTTCCGCCTCGACGTCGTACTCGCTGAGGATCAGCCGCACATAACGCGACCCCGACGACATGGGATGATAAAAAAGCGTGAGCATGGTTGAACGCAACTACGGTTGGAACGAAGCGATGCGCGATGCGGCGCACGCGACTTATCCGCCAATGTCCTCATAGAAGCATTGACGCGCGGAGACAAGCCGCGGCGCCGAAGCCGCGAAGCCTGCAATCTGCCTGCCCATGCTGAAATTATTGTTAATCATTGGTGATTAAAACTGCGGCGCATCGGATTTTCCAAGCCGGAGAGGGGTTCATGAATCTGTTCGACATGGTTGAAGCGGGCTTTCTGGGCCTCATCGAGGGGCTGACGGAATTCATCCCGGTGTCCTCGACGGGGCATCTGCTTCTGGCCGGGCATTTCCTCGGCTTCGAATCCACCGGCAAGACCTTCGAGGTGCTGATCCAGCTGGGCGCGATCCTCGCCATCCTGACGGTCTACGCCTCCAAGCTCATGAAACTGCTCACGGATTTCCCGCGCGACCCGCGCACGCGCCGCTTCGTCCTGGGGGTGCTGGTCGCCTTCCTGCCCGCCGCCGTCATCGGCGCGCTGGCGCACGGCTTCATCAAGAGCGTGCTGTTCGAGACGCCGGCGCTGGTCTGCGCCATGCTGATCGTCGGCGGCTTCATCCTGTTGTGGGTGGATCAGCTCGAATTGAGGCCGCGTTACCGCGACGCGATGGATTTTCCGCTGCCGGTCTGCCTCGTCATCGGCTTCGCCCAGTGCCTGGCGATGATTCCCGGCGTGTCGCGCTCGGGCTCGACCATCGTCGGCGCGCTGCTTCTCGGCGCGGACAAGCGCTCGGCGGCCGAGTTCTCCTTCTTCCTCGCCATGCCGACCATGGCCGGGGCCTTCGCCTACGACCTGTTCAAGAGCCGCCACATGCTCAGCCTCAACGACGGCGCGCTGATCGGCGTTGGCTTTGTCATGGCCTTCATCTCCGGCGTGTTCGTGGTGCGCTACCTGCTCGACTACGTGTCGCGGCACGGCTTCCGCCTGTTCGCCTGGTGGCGGCTGATCGTCGGCGCGGCGGGCCTGTCCGGGCTGATGATCTGGGGCTGAAAAGGTGCGGAGCGCCGAAGCGCTCCGCCTTTTCGGGTCAGCGGCGGGCGGCCGGCGCGTTCGGGTTGGGCGCGCCGATATAACATTTCTCGTAGTCCCAGAAGTCCGACGTGCTCGCCACGCATTTGACGTGGCAATAGGGCGGCAGCGGCGTGCGCAGCAGGCAGGCGGAGCTGGCCTGCACGGCCGCGGCCAGCATGCCGGCGGCGAGAAGCGAGGTGGAGACGATCTTTTTCATGGTCCTATCCTTCGGTTGTAAACATCATGAATTACAACTTTAGTATGATCTCATAACGGGCCGCCTGAAAACCGCCGGAAATTGCCCCATCGCCGCTCCGTGCAACAAAAAGGCCATCCGCGCGGCGCGCGGATGGCCTCGATCTTTCGGCGATTGCGGGCGGTCAGGCCGGCCGGGGCTTGGAATACTGGCCGGCGACGCGGTAGCGCCACAGATAGGCCGGCAGCACGGCGTCGACGGCCTCGGGGCGGATGCCCATGCCTTCCAGCGTGCGGCCTTCCTTGCGCGCGGCTTCCGACACCACATTGTCGGACTTGAGCAGCCTGACCTGGTCGGAGGTGAGCAGCGGATTGGGCAGCAGGCCGAGGAAGGCGGCCTGCACGCTCGCGAGCCACCAGGGCGTCGACACGATCAGGCGCTTGCGGCCGACCACGCCCAGCATGTCCTGCATCCAGTTCTTGAACGGCTGCACGTCGGGGCCGCCCAGCTCGTAGACGCCGCCGGGCATCAGCTTGCCGTCCACCGAGCGCGCCACGGCCTCGGCCACGTCGCCGACATAGACCGGCTGCAACTTGGTCTCGCCGCCGCCGATGACCGGCAGGAAGGGCGAGAAGCGGGCGAGATTGGCGAAGCGGTTGAAGAAGCGGTCCTCCGGCCCGAAGACGATCGACGGGCGCAGGATCACCGCGTCGGGCAGCAGGGCGCGGACGGCGTTCTCGCCCTCGGCCTTGGTGCGGGCGTAGGCGGAGGCCGAATTGACGTCGGCGGCGAGCGACGACACATGCGTCATCGGCACGCCGGCGGCCTTGGCGGCCTCGGCGATGTTCTTGGCGCCCAGAACGTGCAGCGCGGTGAAGCGCTGGCGGCCGGTCTCGGCCAGCGCGCCGACGAGGTTGACCACATGGTCGGAGCCCTTGACGACGCGCTCCAGCGAGCCGCGATAGCGAACGTTCGCCTGCACCATCTGGATCTGGCCGACATTGCCGAGCGGCTGCATGTAATAGGCAACCTCCGGCTTGCGCACGGCGACGCGCACCCGGTAGCCGCGCGCCGTCAGCGCCGCCACGACCGCGCGCCCGACAAAGCCGGAGCCGCCGAAAACGGTGACCAGTTTCGGCCTGTTGCGCACTTCGTTCGGTTCGGTCTTCATCTGTCGCTCCTGCTGAAAGCCTGACTGCGCCGCCGGGAAAGCGGGCTTTTCCGGCTGATTTATCGCCTTTTTTCGCCAAGGCAAAGGGGACTTGTTGTCACGATGTCGAAAGCGGGCCCGAAAGAGGCGGCTTTTCCCCTTTTTCGGCGCAATTGCGCTTTGCGTTTTGGCGGCTTGCTGGTAAATCGCGCGCATGAGCACACCACTTGACCACATTCGCAATTTCTCCATCGTCGCCCATATCGACCACGGCAAATCGACGCTGGCCGACCGGCTGATCCAGTTGACCGGCGGGCTGGACACGCGCGAGATGAAGGAGCAGGTCCTCGACTCGATGGATATCGAGCGCGAGCGCGGCATCACCATCAAGGCCCAGACCGTGCGCCTCAGCTACAAGGCGAAGAACGGCGAGGACTATGTGCTGAACCTGATCGACACGCCCGGCCATGTCGACTTCGCCTATGAGGTGTCGCGGTCGCTGGCGGCCTGCGAGGGCTCGCTGCTGGTGGTGGACGCCTCGCAGGGCGTCGAGGCGCAGACGCTCGCCAACGTCTACCAGGCCATCGACAACAACCACGAGATCGTGGTGGTGCTGAACAAGATCGACCTGCCGGCCGCCGAGCCGGAGCGGGTCAAGCAGCAGATCGAGGAAGTGATCGGCATCGACGCCTCCGACGCGGTGGAGATTTCCGCCAAGACCGGCCTCGGCATCGAGGACGTGCTGGAGGCGATCGTCGCCAAGCTGCCTGCCCCGAAGGAAGGTGACCGCAATGCGCCGCTCAAGGCCATGCTGGTCGACAGCTGGTATGACTCTTATCTCGGCGTCATCGTGCTGGTGCGCGTGATCGACGGCGTGCTGAAGAAGGGCCAGACCATCCGCATGATGGGCACGGGCGCGCGCTATCCGGTGGAGCGCACCGGCGTGTTCACCCCGAAGATGGTCCCGGTGGACGAGCTGGGGCCAGGCGAGCTCGGCTTCATCACCGCCTCGATCAAGGAAGTGGCCGACACGCGCGTCGGCGACACCATCACCGACGAGCGCCGCCCGACCACCAAGCCGCTGGCGGGCTTCAAGCCGGCCCAGCCCGTCGTGTTCTGCGGCCTGTTCCCGGTCGACGCCGCCGATTTCGAGGATCTGCGCGGCGCGATGGGCAAGTTGCGCCTCAACGACGCCTCGTTCTCCTTCGAGATGGAGACCTCGGCCGCGCTCGGCTTCGGCTTCCGCTGCGGCTTTTTGGGCCTCCTGCATCTCGAGATCATCCAGGAGCGGCTGGAGCGCGAGTTCAACCTCGACCTCATCACCACCGCGCCGTCGGTGGTCTACCGCCTCAAGATGACGGACGGCGAGGAGCGCGAATTGCACAATCCGGCCGACATGCCGGACGTGGTCAAGATCGCGGCCATCGAGGAGCCGTGGATCCGCGCCACGGTGATGACGCCGGACGACTATCTCGGCGCGATCATGAAGCTGTGCCAGGACCGGCGCGGCATCCAGGTGGACCTGACCTATGTCGGCCCGCGCGCCATGATCACCTACGACCTGCCGCTCAACGAGGTGGTGTTCGATTTTTACGACCGGCTGAAGTCGATCTCGAAGGGCTACGCCTCGTTCGACTACAACCTGTCGGACTATCGCGAGGGCGACTTGGTCAAGATGTCGATCCTCGTCAACGACGAGCCGGTGGACGCGCTGTCGATGCTGGTGCACCGCACGGCGGCCGAAAAGCGCGGCCGCGCGCTGTGCGAGAAGCTCAAGGAGCTGATCCCGCAGCACATGTTCAAGATCCCGATCCAGGCCGCCATCGGCGGCCGCATCATCGCCCGCGAAACCATCTCGGCGCTGCGCAAGGACGTGACGGCCAAGTGCTACGGCGGCGACGTGACCCGCAAGCGCAAGCTTCTGGAAAAGCAGAAGGAAGGCAAAAAGCGCATGCGCCAGTTCGGCAAGGTGGAAATCCCCCAGGAGGCGTTTATTCAGGCGCTCAAGATGGGGGATGAGTGAGAATGTCTAGCCAACTTTTTTGCGATTTCTGGATTATAGCGGACAACGGAAAGCAACTTTTTCCAGCGCGTATAAAGGATCGTGATACTGGCGAATTACGTTTTCAATTTTTGTCAGACGGAAGTAACAGAAAAGCGGATGGCAGTTCGACAGACGATCCTGTCGAGGCGGTGAAGCGCTTCCTGCAAGGGGAAAGCTTAAGATTTGCCGATGACACGACATCAGCGAATAGATTTAAGATTGATGGCGGTCATATTGTTAGCATAGGGGCAACGGCTGCTTTTTGGGCGGCGCATATGCTAAAGTGATTGGTGGCTTTCATGCAATGTAAAGTTATGATCTCCATCACCTACTGCACCCAATGCAACTGGATGCTGCGCGCGGCGTGGATGGCGCAGGAGCTGTTGCAGACGTTCGGGCAGGATTTGGAGGAAGTGGCGCTGCGGCCGGGGACGGGCGGGGTGTTTGAAATCCGCTTGCGCATGCCGGACGGGGCGGAGGAGCTGATCTGGGAGCGCAAGCGCGACGGCGGGTTCCCCGAGGCCAAGGTGCTGAAGCAGCGGGTGCGCGATCTCGTCTGGCCCGAGCGCGATCTCGGGCATTCGGACAACAAGACGAAATCCGAATAGGTTTTCCGCGGGGGGCGTTCGGGCGCGTCCCTAGGCGAGCGCTTGCGGTCAGTCCTCGTCCACCACGCGCAGGCGTAGCTGGCTTGCGGGGCTTTCGGCGGGCCGGGCTTGCGGGCGCGGGGTTTCCTCGGCGGGCTTTTCGCCGAATTCCAGCGACTCGATCTTCGCGCCGCGGCGGGTGACCTTGCCGGAGGAGACGAGGATGTCGTCGATGTCCTTGTTGGCCTGCACGAAATGGGTCTGCAGCTTGCGCACGCGCTCGTCGAGCCGCGCCACGTCCTCCATCAGCCGGATCACCTCGCCCTGGATCACATGCGCCTGCTCGCGCATGCGGGCGTCCTTCAGCACCGCCTGGATGACCTGGATCGACAGCATCAGCAGCGACGGCGACACGATCACCACCCGCGCCCGGTGTGCGCGCTGCACCAGCGCCTCGAAATGCTCGTGGATGTCGGCGAAGATCGATTCGGACGGCACGAACAGGAAGGCCGTGTCCTGCGTCTCGCCGGCGATCAGATATTTGTCGGAGACGTCCTTGATGTGGATATCCATGTCGCGCCGGAACTGGGCGGCGGCGGCCTTCTTCGCTTCCGGCTGCTCCGTCTCGCGCATGGCGTTCCAGGCTTCGAGCGGGAACTTGGCGTCGATCGCCAGCGACGGCGCGCCGTTGGGCATGCGCACGAGGCAATCCGGCCGCGTGCCGTTGGACAGCGTCGCCTGGAACTCGTAGCCGCCCTGCGGCAGGCCGTCGGCGACGATCGCCTCCATGCGCGACTGGCCGAACGCGCCGCGCGTCTGCTTGTTGGCGAGGATCGCCTGCAACTGCACCACCTGTCCCGCCAGCGCCTGGATGTTGGTCTGCGCCGTGTCGATGACGGCGAGGCGCTCCTGCAGCCGCGCGAGGTTTTCGTGCGTCGAGCGCGTCTGCTCCGTCATGGTCTGGCCGATGCGGTGCGTCATGCCGTCGAGCCGCTCGCGGATCGCCTGGTTCAATTCCGCCTGCCGCGAGCCGAACACCTCCGCCATGGTCTGCATGCGGCCCTGCATCTCGGCCTGGGCCTTGAGGATTTCCGCCATGCGGTATTCGCCGTCGCGGGCGCGGTCCTCGGCCTGCGCCTCGGCCACCGCGCGCATCCGCGTGGCGCGCGCCGCCGCGACCAGGAACAGCGCCAGGCAGGCGACCATGACCACGATGCCCAGGAGCAGCACGTCGCCCAGCGAAAAGACGTGGACGCCGAGCTGAAACAGCGGCTCGCTCAGGAGGTTTCGATTTTCCATGGCGCAAGCTTACGCGATTCGTCGGGCCAAGGGCAGATCAAAACGAGAACATTTTGCATCGCGCAATTGACGTCCGCGGCGCAAGCGATTAGGTGAAGCCCATGTCGATAAAACCGCTTGTCTATCTTCCCGATCCCTTGCTGCGCGAGGTTTCAAAGCCCGTCGAACGTTTCGACGCGAGCTTGCGCGCCTTCGCGGGCGACATGCTCGAAACCATGTACGCCGCGCCCGGCATCGGCCTCGCCGCCATCCAGGTGGCCGAGCCGCTGCGGCTGGTGGTGATCGACCTCGCCAAGGAGGACGAGGAGAAGGCGCCGCATGTCTTCGTCAATCCGACCATCGTGCAGGCCTCGGACGAGCGCAGCCTCTATGACGAGGGCTGCCTGTCGATCCCCGACTACTACGCCGAGGTGGAGCGCCCGGCCAAGGTGCGGGTCGAATATTTCGACGTCGACGGCAAGCCGCAGGTCATGGAGGCCGACGGGCTGATGGCGACCTGCCTCCAGCACGAGATCGACCATCTCAACGGCGTACTGTTCATCGACCATATCTCCAAGCTCAAGCGCGACATGGCGATCAAGAAGTTCAGGAAGCTCGCCAAGGAACGCGGCTCGACGCGGCAGGTCATCTGATGTCGCTGCGCGTCGTCTTCATGGGCACGCCGGAATTTTCCGTGCCGATCCTCACCGCCGTCATCGGGCAGGGCTATGACGTGGTGGCGGTCTATTCGCAGCCGCCGCGCCCGGCCGGGCGGCGCGGACTGGAGCTGACGCCTTCGCCGGTGCACGAGAAGGCCGAGCAGTTCGGCGTGCCGGTCTTCACGCCCAAAAGCCTGAAAAGCCCCGAGGAGCAGGCGAAATTCGCGAGCCTCGACGCCGACGTGGCCATCGTGGTGGCCTATGGGCTGCTCCTGCCCAAGGCGGTGCTCGATGCGCCGCGGCTCGGCTGCTACAACGGCCACGCCTCGTTGCTGCCGCGCTGGCGCGGGGCCGCGCCGATCCAGCGCGCCATCATGGCCGGCGACGCCGAGACCGGCATGATGATCATGAAGATGGACGAGGGGCTCGACACCGGCCCCGTCGCCATGATGGAGAAGGTCGCCATCGGCCCGGACATGACGGCGGGCGAGCTGCACGACCGGCTGAGCCTGATCGGGGCCGACCTGATGGTGCGGGCTCTGGGCGCGCTGGAGCGCGAGAGCCTGACGCTGCGGCCGCAGCCCGAGGAGGGCGTGGTCTACGCCGCCAAGATCGACAAGGCCGAGGCGCGCGTCGACTGGTCCAAGCCGGCGCGCGACGTGCACAACGCCATTCGCGGCCTGTCGCCCTTTCCGGGCGCGTGGTGCGAGATGGAGATCAACGGCAAGGCCGAGCGCGTGAAACTGCTGCGCTCGACGCTTGCGCAAGGGGCCGGCGCGCCGGGGGCCTTGCTCGACGGGCTGACGGTGGCCTGCGGCGATGGCGCGGTGCGGCTCGTCAGCCTGCAGCGTTCCGGCGGCAAGCCGATGCCGGCGGAGGAGTTCTTGCGCGGCGCGTCCGTGGCGCGGGTTTTCTGAGCCGTGCCGCGCTACCGGCTGACGATCGAATATGACGGCTCGCCCTATGCCGGCTGGCAGCGGCAGGAGAACGGCCATACGGTGCAGGCGGCCATCGAGCAGGCGCTGAAGAAATTCTGCGGCGAGGATCTGACGCTCGGCGCCGCCGGCCGCACCGACGCCGGCGTGCACGCCACCGCGCAGGTGGCGCATGTGGACCTCGCCAAGGACTGGGCGGCCAGCAAGGTGCGCGACGCCGTCAACGCCCATCTGGTCATGGCCGAGGAGCGCGTCAGCATCCTCAACGTCGAGAAGACGACGGACGATTTCGACGCGCGCTTTTCCGCCCGCGCGCGGCATTATCTCTATCGCATCCACAACCGGCGCGCGCCGCTCGCCATCGATCACCGGCGCGCCTGGTGGGTGCAGAAGCGGCTCGACCACGAAGCCATGCACGATGCGGCGCAGCGGCTTCTGGGCGAGCACGACTTCACCACCTTCCGCGCCACGCAATGCCAGGCGAAAAGCCCGGTCAAGACGCTCGACCGGCTCGACGTGACGCGACAGGGCGACATCATCGAGATGCGGGTTTCGGCGCGCTCCTTCCTGCACAACCAGGTGCGCTCCTTCGCCGGCAGCCTGATGGAGGTCGGCGTCGGCCGCTGGACCGCCGACGACCTGCAAGCCGCGCTCGAAGCGCGCGACCGCAAGGCCTGCGGCCAGGTCGCGCCGCCCTATGGACTCTATCTCGTCGGGGTGGATTACGCCTTTCCGTTCTGAGCTCTTAGTCGGGCGGCAGGAACGGCCGCGCCAGGAAGGCGAGGACGGGCGCGATCAGCAGGGGCGCGACGCTCTTTTCCTTAACAGTGAACCAGACGGCGAGGCCGGCCAGGATCATGACGAAGGCTGCGAACGGGTTGCGCATGGTCCGGCGCCGTCAATAGGCGTGGGCGGCGAGGCCGATGCCCAGCGCCTGCTGCAACAGCGTGGTGACGAACAGCGAGCCGAAGAACATGCAGGCGAAGAAGGGCGCGGCGAAGGCGTGCGGGCGCTGCAGGGCGATGAAGGTCAGCCGGTAGTCGAGCACCACCGAGACGCCGAACATGACGAAGGTGAACAGCGTCGCCACGTCCGCCCCTTCCGGGAAGAAGAGCTGCAACAGCGTGATCGGCGCGAAGACCCAGGCCAGAAGCGCGCTGCCCCAGTTGACGGCGATGACATAGGCGGCGTAGCGGGTGGCGACGCCGATGCGCCGCGCGATGAGGCCGAGCACCGCCAGCGGCAGCACCCAGGCGATCACGTCCACCAGGCCGGCGCGCAGCACGATGGCGAGGCGGAGGCCCGCCTCCTCGCGCCCCGCCGTGAGATCGGCGGCGTAGGCGACCCAGCTTGCGAAAAGCGGCGGCAGCGCCACCGGGATGGCGTAGAAGGAAGCCCAGAAATCCTCCGCCGAGACGTCGAGATAATCGAGCCCCTCGCGGCGGCCGAGCATCATCTTCCAGACGCCCGTAAAATATCGGAAAATATCGTCCAGGCTTGGCATCGGGGTCTCAGCCGAAAAAGTCGTCGATGAAGCGCTCGTAGATCTGCGTCAACTGTTCGAGATCGGTCAGCGCCACGCGCTCGTCCGCCATGTGCATGGTCTTGCCGACGAGGCCGAACTCCACCACCGGGCAATAATCCTTGATGAAGCGCGCATCCGACGTGCCGCCCGAGGTGGACAGCGCCGGGCGGCGGCCCGTCGCCGCCTCGACCGAGCCGCTGAGCGCGCCGATCAGTTTCTCGTCGCGGGTGAGAAAGACGTGGCTGGGCGGCTCGCGCCAGATCAGCTCGTAGTCGATCGGCGTCTCGCGGCCGGGGCGCAGGCGGGCGTCGCGCGCCGCCCGCTCCAGCCGCGCGGCGATCTCGGCCTTGAGGCTTTCCGCCGTCCAGCTGTCGTTAAAGCGGATGTTGAAGGTGGCGCTGGCCTTGCCCGGAATGACGTTGGTGGCCGGGTTGCCCACGTCGATGGTGGTGACCTCGAGGTTGCTGGCCTGGAAATCCGCCGTGCCCGCGTCGAAGGGCGGGTTCATCAGGCTTTCGGTCAGGGTGACGATCCCGCGCACCGGGTTTTCCGCCAGATGCGGATAGGCGGCGTGGCCCTGCACGCCGCGCACCACGATCTGACCCGACAGCGAGCCGCGGCGGCCGATCTTGATCATGTCGCCGAGCGCGTCGGGATTGGTCGGCTCGCCGACCAGCGAGGCGTCCCAGCGCTCGCCGCGCCCATAGGCCCATTGCAGGAGCTTGACCGTGCCGTTGATGGCCAGGCCTTCCTCGTCGCCGGTGATGAGGAAGGACAGGCGGCCCTTCGGCGCGCCGCGCTTTTCGATATGGCGCGCGACGGCGGCGACGAAGCAGGCGACGCCGCCCTTCATATCCACCGCGCCGCGCCCGTACATCTCGCCGCCGTCGACGGCGGCCGAGAAGGGCGGGTGCTTCCACGCGCTCTCGTCGCCGGGGGGCACCACGTCGGTATGGCCGGCGAACATCAGATGCGGGCCGGAGCCGGGCGTGTTGGCGTAGAGGTTCTCCACGTCGGGCGTGCCGTCGGCATGGAAGACCGGGCGCTCGACCGCGAAGCCCATCGGCGTCAGCATGGCCGCGAGCGCGGCCAGCGCGCCGCCCTCGGCGGGGGTCACGGAGGGGCAGCGGATCAGGGCGGCGAGGTTTGCGGCGGGATCGGTCGGCAGGGTCATGGCGGGCGTTTCATCTCACGGGGAATCGGCTCGGCGAAAGTCTAGAGCAAAAGCAGGCGAAGTTCACAGGCTTTTGCGCCGCCGCGCGTCGCGGGCGGAGGCATGGGCGATTTTCGCCGAAAATCCTTGACCGAAGGGTGGCTGTCGTCGTTAGGTAACGAAGGATTGATAGCGAGACCCGGAAAACGGGCCGGTCGATCCGGGAACGTGGTTAAGAATGGGATTATGGCCATGCGGTTTTTCGCGTCGATCGTTGCAGGCGTCATGCTGGCGGGAGTTCTTCCGTGCAGCGCGGGGCAATGGAGCGAGGCCGGCCCGCTGACCAGCATTCCCTATGGCCACAAGGATTATTGCGGACGCAACCCGCGCGACTGCGCGGCGCACCGGGTCCAGAAGCCGATGGCGCTGACGCCGCAGCGCTTCAAGCAGCTCCAGGAGATCAGCGTCGGCGTCAACCACCGCATCAAGCCGGTGTCGGACCAGCAAAATTACGGCAAGCGCGACTACTGGACCATTCCCTATAACGGCAAGGGCGACTGCGAGGACTATGTGCTGATGAAGCGCGCGCAGCTGATGTCGCGCGGGATCAGCCCGTCGCTGCTGCTCATCACCATGGTGCAGGCGAGCGAGCCGCATGTGGTGCTGACCGTGCGCACCGACCATGGCGACTATATCCTCGACAACCTCCGCGACGAGGTGCTGCCGGTGGAGAAGACCTCCTACCGCTATATCAAGATGCAGTCGCCGGCCAATTCCGGGCAATGGGTGTCCATCGTCGGCCGCTCGGTGGCGGTCGCGGCCGGCAACTGACCTTTTTTCGTTGACGGTTTTTAAAGGCCGCGGCTTCCGCGGCTTTTTTGCGCCGGCGATTCCCGGCTCCCGCGGCCGCCAAGGGATGTTTCAAGGCCTGCAGCCGGCTATTGTTCGCTATTATTATACAGTAAACGCAAACGCTGCGTTCGCTAATCCTGAACAAAGTTAGCATCATAACGGTTATGTGAGCATTGATATATCAATCATCATATTGAAAAATATAAATTATTTTGAAAATCTGGAAAATATTTCTCCCTGTTCCATGCACGAATGCGTGATTCACCGCACATTTTCGTGACTGGAACTTTCTCCCATTGTCGCCCATTTACAGCTCATCGGAACGACGCAATGAACGCCGCTCCAGTTTCCAAGGAGATAGGAAAAATGAAAAAGATTGTTCTTGCCGCAGCCGCCCTTGCTCTTAGCGCCGGCGCCGCCCTGGCTGATAACCCGAATGTCGGCAAGCCCGCCGACCTCTATGCGCAGGACCGCGCCGCGGTCGCCTCGCAGTCGCAGAAGGTCGACTTCACCGCTCCCGCTTCGATCCACCAGGGCTACGGCGACGGCTCCGCTCACCGCTTCGGCGACGCTTCCCCGTCCAGCTACCAGAACTGACGGATCAACCGGACGCCCGCTGCGTCTCGATGACAGCGCGGGCGCCGAAAACCGGGCCTAGGCCCAATTGACAGAATCTCCCCGGAGGACGGCGTTCGGTCGCCGTCCCGGCGAAAACCGGAACCAAGCCGGCCGCCGTCCGAAGGGGCGATACAGAAAGAGGAATAAAATCATGAAGAAGTTCGTTCTCGCCGCCGCCGCCCTCGCTCTCAGCGCCGGCGCCGCCCTGGCCGACAATCCCTATGTGGGCAAGCCCGACGCGATGGCCGCGCAGGAAAAGTCCTTCGCCCAGCCGAACGCCGGCCCGGTCGTGGGCCGCGGCGTCGACTTCACCGCGCCGGCCTCGATCCATCAGGGCCCCAGCGACGGCTCCGCGCACCGCTTCGGCGACGCGTCCCCGTCCAGCTACGGCGAATAATTTCGTCGACATCGACGAATGCGAAAAAGGCGAAGCTTCGGCTTCGCCTTTTCTGCTTTGTGGAACGCGGCGCGGCCGAGGATCAGTCGCGCAGCAGCTCGTTGATCGAGGTCTTGGAGCGGGTCTTTTCGTCGACGCGCTTGACGATCACGGCGCAATAGAGGCTCGGGCCCCAGTTCTCGCCCGGCACGTTCTTGCCCGGCATGGTTCCGGCGACGACCACCGAATAGGGCGGCACTTCGCCGTAGAAGACCTCGCCCGTGGCGCGGTCGACGATCTTGGTCGACTTGCCGATGAAGACGCCCATGCCCAGCACCGAGCCCTCGCGCACGATGCAGCCCTCGACCACTTCCGAGCGCGCGCCGATGAAGCAATTGTCCTCGATGATGGTCGGGCCGGCCTGCATCGGCTCCAGCACGCCGCCGATGCCGACGCCGCCCGAAAGATGCACATGCTTGCCGATCTGCGCGCAGGAGCCGACGGTGGCCCATGTGTCGACCATCGTGCCTTCGCCGACATAGGCGCCGAGATTGACGAAGGACGGCATCAGCACGGCGCTGGGGGCGACATAGGCCGAATGGCGCACGACGCAGTTGGGCACGGCGCGGAAGCCGGCCTTCTCGAACTCGCTGGCGGTCCAGCCCTCGAATTTCGACGGCACCTTGTCCCACCAGACCGACTGGCCGGGGCCGCCCTTGACGATCTCCATCGGGTTGAGGCGGAAGGAGAGCAGCACGGCTTTTTTCAGCCACTGGTTGACGCGCCAGTTGCCGTCGGCCTGTTTTTCTGCGACACGGGCTTCGCCGCGGTCGAGCAGGACGAGGGCGTGTTCGACCGCGTCGCGGATTTCGCCGCGCGTGGCGGTGGAAACGCCGTCGCGCTCGTCGAACGCCTTGTCGATGATTTTTTCAAGCGATGCGAGGTCGGGCTGGGACATAAGCGATCTCCGTTTTCAGGCTCGGCTCGTTGATTATGCGATGCCGCCGGACGGGTCAACGCTGATCGTCGTCGCGCCGCATTTGACGGTGATTAAGTATTTGGCGCGACAATGGACGCGGCTTTCGAGAGTGAAGGAGCAGACGCAATGAATCCGATGGAAAAGACCGGCTGGACGCCGTTCCCGCATTCCGGCGAGGCGATCAAGCAGGCCCGGACCGTGCCGCAGACGCCGCAGACCGAAGCGCCGGCCTATCGTCTCGCCTTCACCGACGAGGAATTCATGACCCGGCGCGAGAATCGCGGGGTGCGCCTGCAACTGGAGCTGCTCAAGCCCGAGATGATCCTGGCCGACCGCGGCGTCAAGTCGACGGTGGTGATGTTCGGCGGCGCGCGCATCCCCGAGCCGGGCGGCGAGGCCTGGGCGGCCAAGAACGAGGTGCAGAAGAAGAATCTCGAAGCCAATTCGCGCTATTACGAGGAAGCGCGCCAGTTCGCCCGCCTGTGCTCGGAATATTCGGCCACCACCTATTACCGCGAATTCATCGTGGTGACCGGCGGCGGCCCGGGCGTGATGGAGGCGGGCAATCGCGGCGCGGCCGACGTCGGCGCGCCGACCATCGGCCTCAACATCGTGCTGCCGCACGAGCAGGCGCCGAACCCTTACGTGACGCCGGACCTGTGCTTCAACTTTCACTATTTCGCGATCCGCAAGATGCATTTCCTGATGCGCGCCAAGGCGATCTGCGTCTTTCCGGGCGGCTTCGGCACCATGGACGAGATGTTCGAGGCGATGACGCTGATCCAGACCAACCGCATGGAGCGCGTGCCGCTGCTCCTGTTCGGCAAGGAGTTCTGGTCGAAGGCGATCAATATCGAGTTCCTGGCCGAGCAGGGCACCATCTCGCCCACCGACATCGAGCTTCTCAATTTCGTCGAGACCGCCGACGAGGCCTGGGACGTGATCCGCGATTTCTACAAGCTCTGACGGGGATCGCCGGCCTATACGCCGGCGAGGACGCGCCGCAAAAAGCCGGTCAGGTCGTCCGTCACATAGTCGACGTGGTCGGTGAATTCCGGGTCGTTCTCCCAGACTTCCGAGAAGGTCGGCTCGAAATTGTTGGGCACGACCAGCACCGTCTTCATGCCCAGCGCCTTGGGCTGGACCAGGTTGCGCGCCAGGTCCTCGAACATCACCGCCTTCCTGGCGTCGACGCCGAAGGCGTTCAAGAACATGTCGTAGGTGGCGCGCTCGGGCTTGGGGGTGAGGCCGGCGGCGACGATGTCGAAGATGTCGTCGAAATGGTCGAGGATGCCGAGCTGGCGCGCGGCGCGCTCGGCGTGGCCGCGGTCGCCATTGGTGAAGATGAAGCGCCGTCCCGGCAGCGCCCGGATCGCCGCGCCCAGCGCCGGGTCCGGCTTCAGCCAGGAATAGTCGATGTCGTGCACCTTCTGCAGGAAGTCGTCCGGGTCGATGTCGTGGACCTCCATCAGCCCCTTCAGCGTCGTGCCGTATTCCAGGTAGAACTGCTTCTGGATGCGGCGCGCCTCCTCGCGCGGCAGGCCCAGCAGCGCCTCGACATAGGCCGTCATCCGCACGTCCACCTGCGCGAACAGGTTGGCCTCGTGCGGATAGAGCGTGTTGTCGAGGTCGAACACCCAGTCGGCGACATGGGCGAAGGCGGCTGCGTCGGGCCTGTTCATCAGGGCACGATCAGCGTGCCGGCGCCGTGCTCGGTGAAGAGCTCGAGCAGCACCGAATGCGGCGTCTTGCCGTTGAGGATGACCACGCCCTCGACGCCGCGGCGGATGGCGTCGATGCAGGTCTCGACCTTGGGGATCATGCCGCCCGAGATGGTGCCGTCCTTGATCAGCGCCTGCGCGTCGGCGACCGACAGCTCCTTGATCAGGTTCTTGTCCTTGTCGAGCACGCCCGGCACGTCGGTGAGGAAGAGGAGGCGCGTGGCGGCCAGCGCGCCGGCGATGGCGCCGGCGAAGGTGTCGGCGTTGATGTTGTAGGTGTGGCCGTCGCGGCCCGGCGCCACCGGCGCGATCACCGGGATCATCTCCGAGCGCGCCAGAAGGTCGAGAAGCGTGCGGTCCACCTCGACCGGCTCGCCGACGAAGCCCAGGTCCAGCACCTTCTCGATGTTGGAATCCGGGTCCACCACCGTCTTGTGCGCCTTGCGGGCGAAGACCATGTTGCCGTCCTTGCCGCACAGGCCGATGGCCCATTCGCCCTCGGCGTTGATCAGCGCCACGATCTCCTTGTTGATGGAGCCGGCCAGCACCATCTCGACGATCTCGACCGTCTTCTCGTCGGTGACGCGCAGGCCGCCCTCGAAGCGCGATTCGATGCCGAGCTTGGTCAGCATGGACTGGATCTGCGGGCCGCCGCCATGCACGACGATGGGGTTGACGCCCGACTGCTTCAAAAGCGCGATGTCGCGGGCGAAGGCCTTGCCCAGCTCGGGGTTGCCCATGGCGTGGCCGCCATATTTGACCACCACGTTCTTGTTTTCATAGCGCTGCATATAGGGCAGGGCGGCCGAGAGAAGCTGGGCTTGCATTTCGGAATTGTCGGGCGTGGTCATCGCAGGTTCCATGGCTGGAGCATTTCCGGCGAGGCGCGCGGCGTCCGGCGCGGAATGCGTGAAGGGCGGATGGCAGGCAGGTTTTTCTAAGCAATTCGGGCGGCGGTGTAAAACGCTTTTCGCGCCGGCCCGCCGCCTTCGCGCCGACGATTTGGCGCGCTACTCCTTGGCGACCAGCGCGATCGCCGCGCGCAGCTCGTCGAGGCCGAGGCCCTTTTCCGACGAGGTGGCGATGAGGCCGGGGAAGGCGGCCGGGCGGCGGCGAATGAGCTGCGCCGTGTCCGCCATCAGGCGCGGCACGCCGGCCTGCTTGATCTTGTCAATCTTGGTCAGCACGATCTGGTAGGAGACGGCGGCCTTGTCGAGAAGGTCGAGCACCTCCGAATCGTTCTTCTTGATGCCGTGGCGGGCGTCGATCAGCAGATAGACGCGCTTCAGCGTCGTGCGGCCGCGCAGGTAATCGAACACCAGCCGCGTCCAGGCGTCGACCTGCGACTTGGGCGCCTCGGCGAAGCCGTAGCCGGGCATGTCGACCAGCGCCAGCGGCGGCAGGTCGCCCTTCTCGCCGGAATAGCCGTCGGGCACGAAATAATTCAGCTCCTGCGTGCGGCCGGGCGTGTTGGAGGTGCGGGCGAGGCCCTTCTTGCCCGTAAGCGCGTTGATAAGCGAGGACTTGCCGACATTGGAGCGGCCGGCGAAGGCGATCTCGGTCGGGCCTTCCGGCGGCAGGAACTGCATCGACGGCACGCCGCGGATGAAGATCCACGATTTCTTGAAAAGAAGGCGTCCTTCCTCGGCCAGCGCCTCCTGCGCGCGGCGCGCCGCCTCGGTCGCCGCCTGCGCCGCGTCGATGGCCGCCGCCTGCTTCTTGTCCTGCTCGCTCAATGCTTCGCTTCCCGTTCAGATTTCTATGACGCATCGGCGCTCGGCGGCCGAATGTCAACCGCCGCGCATGAAAAACCCCGCCGGAGCGGGGTTTCTGAGCATTTCCGGCGAAGCCGCGCGGCGGTTCCGCGACGGGAACCGCTCCATGGCTATTTGCTGGCCGGGTTCGGCTTTCGCTTGAACAGGGCCTTGAGGTTGTCGAAGAGTTCGATCTTCACGCCCTGGCGCTTCATGATGATGGCCTGCTGGGTGATGGAGAGCGTGTTGTTCCACGCCCAGTAGATCACGAGGCCGGCCGGGAAGGACGACAGCATGAAGGTGAAGATGATCGGCATCCAGGTGAAGATGGCGGCCTGGGCCGGATCGGGCGGGGTCGGGTTCATGCGCATCTGCAGGAACATGGTGACGCCCATCACCAGCGGCCAGACGCCGATCATCAGCATATGCGGCACCTCGAAGGGCAGCGCGCCGAACAGGTTGAACAGCGAGGTCGGATCGGGCGCGGCCAGGTCCCTGATCCAGCCGAAGAAGGGCGCGTGGCGCATCTCGATGGTGACGTAGAGCACCTTGTAGAGCGCGAAGAAGACCGGAATCTGCACCACCACCGGCCAGCAGCCGGCGAGCGGGTTGATCTTCTCCTCCTTGTAGAGCTGCATCATGGCCTGCTGCTGCTTGGCCTTGTCGTCGGCGTATTTCTCGCGGATCTCGGTGAGCTTGGGCTGCACCAGCTTCATGCGCGCCATCGACTTGTAGGACTTGTTGGCGAGCGGGAAGAACAGCGCCTTCAGAAGCACCGTGACGGTGAGGATCGCCACGCCGAAATTGCCCGAGAACTTGTAGATCCAGTCGATGAGATAGAACATCGGCTTGGTGATGAAGTAGAACCAGCCCCAGTCGATCAGAAGCTCGAACTGCTTGATGCCGAGGTTCTTCTCGTAGTTCTGGATCTGCGTCACCACCTTGGCGCCGGCGAAGACGCGGTTCTGCACGCTCTGCGACTGGCCGGGCGCGACGGTCAGCGGCGCGCTGAGGAAATCCGACTGGTAGCGCGGGCGGCCGTTGGTGAAATGCGAGAAGCGGGCGGAATATTTCTCGTTCTGCGGCGGCACCAGCGTGGCGGCCCAGTATTTGTCGGTGATGCCGACCCAGCCGCCGGTCACGTCCTTGAAGGAGATGTCCTTGTTGTCCTCGACCTTGGAATATTTGATCTCCTGCAGGCCGTCCTGGCCCATGACGCCGATCAGGCCCTCATGCAGCACATAGGTGGCCGAGGCGTGCTCGGGCTGGTTGAAGCGCGTGACGCGGCCGTAGGAGGACAGCGAGACCGGAGCCGGACCGTTGTTGGTCACCGTGTCGTCGACCGAGAACATGTAGCCGTCGTCGACGGAGACGACGCGCTTGAAGGTAAGGTTCTTGTCGTTGGTGTAGGTCAGCGTGACGGGCGTGGTCGGCGTGAGCTTGGCGTTGCCGTCGACGGTCCAGACCGTGTCGGGGCCGGGAAGCTGGCCGGCGTCGGTGCCGGCGAAGCCGAGCTCGACGAAATAGCCTTGCTTGAGCGCGGAGGGCGCGAGCAGCTCGATGTCAGGCGACTTGGGGTCGACCGTCTCGTGATATTTGGTGAGATAGAGGTCGTCGAGGCGGGCGCCGGTCAGGTTGATGGAGCCGCGCAGCGACGGGGTCTCGATCTGGACGCGCTTGGACTGCGCCACGGCGGCGTCGCGGTTCTGCGCGGCGGCTGCGGCGTCGGACTGGCCGGGAATCGTTCCCGCCGGTCCCTGCGCCTGCTGCGGCGCGTCGCCGGCGGCGCCCTGGGCGGCCGGCTTGGCCTGGCGCTGCTGCTCCTCGATCTGGGCCTGCTGCTTGCGCTGGGCTTCGCTCTTCGGACCCAGATAGAAGACCTGCCACAGCGCCAATATGAGGATGGACAGGGCAATGGTGACGAAGAAATTGCGGTTATTTTCCATTGACGGGTCCTGATTCCGGTCTTTCCGTTCGGCTTTTCCTGTCGCCGCGCCGCGCCTGCGCGCCGACGATGCGGCGGGACAGTTCCTCGGCCAGCGAGGTGAAGGGCGCGGCGAGCGCCTGCTCGCGCGCCACGATGACATAGTCGGTCGAAGCCGCCATGTCACGCCCCGCGTGAAGGCGCAGCGCTTCTTTCAGCCGGCGGCGGATGCGATTGCGCACGACGGCGTTGCCGTTCTTCTTGGTGACGGTGAAACCGGCGCGGGGCTGGTCGCCGATCTTGAGGCGGGCGGATTCCTCCTCGGTCCGCGGGCGGACCTCGAGCAGGAACAGCGGACCGCGGCGTCTTTCGCCGGTCCTGACAGACAAAAACTCCGCTCTCTTGCGAAGGCGGAGTATTTGTTTCGGCGATTTCATCTCGTCATTCACCGCGTCGGTTCCTCGTTGCGACAGAGCCGACGGCGGAAAACGATCAAGCGGAGAGCCGCTTGCGGCCGCGGGCGCGGCGAGCGGCGAGGACCTTGCGGCCGCCGGTGGTGGCCATGCGCGTACGGAAACCGTGACGACGCTTGCGGACGAGCTTGGAGGGCTGATAAGTGCGCTTCATTTATTTAATACCGCGGTGTGCGGCCCTTCTTGGTTCTGTCTGATGAACAGGAGCTGGCCCGACCCGCATGACGAGGACGATAGGGATCGTCCGTCGGCCCGCGGGCGAACGTGGCGCTGCTTATAGGGAGAGGGAGGGAAAGAGTCAATGCTGGCGCGGCTCAAAGCTGCGCCTCGATGGCCGCCTTGTCTATGACCGACCAGACGGCGGCGATCAAGCCGTCCTTAAAGCCGTAGATGACGTTTTCGGCGAAGCGGACGCGGCGGCCGTTCACGGGCAGGCCGAACAGCATGCCGACCGGCGCGCAGTCGAACCACAGCCGGCAGGCCACATGCGGCGGCTCGACCACCATGAGCCTTATGTCGAAGCGCAGGTCGGGGATGGCGGCGAAGTCCTGCTCCAGCATGGCGCGATAGCCTTTAAGGCCGAAGGGCCGGTCGTTATGCGTGACATTCTCATGCACATGCAGCCCCAGATTCGCCAGGTCGCGCCGGTTCAGGCAGGCAATATAGTCGCGATAGAGTTCGGCGAGCGGGCGCGGCATGGCGGGTTTTCCTCTTCATGGCCGAAATTCGGACGGGCGACGGATTGCCAAAGCGCGGATTGGCTTTCATAAGGATGCGCATGATTTTCGCAATGCGGAAGCGTTTTCCGCGCCATGATCCAGAGGAGTTCGTCATGAGCATTCGTCGCATCGGAGTTGGCCCGCGCATGAGCCAGGCCGTGATCCACGGCAATACCGCCTATCTCGCCGGCCAGGTCGGCGCGCCGGGCGCGAGCGTGACCGAGCAGACCAAGGCCGTGCTGGCCGAAGTCGACCGCCTGCTCAAGGAAGTAGGCTCCGACAAGACCAAGATCCTCCAGACCATCATCTGGCTCGCCGACATGAAGGATTTCGGCGAGATGAACGCGGTCTGGGACGCCTGGATCGACCCGGCCCACACGCCGGCCCGCGCCACCGGCGAGGCCAAGCTGGCGACGCCGGACTACAAGGTGGAAGTGATCGTCACCGCCGCGATCTAAACGAGAAAGCCCGGCTCAGCCGGGCTTTTTCATTTCTGGTTCGCGCGGATGCGTTCGGAATAGCCGTCGCGTCCGCCGGCCTGCGCGGCCGCGTCGATGGAGGCGCGCCGCTGCAATTCCTCCAGCGAGCCGCCGTTCTCCACCCAGCCGTGGTCGTAGAGATAGCCCGGCAGATATCCCGACAGCAGCACGCGATAGTCGAAAGGGAAGCCGGGATCGAGCGCGCGCGCCATCTGGAAGATGATGGTGGTGCAGTTGGTGGTGAGCGTGTTGTAGAATTCGGGCTTGTCGGCCAGCCCGTCGCCGCGCCGCACATAGGACAGGAACAGCGCCCTGGCCGCCGCCGGCGGCAGCTTGACGCGGTAGCGATAGACGTCCTCCTTGCGGATATTGGTGCGCAGATAGACGATGTCGCTTTCCTCGGCGGCGATCAGCGCCAGGTCGAAATCGCGGAAGAAGCCGCCGATCGCCGAATAGACCTGGTAATGCTCGCGGCGGATCTCGCCGGAAAACACCACATGGCGGCCGTCCTCGAAGCCGAAGGACACCAGCGTATGGGCGATGGCCGGCCCGGTCCAGTAGGAGAGGAACAGGTCGACCGACGCGATCTTGCTCAGATCGTAGGTCTCCTCCTTCCAGTTGGGCGTGAAATCGTCGGTGGTGCGCCAGTCGAAATCGCGCACGTTGGACAGCGTCACCGTGTCGCCGTCGATCTTGCCCGTCACGGTGCGGGCCACGTCGGGGGCCCACATGCGGTCGAGCGAGGGGCGGATGGTGCTCCACCAGGCGAGGATCGCCGCCGCCAGCAGGCAGAAGAACAGCCGCTTGCGCCAGCAGACGCGCTTGCGCTCGCCGGCCACCACCCACAGCGCCACCGCCGCCCAGGCCGCCACCAGCGCCCCGCGCGCCGCGTCCCCGAACGGCGCCTGGTACCACAGCGCGAACCCCGCCCAGACCGAGAACCCCACCGCGGCGAGGATGAAGACGATCTTGGCGACGATGCGGAGGGCGGTCATTGGCGTCCTTCTTGTGCGTAAGGCAGTAGGGCAGTAGGGCAATAAGGCAGTATGTGAAGAAGGCGAAAGAGGGCCGGGGCGTTTCGGTTCCGGCAAAACATATTGCCCTACTGCCTTATTGCCCTACCGCCCTCCATCACTACCCTCTTTTTCCCCCCGCGGCCAGCGCCGGCGGCGCGCAGGGCGCGCCAGGCGAGGAGGGCGGCGACGATGGCGGCGTAGATGACGGGCTCGGCCGGCCAGCTCTTGACCGACATGAGGAAATGGATCGAGCCGCCGGCGGCGATCACGTAGATGAGCTTGTGCAGCCGGCTCCAGCGGCGGCCGAGCCGGCGGATCGACCAGCTGTTGGAGGTCAGCGCCAGCGGAACGAGAAGGAGAAGGCTTAGAAAGCCGACGATGATGAAGGTGCGGGTCGAGATGTCGCGCAGGATGGCCGGCAGATCAAGCCGCTGGTCGAGGACCAGATAGACGCCGAAATGCATCAGCGCGTAATAGAAGGCCAGAAGCCCCAGCGCGCGGCGATAGCGCAGCAGGCTGTAGCCGGTAAGCTCGCGGATCGGCGAGACGAGCAAGGTCAGGATCAGGAAGCGCAGCGCCCACAGGCCCAGGAGATGCTCGAAGCTCTTGACCGGATCGGCCCCCAGCCGGTTGGTCGCGCCCTGCCAGAAGGCGAGCGCCGCCGGGACGAGGCCGGCCGCGTAGAGAAGCCAGACCTTCCATTCGCCGCGCCTTTTCGCCGCCATCAGTAATTCGCCCTCAGGTCCATGCCGGCGTAGAGCGACGCCACTTCCTCGCCATAGCCGTTGAAGGGCAAGGTGGGGCGGCGGCCGGAGCCGAAGAAGCCGTCCTCGCCGATGCGCCGCTCGGTCGCCTGGCTCCAGCGCGGATGGTCCACGGCCGGGTTCACATTGGCGTAGAAGCCGTATTCGTTCGCGGCCTGCAGGTTCCACGAGGTCGGCGGCTGCTTCTCGACGAAGGTGACGCGGGTGATCGACTTGATGCCCTTGAAGCCGTATTTCCACGGCGTCACCAGCCGGATCGGCGCGCCGTTGGCGTTGGGCAGCGTCTCGCCGTAAAGCCCCACGGCCAGGATCGCCAGCGGATGCATGGCCTCGTCCAGCCGCAGGCCCTCGACATAGGGCCAGTTCAACGGCTGGAACAGCCCGGTCTGGCCCGGCATCTCCTCCGGCCGCACCACGCCGGTGAAGGCGACATATTTGGCCGAGCCGAGCGGCTCGACCTGCTTCAAAAGGCTCGAAAGCGGAAAGCCGATCCAGGGGATCACCATCGACCACGCCTCGACGCAGCGCATGCGGTAGACGCGCTCCTCGAGCGGCATGGAGGCGACGAGGTCGCGCATGTCGAATTCCTTCGGCGCCTTGACCATGCCGTCGACGGTGAGCTTCCACGGCAGCGGCTTGAACTTGCCCGAATTGGCGGAGGGATCGCCCTTGTCCGTGCCGAATTCATAGAAATTGTTGTAGGTGGTGACGTCCTCCTTCGAGGTCTGCTTCTCGTCGACCTTGTAGGCGGAAGGCGCGGCCTTGAGCGGATCGGCCCAGGCGGGCAGCGACGAGGCGGCGAGCGCGCCGATACCGGCGCCAAGGCCCGCGATAAATTCCCGCCGCCGCAGGTAATAGCGTTTCGGCGTCACGTCGGCATGGGTGAGCCGGGACAGGCGGCCGGGGCGGAAGCGGGGCATGGCGTCTCCCTTATGGGTCGGATGGGACATTCTAACGCATCATTCGAGGCGAAACCGTCGAAATCGTGATTTTCCGGCGCAAAAACCCGTTTCACGCAATGTTGATCGTCACATTATCGCTACATCTGGGGCGTAGGCGAACGGGCGAGGCCGCAGCCGCCTCCTCAAACCTTCGTTAACGTCTCGTTGGTTATATGTTCGGATCATGGTGAATAAGTTATTGATAGCCGCTCTCGCGGCGGCGACCGCATTCGTCGGTCCGGCTCTGGCCGGGCCGGAACCGCTGACGTCGCAGGGCAAGCTGGGCGGCGTCGCCGCCGCCATGAAGGACGAAACCGGCGCTCCCCGCATCGGCGAGGGCGTAACCATGCGCGACAGGAAAATGGACGTCGAAACCACGCCAGAGCAGAATTTCTCCCGCAGCAAGCGGTTCATCCATCGCTTCTACCGGCCGGAGAACCCGTCGAACGAGCTGGTCATCCTGCTGCACGGCTCGGGCGGCAACGAGACCAGCCTGGTGCCGATGGCCTCGAAGATCTGGCCGCGCGCCACGCTGCTGGGCATTCGCGGCCGGGTGATGCAGGACGGCGGCACGCGCTGGTACAAGCGCATCACGCCGGTGAAGTTCGACCAGAAGGACGTGAAGCTGGAGGCCAACGCCTTCGTCACCTTCCTGACGCGGCTCGCGGACGAGAAGGACCTCGACCTGACCCACGCCACCTTCGTCGGCTATTCCAACGGGGCCAATCTGCTCGCTGCGGCGATGCTGCTGCATCCCGACCTGTTCAAGCGGGTGGTGCTGATGCGCTCCATGCCGGTGCTGGACGACGCGCCCTCGGCCAATCTCGGCAAGACGCGCGTGCTGACGGTGACGGGCCGCGACGACAAGCTCTATTCGCCCTTCGCGCCGGCGCTCTCCGCGCTGCTGCGTTCCAACGGCGCCCGCGTCGACACCCGCACCATCGCCGCCGACCACATGCTCGGCGACCAGGACATCGCCGCCATCAACCGATGGCTCGCCTCGCAGGGCCCGGAAGCGTCGCCGGCCGTCTCGATGAAGGCGAAGTGAGTTTAGGGGAGTAGGGGAGTAGGGGAATAAGGCAGTAGGGCAATAGGGCAGTAGGGCAGTATGTTTTGGTTTGCCTGAGGCACCGGCTTTTTGTCCGTCTCTCCCATCGCTCCCGGCTTTTCTATCCGCCGTCGCTGATCTTTCGTCGCCTTGGCCGGTCATGGTCGCGCGGTATATTTCGCTGCGGCTGAAACGTCTGTCTTATTATCTGCCGCCTCGGGTTCTTGCGGTTCCTCATCGGAGCTACCGGGCGTTTGGAGGGATGTTTTGCCGCCGTCTTCCGTGATTTTCGAGAAATGCCGATCCGTGCTCGTATCGCAACCGCTGTCGGCGGTCTGGCGAGGATATGGCTCGGCGATCTTCCTGGAGTTCGGCGGCTTGTCGCCTCGGGTCAGGCGCGACGGCTCCGCCGGAAATCCTCGCGGCGACTACACCGTCATGATCGAGTGGAGCTGGCGCATCGAAAACGACAACGCCATCCTGTGCGGAAGCTGGAGCGACGAGGAAGGCTGGGAAGAGGTCTTCAAATCGCTGATCGGTCGTGAAGTTCAGGACGTGTCGCTCCATGGGCGTCTCCCGGAGCTTTCGATTTCGCTGGCCGGCGGGCTTCATGTCGCTTCGTTCATGACCGCCGAAGGCCAGCCCATGTGGAGCATATTCGATAACGCCGCCAACCGAAAATTCGGCTGCGTCGCGGTTCGTGACGGCAAGGTTTGCGAAGACAGGGAAGCGGAATGACGCCAGTCGCGTCCGCTTGGAAGACAATTTCGGCATGTTGAACGGGATGCTTTCTGTCTTGACCGCCTCTCATCTCGCGGCGGCGGCGGACGATTGTAGTCGAGCCTCGAACCGCCCGACAACTTCAGGCGAAGCGATAGGGCGTATTTTTCAGGAACCCCAAAAACATACTGCCCTATTGCCTTATTGCCCTACTGCCTTAATCACCCTACTCCCCTACTCCCCTACTACTCCCCTAACGCAACCACTCCACATTCCCCGACCTCCGATCCAAAAGCCAGGCGCTGGCCTTCGTCGTCCCAGCCGAGGCTGGCGATGGCGGCCTTTCCGGGGCGGCGGAGGAGGACTTCGCGGTTGTCGGCGAAGCGGACCAGCAGCACCATGCCGTCATTATAGCCGATGGCGACGATCTCCTCCTGCGGGTGGCAGGCGACGGCGGTCACCATGCTGTCGCCGCGCATGCCCAGCTCCAGCGGGGCCTTGCCCATCGGGCCGTCCTTGCCCGCAAACGGCCAGACGATCGCCGCCGGCGCGCCGGAGGTGGCGAGCCATTTGCCCTTGGCGCTCCACGACCAGTCCTTCACCTTGGCCGGATAGCCGGTCATGCGCATGTTGCGCGCGTCGTCGAGGCGCCAGCCGTGCAGGGCGTTCTCCTGCATCGAGGTGATGAGGAAGCGGCCGTCCGGCGAGAAGGTCGCGCCGATATGCGCGCCTTTCCATTCGAGCTCCACCGGCTTCGAATCCGTCCCGGTCCAGATCAGCGTCGCGCCGTTGTAGCGCGCGATCGCCATGCGCTGGCCCTTGGGCGCGAAGGCCACGCCCTCGACGCTGCGCGGCTGGGCATAGTCGCGCAGCGCGCCGTCGGCCGTGCGCGCGAAGGCCGAGCGGCCGGAGGCGAAGCCCACCGTGCCCGATGGGCCGCTCGCCACCGCCGTGATCCATTTGCGCGGCAGATGGGCGAGGTCATGCAAGCTTCCGTCGGCGTCGACGCGGCGCACATGGCCGTCCTCGCCGCCGGTGATCAGCGCCTTGCCGTCCATGGACAGCGTGGCGCTCAGAAGCCCGTCATGGGCCTGGATGGTCTTGTGGCCGTCGTCCAGCCGGTGGACGCTTCCGTCGGCCAGGGCGAAGAAGGGGACCCCGCGCAGGAAGCGCGCGAGGAGGCAATGACCGTCGAGGTCGAGAGGCGCGACTGTCGGCATGGGTCAGCGGCACGCCTCGAAGCCGGCCTTGAGCGCCGCCGGATCCAGCTCGCGCCCGATGAAGACCAGCCGGCTCTCGCGCTTCTCGCCGTCCTTCCACGGGCGCTGATGGTCGCCCTCGATGATCATGTGCACGCCCTGCACCACATAGCGGTCGGGGTCGTCCCGGAAGGCGATGATGCCCTTGAGGCGCAGGATGTTCGGCCCCTGCGTCTGGGTGATGTTCTGGACCCAGGGGAAGAATTTCGCCGGGTCCAGCTCGTCGGCGCGCAGCGACACCGAGGTCACCGTCACGTCGTGGATCGGCGAGGCGTGGCCGTGATCATGGTGGTGATGGTCGTGGTCGCAATCGGGACCGCAGGCGTGGTCGTGATCGTGATGATGGTGGTGGCCGTGATCGTGGTCGTGATGGTGATGGTCGCAATCCGGGCCGCAGACATGGTCCGGGTCGTCATGGTCGAGGAAATGCGGATCGGCCTCCAGCACGCGCTTGAGGTCGAAGGCGCCGCGGTCGAGCACCCGGTCGAGCGGGATCGAGGCGCGTGTCGTGCGGTGGATGACGGCGTGCGGGTTGATGGCGCGCACGGTGGCCTCGACCGCCGCCAGCTCCTCCGGCGTGACCAGGTCGGTCTTGTTGACCAGCACCACGTCGGCGAAGGCGATCTGGTCCTCGGCCTCGCGGCTGTCCTTCAGCCGCAGCGGCAGGTGCTTGGCGTCGACCAGCGCCACCACGGCGTCGAGGCCGGTCTTGGCGCGCACGTCGTCGTCCATGAAGAAGGTCTGCGCCACGGGCACCGGGTCGGCGAGGCCGGTCGTCTCCACCACGATGGCGTCGAAGCGGCCCGGACGGCGCATCAGCCCTTCCACCACGCGGATCAGGTCGCCGCGCACGGTGCAGCAGATGCAGCCGTTGTTCATCTCGTAGATTTCCTCGTCCGACTCGACGATCAGGTCGTTGTCGATGCCGATCTCGCCGAATTCGTTGACGATCACCGCATAGCGCTTGCCGTGGTTTTCGGTGAGGATGCGGTTGAGAAGGGTGGTCTTGCCGGAGCCGAGATACCCGGTCAGGACGGTGACGGGGATGCGACCGGCTTCGGCGCCTGCTTCTGCTTGGCTCATGATGTGCCTCTCATGTTGGGTCGGGCCTTCATATAGGCGAAGACGCGCCCGAACGCCATATGCAACGCTATACTATTACATGGCCGGGGCGAGCCGCGCCGGGTCGAAACGGTCGACGTCGCGCAGCAGTTCGACGAAGCCGGCGACGGCGTGCGCGAGCAGCTTCTCGCCCGCCTCCGCGCTGGCCGAAGCCGCGTCGCCGGCCGCGCCGTCGGCGTTGAGGTCGCGCATCATCCAGCCGAAGGCGTGCGGGCCATAGGCGCGCAGGTGCTTGAATTCGCGGGCGAAATCGGCCTGCGCATTGGGGAAGCGCCGCGCCTTGGACATGTCGACCAGGTCGGGCCGCAGCGCCAGCATCACCGAGGTCTCGATGAAGCCGGCATGGATGTCGAGCGCCTTGTCCTCGGGCGAGATCAGCCCGTCGGGAACGCCGAAGCGGGTCCAGCTCGTCGCCACCGCCAGCATGCCGAGCCGCTGGCGCAGCTCGGTCGCCACGATCGCCATGAGCGGCGCGTTGCCGCCATGGGCGTTGAGCATGACGAGCTTGCGGAAGCCGCCGGCGTGCAGGTTCTCGCCGATGCTGATCCACTGGTTGACGGCCTCGGCGAAGGCGAGGCTCTTCGTGCCGGCCACGTCCATGTGCTCGATGGAATAACCCACCGGCTGGGCCGGCATGAAGTTGACGTCGAGGTCGGCGGGCAGGCTTTCGGCGGCGCGCGCCGCCACGCCCTCAGCGATGATCGTGTCGGTCTCGAAGGGAAGGTGCGGCCCGTGCTGCTCATGCGCGCCCAGCGGCAGGACGACGATCCTGTCGCGATTCAGGTCCTGAGCGGCCCCCATGAAGGCTCCTTTCGGTATGCATTGGCGGCGGACTCTAATCCGCCAATTCGCCAAGGGCAACAAAAGCTTGAGCTTTCATAAGTCGGACAATATTTTACGCTATGAAGGACGCGGCTGTTCGAGCGGCGAGGTGGGATATGAGCAAGGACGACAAGGCGGCCGCGCTGTACCGGCTGCAATCCGTGGCGCGGCTTTCGCGCACGGTTCTGGCGACGCGGCTTCTGGATCTCGGCCTCTACGCCGGGCAGGACGCGGTGATGCTGCAACTGGCCGCCAATGACGGGCAGACGCCCGGCGTGCTGGCGCAGAAACTGAGCGTGCGCCCGCCGACGGTGACGAAAACCATCGCGCGGCTGCAGAGCCAGGGCTTCGTGGTCAAGCGCGCCTCCGAGACGGACCAGCGCCAGTCGCATGTCTATCTGACCGAGGCGGGGCTGGAGGCGATCAAGGCCATCGAGAAGTCGCTGCGCAAGACCGAGAAGGACATGCTGCGCGGCCTCGACAAGAAGGAGCGCAAGACCTTCCTCAAGACCTTGGCGCGCATCGAGGGCAACCTCGCCGTGCGCGGCTCGGCCCCGGCCCCCGCCGAGGAGCCCGAGCCCGACGAGGAGGAGGAAGCCGAATAGGTGAGAACCGCCGCCTCGTCCCCCCGCGGCGGCGAAAAGGCTTCCAATTCAAGAATCGCAATGGCATAACCGTTCCCATGCGCGGCGGACAGGGCTTCCGGCGCGCATGCCGCCCGGTTGCGGAAACGGACGAGTTATATTAGCGCATGATGCGACGCCGGACGGCTCCGTCCGGCCGCGAATGCTCCAGGGGGAGGCGACTTGGCCCAGAAGATCAAGCTTTCGACCATCGCTGACGCGCTCGGCGTTTCGACGGCTACCGTTTCGCTGGCGCTGCGCGACAGCCCCCTCGTCGCCGACCAGACGCGGGAGAAGATCAAGGAGCACGCCCGCGCCATCGGCTATATCTACAACCGCCGCGCGGCCAGCCTGCGCACCTCGCGCTCGGGCATCGTCGGCGTGGTGGTGCACGACATCATGAACCCGTTCTTCGCCGAGATCCTGCGCTCGATCGAGAGCGAGCTGGACCGCTCGCGCCAGACCTTCATCCTCTCCAACCATTACGACCAGCTCGAAAAGCAGCGCACCTTCATGGACACGCTGCTGCAACTGGGGGCGGACGGGGTGATCATGTCGCCGGCCATCGGCACGCCGCCCGAGGACATCCAGCTCGCCGAGGACAATGGCCTGCCGGTGGTGCTGATCGCGCGCAGCGTCGAGGGCGCGTCGGCGCCGGTCTTCCGCGGCGACGACGCCTATGGCGTCGGCCTCGCCACCAACCATCTGATCTCGCTCGGCCACACCCGCATCGCCATGATCGGCGGCACCGACCAGACCTCGACCGGCCGCGACCGCTACCGCGGCTATGTGCAGGCGATGGAGCGCGCCGGGCTGGAGGCGCGGCCGGAATGGCGCATCGCCGGGCCGCGCACCAAGCAGGCGGGCTTCGAGGTGGCGCCGCAATTCCTGGCGCTGAAGGACAAGCCCACCGCCGCCGTGTGCTGGAACGACCTGACCGCCATCGGCCTGATGAGCGGCATCGCCCGCGCCGGTCTTGTCCCCGGCGAGGACATCTCCGTCACCGGCTATGACGACCTCGAGGAGGCGGCCATCGCCACCCCGGCGCTGACCACCGTCTGGAACGGCCAGCGCGAGGTCGGCCGCTGCGCCGCGCGCGCGCTCCTCGACCAGCTCAACGGCGCGGCGGTGTCCGCGACGCAGGAGCTGATCAAGCCGGAACTGCATATCCGCCAGTCCACATCCAAACCAAAGCAATAGGTCTCAGCATGACAAGCCGCGACGCCACCATCCTGGTGCTCGGAAACTTCAACGACTACGCCGTCGCGCGGCTGGAGCGCGAATTCTCCGTGCGCCGCATCCCCGAGGGCGACACGGCGCTGCTGGACCCGGCCTGGGCCGGGCAGGTGCGCGGCGTCGCCAGCATGTCGACCGTCGACGCGGCGCTGATCGACGCGCTGCCGGCGCTGGAGATCGTCGGCAATTTCGGCGTCGGCTACGACGCCGTCGACGCCAAGCACGCCGCCGCCAAGAACATCATGGTCACCAACACGCCCGACGTGCTGACCGACGAGGTGGCTGACGTCGCCATCGGCTTGCTGATCGACACGGTGCGCGAATTGTCGCGGGCCGAGGCCTATCTGCGCCAGGGCCGCTGGGCGGCCGAGGGCGCCTATCCGCAATCCAAGCTCTCCTTGCGCGGGCGCAAGGTCGGCATTTTCGGCCTCGGCCGCATCGGCAAGGCGGTCGCCCGCCGCATCGAAGGCTTTGGCCTGCCCATCGCCTATCACAACCGCCGCAAGGCCGACGACGTCGCCTACGACTATTATCCGAGCCTCGTCGAACTGGCTTCGGCGGTCGACACGCTGATCCTCGTCGCCCCCGGCGGGGCGGAGACGGCCAACGCGGTCAACGCCGAGGTGCTGAAGGCGCTGGGCCCGGACGGGGTGCTGATCAATATCGGCCGCGGCTCGCTGGTGGCCGAGGCGGCGCTGGCCGAGGCGCTGGAGCAGGGCGTCATCGCCGCCGCCGGCCTCGACGTCTTCGCCGACGAGCCGAACGTGCCGCGGCGCCTCCTCGACGCGCCCAACACGGTGTTCCTGCCGCACATCGCCTCCGCCTCGCAAAAAACCCGCCGCGCCATGGCCGACCTCGTCGTCGACAACCTCATCGCATGGTTCGAGAAGGGCGAGGCGCTGACGCCCGTGCCGGAGGCGGCTGGGGTGAAGGCAGTAAGGCAATAGGGCAATAAGGCAGTATGTTAGGGGAGTAGGGGAATAAGGGAGTAGGGGAGTATGTTTATCGGGTGGGATGGTTCTCGCCCGATGGACTTGGAACATATTTCCCTATTCTTATTTCGTGCTCTCCCTTTGCATGTCGCCTGTTGTCTTTTGCTTCGCCGCTTTGGCGGCGTGGGGCCGGCCTTGACCTCGCAGGTGGGCCCGAACGCGCCGCCGCATCTTTTTCAACGCATCCAATAAGATATCTCCGCGTCTCCGCCTCGCATCACCGAGGCGGGCGGACTTCATGCGCATAGTGCTAGGATGTTGGAAACGGGCGAGGATAGTGGCCAGTATGCTACCTAAACATACTCCCCTACTCCCTTATTCCCCTACTCCCCTAACATACTGCCCTACTGCCCTACTGCCCTATTGCCCTCACCCGGGCATGCCGCCGCACGGCCTCGCCGAACGCCTCGAAGATGCGGCGGGAGGGGGCGTCGCTTTTGGCCCAGTATTCCGGGTGCCATTGCACGCCGACGACGAAGCCCTTGGCGTCCTTGACCGAGACGGCCTCGACGGTGCCGTCGTCGGCCACCGCCTCGACGGCGAGCCCGGGAGCCAGCCGGTCGACGGCCTGGCGGTGGACGGAGTTCACGCGCACGCTGTCCTCGTCGAGGATGCGCGCCAGGCAGGAATCGGGGCTGATCTTCACCGGGTGGCGGATGGCGAAGCGCTCGGCCTGCGTGCCTTGCTCCGGCGCGCGGTGGTCCATGCGGCCGGCCATGGCCTGAATCTCGGTGGCGAGCGTGCCGCCCAGCGCCACGTTCAGCTCCTGCATGCCGCGGCAGATGGCCAGCACCGGCACGCCGCGCTCGATCGCCGCGCGCAGCAGCGGCAGCGAGGTGGCGTCGCGGGCGTCGTCATAGGGCTCGAAGGCGGCGGAAGGCTCGACGCCGTAGAGGCTGGGATTGACGTTGGATTTCGCGCCGGTCACCAAGAGGCCGTCCACGCCGGCCAGCACGGCGTCGAGGTCGACGCGGTCGCCGAAGCTCGGCACCAGGACGGGGGTGACGCCGGCCACGTCGACGGCGGCGGCCAGATATTGTTCGGGGGCTGCGTGCCAGACATAGTTCTCGAAGGACTTGACGTCGGTGGGAACGGCGACGAGCGGGCGGGAGGCGTGGGGCATGATGGCGGGGTCCGTGCGATAAAAGACGGCGGCGAAAGGCGCGCCGAGTGGTTCCGGTTTTAGCCGAATTGCGCTAGGGAGGAAACAGGGGACATTTCGAGGGGATCATGACAGACGACGGGATTTTCTGCGTCGCCGGCAAGGTCGTCGCCGTGACCGGCGGCTCGTCCGGGCTGGGACGGCATATGGTGCATGTGCTGGCGCGCCATGGCGCGCGGGTGATTTCCATCTCGCGCAGCCATGAGGGGGAGAGTTTCTGCCCTTCCGGCGGCGAGGTGCTGGAGGTGATGGCCGACGTCACCCGCCCCGACGAGGTGGAGCGCGCCTTCGACGAGGGCGAGCGGCGCTTCGGCCCGCTGACGGCGCTGGTCAACAACGCCGGCGTGGCCGAGATGGCGCGCGCCATCGACGCGACGCCGGCCATGGTCGAGCATATGTTCGCGGTCAACGTCACGGGCGCCTTCTTCACGGCGCAGGCGGCGGCGCGGCGCATGATGGGGCGCGGCGGCGGGGCGATCGTCAACGTCACCAGCATCCTCGCCGAGCGGCCGCAGAAGGGAACGGCCGTCTATGCGATGACCAAGGCCAGCGTCACCCAGATGACGCGGGCGCTGGCGCTGGAATGGGCCGCGCACGACATCCGCGTCAACGCCATCGCGCCGGGCTGGTTTCCCACCCGCATGAACGCCGCGCAACTGGCCGGCCCGGCCGAAGGCTACCTGCGCGGCCGCAACCCGATGCGCCGCCTCGGCGAACCGCGCGACCTCGACGGCGTGGCGCTCATGCTCGTCTCCGACGCCAGCCGCTACATGACCGGCGCGGTGCTGACCGTGGACGGCGGCCATAATCTGTAAAGGCCGCTTCGGCGCGCTGGTCGGTTCACGAACAAGGCCAGCGTCGCCCGGGTGACGCCGGAATGTCTGCGCTTGCTTCAAAGCGATCAGCCTCGGCCTCGCGTTTCGCCGCCTCCAGTCGTCCTCAGTGTCGAGAATCTGCGACTGCTTCCGCTTCGGCGCCCAGGATTTGCACGCCGCCATTGCCGACCGCCTCCGACGCCATCTGCGTGGCGCGGATTTCGTCCGGCTCGCGCATGAACAGCCTCGACCACACGCATCGACCTGCTTCAATCCGAAATATTCGCCCACCCATCCCAGGTTGCATTAGCAAAAACTATGCGCGGCTGTCGCGAAGACTTTCACAACTGTCGGTGGATGGTGTGACAGCTTTCACTTTAACTGGATGAAACGTATTTTTAATGCATCCGTGAGATTTTTTTCCTGTGAAATGGGATAAAAGCAGCGAAATGTGGCGAGGCCGTAAACCAGACATACCGACGGACGTGCGGCTGTCCTTCCTGCGCGCCCTTTACGGCAACCGGGCCACGCTGTGGTTCGGGCTTCTGGCCCATGTCGTCGCCTGCGTCGTCATCTTCGTCAAGACCACCGACGCCGCCTATCTCGTCTTCGCCGGCGTCTTCCTCGTCGTGGCTTTGGGCCGCATCTACGACATGCGGAAATTCGACGAGGCCAAGGAGCGCAACCTCACCCATGCAGAGCTCGACCGCTGGGAGCTGCGCTATCTCGTCGGCGCGTCGCTGGTGGCCGTGACGCTCGGCGCCATGTGCTTCTTCTCGAGCTACGTCCTGCGCGATTCCTTCGCCGAGCTCGCCAGCATCGCCGTGCTGCTCGGCTCCGCCGTCTCCATCGTCGGCCGCAACTACGCCTCCTCGCGCGCGGTGCTGACCGCCTCCGCCGGCACGCTCATCCCCATGCTGGCGGGATTGATCATGGCCGGCACGCCGTTCCACGTCGTCATCGGCCTGCTGCTGGTGCCCTATTACCTCTCCAACATCCAGATGGCCAACGGCCTGCGCGAGTTCCTCTTCGCCGCCGTCATGGGCAAGCGCCGGCTGTCGGTGGTGGCGGGCCGCTTCGACGCGGCGCTCAACAACATGCCGCAGGGCCTGCTGATGTTCGACGCCCAGCAGCGCATCGCCGTCATCAACAACAAGGCCCGCGCCATGATGAACATAGGCGGGCAGGCGCGGCTGCACGGGCGCAGGCTCGACATGCTTTTGCGCTATTGCGCCCGGCAGGGGCTTTTTCCGCATCGCGACCTGCGCAACCTCGCCTCGCGCATGGGCGACCTTCTGGCCGGGCGCATCGCCCGCGACATCTTTCTCCTGGCCGACAAGCGCTATATCGAATGCATCGGCAACCGCACCGCCGACGGCGGCGCGGTGCTGATCTTCGAGGACGTCACCGAGCGCGTCGAATCCGAGGCGCGCATCCAGCACATGGCGCGCTATGACGACCTGACCGGCCTGCCCAACCGCAGCCATTTCGAGACCTTGGCGCGCTCGCGCGTCGCCCGCGCCGATCCCGACGCCCGCGTGGCGCTGATCGTCATCGACATCAACCATTTCAAGCATGTCAACGACACGCTCGGCCACCATACCGGCGACGTGCTGCTGCGGATGTTCGCCCTGCGGCTGAGCGGGCTCGATCCGCAGCGCTGCATCGCCTCGCGCTACGGCGGCGACGAATTCGTCGTCTTCGTCGGCGATCTGCCCGGCGAGGAGGCCGTGACCGGCGTCATGCAGCGGCTGGTCAAAGCCGTCTCGGGCGTCTACGACCTCGACGGCGCGCGCGTGCTCGTCGACATCACCGCCGGCGTGGCGGTCGAGAAGGCGAGCGAGTTCGACGTCGGCGCCATGCATATCAAGGCCGACCTGGCGCTCTACGAGGCCAAGGGCGAGGAGGATCGGCAATGGGCGCTGTTCGTCGGCGCCATGGACGTGCGCTACCGCAGCCGCCAGAAGCTCAAGGCCGACCTGCGCCTGGCCGTCGCCAACGACCAGATCAAGGTCGTCTACCAGCCAATCGTCAGCGCGCAGTCGCTCAGAATCGTCGCCTGCGAGGCGCTGGCGCGCTGGGACCATCCGGAGCTGGGCTTCGTCTCGCCGGCGGATTTCATTCCGCTCGCCGAGGAGATCGGCGTCATCTCCGACATCACCCGCTTCATGCTGGAGCAGGCCTGCAAGGACTGCGTCGAATGGGGCGACCGCATCGGCGTCTCGGTCAATCTCTCGGCCATCGACCTCAAGAACAGCGAAGTGTCGCGCGACATCGCCCGCGCGCTGCAGAAATCCGGCCTGCCGGCGCAGCGGCTGGAGGTGGAGGTCACCGAAAGCGCCATCATCGCCGACCGCAACATGACCTCGGCCGTTCTGCAGCGGCTCAAGAACGCCGGCATCAACATCGCGCTCGACGATTTCGGCACCGGCTATTCCAGCCTCAGCTACCTCAACACGCTGCCGCTCACCAAGGTCAAGGTCGACCGCTCCTTCGTCCGCGACATCACCACCGACCGCCGCTCGCTGATGCTCCTGCGCGGCGTGACCCAGCTCTCGCACGAGCTGGGCCTCGGCGTCACCGTCGAGGGGGTGGAGAGCGAGGAGCAGCTCGCGCTGATCCGCGTCGCGGCGGGGGCCGACCTGGTGCAGGGCTTCCTGCTCGGCCGGCCGCTCGGGGCGGGCGAGATCGGCGCCATGACGTCGCGCTCGCTGGCGCGGCGCGGCGAGGGCCGGACCGTCGCCTGAAACGCCCCGAAAACCGTCGCGAAATGTGGCGGCGGGCTTGCGAAACGAGGCGAGTCGATGGCTTTAATGTGTCCATGGCCCGGCGAAATTAGAAACTATCCCCCTTTACAGACGCTTGCAGCCGCTTATTCTGCGCCGTGATTTTCAGGGTGCGGAATACGATTCATGACCACGACGGCCGTCTCGGGGGAAGCTCCCCCTCTGTCCAATTTCGCACGTCAGCTTCTGCAGTTTCTGGAACGGGTGGAATATCGCCGCGTGATCCAGCCGGAGGACATGGAGGAGATCGGCCGGCTGCGCTACCGCTCCTATCGCGCCAACGAGCTGACGCCGGCGTCGAAGACCGCCGCCATCCTCGACGACATCGACCACGACAGCCACGCCTTCGTCTTCGGCGTCTATATCGACGGCCGGCTGGTCAGCACGCTGCGCATCCATCACATCACGCCGGACCACCGCAAGGGCACCAGCCACCTGCTGTTCCCCGACGTGCTCGACCCGCTGCTCAACGCCGGCATGCATTTCGTCGATCCGACCCGCTTCGCCGCCGACCCGGAGCTGTTGAGCGAATATCCGCCCATTCCCTATGTCACGCTGCGCATCGCGGCCATGGCGTCGGAGCATTTCGCCGCCGACCAGTGCCTGGCCACCGTGCGGCCCGACCACATGGCCTTCTACAAGCGGATCTTCGGGGCCAACATCGTCGCCGAGGCGCGCGACCACGCCGCCTACGACTTCAAGCTGGCGCTGGGCGCGGCCCCTATCCGCAACATCCGCGACGCGGTGGCGGTGCGCTTTCCCTTCTTCAAATCCTTGCCGCGCGAGCGCGAGGCGATGTTCGCGCCGGCCTGGGAGAAAAACATTCCGCTGACGATCATGCCGACGGCCAAATATACCGGCCTGGGGGTCTAAAAGCGCCGGAAATGCTCTGGCCTTCGCGCCGTTTTGCGGCTAGGAAGGGTGCGGACCGCGACGAGCGGGGAGAGAGGGCGCTGCGACGAAAAGACAGCCCGCGCGAGCGGCGGGTCGGCGTGGCCGCGCATTGAATATTGCAGGCGTTTTCGCTTAAACTGGCGAAAATCTCTATGGGTGGAACTGAAATGGCTGAACATCATTCGACGGCTCCCGCCGAACTCGGCGCTCCGATGGACTACGTGGAGCATGAGCGCACCTATTCCGGCTTCGTCCACCTGGTCAAATGGGGCTCGGTGGGGCTGGCGGCGCTGATGATCGCCATGGCCTTCGGCTTCTTCGCCGGCGGGCTCTTCTCCGGCATCGTCCTCTTCATCATCCTCTGCGCCGCCGGCTGGTTCGCTCTCTGACGGGCCAGTGCCCGACGCGACCATGAGCCCGTGCGGCGGCGTGATAGCCGCGGCGGGCTTTTTGCGCATGGCGAGAATTTTCGGCGACGGCGGGGCGCGCGCCTGACGGCCCCGGCGCCGCGTCCGTCCGAACCGGCAAGCCACGAAAGGGACGCCACTTGGCCCAGACGCTATTCATCCCGAAAGAGAGTGATCCGAACGAGACCCGCGTCGCGGCCTCCGCCGAGACGGCGAAGAAGCTCGTCGCGCTGGGCTTCGACGTCGCGGTCGAGGCGGGCGCGGGCGAACAGTCGCGCATCACGGACGCCGACTTCGCCGCCGCCGGCGCGCGCATCGGCTCGGCCGCCGACGCCGCCAAGGCCGACGTGATCCTCAAGGTGCGCCGCCCGTCGGCGGCCGAGCTCGCGGGCTACAAATCCGGCGCGGCGCTGTTCGCCATGCTCGACCCTTACGGCCACGAGGACGCGGTGGCGGCGCTGGCGAAAGCCGGGATTTCCGCCTTCACCATGGAGTTCATGCCGCGCATCACCCGCGCGCAGGTGATGGACGTCCTGTCCAGCCAGGCCAATCTCGCCGGCTACCAGGCGGTGATCGACGCGGCGGCGGTCTACGACCGCGCCATGCCGATGATGATGACGGCGGCCGGCACGGTGCCGGCGGCCAAGGTCTTCGTCATGGGCGCGGGCGTGGCGGGGCTTCAGGCCATCGCCACCGCGCGCCGCCTCGGCGCGGTGGTCACGGCCACCGACGTGCGCCCGGCCGCCAAGGAGCAGGTCGCCTCGCTCGGAGCCAAATTCATCGCCGTCGAGGACGAGGAGTTCAAGGCGGCCGAGACCGCCGGCGGCTACGCCAAGGAAATGTCGAAGGAATACCAGGCCAAGCAGGCGGCGCTGGTGGCCGAGCACATCGCCAAGCAGGACATCGTCATCACCACGGCGCTGATCCCCGGCCGGCCCGCGCCGCGGCTCGTCACGAAGGAGATGGTCGCCGCCATGCGCCCCGGCTCGGTGCTGGTCGACCTCGCGGTCGAGCGCGGCGGCAATGTCGAGGGCGCCGCGCCGGGCGAGATCGCCGAGGTCGGCGGCGTCAGGATCGTCGGCTATCTCAACGTGCCCGGCCGCATCGCCGCCAGCGCCTCGCAGCTTTACGCGCGCAACCTGATCGCCTTCCTGGAGACGCTGGTCGACAAGGAGACGAAGACGCTGCGCATCGACCCGCAGGAGGAGCTGGTCAAGGCGACGCTGCTCACCCATCAGGGACAGATTTTGCATCCGGCCTTCGCCAAGGCGCAGGAAGCCGCGCTCGCCGTTGCGTCTCCCGCTCCGGTAGCCGAACCCAAGCCCAAGGCCACGCCGAAACCGCGCGCGCCCAAGGCCGAGCCGGTCGGCGAAGCGGCGCGCAAGGCGCCGGCGAAACCGCGCAAGACCGCCCAGAAATCCCCCAAGCCGCCCGTTGACGGAGGAGAGGCGTAATGGCCGACGCAGCGCTCGACAAAGCAATTGAAAGCCTCAACCAGGCGACTGACGCGGTGCGTCAGGCGGCCGAGAACGCCACCGGCCTCGGCGATGCGGCGGCCGCCGCCGCCCATGCGGCCTCCGGCGGGGCCATCGACCCCTTCGTGTTCCGCTTCGCCATCTTCATCCTGTCGATCTTCGTCGGCTATTACGTGGTCTGGTCGGTGACGCCGGCGCTGCACACGCCGCTGATGGCGGTCACCAACGCCATTTCCTCGGTGATCGTGGTCGGCGCGCTGCTGGCGGTCGGCCTGTCGCTGTCGGGCTGGGCCACCGGCTTCGGCTTCGTCGCGCTCATCCTCGCCAGCGTCAACATCTTCGGCGGCTTCCTCGTCACCCAGCGCATGCTGGCCATGTACAAGAAGAAGGACGGGCGATGAGGATTCTGGCGCGATTTCTGCTGCTGGCCCTGCTGTTCGCCGGTCCGCTGCACGGCGCCGAGGCGCGCGACCTCACCGACGCTGAAAAGCAACAGCTGCAAACCACCGTCGAGAATTTCGACAAGGCCATGCGCGCTCAGGATTATGCGACGGTCATCGACGCCGTGCCGCCGCGCCTGGTGGACCTCATCGCCAAGCAGGCCGGCTACGACCCGGTCCAGATCCGCGCCGGCATGGTCGAGCTGACCATGGCGGCGATGGCGCAGGTGAAGATCGAGGATTTCGGCATGGACTTCTCCGCCGCCGCGACGCACGCGCTGCCGAACGGCGATCCCTATGTGCTGATCCCGACCGTGATGGTGATGAACGCCGAGGCCGCCGGCAAGCTGTCGGCCAAATCCGAGACGCTGGCGCTGCTCGACGACGGCCAATGGTATCTGGTCCGCGTCAGCGAGCCGCAGCAGGCCAGGATTTTGCGGCAGGCCTATCCCCAATTCGCGTCCATCGAATTTTCCAGCGAAACCATGGAGGCTGTGAAGTAGCATGTCCGTCAATCTCGCAGCCTTCCTCTATCTCGTCTCCGGCGTGCTGTTCATCCTGGCGCTGCGCGGCCTGTCGCATCCGACGACCAGCCGCCAGGGCAACATGTACGGCATGATCGGCATGGGGATCTCGATCCTCACCACGCTGCTGCTGGCGCTGCCCAGCGCCGGCGGCCTCTCGCTGATCGTGATCGGCATCGCCATCGGCGGCGGCGTCGGCGCCTATATCGCGCGCCGCATCGCCATGACGGCCATGCCGCAGCTCGTCGCCGCCTTCCACTCGCTGATCGGCCTCGCCGCCGTGCTGGTGGCGGCCGCCGCGCTTTATTCGCCGCATTCCTTCGGCATCGGCGAGGTGGGGCTGATCCACGGCCAGGCGCTGGTCGAAATGTCGCTCGGCGTCGCCATCGGCGCCATCACCTTCACCGGCTCGATCATCGCCTTTTTGAAGCTCGACGGCCGTATGTCCGGCAAGCCGATCATGCTCACGGGCCGCCACGTCATCAACGCCGCGCTGGCGGCGGCGATCGTGGTGCTGATCGTCATCCTCACCAACACCGAGAGCCATTTCGTCTTCTGGCTGATCGTGCTCCTATCGCTCGTCTTCGGCGTGCTGATCATCATCCCGATCGGCGGCGCGGACATGCCGGTCGTCGTCTCCATGCTCAACTCCTATTCGGGCTGGGCGGCGGCGGGCATCGGCTTCACGCTCGGCAACCTGGCGCTGATCATCACCGGCGCGCTGGTCGGCTCGTCGGGCGCGATCCTCAGCTACATCATGTGCAAGGGCATGAACCGCTCCTTCATCTCGGTGATCCTGGGCGGCTTCGGCGGCGACACGTCGGGCGGCCCGGCCGGCGAGGTGGAGCAGCGCCCGGTCAAGCAGGGCTCGGCCGACGACGCCGCCTTCATCATGAAGAACGCCTCCAAGGTCATCATCGTGCCGGGCTACGGCATGGCGGTGGCGCAGGCCCAGCACGCGCTGCGCGAGATGGCCGACAAGCTGAAGGCCGAGGGCGTCGAGGTCAAATACGCCATCCACCCCGTCGCGGGTCGCATGCCCGGCCACATGAACGTGCTTCTGGCCGAGGCCAACGTGCCCTATGACGAGGTGTTCGAGCTGGAGGACATCAACTCCGAATTCGCGCAGGCCGACGTGGCCTTCGTGATCGGCGCCAACGACGTCACCAATCCGGCGGCCAAGACCGACCCCAAATCGCCGATCTTCGGCATGCCGATCCTCGACGTGGACAAGGCCGGCACGGTGCTGTTCATCAAGCGCGGCATGGGCTCCGGCTACGCCGGCGTCGAGAACGAACTGTTCTTCCGCGACAACACCATGATGCTCTTCGCCGACGCCAAGAAGATGGTGGAGAGCATTGTGAAGGCGCTCGATCATTGAGGGGAGTAGGGGAGTAAGGGAGTAGGGGAATAGGGCAGTAAGGCAGTAGGGCAGTATGTTGGCTCTGCGTGTTTGATCGGCCGGTTCTGCTTCGCCATCGATCCCATGGAGGCGCGCATCATGGCGCGCCTTCTTTTTCTGGAAATAGATTGATATCAATATTTATGTCCGCTACTATGACGATCAGGCGGGAGATCGGGAAGAGGAAGGACAAGCCATGACGATTGCGAAGAACACGGTCTGCCTGTGGTACGAAGGGGAGGCCGAGGCGGCGGCGCGCTTCTATGCCGAGACGTTCCCCGACAGCGAGGTGCGCGCCGTCCATCATGCGCCCGCCGATTATCCGTCCGGCAAGGCGGGCGACGTGCTGACGGTCGATTTCACCGTCGCCGGCGTGCCCTGCATCGGGCTCAACGGCGGCCCGGTGTTCCGGCACAACGAGGCCTTCTCGTTCCAGATCTCCACCGACGACCAGCAGGAGACCGACCGCTACTGGAACGCCATCGTCGGCAATGGCGGCGAGGAAAGCGTCTGCGGCTGGTGCAAGGACCGCTGGGGCATTTCCTGGCAGATCACGCCGCGCGTGCTGACCGAAGCCATGGCGATCGGCGGCGCCGAGGCGAAGCGCGCCTTCGAGGCCATGATGGGCATGCGGAAGATCGACGTCGCGGCGATCGAGGCGGCGCGTAGGGGGTGACGGTAGGGGGTGATGGCAGGGGAGTAAGGGAGTAGGGGAATAGGGGAGTATGTTTTGGTTGCGGACGGCCGCAAACCGCAGCACCATCTTCCCTTACTCCCTTACTCCCTTACT
>UBKJ01000012.1:84250-186624 GCA_900465915.1 Hyphomicrobiales bacterium
TCCCTTACTCCCTTACTCCCCTAAACATACTGCCTTATTGCTCTACTGCCTTACTGCCCTAACCCGAGCATCGCGTCCTGCAACGCCCGAAGCTCGGCGATCTTCGATCCAGGCTGCGGGGCGGCGTTGGCGTAGGTGATGAGCTCGCCCTTTCGGATCGGGGCGATGACGGAGCCGTTCTGGAGGAGGCCGCAGGGGATGGCTTTGGCGGCGCGGGCTTCCGGGGCGGTCATGATCCAGGAGCGGTAGCAATATTGGCCGATGGCGTCGAGCCTGTCGCCCGGCCGCATGTCCTTCTTGGCCACCGCGCAGACCTCCGCCACCGGGCGGGGCAGGGGGACCATGTCGGTCTTGCCGTGCAGCACCACGCGCGCCACCGTCAGCGGCACTTCCAGCGAGGTCAGGTGATAGGGGCGGTGGAAGGTGAAATAGGGCCCCTTGCCCATCTTCAGGTCCTCCAGCCGCTCGACCAGGCGCGGATGCTCCATCTTGGCCACCACGAACACGCCCGGCGACACGCCGCGCCCGATGGAATAGTCCACCACGCCCGTGCGCGTGAGGACGCCGCCGTCCTCCCTCGGGATCAGCGTGCGGTTGAGCTCGTCGATGGCCGCCTTGGGACCATGCATGCCGGCTACGTCGGGCACGAGGCCGGTGGCGTTGGCGATGGCCGCCATCTCCACCATGGTCTTGGAGCCGTCGACGAACTCCACCAGCAGGCGGACGTTCATGTTGCGGCGGTCGGCCTCCTCCTGGTAGTCGTCGGGCACGGCGTCGAAATTGAGCGGGTTGTTCTTGCCCTTGCCGGCCGCCACCACCTTGTGGCCCATCGCCGAGACGAACTCGATCAGCTCCATGCAGGAGGAGGGCTCGTCGCCGGCGCCCAGCGAATAGACCACGCCGCGCTTGTCGGCCTCGGCCTTGAGATAGGGGCCGATGGTGACGTCGGCCTCGACGTTCATCATGACCAGGTGCTTGCCGTTCTCGATCGCCTTGATGCCGGTCTGTGCGCCCACTTCCGGGATGCCGGTGGCGTCGATGATCACGTCGACCAGCGGGTTGGAGAGGATCAGGTCGTTGTCGTCGGTGACGGCGATTTTTCCCGCCTCGATGGCCGCGGTCATGGCGGATTCGGTCGCCGCCTCGCGGGCGTTGTCCTCGTCGCCATAGGCGACGCGCACCGCCTTGAAGGTGTTGGGCAGGCGGCGGGCCGACAGCGCCGCCACCTCGATGCCCTGCATGCGGGCCACCTGCGTGACGATGTCGGTGCCCATCTCGCCCGCGCCGATCAGGCCGATGCGAATCGGCTTGCCGGTTTCGGCGCGCGCGGCCAGATCGCGCGCAAGGCCAACGAGGGCTACATTCGTGGTCATCGGAACCTCCGCGGGGCCGGACGGCGCGCCCGGCGATATTTTCGCCATGCTCGACGTCGATAGGGGTGCTTATTGCCGACACAGTCTGTATATCAAGCCCAACAGCGGCGCGACCCCGAATTTGCGCCGAGCGACCCGCATTCCACCGGAGCCTTCATGAGCAGCCATTCCCCCTTCGATCTCGTCATCTTCGATTGCGACGGCGTCCTCGTCGACAGCGAGCCGCTCGCCTGCCGCGCCTTCGAGCAGGTCTACGCCAATCACGGCATGACGCTGCCGGAGGGCACCGTGGCCAAGGGCATCGGCATGAAGATGGCCGATATTCTCGCCCTGGTGCGCGACCTCACCGGCCACAGCCTGCCGCAGGGCGCCGACCAGGACATCTGGCCCGTCACGCGCCAGTTCTTCGCCGAGGCGCTGGAGCCCACGAAGGGCATCGCCGGCTTCCTGCAGAGCCTGCCGCAGAAGCGCTGCGTGGCCTCGTCCTCGCATCCCGAGCGCATCGCCTTCAGCCTCGACAAGGTCGGCATCAGCCAGTACTTCGGCGACAACGTCTATTCCTCCACCATGGTCAAGCGCGGCAAGCCGGCGCCGGACCTGTTCCTGTTCGCCGCCGACAAGATGGGCGTCGATCCGGCGCGCTGCGTGGTGATCGAGGATTCGCCCTTCGGCGTCGAGGGCGCGGTGGCCGCCGGCATGACCGCCTTCGGCTATACGGGCGGCGGCCACACATACGCCGGCCATGCGGAGCGGCTGTCCGAGCGCGGCGCGGCGCAGGTTTTCACCGATTGGGACGCCATCGCGCGAAAGATTCTGGTGGCGGCCTGAAACTCGTCCTTGCCGCGCGGCGGCGATCGGTTAAACAGGGATGGAGGGCGGCCTCGCGACAAGCGGGGCCGATGCGGGAACCAGCAGGAAGCCGGACATGAAAGACGCCATCACGCTCGACCAGTTGCGCGACGCCATCGGCACGGAGATCGGCTGCTCCGAATGGCGCGTCGTCACGCAGGAAATGATCGACCAGTTCGCCGACGCCACCGACGACCACCAGTTCATCCATGTCGATCCCGAGCGCGCGGCGAAGGAGACGCCCTTCGGCGGCACCATCGCGCACGGCTTCCTGACGCTGTCGCTCCTGTCGACGCTGGCCTTCGAGGCGCTGCCGATGCTGGAGGGCGCGACGATGGGCATCAATTACGGTTTCGACAAGGTGCGCTTCCTGTCGCCGGTCAAGACCGGCGCGCGCGTGCGCGCCCGCTTCAAGCTGGGCGACGCCGACATCCGCCCCTCGGGCCGCGTCGTCAATCACTATGACGTGACGCTGGAGATCGAGAATTCGCTGAAGCCGGCGCTGACGGCGACCTGGCTCACCATCGCCGTGGTGCAGCCGCCGGAAAGCTGACCGCCGCCGCCCTTCAGGCCTGCGCGAGCCGCCCCTCCTCGTCGAGCGGGGCGGCTTTTTCGTCGCGCATCAGGTCGCGAAAGAAGAACGGGCCGTGCAGGAACATGCCGATATCGTAGAAATTCCGCTTTTCCGCCCCGCGCAGATAGAGAAGATGCATCAGGAAGAAATTGCCCTTCGAGCGCTTGTAGCGGCTCTCGCTGTGTACGTTCTTGAAGCGGATGCGGTGGATGAGCGGCGGCTGCTTCGGCGTGAAGCCGAGCGCCGCTGCCGGGTCCGAGCCGTAGAAATGGATGATGTCGGTCAGGACCTGGAACTCCGACCACAGGACGGGGCTCTCCTCCAGCACCACGCGCACGTCGTCGCGCAAGGCGCGCGCCCTGGGATGGCTCGCGATCATCATCAGGCAGGAGCCGATGGCGAGCAGCGCCACAGGCCGCTTGCGCAGAAGCTCCGGCCGGTCGCGCTGCACGTCGGCCAGCGCCTCCACGGCCGGCGCCACGCCGAGGCTGTGCGCCACGATCACCACCTCGTCGGCGTCGGTCTCGGCGAGCTTTTGCGTCAGCCTGTCGGCGAAGACCTTGCGCCGCGCGATCAATTTTTCGTTGCGGCCATGGATGCGGTCATAGGCGGCCGACCAGTCGTCCAAGAGATAGGACATGAAGAAGCGGTCGCCCGGCCAGCGCACCAGAAGCGTGGCGGCGACCGCGGCGAGCGGCGCCGACCACAGGAGATGCCAGCCGGAGAAGCCCGCCGCCATCGGCAGCAGGGCGATCAGCAGCGCCGCGCCGAGGATCGCCAGCGAGATCAGGAACGGCCACAGGAAGAACAGCACGAAGCGCCAGCTCGTCATCAGATAGCGCCACAGCGTGCCGGTGAAGAGAATGTCCATGAAGGCGCGGAAGCCCGTCGCCATGCGCGCGGGCGTCGAGCGCGCGGCGTAGTCGTCGAAGATGTCGGCGGTCCCGAACTGGTGGAACTCCGTCTCGCAGCGCCAGTCCTGGCCCTGCGTCGCCACCGCCATGCCGGCGCAGTCGTGGCCCTCGTCGGCCATGGGCGGCAGCCTGGTCTTGGCCTTCCACAGCCGGTCGAAATCCTTCATGATCGCCGCATGGCGCACGCGCACCGCCTTGGGGTGCAGCCCCTCATAGCCGGTGAACTGGATGACGAGTCGCTTGCGTGTGAGCATGGGCGGAGAATCGGCGCTGGTGGAAGGGCTTGGCGAAGGCGTGGCGGGAGCGCCGGCGCGGGGCCGGGCGCGGTTTCATAGTGCGGATGCGCCTTTCATTCCACGGAAAAATGGGCGAAAGCGTGAATTGCCGCGCAATCGGCCGCAAAGCCGCATCTGGATATGGACAGGGGGGCAGGGTTCTGGTATTAGCCACCACCAATTTGCAGCGTCCGCGCTGCGATGCTTGGGAATTTTTGAGCGTCTTTGCGCCGGTCCGTCCGGCCGTGAGAAAGCTCCGAACCCCCGGGCGCATCCGAAATTCTAACCGAATGGAACGGGATTAGACGTGCAGGTACTGGTACGCGATAACAATGTCGATCAGGCGCTCCGCGCTCTCAAGAAAAAGATGCAGCGCGAAGGCATCTTCCGCGAAATGAAGATGCGCGGCCATTATGAGAAGCCGTCCGAAAAGCGCGCCCGCGAAAAGGCCGAGGCCGTTCGCCGCGCCCGCAAGCTGGCCCGCAAGCGCGCCCAGCGCGAAGGCCTCGTCGGCGGCCGCACCGGCCGTTGATCGACATCGCGACGGGACGCCGCGCGGCGGCGTCCTTGCACTCCGGCGCCGCCTTTGGCTCGCGCCGGATTTTGCATGCCTGAATATATCCCTGTTGAGAATCGCGACCGGACGCAGACGCGCCGCGCGGGCTTCGAAGAAAAGGATTCGGGAATGACGGTTTCCAAGAGCTTTGTTTCGCTTCGCGCCGGTCTGATGACCGGGGCCGCTTTGGTCGCGCTGGCGCTGGCCGGCTGCCAGAGCACCAACACCGCGCTCAACTCGGTGGAGAAGGCGCAGGGCTCGAGCGAAAACATCAGCTCGCTCACCAGCGTCATCCAGAGCAATCCGCGCGACCCGGAAGCCTATAACGTGCGCGGCTCCGCCTATGGCCGCGCCGGGCGCTACCGCGACGCGATCAAGGATTTCGACACCGCGATCCAGCTCAACCCGAATTTCTACCAGGCCTATTCCAACCGCGCGCTGGTCTATCGCTACATGGGCAACAACGCCCAGGCCGTGCAGGACTACAGCCGCGCCATCCAGCTCAACGCGGATTACGACGCGGCCTATATCGGCCGCGGCAACGTCTATCGCCAGGCGGGCCAGCTCGACCAGGCGCTCAACGACTTCAACCGCGCCATCGCGCTGCAGACCACCGACGGCCGCGCATGGCACAATCGCGGCCTGATCTACCAGGCGCGCGGCCAGCACAAGCAGGCGATCGAGGACTTCTCCAAGGCGATCTCGCTCAACTCGACCGCGCCCGAGCCCTATAACGGCCGCGGCATCTCCTACGCCGCCATCGGCGACTACGACAACGCCTTCGACGACTTCAACACCGCCATCAGCCTCAACCAGAACGTGGCGGAGAGCTGGGCCAACCAGGCGCTGGTCTACGAGCATCGCGGCGACAAGAAGAAGGCCTCCGCCTCCTACGCCCGCGCCGTGCAGCTCGACCCGCATTACCAGCCGGCCAAGGACGGCCTGGCCCGCACCCGGAGCTGATCCCGCCCGAAAAAACGCATGAAGCGGCGTCCGCAAAAAGTTGCGGGCGCCGCTTTTCATTGCGGCGGGCCGCGATATACTGCGCCTCATGTCGCTGTTCGATCATATCGGCTTTGAAAGCAAGCACATCCGCCGCAGCCTTTCCTTTTACGAAAGCTGCATGCCGACCCTCGGGCTGGAGGTCATCGCCCGCTCGGGCAGCGGCTTCTTCGTCAGCGGCGGCGAGCGGGCGCCGATTCCCTTCCTGTGGATCCACGGCCATGACGACGGCGCGGCGCAGACGGTCGCGCCGGGCGACCGGCTGCACCTGATGTTCAGCGCCGCCAGCCGCGACATGGTCGAGGCTTTTCACCGCGCCGCACTGGCCGCCGGCGGCGGCGACAGCGGCGCGCCGGCCTATCAGGGCGCGCCGGAAATGGGCTATTACGCCGCGCTGGTCCTCGACCCTGACGGCAACACGCTGGAAGCGGGCTTCCGCGAGCGCAAGAAATAGGCCTCAGCCGCGCAGGTTGCGCTTGTCGAGCCGCGCCACCAGCCGGTCGCCCAGCCATTGCAGCCCGCAGACCATGATGATCAGGATGATCACCACCGCCACCATGACCTGCGTCTCGAAGCGCTGGTAGCCGTAGCGGATGGCGAGGTCGCCGAGGCCGCCCGCGCCGATGGCCCCGGCCATGGCCGAGGCGCCCAGCAGCGTGATGACGGTGACGGTGAAGCCGGAGACGAGGCCCGGCAGCGCCTCGGGCACCAGCACCTCGCGCAGGATGGTCCAGCGCGTCGCGCCCATGGCGCGCGCCGCCTCGACCAGGCCGTGGTCGACCTCGCGCAGCGACACTTCGGCGATGCGGGCGTAATAGGGGATGGCGGCGATGGAGAGCGGCACGATGGAGGCCCAGGTGCCGAGCGAGGTGCCGACGATGAAGCGCGTCACCGGGATCAGCGCCACCAGCAGGATGATGAACGGCACCGAGCGGAAGCCGTTGATGAGCGCGCCGAGCACGGCGTTGACCGGGCGGTTCTGCGCCAGCCCGCCGCGCTCGGTCAGGATCATCACCAGCGCCAGCGGCAGGCCGACGACCAGCGAGATGAGGCTGGAGAAGCCGGTCATGATCACCGTCTCCCAGAAGGAGCGCCAGAGAAGATCAAGCATCGCCTGAGACATAGCCCAGCACCTCCATCGCGTCCGTATGCGCCCCGGCCCAGCGAAGCGCCGCGTCGAGCTTGCCCGCGTCGCCGGCCGGCAGCGCGAGGAACAGCGTGCCCACCGGTTCGCCCTGGATCGTGTCCATGCCGCCATGGACGAGCTGCGCCGCAAGGCCCGAGGCCGCGGCGAGGTCGGTGAAGAAGGCGCCGCGCGCCATCTCGCCCGACAGGTTGACGCGCCAGACGGCGCGCTCGCCCGCGGGCGCGAGCCGCGCGCGCCAGGCGGGCGGCAGCTCCGGCGTCAGCACCTGCAGCATGCTTTTCGTCACCGGGCTCTGCGGCCGGGCGAAGACCCGCCACACCGGGCCTTCCTCGGCGACGGCGCCGCGGTCGAGCACGATCACCCGGTCGGCGATGCGGCGGATCACCTCCATCTCGTGGGTGATGAGCAGGATGGTGAGGCCGAGCTTGGCGTTGATGTCCTTGAGCAGCGCCAGGATGGACTGCGTCGTCTCCGGGTCGAGCGCCGAGGTGGCCTCGTCGGAGAGCAGCACCGCCGGCTCTGCGGCGAGCGCGCGGGCGATGCCGACGCGCTGCTTCTGCCCGCCCGAAAGCTGGGCCGGATAATGCCGCGCCTTGTCGGAAAGGCCGACGAGGTCGAGAAGCTCCGCCACGCGTCGGGCGCGCTCGGGCTTCGGCCGGCCGGCGATCTTGAGCGGCAGGGCGATATTGTCGGCCACCGTCTTGGCGGAGAGCAGGTTGAAATGCTGGAACACCATGCCGATGCGCCGGCGCACCGGGCGCAGGCCGGTCTCGTCCAGCCCGGCGATCTCGCGGCCCTCGATGCGGATGGAGCCGGAATCGGGCTTCTCCAGCCCGTTGACGCAGCGGATCAGCGTGGACTTGCCCGCGCCGCTGCGGCCGATGATGCCGAGGATCTCGCCGCGCGCCACCGAGAGCGAGACGCCGTCGATGGCCGCGGTCTGGCCGAACAGGCGGCGCACGTCCTTCATCTCGACGATGGGGGAGGGAGGCGGTTCGATGCTCACGGTCGTTTCTTCTTTTTGGCGATGCGCGTTTCCGGGAAAGATGCAATGCGCTTTCGGGGGGCTTTTGGGCGTTTTTTCCCCGCGCGTCAACAAAAGCCGCGCCGGAGAGGGCTCCGGCGCGGCTTTTCGAGGTTTTGGGCGCTTACTGCCAGGCGGGGATGGCGGTGCCGTGATAGGCGCGGTCCAGCTCGGCCTTGACGGCGTCGGTCTGGAACGAGGCCACCAGCTTCTTCACCCAGTCCTTTTCGAGGTCGTCGGTGCGCACGGCGATGAAGTTGTTGTAGGGGTTGTTGTCCTTCGACTCCCAGCCGATGGCCTCCTCCTTCTTGAGCCCGGCCTTGGCCGCCCAGTCGTTGTTGACCACCGCCGCGTCGAGATCGTCGATGGAGCGGCCGACCACGCCGGCGTCCAGCTCCTTGATCTCGATCTTCTTCGGATTATCGGTCACGTCGAGCGGCGTGGCCAGCACGCCGGCGTCCGGGTTGAGCTTGATCAGGCCCTTCTGCTCCAGCACGCGGATGGCGCGGCCCTCGTTGGACGGGTCGTTCGGCACGCCGATCACCGCGCCTTCCTGCAATTCGTCGAGGCTCTTGTGCTTGCGCGAATAGACGCCCATCGGCCAGACGGCGGTGTAGCCGGCGACCGAGATCTTGTAGCCGTGCTGCTTGATCTGCTCGTCCAGATAGGGCTTGTGCTGGAAGGAGTTGGCGTCGATCTCCTTGCGCTCCAACGCCTCGTTGGGCTGGGTGTAGTCGTTGAAATTGACGGTCTGGATGGTGAGGCCGTTCTTCTTGGCCTGCTCGGCCACGACCTTCCACACGTCCTCGTCCTCGCCGCCCATGATGCCGACCTTGATCGTCTGGTCTTCGGCATGGCCGGGCGCGGCGGCGAAGCCGGCCGTCATGGCGGCGGCGGCGAACAGCAGGGCCTTGAGGCCGGCGCGGCGGGTGGCGTGGCGGGAAAGTACGGACGACATGATGGTTTCCTTGTCAAAATGGGATGAGCGGGCGCAGCGAAAGGAACGATCTTCCGCCCGCGCCGCCTTGTCGCCGATCATTCCCGTTCGCAGGCCAATAAACAAGGAAAATCATTCCTGAAAAGCGCGGAATGGTAAACCGGAAATCCTGCCCCGCGCGGGGTCGGCGGATGGAGTTTCGCCAGGCTTCGGAGGCTCAGGCCGTGTCGCGGTCGATCTCGCGCCGCAGCACGATCGTCGTGGTCAGGTCCTCCACCGTGTCGTCGGTGGCGATGACGTCGCGCAGGCGGTTGAGGCGGTCGATGGTCGCCGTCTCCACCTCGACCACCAGGTCGAGCTGGCCGCTTACCGACGACACCCGGCGCACCTCGGCGTGGCGCGCCAGTTCGTCCACCAGCCCCAGCGCCGGCGTGCGCTTGAGGCTGACCAGCAGCATGGCGCGGATGAGGTTGGCGTCGACCTCGCCGATATCGGCGCGATAGCCGCGGATGACGCCGCTCTTCTCCAGATTGGCGACGCGCTCGCCGGTGGCGCTGCGCGACAGGCCGATGCGGCCGGCCAGCGTCTTGGTCGGAATGCGCGCTTCCTTCGAGAGAATCGCCAGGATTTCCCGATCCTTCGCGTCCAGTTCCCGCATGGTTGGCTCCCTTTCTGGCCGCCGGCGATATGCCGGCCGGTTCCGGCGAAGTGTCTGCCGGATCGGCATATTGCCTGATGCCTGAAAAAGCCGCCCGTGCCAAGGTCCGGCGCGCAATCCAGGAGCGAGTATTTCCATGTCCGACGCCGCCACCGACCTCAACCATCCCGCGCCGCGCTTTTCCTGCGAGGAGGCGGAGGCGCTGGCCCTGCGCCATTTCGGCGTCGAGGGACAGGCCTCGCCGCTCGACAGCGAGCGCGACCGCAATTTCCGGCTCAGGACCGGCGACGGCGACTGGATTCTGAAGATCGTCAACGCCAGCGAGCCGCGCGTCGAAAGCGCGTTCCAGACCGCCTTGTTGGAGCATCTCGCCAGGGCCGATCCGAAGCTGCCCGCGCCGAGGCTCAAGGCCGGGCTCGACGGCGCGGCGCTGGCCTCGGCCACGGATGCGGAAGGCGAGGCCCATGCGCTGCGGCTGGTCGGCTGGCTGCCTGGCGCGCCGCTGGCCGAAACCACGCGCACGCCGGCGCTTCTGGCCGATCTCGGCCGGGCGCTGGGCGAGCTCGACCATGCGCTGCAGGGCTTCATCCATCCGGGCGCGCTGCGCGATCTCGACTGGGACCTGCGCCATGCCGGCCGGGCGCGCGGGCGGCTGCATTTCATCCGCGACGCGGCTGACCGGGCGGTGGCGGAGCGCTTCCTCGACCGTTTCGAGCGGCTGGTGGCGCCGAAGCTGCCGCTCCTGCGCGCGCAGGTGGTCCACAACGACGCCAATGACTGGAACGTGCTGGTGGAGGACGGGCGCATCGCCGGGATCATCGATTTCGGCGACGCGGTGCACACGGTGCTGATCGCAGACGTGGCCATCGCCTGCGCCTATTCCATCCTCGACATGGACGACCCCATCGGCGCGGCGGCGGCGCTGGCCGCCGGCTTCCACCAGAAATATCCGCTGCGGGCGGGGGAGGTGGACATTCTCTTCGACCTCATCGCCATGCGGCTCGTCACCAGCGTCACGCTGTCGGCCTCGCGCGCCAGCCGCACCGCCGACAATCCCTATCTCGCCATCAGCGAAGCGCCGGCCTGGAAGCTGCTGCACCGGCTCGACGCGATGAATCCGCGCTTCGCCACCGCGATCCTGCGCAAGGCCTGCGGCTTCGACGCGGTGGACGGCGCCGGCGCGGTGCGCGGCTTCATCGCGAAAAACGCCAAGACTTTCGCGCCTATCGTGCGGCCCTCGGCGGCGGTGTTGACCAAGGCGCTCGTGCCCTATGGCGACCCGGCGCATATCATGACGGTCGATTCCGCCGCGCGCCGCGCCAGGGAGGCGACCGCCTGGTGGGACGATTTCTCCGCCCGCAACCGCATCCAGTTGGGCATCGGCCCGTGGGGCGAAAAGCGCACGGTCTATACCGATACGGCCTTCGCATCGCGCTTCGTCGCCGGCGAACGGCGCAACCATCATCTGGGGCTCGACCTGTTCATGCCGGCGGGAACGCCGGTCTTCACGCCGCTTGACGCGGTGGTGAAAAGCGTCGAGATCGAGACCGCGCCGCTTTCCTATGGCGGGCTGATCGCGCTGGAGCATCGGCCCGAGGGTTGCCCGCCCTTCGTTACGCTATGGGGCCATATGGCGCATGAGAGCGTCCGCGCGCTCGCGCCGGGGCAGGCGCTGAAGGCCGGCGACCTCGTCGGCCATATGGGCGACATCCATGAAAACGGCGGCTGGACGCCGCATCTGCATTTCCAGATTTCCACCGACACCGAACTCACCGCCACCGAGATGCTGGGCGTCGGCGAGGCCGCCTTCCTCGACGTCTGGGCCGACCTGTTCCCGGATGCTTCCGCGCTGGCCGGCGTGCCGGCCGAGACGTTCCACCAGACCGGCCGCACCCGCGCCGAGATCGTCAGCGCGCGCAAACAGACGCTGCTGCCGAACCTCTCGATCTCCTATTCCGAGCCGATCAAGTTCGTGCGCGGCGACGGCGTCTGGCTGATCGACCATCGCGGCCGGGCCTATCTCGACTGCTTCAACAATGTCTGCCATCTCGGCCACGCCCACCCCGACGTGGTGGCGGCCATCGCGAAACAGGCGGGGCTGCTCAACACCAACACGCGCTACCTGCACGACAATATCGTCGAATATGCCGAGCGGCTGACCGCGATCCTGCCGGAAGGCCTGTCGGTCGCCTCCTTCGCCTGCTCGGGCAGCGAGGCCAACAGCCTCATGCTGCGCATGGCGCGCAACCATACCGGCAGCAACGACGCGCTGGTGCTGGACTGGTCCTATCACGGCACCACGCAGGAGCTGATCGACCTCAGCCCCTATAAATACAAGCGCAAGGGCGGCAAGGGCAGGCCGGACCATGTGTTCCAGGCTGACATCCCAGACAGCTACCGCGCCCCAGCGGACTGGCCGCTTGCGGAGCACGGCGCGCGCTTTGCGCAAAGCGTGGCCGAACAGATCGAGGCGATGCGGAAAGAGGGCCGCAGGCCGGCCTTCTTCCTCGCCGAATCGATCCCCAGCGTGGCGGGGCAGGTGTTCTTCCCCGAGGGCTATCTCAAGCAGGTCTACGCCATGGTGCGCGAGGCCGGCGGGCTCTGCGTGGCTGACGAGGTGCAGGTCGGCTTCGGCCGCGTCGGCAGCCATTGGTGGGCCTTTGAGACGCAGGACGTGGTTCCCGACATCGTCACCATGGGCAAGCCGATCGGCAACGGCCATCCCATGTCGGCGGTGGTGACGACGCGCGAGGTCGCCGACAGCTTCAACAACGGCATGGAATATTTCAACACCTTCGGCGGCAACCCGGTGTCCTGCGCGGCCGGCCTCGCCGTGCTCGACGCGATCGAGCGCGACGGGCTGCGGCGGAACGCGCTGGAGGTGGGGAATTACCTCGTCGACGGCTTCCGCGCCATGCAGGCGCGTTTCGACATCATCGGCGACGTGCGCGGGCAGGGGCTGTTCCTCGGCGTCGAGCTGGTGCTCGACCGCAAGACCAAGGAGCCGGCCACCGCGCTGGCCAAGAAGATCTGCGACGGCGCGCGCGAGCGCGGCGTGCTGATGGGCACCGAAGGCCCGTTCGACAACGTGCTGAAGATGCGCCCGCCGATGATCTTCAGCCGCGCCAATGCGGACCATCTGCTGGGCGTGCTGGAAGACAGCTTCGTCGCTGCTCTGGCGTAAGTGAATGGTCCCGGCGCGAAGCCGGGGCCTCCGTTCGCCTCCGCCTCCGTTAGCGCCTCATCCTGAGCTTGTCGAAGGACGATCTTTCGAGACGGCGTCCTTCGCAGGCGAAGGCCGCCTCCTCAAGATGAGGGGCGGCGCGCGAAGCGTGAGGCGTGAGGCAGGCTGATGCCCGCTAACGCCCGGCCGCTCTATTCGCGCCCGAACCCCTCATAGATATCCGCGCGCGTCTGCGGCACGGCGGAGAGGCCGCGCTTGCGCTTGGAGGCCAGCGTCTGGTTGATCTGCACCGTACCGCGCTCGAAGGCGAGCGCGCAGCCGGCGAGATAGAGCACCCAGAGCCGCGCCTTAGGATAGCCGACCTCGGCCACCGCCTTGTCGAAATTGGCCGTCAGCCGCTCGGCCCACAGCCGGCAGGTGCGGCCGTAATGCTCGCGCAGGTTCTCGACGTCGTGCACTTCGAAGCCGTGGCCTTCGAGATTCTCCACCGTCATGCCGAGATGGTCCAGCTCGCCGCCGGGAAAGATATACTTCACCAGCGCCAGATGTTCGGCGCTCTTGCGCCGGAAGGCTTTCTTGTTGCGCTTCATGCGCCGGGTGATGGCGTGGTGCATGTAAAGCCCGCCGGGGCGGAGCAGGCGGTTGATCGCGCTGAAATAGGCGTCGTAATGGGCCATGCCGACATGCTCGAACATGCCGACCGAGGAAATCTTGTCGAACTGCCCGTCCAGCTCCGTATAGGACTTGATGTGGATGGTGATCTTGTCCTCCAGTCCCGCCGCCTTGATGCGCTCGCGCGCCAAGGCCGTCTGCGCCTCCGACAGCGAGACGCCGGTTCCGACGACGCCGTAATGCTTCGCGGCGTGGATCAGCAGCGCCCCCCAGCCGCAGCCGATGTCGAGCAGCCGCTCGCCCGGCTTCAGCCGCAGCTTGCGGCAGATCAGGTCCAGCTTGTCGCGCTGCGCCCGGTCGAGATCGTTGGCCCAGTCGGTGAAATAGGCGCAGGTATAGACCATGCGCTCGTCGAGGAACAATTTGTAGAAATCGTTCGACACGTCGTAATGATGGGTGATCGCCTCCTTGTTGGAGCCGCTGACGAAGGGGGCCTTGCCGTCGATGCCGGCGGCGGCCTGCGGCTTGCCGGAGAACAGCAGCGCCGGCAGGTCCTTGAGCAGCCGCCATTTCGGCAGCGCCTTGATGCGGTCCTTCAGGCTGCCGTCGAGCCGCTGCGAGGCCATGTCGAAGATGGTGCCGTTTTTGATATCGACGCGGCCGGAGGTCCAGACGTCGATCAGCGAATCGTAATTGGGCTTCAGCATGAGCTGGCGCACCACGGTGGGATCGTTGATGACGAGCACCGGCCCGTCGAAGGCCCCGATGCGCGTGCCGTCCCACAATTCTACATTGAATTGGGGCCGAAGCGTTTCGACAACCGTGCGCAGGATGCGCACCGCCCTGGTTTCCGCCATCACGTCTCTCACATTCTCTGTCAACCGATAGGCGGTGAACCTAGAGCATTTCGCGGCGAAATGGAAATACGGGCGGCGATAAACACAAAGGCTTGAAGCGCCGGGGCGGCGCGCCGCGCCGCCATATTTTCCGCGCCTCCGGCCGATACCGATTGCCGCCGCCGCGCCCGCGGCGATCGATTCGGCGGGCCGAAAGCGACGACGGGAGACCATGATCAAGCCGAAACGCCTTTTCCCGATCGCCCTCGTCGTCCTCCTGATCCTGTGCGGCTGGATATGGAGCCTCGGCGATTCGCTGACCCGCGCCAGCAATTCCGACGTGCCCGCGCCGGCGCCGCCGGCCCGTTTCGTCCGCATCTACAGCACGGACGGCGTCGTGCTGGCCGGCAGCTATTGGCCCGCGCCGGACCACGCGCCCGCCGTGCTTTTGCTGCACGGAAACGGAAGCAATCGCGGCGCGATGCGCGAAACCGCGGCGTGGCTCAACGCGCAGGGCTATGCGGTCCTCACCGTCGACCTGCGCGGCCACGGCCAGTCGACGCCGGCGCGCAAGAGTTTCGGCCTGCACGAGGCCGACGACGCCAGGGCGGCGCTCGACTGGCTGCGCCGGGCCGATCCCGGCGGCCGGGTCGGCGTGGTCGGCTTCTCGCTCGGCGGCGCGGCCAGCCTCATCGGCCGGCAGGGGCCGCTGCCCGTCGACGCGCTGGCGCTGGTCGGCGTCTATCCCGATATCCGCCATGCGATCTTCGACCGGCTTTCCATCCGCCTCGGGCCGTGGCTGGCCGCGATGGCCGAACCCTTCCTCAGCTTCCAGTCGCTGCCGCGCCTCGGCGTGTGGCCGTCGTCGCTGTCGCCGCTGCGCGCTTTGGCGCAGGTGCAAGCGCCGGTGATGATCGTCGGCGGCGAGGCGGACGCCGACACGCCGCCCGCCGAGACGCGGGCGCTCTACGACGCCGTCAAGGGCGAGCGCGAATTGCGCATGCTGGCGGGCGTCGGCCACGGTGAGCTCGGGCGTCTGCCGGATAGCATGCGGAAGGGCCTCCTGTCCTTCCTCGACCGCAACCTCAAGGCCGGCCCGCCATGAAAAAGGCCCGGATTTGCATCCGGGCCTTTTCCTTACTTCTGCTTCGCCAGTCCCTGCTCGCGCATCTGGCTCAGCGTCATCTTGGGCGACAGCGCTTCCGGGTCGATGCGGATTTCGATCAGGCCCGGCTTGCCGGAGTTCCGGCAGGCTTCGAAGGCGGGGGCGAAATCGGCGGTCTTCTCCACCATCTCGCCGTGCAGGCCATAGGCGCGGGCGAGCGCTGCGAAATCCGGGTTGGCCAGCGCCGTGCCGGAGACGCGGCCCGGATAGGTGCGCTCCTGATGCATGCGGATGGTGCCGTACATGCCGTTATTGACCACGATGAAGACGGCGTTCGCGCCATATTGCGCGGCGGTGGCCAGTTCCTGTCCGTTCATGAGGAAGCAGCCGTCGCCGGCGAAGGCCACGACCGTGCGCTCCGGTGCGGTGAGCTTCGCGGCGACCGCCGCCGGCACGCCGTAGCCCATGGAGCCGTTGGTCGGGGCCAACTGGCTACGATAGGCGCGGTACTGATAGAAGCGGTGCGGCCATGCCGAATAATTGCCCGCGCCGTTGGTGATGATGGCGTCGGCCGGCAGGTTGGCGCGCAGCCATTCCATGATCTCGCCCATCTGCACCGGGCCGGGAATGGTCGGCTTTTCGATATTGGCGCGGTAGTCGGCGTTGGCGCTTTCCGCCCAGCCTTTCCAGCGGGGGCTGGCGATTGCGCCAAGCTTCGCCGCCGCCCGAGCGAAGGCCGGCATGCTGGCGTTGATCGGCACATCGGCGTGATAGACGCGGCCAAGCTCCTCCGCGCCCGGATGGATGTGGATCAGCTTCTGCTTCGGCACGGGAATGGAGACAAGCTCATAGCCCTGCGTCGTCATTTCGCCGAGCCGCGCGCCGACCACCACGAGGAGATCGCTGTCGCGCACGCGCTGCGCCAGTTTCGGGCTGATCGAGGTGCCCATCTCGCCGGCATAGAGCGGATGGGTGTTGTCGAACATGTCCTGACAGCGGAACGAGGCCGCCACCGGCAGATGCATGTTTTCGGCGAAAGCCTTGATGTCGCGCACGGCCTCGGCGTTCCAGCCGCCGCCGCCGACGATCATCAGCGGGCGCTCGGCCTGTTCGATGAGCCGCGCCATGTCCTGCAACTGCTCCGCGCCCGGATGCATCTCGACCTTCTTATAGGCCGGCGCGTCGTCCACCGCGGCGAAAGAGGTCAGCATGTCCTCGGGCAGGGCGACCACGACCGGGCCGGGGCGGCCGTTGACGGCGCGGTGGAAGGCCTGGCTCACCAGTTCGGGAATGCGCGCGGCGTCGTCGATCTGCACCACCCATTTGGCCATCTGGCCGAACATGCGGCGGTAATCGACCTCCTGAAACGCCTCGCGCTCCACCTGGTCGCTCGCCACCTGACCGATGAAAAGCAGCATCGGCGTGGAATCCTGAAACGCCGTGTGCACGCCGACAGAAGCGTTGGTCGCGCCCGGTCCGCGCGTGACGAAGCAGATGCCCGGCTTGCCCGTCAGCTTGCCATAGGCGTCGGCCATATAGGCCGCGCCGCCTTCCTGGCGGCAGACGATCAGGTCGATCTCGTCGGCCACGTCATGGAAGGCGTCGAGCGCCGCCAGATAGCTTTCGCCCGGAACGCAGAAGACGCGGTCCACGCCATGGATGCGCAGGGCGTCCACCAAAATCTTGCCGCCCATCCGCGTATTCGGCCGCGTGTTCGGTTTGCTGGTCATGTGATGCATTTCCTCACCTTGTGGCACGGGCGATGGCTCGCCTCTTGCCGTCATATCAGCATAGCCGGCAAGCCGAATACAGATTAAACATGATGAGCAAAGCGGATGAACTCATGTCGGGGCGGTATGGAGGACAAGATGAGCAAGGGAAAAATCCATGTCGGCGTCGGCGGCTGGGCCTACGAGGCCTGGGACGCGACCTTCTATCCCGAAAAACTGGCCAAGAAGCGCCAGCTCGAATACGCCGCGTCGAAGCTGACTTCCATCGAGATCAACTCGACCTATTACGGCCCGCAGAAGCCGCAGACCTTCGCCCGCTGGCGCGACGAGACGCCGGACGGCTTTATCTTTTCGCTGAAGGCGCCGCGCTTTTCCACCAATCGCCGCGTGCTGGCGGAGGCGGGCGACAGCATCGAGAAATTCCTCACCGGCGGCGTGACCGAGCTGAAGGAGAAGCTCGGCGTCGTCAACTGGCAGTTCATGGGCACGAAGAAATTCGACCCGGACGATTTCGCCGCCTTCCTGAAGCTGCTGCCGAAGCGGGTCGACGGGCGCGATCTGCGCCACGCGGTCGAGGTGCGGCACGAGAGTTTCGGCTCGCCGGATTTCATCGCTTTGCTGCGCGAGCATCAGGTGGCGGTGGTGACGGCGGCGGACGGCAAGTTTCCGCAATTCGCCGATCTCACCGCGCCCTTCGCCTATCTGCGCATCATGGGGACCGAGGAAAGCGAGCCGCTCGGCTATGGCGCGGCGGCGCTCGACGCATGGGCGGCGCGGCTCGAAGCCATCGCCGAGGGGCACCGCCCGGAGGGGCTGAAATTCGTCACGCCGCCGCTGCCCGACAACACGGTGCGCGACGTGTTCTGTTATGTCATCAGCGGCTATAAGGCGCATAATCCCGCCGCCGCCATGGCCTTGATCGAGCGGCTGAAATAGGGCCTTGTGGCGGCCTTGCAACCTCTCGCGAGTCGCCGCCATGCCCTCTTTCGACCTAGCCGCCCTCGAAGCCTATGCCCGCGCTTTACCGGAGAAATACAAGGGGCCGGGCGGCGCGGTCGCGGTGGTGAAAGACGGCGAAGTCGTGCTGCGCCACGCCTGGGGCTTCGCAGACCTCGCCGCGCGCCGGCCGATGACGCCCGAGACGCGGATGCCGATCTGCTCGGTGACCAAGCAGTTCACCTGCGCGGCGCTTCTCGACAGCGTGGGCGAGCCGGAGGCGCTGGAGGCGGCGCTCGCCGCCTATCTCGACCGTTTCGAGGGCGAACGGCCGATCGTGCGCGACCTCTGCAACAACCAGTCGGGCCTGCGCGACTACTGGGCGCTGACGGTGCTGTGCGGGGCCGATCCCGAGGGCGTGTTCCTGCCCGATCAGGCGCGGAGCCTGCTGCGGCGGCTGAAAACCACCCACTTCGCGCCGGGCACGCATTATTCTTATTGCAACGGCAATTTCCGCATTCTGGCCGATCTGATCGAGAGCCATACCGGCCGCGCGCTGGCCGATCTTCTGGCGGAACGCGTCTTTAAGCCCGCCGGCATGAAGACGGCGGCGCTGATCTCCGACACGGCGGCCTTCATCGAATGCACGGGCTATGAGGGCGACACGGTGCGCGGCTTCCTGCCCGCCGTCAACCGCATCCACTGGTCGGGCGACGCGGGAATCTGCGCCTCGCTCGACGATATGATCGCCTGGGAGCGCTTCATCGACGCCACGCGCGACGACGCGGACGGGCTCTATCGCCGGCTCAGCTGCCCGCAAACCTATCGCGACGGCGCGGACGCGCCATACGGCTTCGGGCTGAAATTCCACGAGACGGGCGGCAGGCGGCTCAGCGGCCATGGCGGCGCGCTGCGCGGCTGGCGCTGCCAGCGCTGGCATTGCGCCGAGGAACGGATTTCGACCGTCGTGCTGTTCAATTTCGAGGCCGGGGCGTCGGAGGCGGCGCTGCAATTGATGAACCTGGCGCTCGGCGTGGAGACGCCCAAGCCCGCGCGCGTCGAGGCGGAGGCCGGCTGGTTCGGCACATGGCTCGACCGCGAGACGGGGCTGGCGCTGATCGTGGAGGAGGCCGGCCTCGGCCGCATCAAGGCGCGTTTCGGCACGGGGCCGGAGACGATGGACGTGACCGCCGCCGGCGAAGCGCGCTCCGCTACCACGCAACTGCGCCTCGACGGCGACGCGATCCATCTGGCGCGGCCGGAAGAAAACCTGCGGCTGACGCCGACGCGCCTGACCGGCGAAGCGAAGCGCGACATTCTCGGCCGCTATCGCTCGGACGAGCTGGAGGCCGACCTCCTGCTGGTCGAGGCGGGCGGCGCGATCTACGGCGCCTTCGAGGGTTTTCTGGGCAAGAGCGATCTTTACCCGCTCTATCCGGCCGGGCCGGACCTTTGGCTTTTGCCGGTGCAGCGCTCCATGGACGCGCCGGCGCCGGGCGAGTGGAAGCTTCTGTTCCGGCGCGACGAGGCCGGCGCGGTCGACGGCGTCAAGGTCGGCTGCTGGCTCGCGCGCGGCGTCGAATATCGCAAGGTGGGGTAGGAAGGCGAAGGCGGCGATTTTCCGCGCGCCTTTCCTTTGCGGTTTGGCCTAGATCGCGGTGCGGCGGGCGTGGTCGATATAGATGGCGCGCAGCCGCCGCGCCACCGGGCCGGGCTTGCCGTCGGCGATGGTTCTGCCGTCGATCGCGGTGATCGGCATGACGAAATTGCCGGCGCTGGAGATGAAGGCCTCGCGCGCCGCGTAGGCCTCGTCGATGGCGAAGGGGCGCTCCTCCAGCGTCATGCCGGTCTCGGCGATCAGTTGCAGCAGCGACAGCCGTGTGCAGCCGGGCAGGATGGCGTTGCTGTTGGGCCGCGTGACGATGACGCCCTCGGCGGTGACGATATAGGCCGTCGCCGCGGCGCCCTCGGTGACATGGCCGTCCTCTACCAGCCAGGCGTCGTCGCAGCCGGCGTTCCTGGCGATCTCCTTGGCCAGCGCCTGCGGCAGCAGGCACACGGTCTTGATGTCGCGGCGCTTCCAGCGCAGGTCGGGCAGCGAGACGATTTTGAGCCCCGTCTCGACCGATGGCCGGTCGATCAGCGCGGTGGCCTGCGTGAACAGCACCAGCGACGGCTTCAGCCCTTCCGGCGCGACGAAATCGCGGTCGCGCCCGTCGCCGCGCGTGACCTGCAGGTAGATCAGGCCCTCGGTGAGATTGTTGCGGCGGATCAGCTCGCGCTCGATGGCGACGATCTCGTCCTCGACCATCGGCATCGGCACGCCGATCTCGCCGGTCGAGCGGCGCAGGCGGGCCATATGCGGGCCGCTGTCGACCAGCTTGCCGTCCAGCACGGCGGTGACTTCATAGATGCCGTCGCCGAACAGGAAGCCGCGGTCGAAGACCGAGACGCGGGCGTCGCGCGCCGCGACATAGTCGCCGTTCACATAGACGATGCGGTTTTCGATGTCGGCGGCCATGATGCGATCCCGAAGCGGTTGGAGGTTCGCCGTCTTTTACGGCGCCGGCGCGCGCGACGGAAGCGAAAACGAAAGACGCCGCCGCAGGAGGTTGCGGCGGCGTGGGATCGGCCGGGCGAGGCTTTTAGGCCGCGCGCTTCAGCGCGTCGCCGATCACCGAGACGATGGTGTCGATCTGCTCCTTCTCCACGATCAGCGGCGGCGACAGCGCGATGACGTCGCCGGTGACGCGGATCAGCAGGCCCTTCTTGAAGCAGTCGACGAAGACGTCATAGGCGCGCGCGCCCGGCGCGCCGTCGCGCGACGACAATTCGATCGCGCCGACGAGGCCGAGATTGCGGATGTCGATGACGTTCGGCGCGTCCTTGAGCGAATGCAGCGCCTCCTGCCAATGCTCGGCGAGGCCGGCGCCGCGGGTGAGCAGGCCTTCCTCGGCGTAGATCTCCAGCGTGGCGAGGCCGGCGGCGGAGGCGACCGGATGGCCGGAATAGGTGTAGCCGTGGAACAGCTCGATGGCGTTCTCCGGGCCGGTCATCAGGCCGTCATAGACCTTGCGGGCGGCGAAGACGGCACCCATCGGGATCGCGCCGTTGGTGAGGCCCTTGGCCGTGGTGACGAGATCGGGCACGACGCCGAAATAATCGACCGCAAACGGCGTGCCGAGACGGCCGAAGCCGGTGATGACCTCGTCGAAGATCAGCAGGATGCCGTATTTGTCGGCCGTGGCGCGGATGCGCTCCAGATAGCCCTTGGGCGGCAGGATGACGCCGGCCGAGCCGGACATCGGCTCGACGATGACGGCGGCGATCTTCTCCGCGCCATGAAGTTGCACGAGGCGTTCGAGGTCGTCGGCGAGTTCGATCCCGTGCGCCGGCAGGCCTTTCGAGAAGGCGTTGCGGCCGATGTCGAGCGTATGGCGCAGGTGGTCGGCGGGGATCTGCGGGAAGACGCGGCGGTTGTTGACAAGGCCGCCGACGGAGATGCCGCCGAAGCCGACGCCGTGATAGCCCTTCTCGCGGCCCAGCACCATGGTGCGGGTGCCCTGGCCGATGGCGCGCTGATAGGCGATGGCGATCTTGAGCGCCGTGTCGACCGATTCCGAGCCGGAATTGGTGAAGAAAACGCGGTCGAGCTTGGCCGCCGGGCCGCCGGGCGCGATGGCCGCCAGCTTCTCGGCGAAGTCGAAGGCGACGTTGTGGCCCATCTGGAAGGTCGGCGCGAAGTCGAGCGTCGCGAGCTGACGCTCCACGGCCTCGGTGATGCGCTTGCGGCCGTGGCCGGCGTTGCAGCACCACAGGCCGGCGGTGCCGTCGAGCACCTGGGCGCCGTCGACGTCGGTGTAATACATGCCCGACGCGCCGGCGATGAGGCGCGGCGCGGCCTTGAACTGGCGGTTCGCGGTGAACGGCATCCAGAAATTTTCGAGGCTGGGCGTGTTGGTTTTGGTCAGCATCGCATGTCTCCTGTTTCGTCACAGGAGGCCACGCTTCGCGAAGGGCGCCAAGTCCTTTTCTTTAAAAAATTAAGTCTTTGATTTATAATGCGTGGCGGCGTCGATTTGTGCTATATCGAACACAGGAAACAGGCTCGGAGGCGCGTCCATGAGCATCGATATCGGCGGGCGGCTGCGCTATGTGCGCATGCGCCAGAATCTGTCGCAGCGCGAACTGGCCAAGCGGGCGGGCGTGACCAACTCCACCGTGTCGCTGATCGAGGCCAACCAGACCAATCCCTCGGTGGGGGCGCTGAAGCGCATCCTGGACGGCATTCCCATCGGCATGGCGGAGTTTTTCGCGCTGGAGCCGGACGCGCCGCACAAGGTGTTCTACCAGGCCGACGAGCTGGTCGAGATCGGCAAGGGGCCGATCTCCTACCGGCAGGTTGGCGACCATCTGTTTTCCCGCTCGCTGCAGATGCTGAAGGAGCGCTACGAGCCGGGCGCGGACACCGGCAAGGTGCTGTTGCAGCACGAGGGGGAGGAGGGCGGCATCGTCATTTCGGGCCGGATCGAGGTGACGGTCGGGGCCGAGCGGCGCATTCTCGGGCCGGGCGACGCCTATTATTTCTCGTCCAAGCTGCCGCACCGCTTCCGCTGCATCGGCCCGGCGGCCTGCGAGGTGGTGAGCGCCTGCACGCCGCCGAGTTTCTAGGCCGGGGAAACTTTATATCGTTCCGCGACGAAGGCGTGAATCGACGCGCGCTCCATGGCGGCGGTACGCCGCCACGACCTATTTGTAGCGCGAGATCGCCAGGTCGTCGGCGCGGATGTCGGGGCGGTTGCCGGAGATGAGGTCGGCCAGAAGCTTGCCCGAGCCGCAGGACATGGTCCAGCCGAGCGTGCCGTGGCCGGCGTTGATGAAGACGTTGTCGTGGCGGGTGGCGCCGATGATGGGGGTGGAATCCGGCGTCATCGGGCGCAGGCCCGACCAGAAGGTCGCGGCCTTCAAATCGCCGCCGGGGAACAGGTCGCTCACCGACAGGTCCAGCGTGGCGCGGCGCGCCGCCGGCAAGTCCTTGCTGAAGCCCGACACTTCCGCCATGCCGCCGACGCGGATGCGGTCGCCCAATCGGGTGATCGCGATCTTGTAGCTTTCGTCCAGCACGGTCGAGACCGGCGCGCGGGATTCGTCGACGATCGGCGCGGTGATGGAATAGCCTTTCACCGGATAGATCGGCGCGTCGAGCCCCAGCGATTTCACCATGGCCGGCGTGTAGCTGCCGAGCGCCACAACGTAATTGTCCGCCGTCAGCACGCCCTGCGACGTCTCCACGCCCGAGACCCTGCCGCCCGACAGAACCAGCGACTTGATGCTCACGCCGAAGCGGAACGTCACGCCCAGTCCCTCGCAGATTTTCGCCAGCGCATTGGTGAACTTGAAGCAGTCGCCCGTCTCGTCATGGGGCAGGCGCAGGCCGCCGACGAACTTGTCCTTAACCAGCCCCAGCGCCGGCTCCACCGCCGCGCAGCCGTCGCGATCCAGCACCTCGAAGGGCACGCCATCCTGCCGCAGCACTTCCAGGTCCTTGCCGATGCCGTCGAGCTGGTATTGCTCGCGGAAAAGCTGGAGCGTGCCCTGCATGCGCTGGTCGTATTCGATGCCGGTGTCGGCGCGAAGCTGCATCAGGCAGTCGCGGGCGTATTCGGCCACGCGCACCATGCGGCTCTTGTTGACCTTGTAGCGCGCGCCCGTGCAATTGGCGAGCATCTGCATCAGCCAGACATATTGCTTCGGGTCGGCGGTCGGGCGGATCACCAGCGGCGCGTGCTTCTGGAACAGCCATTTCAGCGCCTTCATCGGCACGCCCGGCGCGGCCCAGGGCGAGGCGTAGCCCGGCGAGACCTGACCGGCGTTGGCGAAGCTGGTCTCCAGCGCCGGGCCTTCCTCGCGGTCGACGACCGTGACCTCGTGGCCCTGTTTCGCCAGGTAATAGGCGGTGGTGACGCCGACGACGCCGCTGCCGAGAATGATGATATGCATGTTCGCCTCTGTTGATTATCTGTCCGCAGCGTCCACATAGACGCGGGCGTAGCGATGGCCGAGCGCGGTGAGGATTTCGTAGGGAATGGTGCCGGAATCGCGCGCCACGTCGTCCAGCGTCTGGTGCGGGCCGATCAGCTCCACCAGGCTGCCGAGCTTCAGCGTTCCCTCCGGCAGCGCCGACACGTCGAGCGTGATGGAGTCCATCGACACGCGCCCCGCCACCGGCAGGCGCGCGTCGCCGAAATAGGCCGAGCCGCGATTGCTGAGCGCGCGCAGCCAGCCGTCGGCGTAGCCGACCGCGATGGTGGCGATGCGCATCGGGCGCTCGGCGACGAAGGTTCCGCCATAGCCGACCGCCGCGCCCGGCTCGATCTCGCGCACCTGGATGACGCGCGCCGACAGCGTCAGCACCGGCCGCACGCCGCCGCCGGCCGGGCCGACGCCGTAAAGCGCCACGCCCGGACGGGCGAGGTCGAAATGATAGCCGTGGTCGAGGAAGCTGCCGCCGGAATTGGCGAAGGCCACCGGCGCCTTGGGCAGCCGCGCCAGCGCCGCTTTCATGGCGGCGAGCTGTGCGGCGTTGGCCGGGTTCTCCGGCTCGTCGCCGCTGGCGAGATGGCTCATGACGAACTTGATTTCGATCCCGTCGAGGAGCGACGGCTCGTTCGCGAGCCGGTCCAGTTCCTTCGCCGACAGACCGAGCCGCGACATGCCGGTGTCGACCTGGAGCAGGGCGGGAAGCCTGCGGCCGAGGCTTTGGGCGAGGTTGCGCCAGTTCTCGACCTGTTCGAGCGAGTTCAGCACCGGGACGATTTTTTCGCGCGCGGCGGCGGCCTCGGTGCCGGGCTGCAGGCCGTTCAGCACATAGAGCGCGGCGTCGGCGGGCAGGAAGGGCTTGAGCGCCACGGCTTCGCCCAGATGCGCCACGAAGAAATCGCGGCAGCCGGCGGCGTAGAAGGCCGGCGCGGCCTTGTCGGCGCCGAGCCCGTAGGCGTCGGCCTTGACGACGGCCGCCGCCCGCGCCGGCGCGACGCGCGCGGCGATCGTGCGATAGTTGCGGCGGAGCGCGGCGAGGTCGATGGTCAGCACGCCGCCGGCGGCGAGATCGCGCTCTGTTTCGGTAAAATGCATCGACATGTCGACCTCTCGGCTCCTCGGCGTAAGCGGATATGTTAGTCGAAGACTATTCGAATGTTTTTGCTATTTGTCGTGGATTATGCTAATTATCGCATATCTTACGCATATTTCCGCTTTTGTGTCGAAGATTATTCATGGCCGCCCTGGACAGCATAGACCGCAACATCATCCGCTGCCTGCGCCGCGACGGGCGCATGACCAACAGCCAGCTCGCGGCCCAGGTCGGCCTGTCGCAATCGGCCTGCCTGCGGCGGGTGCAGATCTTGGAGGAGAGCGGTGTCATTCGCGGCTATACGGCCATCGTCGGCGCCTCGGGCGACGACGAAAGGCTGGTCGCCATCGTGCGCATCACGCTCGACCGGCAGACCGAGGAGTTCCTCAACCGCTTCGAGGAGGCGGTGCGCCGCCACCCGGAGGTGCAGGAATGTTATCTCATGACCGGCGACGCCGATTATATCCTGCGCGTCGAGGCGGAGAACGCCGCCGCCTACGAGATCATCCACAAGGAGATATTGTCGCGCCTGCCGGGCGTGGCGCGCATCCATTCGAGCTTCGCCATCCGGACGGTGCTTCTGTCGAAGGCGCCGTCCGGGCGCTGAGGCTCAGAAGCCGACCGAGTGGATGACGGAGCGGTCGATGGCCTCGATGTCGCGCTTGCCGCATAGCGCCATGGTCACGTCCAGCTCGCGGCGGATGATCTCCAGCGCCGTCGTCACGCCGTCCTTGCCCATGGCGCCGAGACCGTAGAGGAAGGGCCGGCCGATATAGACGCCGCGCGCGCCGAGCGCGCGGGCTTTCAAGACGTCCTGGCCGGAGCGGATTCCGCCGTCCATATGCACCTCGATGCGGTCGCCCACCGCCTGCACGATCGGCTCCAGCATGGAGATCGAGGACGGCGCGCCGTCGAGCTGGCGGCCGCCATGGTTGGAGACGATGATGGCGTCGGCGCCGCTGGCGGCGGCCATCTTCGCGTCCTCGACGTCGAGAATGCCTTTCAGGATCAGCTTGCCGCCCCATTGCTCCTTGATCCAGGCGACGTCGGCCCAGTTGAGCTGCGGGTCGAACTGCTCGGCCGTCCAGGAGGAGAGCGACGACAGGTCGGTGACGTTTTTCGCGTGGCCGGCGATGTTGCGGAAGGTGCGGCGCTGGGTGCCCAGCATCTTCATGCACCAGCCGGGACGGGTCGCCATCTGCCAGATATGCTTGGGCGTGAATTTCGGCGGCGCCGACAGGCCGTTGCGCAGGTCCTTGTGGCGCTGGCCGAGGATCTGCAGGTCGAGCGTCAGCACCAGCGCCGAGCAGCCGGCGGCCTTGGCGCGGCCGATCAGGTTCATGACGAAATCCCGGTCCTTCATCACGTAGAGCTGGAACCAGAACGGCTTCCTGGTCACGCTCGCCACGTCCTCGATGGAGCAGATGCTCATGGTCGACAGGGTGAAGGGCACGCCGAAGGCCTCCGCCGCCTGCGCTGCCAGCATCTCGCCGTCGGCGTGCTGCATGCCCGTCATGCCGGTGGGGGCGATGGCGACCGGCATCGACACGTCCTCGCCGATCATGGTGCTGGCGAGCGAGCGGTTGGTCATGTCGACCAGCACGCGCTGGCGCAGCTTGATCTTCGCGAAATCGCTTTCATTGGCGCGATAGGTGGATTCCGTCCACGCGCCCGAGTCGGCGTAGTCGAAAAACATTTTCGGAACGCGGCGGCGCGCCAGCCGTTTCAGATCGGCGATCTCAACGATATGGGGCATGACTGAGCCTTCTGGTCTGTTTTCTTTACCACTCGCATGACGGATCGCGCGGCCGAAATCAAGCGCGACTTTTTCGATCGTTGCGGCCGCATCGTTCATCATGTTCCAAGCCGGCGCTTTCCTTGGCGCGGCTTTGGCGGCATTGTGGACGCGAAGCGAAGCAGGGGGAATCGTTCACATGGCGAATCTGTCATTCGTTCTCGGTCTGCCGCTGCTGCTGGCGGCGCTGGCCGCGCCGGCCGGGGCCGATTCGCCCCAGCTCGCGCCGGTGGCCGTGGCGGAGGCGCGGCCGGTCGAATACCGGCCCCGGCTGACGCTTTCGGGCGACGTCGCCGCGCGCTCGCTGGTGGACGTGTCGTTCCGGCTCAACGGGCAGGTGGTGGAGCGGCTGGCCGATGTCGGCCAGCATGTCGAGAAGGGGCAGTTGCTGGCGCGCATCGACGACGCCGAGCAGCAGGCCAATATCCGCGTGGCGCAGGCCTCGCTCGACGCCGCGCGGGCGCAGCTCGTGCAGGCGCAGGCCAATTTCAACCGCCAGCAGGCGCTGCTCGCGCAGGGCTTCGCCACCCGCAGCCAGTTCGACCAGGCGCAGCAGGGGCTGCGCACCGCCCAAAGCGCGCTCGACAGCGCCGGCTCGCAGGCGAGCAATGCGAAGGACGAGCTTTCCTACACCCGGCTCGCCGCGCCGGTCTCGGGCGTCGTCACCGCGCGCAACGTCGAGACGGGGCAGGTGGTGCAGGCGGCGCAGACCGTGTTCGTGGTGGCCGAGGACGGGCCGCGCGACGCCATTTTCGACGTGCAGGAGACGCTGGTCAGCCACGCGAAAACCGGCATGGCGGTGACCGTGGCGCTGCTGTCGGACCCGTCGGTGCAGGCGGAAGGCCGCATCCGCGAGATCGCGCCGGTGGTCGACGCGCAGACCGGCACGGTGCGGGTCAAGGTCGGCGTGGCCGAGACGCCGCCCGCCATGGCGCTGGGCGCGACCATCACCGGCACGGTGCATATGGCGGCGCGGCAGGTGACGGTGCTGCCGTGGAGCGCGCTGACCTCGGCCGGCGGCAAGCCGGCGGTGTGGCGCGTCGACAAGCAGGATCATACGGTGGCGCTCGCCCCGGTCGGCGTGCTGGCTTACGAGAAGGAGCGGGTGGTGGTCGACAGCGGGCTTGGAGAGGGCGACCTCGTCGTCACGCGCGGCGCGCAATTGCTGCGCCCCGGCGCCGCGGTCGATATCGTCGATGGGCCGGAAGGAGCCGCGCGCCAATGAGAAAACGGCTTTCCCGCCTCTTGGTGGTTCCGCTCCTGGTCCTCGCCGCCTGCGACGGGCGCAAGGACGAGAAGGCGGCGGAGGACACGCCGCGCCCGGTGCTCTACACCGTGGTCGAGCCGCGCCCGGTGGCGCAGGCCGGCTTCGCCGGCACCATCGAGCCGCGCTATTCCACCGATCTCGCCTTCCGTGTGCTGGGGCGCATCGTCACCCGGCCGGTCAATGTCGGCGACCTGGTGAAGAAGGACGAGACGGTGGCCACGCTCGATCCGTCTTCGCTCGACCTCGCCGTGCAGTCGGCGCGCGCCGACCTCGCCAGCGCCGAGGCGCAATTCGCCAACGCCTCCGCCGCCGAGGAGCGCCAGCGCATCCTGCTCAAGGGCAACAACGTCTCGCAGGCCGATTACGACGCCGCCAAGCAGGCCTTCGACAGCGCGCAGGCCAATCTGGAGAAGGCCCGCGCCGGCCTGCGCAAGGCGCAGGACCAGCGCAGCTACGCCGTGCTGCGGCCGGATTTCGACGGCGTCGTCTCGGCCACCCAGGCCGAGGTGGGGCAGGTGGTGGCGGCCGGACAGGCGGTGATGACCGTGGCGCGGCCCGACATACGCGAGGCGGTGGTGGATATTCCCGACCGGCTGACGCAATATTTCGCGCCCGGCGCCCGCTTCAACGTGCAACTTCAGGCCGATCCGGGCGTGACCGGCGCGGGGACCGTGCGCGAGGTCGCGCCGCAGGCCGATCCGCAGACCCGCACGCGGCGGGTGCGGGTGGCGCTCGACGCGCCGCCGGAAGGGTTCCGGCTCGGCGCCACCATCCGCGCGGCGCTGGCCGCGCCGGCGCGGGAGCTGGCGATCCTGCCCGACGAGGCGTTGCTCGAGGAGGGCGGCAAGACCTTCGTCTGGATCGTCGACCAGTCGACCGGCGTGGTGCGCAAGCAGGCGGTGACGGCGGAGGAGCGCGGCGGCGGCGGCTTCGTCGCCGAAGGGGTGGCTGCGGGCAGCGCCGTGGTGGTGGCCGGCGTGCATGAGTTGAAGGACGGGCAGAAGGTGCGGCTGGAGCGCAAGGGGGACGGGCTGTGAAGGAGAAGTTCAACCTGTCCGACTGGGCGCTCAACCACCGTTCGCTGGTGTGGTATTTCATGCTGGTGTTCCTGGTGGCGGGGCTGGTGTCCTATCTCGACCTCGGCCGCGAGGAGGACCCGGAATTCACCGTCAAGACCATGGTGGTGCAGGCGAGCTGGCCGGGCGCCTCGACCAACGAGACGCTGAACCAGATCACCGACCGCATCGAGAAGAAGCTGGAGGAGCTGGACACGCTCGACTACACCCGCTCGGTGACCACGCCGGGCAAGTCGGTGGTGTTCGTCTTCCTCAAGGACACGGTGCGCAAGAAGCAGGTGACGGACGCCTGGACCGAGGTGCGCCACATGCTGGACGACATCAAGCCCAGCCTGCCGGAAGGCGTCTACGGCCCCTATTACAACGACAAGTTCGGCGACGTGTTCGGCAATATCTACGCCTTCACCGCCGACGGCCTGTCGATGCGGCAATTGCGCGACTACGCCGAGGACGTGCGGACGAAAATCCTCACCATCCCCAACGCCGGCAAGGTGGAGCTGATCGGCGAGCAGGACGAGGCGATCTATCTCGAATTCTCCACCCGGCAGGTGGCGGCGCTGGGCCTCGACCAGCAGGCGATCCTGAAGGCGCTGCAGGACCAGAACGCCATCACGCCCTCCGGCGTGGTGCAGGCGGGGCCGGAGCGCATCAGCGTGCGCGTCAGCGGCCAGTTCAACTCCGAGGCCGACCTGCGCGCCGTCAATCTGCGCGTCAACAACCGCTTCTTCCGCCTGTCGGACGTGGCCACGATCACGCGCGGCTATGTCGACCCGCCGTCCTCGATCTTCCGCGTCAACGGGCAGGATTCGATCGGCCTCGGCATCGGCATGAAGCCCAACGGCAACCTCTTGGAGTTCGGCCAGACGCTCGACCGCATGATGGCGCAGGTGACGAACGAATTGCCGGTGGGCGTCAAGGTGTTCAAGGTCGCCGACCAGCCGGAAGTGGTGAAGGAGGCGGTGTCGGGCTTCACCCGCGCGCTGTTCGAGGCGGTGGTGATCGTGCTGGCGGTGAGCTTCGTGAGCCTGGGCCTGCGCGCCGGCTTCGTGGTGTCGCTGTCGATCCCGCTGGTGCTGGCCATCACCTTCCTGTCCATGTCGCTGATGGACATCTCCCTGCAGCGCGTGTCGCTGGGCGCGCTGATCATCGCGCTGGGGCTTCTCGTCGACGACGCCATGATCGCGGTCGAGATGATGGTGGCGCGGCTCGAAGCGGGCGACCCCATCAACAAGGCCGCCACCTTCGTCTATTCGCACACCGCCTTTCCCATGCTGACGGGCACGCTGGTCACCATCGCGGGCTTCATCCCCATCGGCCTCAACACCAGCCAGGCGGGCGAATACACCTTCACGCTGTTCGTGGTGATCGGCGTGTCGCTGATCGTCTCCTGGGTGGTGGCGGTGCTGTTCGCGCCGCTTCTCGGCGTGACCTTCCTGCCGAAAACCATGAAGGCGCATGAGGAGCGTCGCGGCCGGCTGTTCCGGGGCTTCTCGGCCGTGCTTTTGCTCGCCATGCGCCATCGCTGGATCACCATCGTCGCCACCATCGTTTTGTTCGCGGTGTCGGTGTTCGGCATGGGACTGATCCAGCGCCAGTTCTTCCCGCAATCCGACCGGCCCGAGCTGGTGATCGACTGGAACCTGCCGCAGAACAGCTCCATCGCCGAGACCAGGGCGCAGATGGAGCGCTTCGAGGCGACCATGCTCAAGGACAATCCCGACGTGGACCACTGGAGCAGCTATGTCGGCCAGGGCGCGATCCGCTTCGTGCTGTCCTTCGACGTCCAGCCGGCCAATCCCTATTTCGGCCAGATGGTGGTGGTGGCCAAGGACGTGGCGGCGCGCGACCGGCTGAAGGCGAAATTCGAGGCCGCCGCGCGCAGGGACTATGTCGGCACGGACGTCTATGTGAAATATCTGGAGCTGGGGCCGCCGGTCGGCCGTCCGGTGCAGTACCGCATCTCCGGCCCCGACATCCAGACGCTGCGCGGGCTGGCGCTCGATTTCGCCGGCGTGATGGGGGCCGACAAGCGGCTCGGCGTCGTCACCTACAACTGGAACGAGCCCGGCCGCGTCATCCGCATCGACGTGATGCAGGACAAGGCGCGCAAGCTCGGCATCTCGTCCAAGGACATCGCCGGCACGCTGAACGGCATCGTCGGCGGCGTCACCGTCACCCAGGTGCGCGATTCGATCTATCTCATCGACGTGGTGGTGCGCGCCCGCCCCAGCGAGCGCGACTCCATCGACACGCTGCAAAGCCTGCAGATCGCCACCGGCAGCGGCTCCTCGGTGCCGCTCGCCTCCATCGCCAATGTCCGCTACGAGCTGGAGCAGCCGGTGGTCTATCGCCGCTCGCGCATCCCCACCATCACGGTGGCGGCGGGCGTCATGGACAAGACCATGCCCGACACCATCGTCAGCGAGCTGGAGCCGAAGGTGAAGGCCTTTGTCGACAAGCTGCCGGCCGGCTATTTCATCCAGACGGCGGGCACGGTCGAGGAAAGCGGCAAGAGCCAGGGGCCGATCGCCGCCGTGGTGCCGCTGATGCTGTTCGTGATGGCGACGGTGCTGATGCTGCAATTGCAGAGCTTCCAGCGCCTGTTCCTGGTGGTGGCGGTGGCGCCGCTCGGCCTCATCGGCGTGGTGGCGGCGCTGCTGCCCAGCGGCAAGCCGCTCGGCTTCGTCGCCATATTGGGCGTGCTGGCGCTGATCGGCATCCTCATCCGCAATTCGGTCATCCTCATCGTGCAGATCGAGGAGCACATCGCCGAGGGCATGACGCCGTGGGACGCGGTGACGGTGGCGAGCCAGCACCGCATGCGCCCCATCGCGCTCACCGCCGCGGCGGCCAGCCTGGCGCTCATCCCCATCGCGCGCGAGGTGTTCTGGGGGCCGATGGCCTACGCCATGATGGGCGGCATCCTGGCCGGAACGGCGATCACGCTTCTGTTCCTGCCGGCGCTCTACGTGGCCTGGTTCCGCATCCGCGAGCCGAAGCCGGACGAGGCGGCGCAGCATTGATAGGATAGAGAAGACATGACGGACAGACAGGCGCTCGCCGGCGCGCGAATTTTTGACGGCGAGCGGTTTCACGACGATGCGGCGCTGGTCTTTGACGGCGGCGCGGTGGAGGCGATCCTGCCGGAAGCGGCGCTCGACGGCTGCGCGGTGCATCGGCTCGACGGCGGCGTGCTCGCGCCCGGCTTCGTCGACGCGCAGGTCAATGGCGGCGGCGGCGTCATGCTCAACGACAGCCCGACGCCGGAGGCCATGGCCGAGATCGCCGCGGCCCACCGCGCCTACGGAACGACGAGCCTGCTGCCGACGCTGATCACCGACGAGACGCCGGTGCGCGGCCGCGCCGTCGCGGCGGCGGTCGAGGCCGTGCAGGCGGGAAGCGGCGTGGCGGGGCTGCATCTGGAGGGGCCGCATCTGGCCCCGGCGCGCAAGGGCGCGCATCTGGCCGCGCTGATGCGGCCGGTCGACGACGCCGACGTGGCGCTCTATACCCGCGCGGCGGGGGAGGTGGGGACGCTTCTCGTCACGCTCGCCGCCGAGCAGGTCACCCCCGCGCAGGTGCGCGCGCTGGCGGAAGCGGGTGTCATCGTCAGCATCGGCCACAGCGACGCCACGGCGGAGCAGGCCCTGCGGCTCTTCGACGCCGGCGTGCGCGGCGTCACCCATCTCTTCAACGCCATGAGCCAGATCGCCCATCGCGCGCCGGGCCTCGCCGGCGCGGCGCTCGATCACGCCGGCGTCTGGTGCGGGATCATCGCCGACGGCCACCATGTCGACCCGATGGCGCTGCGGCTGGCGCTGCGCGCCAAGCGCGGCGAGGGAAAGCTGTTCTTCGTCACCGACGCCATGGCGCTGGTGGGCTCGGACGCGGACAGTTTCACGCTCAACGGCCGCCTCGTGCGGCGTTCGGCGGGCGGGCTGTGCCCGAGGCTGACGCTCGACGGCGGCGTGCTGGCCGGCTCCGACCTCGACATGGCGTCGGCGGTCCGCTACGGCGTGGCCGCGCTCGACCTGACGCTGGCCGAGGCGCTGCGCATGGCGAGCCTTTATCCGGCGCGTTTCCTGCGGCTCGGCGACCGCGGCCTGCTGCGCCCCGGCATGCGGATGGACGCCGTGCATCTCGACGCCGGCCTCACGGTCACGCAGACGTGGCGCGCCGGCGCGCGATTGTCGGCGCCGGCCTCTTGATAGCGCAATCCGGTCAGTGCATACCGCTTTTTGGCACGGCCGCCGCCGCGCGCTCGATTAACGTCACGGCGCGACAGCGGTTTCGCTTGGAAAGATTGAGGAAGTCCGATGCATAACTACGTCCTGACCGTCACCTGCAAGTCCACCCGCGGCATCGTCGCCGCCATTTCGGGATATCTGGCGGGCAAGGGTTGCAACATCATCGACAGCGCCCAGTTCGACGACCTCGACACCGGCCGCTTCTTCATGCGCGTCAGCTTCATCTCCGAAGACGGCGCGCCGCTCGACGCGCTCAGCGACGGCTTCGCCCCGGTCGCGGCCCCCTTCGCCATGGATTTCGAGTTCCACGACAGCGACCACCGCACCAAGGCGCTGCTGATGGTGTCGCGCTTCGGCCATTGCCTCAACGACCTGCTCTATCGCTGGAAGATCGGCGCGCTGCCCATCGACATCGTCGGCGTGGTGTCGAACCATTTCGATTACCAGAAGGTGGTGGTCAACCACGACATCCCCTTCCACCACATCGCCGTCACCAAGGCCAACAAACCGGAGGCCGAGCGCCGCTTGATGGACATCGTCGAGGACACCGGCACGGAGCTGGTGGTGCTGGCGCGCTACATGCAGGTGCTGTCGGACGAATTGTGCAGGAAGATGTCGGGCCGCATCATCAACATCCACCATTCCTTCCTGCCGTCCTTCAAGGGGGCGAACCCCTACAAGCAGGCCTATGAGCGCGGCGTGAAGCTGATCGGCGCCACGGCGCATTACGTCACAGCCGACCTCGACGAAGGCCCGATCATCGAGCAGGACGTGGCCCGCGTCACCCACGCGCAGAGCGCCGCCGACTACGTCTCCATCGGCCGCGACGTCGAGGCGCAGGTGCTGGCGCGCGCCGTGCACGCCCATATCCACCACCGCTCCTTCCTCAACGGCAACCGCACCGTGGTCTTTCCCGCGTCGCCCAACTCCTTCGCTTCCGAGCGGATGGGGTGATATCGCGGCCTAGCCGAATCCATAGAGCGGTTCCGTAGCCGGAGCCGCTCTTTTTGTTGCGTCTTCCGCTTACTTCGCGCTGAAGGGCCTGGTGTCCGAGCCGGAGGCCAGTTCCTTGCCCGCCGCGTTCAGCGCAATCACGGTGATCTTGTAATAATGCGTCCCCTCAGGCGGGCAGGGGCCCTTGTAGCGGAACGCTCCGTAGGGAAGCCGGCTCTGTCCCTTATAGGCCACCCTGCCGCCGCCGTGGTTGAAATTGGGGGCGTTGCGGTCGGTCATCTTAACGTCGAGGGTTCTGGTTCCGGCCGGGACGTTGGTGACCGAAATGGGCGGCGATTTGGGGTCGAAGCATTTGGTCGTCGGCCCCCAGTCGAACGAGACGCCGAGATCGGCGGCCATCGCGCCGGACGCATGGAGCGCCGCCAAAGCTGTCAGCATGAGCTTGCGCATGTTCTCCTCCCATGGCTGGTCCCATGAGTTGACAGCGCGGCGGCCGGTTTGTCGACAATAAAAAACCCCGCCGAAGCGGGGTTTCTCATGTTCGCGATGACGACGATCAGTCGATGTCGAAGGAGACGCCCTGCGCGAGCGGCAGCGCCTTCGAATAGTTGATCGTGTTGGTGGCGCGGCGCATATAGGCGCGCCAGGCGTCGGAGCCGGATTCGCGGCCGCCGCCGGTTTCCTTCTCGCCGCCGAAGGCGCCGCCGATTTCGGCGCCCGAGGTGCCGATATTGACGTTGGCGATGCCGCAATCCGAACCTTCGGCCGACAGGAAGCGCTCGGCCTCACGCATGTCGAGCGTGAAGATCGAGGACGACAGGCCGGCCCCGACGGCGTTGTGCTGCGCGAGCACGTCGTCGAAGTCCGAATATTTCATGACGTAGAGGATCGGCACGAAGGTCTCTTCGAGGACCGGGCCTTCCTGCTTCGGCATCTCGACGATGGCCGGGCGCACGTAATAGGCGTTCTCGTAGCCCGCGTCGACGCGCTCGCCGCCCTGCACCTGGCCGCCATGGGACGCGGCTTCCTTCAGCGCCTTCTGCATGGCGTCGAAGGCGTGTCTGTCGATCAACGGACCGACCAGCGCGCTGGTCTCCAGCGGCGAGCCGACCGAAACGCTGGCGTAGGCCTTCTTGAGGCGCGGGACCAGCGCGTCGTAGACGCTTTCATGCACGAAGAGGCGGCGCATGGTGGTGCAGCGCTGGCCGGCGGTGCCCATGGCGCCGAAGGCGATGGCGCGCAGCGCCATGTCCAGATCGGCCGAGGGGCAGACGATGCCGGCGTTGTTGCCGCCGAGCTCGAGGATGGCGCGGGCGAAGCGCTTGGCGAGACGCGGGCCGACTTCGCGGCCCATGCGGGTCGAGCCGGTGGCCGAGACGAGCGCGACCTTCGGGTTGTCGACCATGACTTCGCCGATCGTGCGGTCGCCGAGCAGCACCTGCGACAGGCCTTCCGGCGCGTCGCCGAAGCGCTTGATGGCGCGCTTGAGGATCGCGTCGCAGGCGAGCGCGGTCAGCAACGACTTCTCGGACGGCTTCCACACCACGGAATCGCCGCAGACCAGCGCCAGCGCCGCGTTCCACGACCACACGGCCACAGGGAAGTTGAAGGCCGAGATCACGCCGACGACGCCGAGCGGATGCCAGGTTTCCATCATGCGGTGGCCGGGGCGCTCGGTGGCGATGGTGAGGCCGTAGAGCTGGCGCGACAGGCCGAGCGCGAAGTCGCAGATGTCGATCATCTCCTGCACTTCGCCGAGGCCCTCGGACGGGATCTTGCCGGCTTCGATGGAGACGAGGCGGCCGAGCTCCTCCTTGGAGGCGCGCAGCTCCTCGCCCAGAAGGCGGATCAGCTCGCCGCGCTTCGGGCCGGGAACCAGGCGCCAGGCGCGGAAGGCTTCGTCGGCCTTGGCGATGATCTTCTCGGCGTCTTCCTTGCTGTGCGACTTGATGGCGGCGATCTGTTCGCCGGTGACCGGGCTGTAGCCGGCGATGTCGCCGCCGGTATAGGCCGCGGCGTCGACGCCCAGCTTGGCCAGAAGCTCGGCGGTTTCCTTCTTCACGTCGACTTTTCTGACGGCGGTGTTCATGGCTTTCCTCTTTCGTTCGTGACTTATTCGGCCGCTTCGCGCCCGCCGAGGCGGGCCTGCACGGCTTCGATGGATTCGCGTTCGATGCGGGCGTAATGCTCGAACTCGTTGAGAACCTTCGCGCCCAGGTCCTGCTCGAAGCGTTTCTGGTTCGGGCTTTCGACGAAGTCCTGCGCGTCGTCGTCGCCCAGATTGGACTGGAATATACCCGCCGCGCTCACCGGCAGGAAGTCCTCATAGGTGATCGGGTCGAATTGCGCGGCGCCGGCTTCCACCAGCGTCTCGATATCGGTCCCCGGCGCGAAACTTGCAAGCTTTTCCGCGTTTTTAACGGAATAAGCGAAATAGCCCAGCCCCTGCCTGCGGATTTCGGCCCAGCTGTCGGGGAAAGGCGCGAAGGCCTCGCCCAGCGCCGCGACATAGGCGGCGGCGTTGGAGCCGTCCGGCGCGGGGCGGATCACGGCGCGCGCTGCGGTCAAAAGCTGGTCGTAGAGCGCGCGGCCCTTGGGCGTCAGCGCCACGCCGCGCTGCTCGATCTCGCCGAAGCGGGCGGTGTGCGAGCCGGGCGTCCAGGCCCCGTCGGGGCCGATGAAGGACACTTCCTCCTCCAGCGCCTTGAACGAGGTCTGGCGCAGCAGGATCGGGCATTTGCGGGTCGGCGGGCCTTCGACCACGGCCTTGGGATTGATGCCGCGCGCCGGCATCTGGGCCTGTACGGCGTCGATGTCGAGCGTGCGCGGGGTGAGGTGGTTGATATGCGGGCCCTTGAACGACACCACGTCGGCGATCAGCCGGTGCGCGTCGTGGAGGCGCTTATAGAGGTCGGCGTCGACATTGGCGCGGTCGTGCCAGCGGAAGGTTTCCAGCACCTCGGCCACGAAGGCGCGCGCGTCGGCCTCGTCGAGTCCGCCCTCGGCCTCCGCCTTCTCCACCAGCGCCACCGCGCCGGGGGTGAAGATGGCGCGGCCGGCCAGCGTCTTCTCGGCCTGGGCGCGCAGCGCCGCGTCGGCGATCAGGTCGAGGCGCAGCAGCGAGGTGAAGACGCGGAAAGGGTTGCGCTTCAGCGCCGCGTCGTCGACGGGGCGGAAGGCGGTCGAATGGACCGGCACGCCGGCGGCGCTGAGGTCGTAATAGCCGACCGGATGCATGCCCATCACCGCGAAGGCGCGGCGCATCATCGACAGCTCCGCCGCCGTGCCGAGGCGGATCGCGCCGTGGCGCTCCTCGGAGATGCGCTCCAGCGAATCGGTCTCGGTCAGGCGCTCGTGCAGATGCGCGTCGTCGGCGAGAACGGTCTTGTTGACGTCCGCCACAAGCTCCATCAGCGCGCCGTAGGCCGGCACTTCCTGTCTGTACATGGCCGACATGGCGGCGGAAAAGGCCGAGCGGATGGCGTCGGGGGAAACAAAATTCCGCTTGTTCATAGCTGTCGCTTCCGGTTGATCGGTCAGGGGTGGAACGGCGGCGGGCGCAAAAGCGCGGATTGCGGCCGCCGTTATGATCAAAATGTATCATATCAGCCGGTTTGCGGTTATGATCGCGACGAAAACAACTATGTTAATGCGAGACAGGAATGAAACTCAGCCGACGTCTCATACCGGACATCGCCACGCTGCAGGCTTTCGAATGCGCCGCGCGCCATGGCAGCTTCACGCAGGCCGCGCATGAATTGAACCTCACCCAGAGCGCCGTCAGCCGTCAGATCAAGGACCTCGAAAGCCAGCTCGGCGTGCTTCTGTTCGAGCGCATCCGCCAGCGCATCCTTTTGTCCGACGCCGGGCGCAAGTTCCTGCCCGAGGTGCGCCGGCTCCTCAACCAGACCGAGGACACCATGCTGCGCGCCATGGCCTCGGCGCAGTCGGCGGCCTCGCTCAGCATCGCCACCCTGCCCACCTTCGGCAATCGCTGGCTGATGCCGCGCCTGCCGCGCTTCCTCGCCCAGCACCATGACGTGGCGATCAACCTCGCCTCGCGCTCGGGCGTGTTCGACTTCGAGGAGCAGCCCTTCGACGTCGCCATCCACTACGGCAAGCCGGTCTGGGCGCACGCCACCTGCACCTATCTGTGCAGCGAGATCATCGTGCCGGTGGCGAGCCCCGCCTTCGTGGCCGGCCGCCATATAGACGACCCGATGGCGCTGGAGGACGAGCCGCTGCTGCATCTCGCCACCCGGCCGAAAATGTGGGCGCAATGGTTCGAGAATTGCGGCGTCGAGGCCAAGTCGGCCTATCGCGGCCACCGCTTCGACCAGTTCGCCATGGTCATCGTGGCGGCCATGGCCGGCATGGGCGTGGCGCTGCTGCCGCTCTATCTCATCGAGCAGGAGCTGGCCGCCGGCCAATTGCTGATCCTGCTCGACCGGCCCATGCGCACCGAGAACGACTATTACATCGTCGTGCCGGAGGGGAAGCTCGAGAACCCCGTCACTCAGACTTTCTGCCAATGGATCGCCGGCGAGGTGGGGGCGCAGGCCCGGCCGGCCGGGGGTCATTCCGGCCCCGCATGATCCGGTGTCGAAAAAGCGCTGTCGCTTCCCCCGGCCGCGGCTTTTGTGTATTGCAGCAGCCGAAACGGCTTTTCCACCTGTTCGATAGAGATCTGGCATCATGCTGAACGACCCGCATTCTCACGGTCTTTGGGAAAAGACCGCGCCCGCAGCCCCGCGCACCGGCCCGCTTTCCGGCGACATCGCCGTCGACGTGGCGGTGGTCGGCGCGGGCTTCACCGGCCTGTCGACGGCGCTGCACCTGGCCGAGAAGGGCGTCGCCGTGGCGGTGCTGGAGGCGGTCGAGGTCGGCTATGGCGGCTCGGGCCGCAATGTCGGCCTGGTCAACGCCGGCATGTGGGTCATGCCCGACGACCTGCCGGGCGTGCTGGGCCAGAAATACGGCGACCGGCTGCTGGACGTGCTCGGCAACGCGCCGCGGCTGGTGTTCGACCTGGTCGAGAAGCACGGAATCGCCTGCGAGGTCGAGAAGCAGGGCACGCTGCATTGCGCGGTGGGGCAGGCGGGGCTGAAGGAATTGCAGGACCGCGCCGCCCAGTGGGAGAAGCGCGGCGCGCCGGTGCGGCTGCTCGACGCCGCCGAGACCGCCGCCAAGGTGGGCAGCGCCGCCTATACGGGCTCGCTCCTCGACCTGCGCGCCGGCACCATCCAGCCGCTCGCCTATGTGCGCGGGCTGGCCCACGCCGCCGTCAAGGCGGGCGCGCAGCTTTACACCGCGAGCCCCGTGGCGGGCGCGGAGGAGCGCAACGGCAAATGGGTGGTGAAGACCGACAAGGGCTCGGTGACGGCCGACTGGATCGTCGTCGCCTCCAACGCCTACACCAAGGCGCCGTGGCCGCAGGTGCGGGCGGAGCTGGTGCATCTGCCCTATTTCAACATGGCGACCAGGCCGCTGTCCGACAATCTGCGCAAGAGCATCCTGCCCGAGCGCCAGGGCGTGTGGGACACCAAGGAAGTGCTGTCCTCGTTCCGCTTCGACCAGCAGGGCCGGCTGGTGTTCGGCAGCGTCGGCGCGCTGCGCAACACCGGCATGGCGGTGCATACGGCCTGGGCCAAGCGCGCGATGAAGCGGCTTTTCCCGCAGATCGGCGATGTGGAGTTCGAGTCGCAGTGGTACGGCAAGATCGGCATGACGAGGGACAGCCTGCCGAAATTCCACAAATTCGCGCGCAACGTGGTCGGCTTCTCCGGCTATAACGGGCGCGGCATCGCGCCGGGCAGCGTGTTCGGCAAATGGCTGGCGGAGCTGGTCTCCGGCGCGGTGGCCGAGGACGACCTGCCGCTGCCGGTCACCGATCCGCAGGAGCAGAGCTTCCGCCCGCTGCGCGAGGCCTATTACGAGGCCGGGGCGCAGATCGCCCATATGGCCGGAATGGTGATCTGACCGCCGCTGTCATAGAACTGAAGCGAAGATCGTGTAACGCCACCCGCATCGGATGCGGGCGGCGTTCGCCGTCCGTCCATGCTGGCCACAGGAGCTGCGCCATGAACAGGAATGAACGCATTTCCCGCTACGACAGCATCTGCGCCCTCGCCACCCGCGCCGGCCGGGCGCCGGCGGACGAGGCCCGCGAGGCCAGCGCCATGCACAGCACGCTGCGCCGCGCCGGCGGCGCCCATGCGCTGTTCGCGCTGACCGTCGCCGTGGCGCAGGGCTGAACGCTACTTCTTCTTCATCGCCTCCAGCAGCGCCGCGCCGAAGGCGCCGGTGGAAGGCTGCTCGGGCTTGCGCTTGGGCGCGGCGTTGCGCGCCGCTTGCGGCTCGCGCGTCGCGGGGCCGCGCGCCGGCGCGGGCTCGGCGTCCTTTCGCATCGAAAGGCCGATGCGCTTGCGCGGAACGTCCACTTCCACCACGCGCACCTTCACCACGTCGCCGGCCTTGACCACCTCGTGCGGGTCTTTCACAAAACGGTCGGCCAGTTGCGAGACATGCACCAGCCCGTCCTGATGCACGCCGATATCGACGAAGGCCCCGAAGGCGGCGACGTTGGTGACCGTGCCTTCCAGCATCATGCCGGGCTTCAAATCCTTGATGTCGTCGACGCCGTCGGCGAAGGTCGCTGTGCGGAATTCCGGCCGCGGGTCGCGGCCGGGCTTGTCCAGTTCGGCGATGATGTCGCGCACGGTCGGCAGGCCGAAACGCTCGTCCACGAAGACGCGCGGGTCGAGCGCCTTGAGCGCCGCGCTGTCGCCCATCAGGCTGCGCACGTCGCGGCCGCAGGCGGCGACGATCTTCTTCGCCACGCCATAGGCTTCCGGGTGCACCGACGAGGCGTCGAGCGGCTCCGCGCCGTTGGGGATGCGCAGGAAGCCGGCGCATTGCTCGAAGGTGCGCGCGCCGAGGCGGGCGACTTTCAACAGTTCCTTGCGGTTCTTGAACGCGCCGGCCTCGTTGCGGTGCGCGACGATGGCCTCGGCCAGCGACGCCCCCAGCCCCGACACGCGGGCGAGCAGCGAGGCGGAAGCCGTGTTGAGATCGACGCCGACGGCGTTGACCGCGTCCTCCACCACGGCGTCGAGCGCGCGGGCGAGGCGGGTCTGGTCGACGTCGTGCTGGTACTGGCCGACGCCGATGGATTTCGGCTCGATCTTGACCAGTTCGGCCAGCGGGTCCTGCAAGCGCCGCGCGATGGAGACGGCCCCGCGCAGCGACACGTCGAGCTGCGGAAATTCCGCCGCGGCCGTTTCCGAGGCCGAATAGACCGACGCGCCGGCCTCCGACACGATCACCTTGAGCGGCTTCGGCGCGGGCATGTCGGAGAGCATGTCGACCACGAGGCGCTCCGTCTCGCGGCTGGCTGTGCCGTTGCCGATGGCGATGAGTTCGACTTTATGCTTGCGAATGAGGCTCGCGATTTCGGCCTGCGCGCCGCGCAAGTCGTTCTTCGGCGGGAAGGGGTAGACGGTCGCGGTGTCCAAGAGCTTGCCGGTGCCGTCCACCACCGCCACCTTGACGCCGGTGCGGATGCCGGGGTCGAGGCCCATCGTGGCGCGCGAGCCGGCGGGGGCGGCGAGCAGCAGGTCCTTGAGGTTGCGGGCGAAAACGTTGATCGCCTCTTCCTCCGCCCGCTCGCGCAGGTCGCGCATCAGGTCGAGCGACAGCGACAGCGACAGTTTCACTCGCCACGCCCAGCCGGCCACCTCCATCAGCCAGCGGTCGCCGGGCAGCGTCGCGCCGATAGCATAGGCGGCGGCGATCTTGCGTTCGACGGGCTTCACCGGCGCGGGGTCGTCGGCGTCCACCTCGATGTCGAGCGACAAAAAATCCTCGTTGCGGCCGCGCAGCATGGCGAGCGCGCGATGGCCGGCGACGGCGGCCCAGCGTTCGGAATGATCGAAATAATCGGAGAACTTTGCGCCTGCCGCTTCCTTGCCCTCGACCACGCGCGAGCGCAGCATGGCCCTGTCCTTCATATAGGCGCGAAGCGTGCCCAGAAGATCGGCGTTCTCGGCGAAGCCTTCCGCGACGATGTCGCGCGCGCCGTCGAGCGCGGCCTTCACGTCGGCCACCTCGCCCTGCACGTAAGATTTGGCGATCTCGGCGGGAACGAGGCTGCGCTCAGTGAGGATGGCCTCGGCCAGCGGACCCAGCCCGCGCTCGCGGGCGATCTCGGCGCGGGTGCGGCGCTTGGGCTTGTAGGGGAGGTACAGGTCCTCCAGCGCCGCCTTGGTGTCGGCGCTGGCGATTTTGCCTTCAAGTTCCGGCGTTAGCTTGCCCTGGCCGCGGATGGAATCGAGGATCGAGGCCCGCCGCGCCTCCAGCTCGCGCAGATAGGCGAGGCGTTCGGAGAGCTGCCGCAACTGCGTGTCGTCCAGCCCGCCGGTGACTTCCTTGCGGTAGCGGGCGACGAAAGGCACCGTCGCGCCCTCGTCCAGAAGGCCGATTGCCGCTTGCGCCTGCTCCGGTCTCGCCTTGATCTCCGCCGCGATGATCGCGGCAATGCGCTTGCTGTCGTCCGCCATGTGTTTCCCGTTTCGTGGTCGTTGCGTGGACCATAGTCGGACGCGGCTCTGGCGCAATCAAGGCCAAGGCGATGTTCCACAGGAAAGGAGGCGTTTTCCTCCTTCACGGCGATGTGAGGAACGTTCGACCTTTCAAATCGGATTTTCCCGATTTATATATCGAAAAACGACGATACGAACGAGGCGACGCACATGCCCGGCGAACAGGACGCCAGAAGGGACGAGATCTTGAAGGCGCTGGCCAATCCGGTGCGCCTCGACATATTGAACTGCCTCAAGCAGCCGGAAAAGCATTTTTCGCCGCAGCACATGTCGCCGGAAATGGGCGTCTGCGCCGGCCAGTTCGAGCGCTGCGGCCTGTCGCAGTCGACCGTTTCCGCCCATCTGTCCGTGCTGGTCAAGGCGGGGCTGATCACGCCCCGGCGCGTCGGCCAGTGGACCTTCTACCGGCGCGACGAGGAGGCCATCGCCGCCTTCCTCGCCTCGCTTTCCGACCTCTGATCCTCCTCCCGACCCCGCAAAGGAAAGACCCCATGGCCACATTGTTCGATCCCGTCACGGCGGGCGACCTCAAGCTCGCCAACCGCGTCGTCATGGCGCCGCTGACGCGCAACCGCTCGCCGCGGGCCGTGCCCAACGACCTCAACGTCGCCTATTACGAGCAGCGCGCCAGCGCCGGCCTGATCATCACCGAGGCCACCGCCATCAGCCAGCAGGGCCAGGGCTACGCCGACGTGCCGGGCCTCTACGCGCCCGAGCAGCTCGCCGGCTGGCGGCGCGTCACCGACGCCGTGCACAAGGCCGGCGGGCGGATCGTCACGCAGATGTGGCATGTGGGCCGCATCTCGCACAATTCGCTGCAGCCGGGCGGCGGCCAGCCGGTGGCGCCCTCGGCGATCACCGCCAATTCCAAGACCTATCTCATCCATGCCGACGGGACCGGCGAGTTCGCCCCCACCTCCGCGCCGCGCGCGCTGGAGCGCGACGAGCTGCCGGGCATCGTCGCCGATTACGTCCGCGCGGCGAAGGACGCGGTCGAGGCCGCCGGCTTCGACGGCGTCGAGATCCACGCCGCCAACGGCTATCTGATCGACCAGTTCCTGCGCGCGGGCACGAACCACCGCACCGACGATTACGGCGGCTCGATCGAGAACCGCGCCCGCTTCCTGCTCGAAGTGGTGGGCGCCGTGGTGAAGGCGATCGGCGGCGGCAAGGTGGGCATCCGCCTGTCGCCGGTGACGCCGGCCAACGACGCCTCCGATCTCGATCCGCAGCCGCTGTTCGACTATGCGGTCGAGAAGCTCGCGGCCTACGGCCTCGCCTATATCCACGTCATCGAGGGCGCGACCGGCGGCGCGCGCGATTTCCAGCAGGGGCCGCAGCCCTTCGACTACGCCCGCTTCAAGCGGGTCTATCGCGACGCCGGCGGCAAGGGCGCGTGGATGGTCAATAACGGCTACGACCGCGCCACGGCGGAAGCCGAGATCGAAAGCGGCCGCGCCGACCTGGTCGCCTTCGGCAAGCCCTTCATCGCCAATCCCGACCTGGTGCGCCGCCTGAAGGAGGACGCGCCGCTCAACCCGCTCGACCGCGACACCATGTATGGCGGCGGCGCCAAGGGCTACACCGACTATCCGGCGCTCGTCTGACCGGATGCTTCGAGGGCCGGGGATTTCCCGGCCCTCTTTTTATAACCTCGCCCGCGTCGAGCGGCGCGTGGCGAGCAGCAGGCTGGTCTCGCTGGCCTTGATGCCCGGCACCAGCCGGATGCGGCGCAGCACGGCGTCGAAATCCGTGAGCGTGGCGGCGCTCAGCTCCACGATCAGGTCCCAGCGGCCGTTGGTGGTGTGCACCGCCGAAATCTCCGAAAACCCGCCCAGCGCCTTCACCACGCGGTCGGTGACGTGGCCCTCGATCTCGATCATCATCACGCCGCGCACCGCCTGGTCCACCGCGTCGGAGCGCAGGATCACCGTATAGCCGATGATGTCGCCCGACCGCTCCAGCCGCTCCATCCGCGCCCGCACCGTGGCGCGCGAGACGCCGAGGTCGAGCGCGATGTCGGAGATGCTGCGCCGCCCGTTATGGCGCAGCAGCGTGATGAGCTTTTCGTCCAGATCGTCCATGCTTTCTCCATATCGAAAAGCCAAACCGCCATTTTGATAAAGCAAAGCTGTAAATTTGCCAATACGGATGGTTCACATCGCCAAGGGCGCATGGTCATTTTCCTCGCGATCGACACATGCCGGCCGCCGAAGGGAGCCTGACGATGCACTGCAAGATTCTGGGATTGCCGGTTCAGGAAGGAACCGGCCGCGTGGGCTGCAACATGGGCCCGGATTCCTACCGCGCCGCCGGCATCGCCGAGGCGATCACCGAGCTCGGCCACAGCTTCGCCGACCTCGGCAACCTGACGCCGGCCGTAAAGCGCCCCGCGGCCCATCCCAACGCCGCCATCAAGGCGCTGCCGGAGGCCGTCGCCTGGATCGAGGCGATCAGCGAGGCCGCCTATCGCGAAAGCGCCGAGGGCTTTCCGATCTTCCTCGGCGGCGACCACCTGCTCGCCGCCGGCACCGTGCCGGGCGTGGCGCGCCGCGCCGCCGAGAAGGGCCGCAAGCAGTTCGTGCTCTGGCTCGACGCGCATACGGATTTCCACACGCTGGAGACCACCACCAGCGGCAACCTGCACGGCACGCCGGTGGCCTATTACACCGGCCAGAAGGGCTTCGCCGGCCATTTCCCCGCCGTCGCCGCCGCCGTCGACCCGGCCAATGTCTGCATGATGGGCATCCGCAGCGTCGACCCGGCCGAGCGTTCGGCGATCAAGGAGACCGGCGTCACCGTCTACGACATGCGTATGATCGACGAGCACGGCGTCGCCGCCCTGCTGCGCCGCTTCCTGGAGCGCGTCAAGGCGGAGAACGGCCTGCTGCATGTCAGCCTCGACGTCGATTTCCTCGACCCGTCCATCGCGCCGGCCGTCGGCACCACGGTGCCGGGCGGCGCGACCTTCCGCGAGGCGCATCTCATCATGGAGACGCTGCACGACAGCGGCCTCGTGACCAGCCTCGACCTGGTCGAACTCAATCCGTTTCTGGACGAACGCGGACGCACCGCCACCGTCATGGTGGACCTGATGGCGAGCCTTCTGGGCCGCAGCGTCATGGACCGTCCGACCCAAAGTTACTAGACGCATTTCCAGCAAAAGTGGACGCCGGTTTTGCGTCCGGAAATGCGCAGAAACAAGGAGCCATTATGACTCATCCCAATCTCAATATCGTCCCCTTCGTCAGCGTCGACCACATGATGAAGCTGGTGCTTTCCGTCGGCGTCGAGACCTTCCTGAAGGAGCTGGCCGATTATGTGGAGGAGGATTTCCGCCGCTGGGAAAGCTTCGACAAGACGCCGCGCGTCGCCTCGCATTCGCGCGAGGGCGTGATCGAGCTGATGCCGACCAGCGACGGCGCGCTCTACGGCTTCAAATATGTCAACGGCCATCCGAAGAACACGCGCGAGGGGCTTCAGACCGTCACCGCCTTCGGCGTTCTGGCCGACGTCGGCAGCGGCTATCCGATGCTGCTCACCGAAATGACCATCCTGACCGCGCTGCGCACGGCGGCCACCTCGGCCGTGGCGGCCAAGCATCTCGCGCCCAGGGGCGCGCGCACCATGGCCGTCATCGGCAACGGCGCGCAGAGCGAGTTCCAGGCGCTGGCCTTCAAGGCGATCCTCGGCGTCGACAAGCTGCGGCTCTACGACCTCGACCCGCAGGCGACCGCCAAATGCATGCGCAACCTCGCTAACGCCGGCTTCGACATCGTCGCCTGCAAGTCGGTCGAGGAAGCGGTAGAGGGCGCGGACATCATCACCACCGTGACCGCCGACAAGGCCAACGCCACCATTCTCACCGACAACACGGTCGGCGCGGGCGTGCACATCAACGCGGTCGGCGGCGACTGCCCCGGCAAGACCGAGCTGCACGGCGACATCCTGCGCCGCTCCGACATTTTTGTCGAATATCCGCCGCAGACCCGCATCGAGGGCGAGATCCAGCAATTGCCGGAGGATTATCCGGTCAAGGAGCTGTGGCAGGTCATCACCGGCCGGATCGAGGGCCGCAGCGCCGACCCGCGCCAGATCACGCTGTTCGATTCGGTCGGCTTCGCCACCGAGGATTTCTCGGCGCTGCGCTATGTCCGCGACAAGCTGCGCGACACCGGGCTCTACGAACAGCTCGACCTTCTGGCCGATCCCGACGAGCCGCGCGACCTCTACGGCATGCTGCTGCGCCACCAGCAGAAGCTGGTCGCCGAAGAGGCCTGACCGCCCGCGCCCGGGCGATAAATCCTTGGTTGCGCGCCAAAATTCCGCTATTCCTTGAAGCGGCTTCTGCGAGGGGATGGGACGGAATGCGCAATTTGGACCGCATGGACGGCGGAGAGGTTTTGGAGACGGGACGCTCCGCCGCCGAGCCGGCAGCCTTCTCGGGCGCGTTCGGGCTTTTCCAGCCGGCGCGCGGGGTCGCGCTCGACACGGTCGTGGTCTTCGCCAGCCCCTGGGCGCTGGAGGAGCTGTGCACGACGCGCAAATTCTGGCGCATCATCGCCGAAAAGCTCGCCGACCGCGGGCTGGCCTCGTTCCGCTTCGACTGGCCGGGAACCGGCGACGCGCTCGACACGGCCGATTTCTCCAAAGGGCTCGAAGTCTGGCGCGGGGCGCTGGTCGAGGCGGCGCAGAAGGCGCGCGCCTTGTCGGGGGCCAGCAAGGTCGTCGTCATCGGCCAGAGTTTTGGCGCGGCGGTGGCGGCGCAGGCCGGGCCGCGCATCGACGGGCTCGAAGCCATGGCGCTGCTCGCGCCCGTCATTTCCGGCCGCTTCTATTCGCGCGAGCTCGCCATCTGGTCCAACATGGTCGACGCCGATCTGGGCCTCACCGACGCCCAGCGCGTCAAGGACGGCGTCGCCATCGCCTCGTTCCGATTGCAGCCGGAGATCGCCGCCGAGCTGCGCAAGCTGGACCTGACGGCGCTGACCGAACGGCCGGCGCCGCGCTGCCTGGTGCTGGCGCGCGTCGACCGGCCCAGCGACGCCGATTTCTGCGCCCATCTGGAAAAGCTCGGGGCCGAGGTCCGCAGCGAGCCCTTCGCCGATTACGACAAGCTGATCTCCAACCCGCTTCTGGCGCGCCTGCCGGTGGAGGTGGGCGACCGGCTGGTGGACTGGGCGGCGGAGATCGCGGGCGCGACGCCGGCCGCCGGCCGGCCCGACGAGCGCGGCAAGGGCGGCGTCCTGGCCGGCGACGGCTTTGTCGAGGAAGGCGTGAATTTCGGGCGCGGCGGCCGGCTTTCGGGCGTGCTGTGCCGGCCGGACGGGCCGCGGCGCGGCGCGCCGGTCGTGTTCGTCTCGGCCTCCTACGACCGCCGCGTCGGCTGGGGCCGCACCACGGTCGAGATGGCGCGGCGGCTGGCGCGCGACGGGATCGCCTCGCTGCGCTTCGACATCGCCGACGCCGGCGACAGCCCGCCCAATCCGGGCCGCCCGGAGGAGGTGCTCTATACGCAGGCCCCGCAGGAGGACCTGGCCGAGGCGCTCGATTTCCTCGACGCCGCCGGGCTGGGACGGCCGGTGGTGGCCGGCCGGTGCAGCGGGGCCTATATCGGCTTCCACGGCGCGCTGGAGGATGCGCGCGTCTGTGGAGCGGTGCTGGCCAATCCCATCGCCTTCTACTGGGCGCCGGGGCGTTCGCTGAGCCAGCTCGTGCGCCAGTCCGGCCGCACGCTGGAGGATTACGGCAGCCGCGCCCTGCGGCTCGACACGTTCAAGCGGCTTTTGCGCGGTGAGCTGGACCTCGTCGCCATCGCCCGCAACATCCTGCGCGGCGTCGGCGGGCGGGTGCGCGCGCTGGCGCGCAAGGCGCTGCGCAAGCGCAGCCCCGAGGGCCGCGCCGTCTACGCCGCCTTCGGCGAATTGAAGCGGCGGCAGGTGCCGGTGACGGTGCTCTATAGCGCCCAGGACCCTGGCCGCGAGCATTATAATTTCTATTTCGACGCCGCCGGCGGCAGGACGCAAGGCTTCGAGAACGTCGCCGTCACCGTCATCCCCGACGCCGACCACAATCTGACGCCCGAGCATTCGCGCGCCATCTATCTCGACGCCATCCGCGCCACCGCTCTAAAGGCCGGCTAGAACCAGACGATCCGCGACGAGCCGGCGATGCGGATTTCGCCCGACGGCTTTTCGCCGGCGTCACCACGCGCCAGCAGCTTCACGCGCCTGGTCTCGCCGGGCGCGAGGTGGAACCAGTTCTCCGCCGCGCGCCAGTCGCCGGCGTCGATCGAAACCGACTGCGCCAGAACCGGCGTGGAAAGGTCGAGCGTCCAGCCGTCCGCTTCCTCGACCAGCGCCGCTTCGACGGCCGCGTCGTGAAAGGCCTTGGCGCGACCGAGCGGGAAGTGGAAGGCTTCCGCCACCGTGACGCCGTCTCGTTTCAGCCGGGCCACCGTCACGTCATGGGCCGGCGGGCCGAAGCGATAGGCGTAGGTCACGTCGAAAAACGCGCCGATGAGGTCGACCGCGTTGAGCGTTTCGCTGGCGCGCGGGGCGAGCGTCAGCTCGCGGCGGCCGGAGACGACCGCCTGCGCGCCGCCGCGCAGGCAGGCGATGTCGAGCGTGAGTTCGGCAGGGGCGGGGCCCTCGTTGACGAGATGGATCGCCAGTCCGTTGACGCCTTCGTCGGTCAGCGCCAGTTGCAGCGGGCGGAAGGCGCGCTTCAGCCCGTGCCAGGCGGGTTTCGGCTCTCCGGTGGCGTCGATCACGCCCCAGCCCGCGCCGGGCAAGAGGTCCTGGAACATCCAGACGAGGCCGCCGAAGCAGGTGCTTCCCGGCCGCCGCCATTCGGCGAAGGTCGCCTCCATCACCTCGGCCGTCACGGCGCGGGAGAGGTGCAGATATTGCTCCATGTCCTCGCGGCGCAGCCGCGCCGGGTCGAAGCCGTAAAGCATTCCCAGATAGGCGTCGCGCACGTCCTCGAAATCCCAGGACACGCCGCGGTCGCGGGGCAGGCGGGCCTTCCAGCGCGGATCGTGCACGGCGGGAACGTCGAGATGCGCCTTGAGCGTGCGCGCCTCCGGCACGTTGGCGAAGGCGAGGCATTCGGCGGCGAAGCGCACCTCGGCGCGGCGCGCGTCGTCGAGCGGCCGGCAATAGGCGCTGACGCCGTAATAATGGCTGACGCCCTCGTTGCTGAGGAAGGGCAGCGCGCCGCCGCAGGGCGAATTGGCGACATAGGGAACGTCGGGGCGCAATTCGGCGGCGATCGCCGGCAGGATTTCTTCGGTGAGCGCGCCCTTCCAGGTCGCTTCGGGCAGGCCCATCATCGCGCCCTGCTGGTATATCTCGCTGCCGCCGCACAGCACCGCCAGCGACGGCGCGCAGCGGATGACGGAAAGCATCTGCCGCGCCTCCAGCCGCGCCTTTTCGACGAAGGCCTCGTCCTTCACCGGATAGTCGAAATTGGCGAAGATGAAATCCTGCCAGACCAGGATGCCCAGCTCGTCGCAAAGGGCGAAGAAATCCGGGCTTTCATAGGCGGTTATGCCGCTGATGCGGATCATGTTCATGCCGGCGTCGCGGGCGAGCCGCAGCCACGGTTCGTAATCGGCGCGCGCGCCGGGCAGGCGCACGATGTCGGCCGAACTCCACACCGCGCCGCGGCAGAAGATTGTCTCGCCGTTGACGACAAGCGCGAAGCCTTTGCCGTCCGGGCCGCGATCCACCGCGATGCGGCGAAAGCCGGTGCGGCCGACCGGTCGCGTTTCGCCGTCGAGCGTGAGGGAAATGTCGTGGAGCGTCGGCGCGCCATGGGTGTGCGGCAGCCACGGCTCGACGCCGGGCAGCGCGAGGCGCGCGCGCCAGCGGTTTTCGCCGGTCTTCTCGCAAGGCGCGGCCTGGCCCGCGCAATGGAGCGTCACGTCGCGCGCCGCGCCCTCATAGGCGAAGGCGACCGTCAGCGCGCCGGTTCCGTCCTCGGACAGGCCGCTTTCGATAGCGATTTCTCGGATGGTTTCCGCATCCGGGCGGCTGAGGCGGATCGGCCGCCACGGGCCGACGGCGTGGACCTCTGGGCACCAGCCGGGCATATGGCCGAGCGGCGTGGTGCGGACGAGGCGCAGGCCTTGCGTGTTCATGAGCTGCGTGCGCCAGCGGGCGCGCGGGCCTTTCTTGTCGAGATGGGGCCCGAGCGCTCGGAAGCACAACGCCAGCTCGTCGCGGCCCGTTAGCGTGGCGGCCAGATCGTGGGCGAGGAACATGCTGTCGGAGGCGAGCAGCAACCGGCCGTTGAGATAGATTTCGCAGATCGTGGCGAGGCCGGAGAAATGCAGCGTGGCTGGGCCGGGCGTCTCGTCGAGGGTGAGGAAATACCAGGCGTCGCGGTCGTGCAACGGCGTCGGCGCGGCGCGGTCGAAGCGGCCGGCTTTCTCCAGCGCCTCGGCGACGGTTCCGGGGAGGGGCGCGTCCAGCCCCTCGTCGCGGACGACGTCATGCGGCGCGGCGGCCGCACCGGCGGCGGTGAGGAAAAGCCGCCAGCCGGCCGAGAGCGGCCGACCTTCAGGCAGCGTCACGGTTCAGGTCCGTCGCCAGCGCCGCCGTCATGCGGTCCCATGCGTCGGCGGCGGGGGCGAGCGCCGGCCCGAGCGCGTCGAATTTCTTGCGCATCACCGCGCGCGCCAGCAAAAATTGCACCGCCTTGGCCGTCTCGGCGATCAGCAGCGCGTCGGCCGCGGCCGAAGTGAAGCGCGTCCCGCCGCCCAGCCATTGCAGATGGCTCGCCACCAGCTCGAAATTCGCGCCCAGCTGGCGCAGCGTGTTGAAGGCGTATTTGTGGAAGAAGCCGAAGGGCCGCTCGGCCACCGCCGCCACCTGCGCCGGAAAGGCGCTCGCGAAGGCGCGGATCGGGTTGTCCTTCGGCCGGCGGGCGAAATGGCGCGTCAGGAGAAGCGCCGCCACGCGGCGCTGATGCGTCTCGTCCGGGACCGTCTTGGGGAATTTGGCGAATTCCGTATAAGGCAGGAAGGGCAGGTCGGCCTCGGTCAGATGGCGCTGGAACACGCCGTCGAAATCCTCGCCTTCGAGATGATAGAAGCCGCCATTGTGGAAATAATCGAGCTGGCGGTTCTCCACGTCCATGCGGTTGATGGCGACGGTCGTCTTGCCGTGCTCGGTGCGGTAGCTCACCCCATGCGTGTCGGGCATGAAATAGCTGTCCATCTCCACCATGCAGAGCCGCCCGCGCGCGATCTGCTCGGCGATATGGCTCTCCACCGTGTCGAAGATGGCCAGCTCCGTCGCCCGCACGCCGTAGAGCGCCTCCAGATCCTCCAGCGGAACCTTGAAGAAGGTGAACTGGTCGCCCTCGAAGTCCTGCGTCAGCGTGAAGCCGAGCATGGCTTCGGGCGCAACGCCCAATGTCGCCAGCACCTCGATCCAGAGGTCGACATAGCAGTTGGTTTCCGGCCACACGCGCGTCTGCGCGTGCAGCGGATGCGGCCGGTAGCTGTCCGGCGCGATATGCGGGAAGACGGCCTGCATGGCGATCAGCCCCAGAGTTCGCGGCGCACGCTTTCCGGCCACGCCGCCACGTCCAGCCCGTGATGGTGGAACAGCGCCAGCGCGATGCGCTCCAGCCCGAAGCCGACGCAGGCGGTGTGCGCCACTGCGCCGTCGTCGAGCGACAAGCCCCATTTCACGCCGAACTGGTCCTGGTGATAGTTGAAGCTCATGCAGGCGGTCGGCTTCTCCACCGAGGTGATGGGGATCAGGAGCTCGAATTTCAGGTTCTGGTCGCGCTGGTTGTTGACCAGCATCTTGCCGGCGCGGCCGAAGAAGGGATCGTTGGCCACGTCGATCTCCACCGGCAGGCCGACCTTCTCCATCATGTCGGTGCCGCGCTCGATCCAGAGCTGGCGGAAGGCCATCACGTCGGCCTCCGTGCCCATGCGCACATATTCGCGCATGCGGAAAAGCTGCTGGCGCGCCGGGTCCACCGACGGTTCGTGGCGGAAGCAATAGGATTGCAGGTCGTAGAGCCCGCCGCCCTGCGGCAGCGGCCCGCGCTTGGCGATGGTCGGATAGAGCGGGTAGCAGGCGGCCGGCGTGAGCACGATGTCGGTCGCCTTCTGCTCCAGCGTCCAGTCTTTGCCCTCGTCCATGCATTTGATGAGGTTGATATGATCGAGCTCGCAGCCGCAGAAGCTGTGCACCGTGCCGGCGAGCTGCGGGAAGCTCTTCATATAGCCGCTTTTTTCGAAATAGGCGCGGTTGAGGCCGGGCGGGAAGCGGATCGCCTCCGCGCCGTCGCCGCCGCCGACGCGGTCGATCAGCCGCTCGAAGGCGACGATCACGTCCTCGAACTGGCCGGAGCGGCCGTAAAGGCCGTCCACGCCGGTTTCGATCAGCAGTCCGGCGTCGAAGAGCCGGTCGAGAAAGGATCTTTGCGCGTCCATGGCTTTACCCCAAGAGGCTGGTGTTCTGTTTGTGGATGAGCAGCATGGTCGCCGTGTTGCCGAGGATGCGCTCGTTGGAGATCATGAGCTGCGCCGAATGGGCGTCGCGCAGGTGCCGGCCAAGGCTGTAGGGCGTGCCGTTCTTGTAGCCCATGATGCCGCAGACCAGCATGGCGTGGTTGATGACCTGCAATATGGTCTGCGACGCCGCCACCTTGAGATTGTTCATGGCGATGGCGAAGCCCATCGAGGCCAGCTTGTCGGGGTCGCGCTTCGCGTCCTTGTAGGTCTTGAGGCAGGCGACGATCTCCGACTTCAGCATCTGCAGCATGTTGGAGGCTTCCGCGACGCGCAGGGCGCCCGGCTGCGGCGCGCCCGGATTGCGGCGGGCGGCGGCGCGGACGAAGGCCTGCGCGCGGTTGACCGCGTCCACCGCGATGCCGTACCAGAGCGAACTCCACAGCGTGTGCGACTGCGCCAGCATCGACTGCGCCGCGATCTCGGCGAAGGGATGCGGCAGGATCTGGACCTTGTCCGCCTCGCCCTTGAACACGAAACCTTCCGAGCAGGTGCCGCGCATGCCGAGCGTGTCCCAGTCGTTGGTCTTCTCCAGCGTGTACTGGTCCTTGAGGAAAACCGTCATCACCTGGTCGGAGGAGGCCGCGTCCTTGTGGGAGCGCGAGGTGATGAGGATGGCGTCGGCGTAGACGCCGTAGGAGATGACGGTGGCGTTCTTCTCCAGCCGGCAGACGTCGCCCTCGACCTCGACGGCGCAGATCGAATTGCGCAAATCGCCGCCGATGCCGCCCTCGGTGGTGGCGGAGGCGAGAAGCAACTGCTCCCCGGCGACCCGGCGCATGAAGGCGCGGTGCCATTCGACGTCCTGGCCGTGCTCCACCAGGCTCGACAGCTTGATGTGGTGCATGGCGAAGATCATGGCGCTGGCCGCGCACGCCTGGCCGACGATGCAGCAGACTTCCGCGATCTGGTCGATCTCGGCCCCTTCGCCGCCCAGCTCCGCCGGAACCTGCGCCCCCAGAAGCCCCTCGGCCTTCATCGCCTCGATGGCCTCGCGCGGAAACCGCGCCTCCCTGTCCACGCTGTCGGCGAACTGGCCCGCAATGGCCGCGACGCGGCCGGCCCGTTCCGAAAGCGTGCTCCCCGCCCCCATATTCATCACGCCGCCTCGTTGTCCTTGAGAATCTCGCCCACCGTCTGCTCGATCGCCTTGATGCTGGCGAAGGACTTGCGGTTGAGGAACCGGTCGGGGAACTCGATGTCGAACTTGTCCTCGAGCCCCAGCATGAGCTGCACCGAGGCGAAGGAGGACAGGCCGGCGCTGTAGAGATCGGCGTCGTCGGCGATCTCGCTCACCGGCGTCGGCAGGCCGCCGACTTTCGCCAGCAATTCGCGAATGGTTTCGTTCATCGGATCGTCTCCCGCTTGGGCGGCCGGTCGAAGCCGCGCCGCTCTCTATCGTCGTATGTCAAAAACTGCGGCCAGTCTGGCGCGGCAAGCCTTTATTTTTCCTTGCCGGCGCGGGCGGCCCACCTAATCGCGGCGGAAAAATGGCGCCATGGTTAAGTTTCGCCCACCGTCAGAGCGGCTTGCGGGCGTGGCGCGGCGCGGTTATCCGCCCCGCCTGGGTGGCGATGGCCATCTCGAAACTGTCGGCGATGCGGCGGGCGCGGTCGGCGAAGATCATCGCCGCCTCGGGCGGGAACATCTCCGCCGCCGTCGCCTCGAACAGCGTCAGCCAGCGGTCGAAATGCTCGGGCGCGAGGCCCAGCCGCAGATGCGGGGGCAGGGGGCGGCCGTCATAGCTTCCGGTGCGCAGCAGCACGGAGGACCAGAATTCGGCGATGCGGGCGATGTGATGGTCCCAGTCCGTCACCGTGCGGTTGAAGATCGGGCCGATCAGCGCGTCCTCGCGCGCCCGCCCGTAGAAGGCGGCGACGAGCCTCGCGATGGCCTCCCTGTCGATGGCGGGATGCGGCTGTTGGACCAGAAGCGTCATGATAAGGCGAGCCTAGGGGCGAAGCGCCGGTCAGTCAAGCGTGCGGCGGAAGCGCAGCAGCGCCAGCGAGGCGAAGAGGAAGACGAAGAAGACGAGCGCGTTGATCTCGCCGGCGATGTCGCTCAGATGCGCGCCCTTCAGCATCACCGCGCGCACGATGCGCAGGAAATGGGTGAGGGGGAAGATCTCGCCCAGCGCCTGCGCCCAGCCCGGCATGCCGCGGAAGGGAAACATGAAGCCCGACAGCATCAGCGACGGCAGGAAGAAGAAAAAGGTGAGTTGCATGGCCTGCATCTGGGTGCGCGAGGCGGTGGAGATCGTATAGCCGAGCAGCACCAGCGCCAGCACGAAGACGAGAACGCTGACGAGAAGCAGGGTCAGCGAGCCGACGAAGGGCACGCCGAACAGCAGTTTCGCCGCCAGCAGCACCACCGCCATCTGCACCGCGCCGACGCCGAGATAGGGCAGCACCTTGCCCATCATGATCTCGGCCGGCGTGGCGGGCATGGCGAGAAGGTTCTCCATCGTGCCGCGCTCGGTCTCGCGCGTCAGCGCCATGGCGGTCATCATCACCATGGTCATCTGCAGGATGACGCCCAGCAGCCCCGGCACGATATTATATTGCGACACGCCCTCGGGATTGTAGCGGCGATGCACCACCACCTGCAATTGGCCGCGCGCCTCGGCCGCCGCCTCCGCCTGCCTGCCCTGCTCGCGGAGCAGCGCCTGCGCGGCCACCGTGCCGAGGGTGGAGACGGCGCCGCTCGCCACGGACGGATCGGTGGCGTCGGCCTCGATCAGAATCTTCGGCGTGTCGCCGGCGTCCACCCGCCGGGCGAAATCGGACGGGATCGTCACCACGAAGGACACCGCGCCGCTGGCGATCAGCGCCTCGGCCTCCTTGGCGCTGTGGGCGATATGGTCGAAGCGGTAATAGCCGGTCGTCTCCAGCGCCGACACCATGGCGCGGGTGTAATGGTCCTCGCTCATCACCACCAGCGCGCTGGGCAGCGCCTTGGGGTCGCTGTTGATGGCGAAGCCGAACAGGAGCAATTGCATCAGGGGCACGGCCAGCATCATGGCGAAGGTGATGCGGTCGCGCCGCATCTGGATGAATTCCTTCATCAGCATCGCGCCGAGCCGCGCGAAGGAGAACCAGCCGTTCCTCATCCGCCTTCGCCTTTCGACATATTGTCCTGCGCCTTGGCCATGAACTGGATGAAGACGTCCTCCAGGCTGGTCTCGCCGGCCTCGACCGTCACGCCCTCGCGCCCGCGCAAGGGCTCCAGCGCCGCCTCCAGCTTCGCCCTGTCGGAGCCGACCACATGCAGCGTCGCGCCGAAGGGCGCGACCTGGTCGACGCCGGGCCGGCCCTCAAGCTCGCGCGCCACGTCGCTCAGCTTGCGGCCGCTGACGACGAAGGTGGTCAGGCCCGCCTGCGCGATCACCTCCTTCACCGTGCCGGTGGCGAGCAGTTTGCCGTAGGAGATATAGCTGATGCGGTGGCAGCGCTCGGCCTCGTCCATGTAATGGGTCGAGACCAGCACCGTCAGCCCGCCGTCGGCGAGGCGGTGGATCTCGTCCCAGAATTCGCGCCGCGCCTTGGGGTCGACGCCGGCGGTGGGTTCGTCCAGAAGCAGCAGCTTCGGCTTGTGCATGATGCAGGCGGCCAGCGCCAGCCGCTGCTTCCAGCCGCCCGACAGCGTGCCGGCGAGCTGGCCGCCGCGCGAGGTCAGGCCCAGCTCGGACAATGTGCGCGCCACATGCTCCTTCACGGGCTTCAGCCGATAGAGCCGGGCGACGAATTCGAGGTTCTCGGCGATGGTCAGGTCTTCGTAGAAGGAGAAGCGCTGCGTCATGTAGCCGACCTCGCGCTTGATCTTCAGCCCCTCCCTGCGCAGGTCGTAGCCCAGCACCTGGCCCTCGCCCTCGTCGGGGGTGAGCAGCCCGCACATGATGCGGATGGTGGTGGTCTTGCCCGAGCCGTTCGGGCCGAGGAAGCCGACGATCTCGCCCTCGGCCACCGTCATGTCGACATGGTCGACCACGGTGGCTTGGCCGTAGCGCTTGACCAGTCCCTTCACGTCGATGGCGTCGGGCATCGCCGCCTCCGCCTACCGCGCCGCCAGATCGACGTCGACGATCTGGCCGGGTTGCAGGGGCGAGGCGGGGTCGACGGGATGCGCCTCGACCAGATAGACGAGCTTCTGCCGCGTCTCGAGCGAGTAGATCACCGGCGGGGTGAATTCCGGGTCGGGCGAGACGTAGCTGACGCGGGCCTGCAAGTCGCCGGCGCAGCCGTCGCAGCGCACCGACAGAAGCCCGCCGACCTTGACCGAGGCGAAGACGCTTTCGGGAATATAGACCTTCAGCTTCACCGCGCCGTCCGGCAGCATGGTCAGCACCGGCGCCGAGGGGCCGGCGATGTCGCCGGGATTGCGGATGACGTCGGTGATCCGTCCGGGCGCCGCGGCCTCGATGCTGCGCTTGCCGAGCCGCCAGCGGGCGGAATCGAGCTGCGCCTCGGCGCCCTTGACCGCGTTCTCCGCCGCCTTGATCGCCTCCGGCCGCGCCGGCAGCCGCCCCACCGCCAGATTGGCCGTGCTCTGGCCGATGGCGGCCTCGGCCACTTCCAGATTGGTCTTGGCGTCGTCGAGCTGCGCCTGCGCCATCACCCCGCGCCTGGCGAGGTCCTGCGTGCGAATGAGCGTGCGGCGCGCGTCGTCGGCCTGCGCGTTGGCGGTGCGCACGGCGGCCTCCAGCACGGCGATCTCGTCCGGCCGCTTGCCGACCTTGAGGTCGGCGAGCTGCGCCTGCGCCTGCGCCAGGGCCGCCTCGGCCTGGGCGACGGCGATCCTGGCGTCGGCGTCCTCGGTCAGGGCCAGCGGCTTGCCCGCCTCGACGCGGTCGCCGCGCCGCACCAGGACCGAGCGCACCTGCGCCACCTCGATGGGGGCGAGCTGCACGAACTCGCCCTCGACATAGCCGACCGCCAGCGGCTGCGCCGTGCAGGCGGAGAACAGGTAGGTCGCGAAGGGCAGGATGCACAGAAGGCTCATGGCGCGTCTCCGTTGGCCGCGTCGCGCGCGGCGAAGATGGCGAGCAGGTTGCGCCGCGCGGCGGCGGTGACGGCGGCGGCCTCGTCCGCGCCGATGGCGGGCCAGCCCATGCGCCGCTTCACCGCCTCCTGCGCGATGCGGAAATAGACGATCTGCCCGACGAGGGTGAAGACGGTGAGCCGCGTCGCCTCGCTTTCCGCCGCCTCGCCGGTCGCCGTCTCCCACAGGGCGCAAAGCCGCCGGTGGGTGGGCTCGAACACGCCGGCATAGATGCGGTCGAGCGCGGCGGTGGGATGCGCCAGCTCGCGCAGCAGGAACTGCACGATCTCGCCCGCCTCCGGCTGGGTGACGACGAAGCGCACCATATGGCCGAGCGCGTCGAGAAGCTGCTCGCGCGCAGCCTCGCGGCTGGCGGCGGGCCGGGCCGGGCCCAGCGCCTCGCCGGCCACGCCGCCGATGGCCGCGACGATGGCCTCGGCGGCGGCGAGGCGCAGGCCTTCCTTGTTGCCGAAATGATAGGCGATGGAGCCGATATTGGCCCCGGCCATGCGCGCGATCTCGCGCGTCGAGGTGGCCTCGAAGCCCTGCGAGCCGAACAGCCGCAGCGCCGCATGGACGAGGGCGGCGCGGGTCTGGTCGCCGGAAAGCGGCGCGGGATCGCGTTGGTCGGACGGAGTCGTGCTCATGATGACATTTAATCAATCGATTGATTAAATGTCAAATGCTGTTGCGAAACGTCCGCGAAGGCCTTGCGGCCTTCGCGGGGTGCGCCGGATCAGTTGTTGTAGTCGTCGTCGTGGCGGTCGCGGTCGCCATCGCCGCGGCGGTCACGGTCGTCGCCGCCGCCTTGCGCCGGCGTAACCTTGTCCAGCGCCTTCAGGAACAGCGAGGCGCATTCCTCGGTCGGCTGGCCGTCGGCGCATTTGATGTCGATGACGACGCCGTGGTCCTGATAGCGGAAATGCGCCGCCCGGTCGGGCCTGAAGCGCATCATGGGATGCGGGCCGCGCGGCCCGTCACGGCCCATCGCATGGTCCATGCCGGGACCCGGCCCATGATCCATGCCGCGATCCATCGCCTGATCCGGTCCATGACCGGCCGGGGCCGGGGGCGGAGGCGGAGGCGGCGCGGGCTGGTTTGCGGCCGGCGCGGGCGGAGGCGGCGGCGCGTCCTGGGCGAAGGCGAAACCGGTTGCGAAGACGAGGGCGGCGGAAGCCAGAAGCGCTCTTTTCATCGGAAATCTCCATTGCGCGAACATCGGAACCTGTCGATGCTAGGCGTTCCGCGCCGGGCCGGCCAGTGAATTTCATGTGTTGGGCGTGAAACGATCCGCCGCCCCGGTCGTTGGGTTAAGCGTCCTTGCGCCTGCCCGACAAACAAAAAGCCCCGCCGAAGCGGGGCCAGAAGTCTAGGGGAGGAGGAAGGGAAGGGATCAGGCGATGTCGCGCATTTCGCCGGCGTCTGGCTCGCGCAGCACGTAGCCGCGGCCCCAGACGGTCTCGATATAGCTCTGGTTGCCGGAGACGGCGTCGAGCTTCTTGCGCAGCTTGCAGATGAAGACGTCGATGATCTTGAGTTCCGGCTCGTCCATGCCGCCATAGAGGTGGTTGAGGAACATTTCCTTGGTGAGCGTCGTGCCCTTGCGCAGCGAGAGCAGCTCCAGCATCTGGTATTCCTTGCCGGTCAGGTGCACGCGCTGGCCGGCGACCTCCACCGTCTTGGCGTCGAGATTGACCACCAAGTCGCCGGTGGTGATGACCGACTGGGCGTGGCCCTTGGAGCGGCGGACGATGGCGTGGATGCGGGCGATCAGCTCGTCCTTGTGGAACGGCTTGGTCATGTAGTCGTCGGCGCCGAAGCCCAGGCCGCGCACCTTGTCCTCGATGCCGGCCATGCCGGAGAGGATCAGGATCGGCGTCTTGACCTTGGACAGGCGCAGCGTGCGCAGAACCTCGTAGCCCGACATGTCGGGCAGGTTCAGGTCGAGAAGGATGATGTCGTAATCGTAGAGCTTGCCGAGGTCGATGCCTTCCTCGCCGAGGTCGGTCGTATAGACGTTGAAGCTCTCGGATTTGAGCATCAGTTCGATGCTCTGTGCGATCGCACTGTCATCTTCAATCAAAAGGACGCGCATCTTTTATCCCCTATCCGCAGCCGACCAGAAGACCCTCATGGCGGCGCACGGAACTGTCGTTGCCTTGGTATGAAGGTGCCAGCAAATGGTTAACAAAATATGATTCCGGTTGGCAAGCATATTTCTGACCCAATTAGAAAAATCTCATAGTTCCCTGAATCGAAAGGAGAATCCAAACTCCTTGATCCTAATGCGAAACTTTAAGACTCCCTGCTAAGCGATTCATTCGATTCCAGCTTCCACCTGTTGCCCAAAAACCACACGCGGTTTACCGAGCCTTAAGTCCTAACCCGTATGATTAACCTCGCCGGTAAAGGAATGGTTACCAAACGGGTGAAAGCTTAACTTTTTCTTTCGCTTGTGGAGAACCGTCCGCCGCCGGCTTCGCGGGCGCTTTCGGCGGGGGAAGGCGCGTGTGGAGACAGTCTTCGGCGCGGGGCCGGGCCATCGGGTCCGGGATCGCGTCCGATCCGGGGGGAACGCCCCAACGAGACGGTAGCTGGTTGGTGTTCAAGGAGTATTGCGTATGAAGCCACGGGAAAGCCTGGTCAGGCTCAAACAGTTCCAGGTAAAGGAAAAGCGGCGCCAGCTCGGCCAGCTCGACCTGATGATCGGCGAGTTCGAGCGGATGGCCGGCGAGCTGGACGCCCAGATCCTGACCGAGGAAAAGAAGGCGGGCATCACCGACATCAATCATTTCGCCTATCCGACCTTCGCCAAGGCCGCGCGCCAGCGGCGCGACAACCTGTTCGGGTCGATTCGCGATCTCCAGTCGCAGAAGGAGGCGGCCGAGGCCGAACTCGTCGCGGCCGAAACCGAGCTCGCCAAGGCGGAGGCGCTGGAAGAGCGCGACGGCGGCAAGGCGCGCGAGATCGACGAGCGCCCGGCGGCGCGCCGCGCGATGATCGGCTGACGCGACGCTGCAGCGAAATAAAAACCCGGCCTTGCGCCGGGTTTTTCGTTTTTTGGGCTTCGGCGGCCGTTCAGGCCTTCTTGCCGTGGAAGGCGCGGATGGCGCCGATCACCTTGTCCTGGTCGGCTTCCGACAGGTAGGGATGCATCGGCAGGCTGAGGATGCGCGCCGGCAGCGCCTCCGACACCGGCAGGCCGCCCGGCGCGACCGGATAGTGCTTGTAGGCCGTCTGCTGATGCAGCGGCTTGACGTAATAGATCACCGACGGAACGCCTTCGGCCTGCAGATGCGCCTTGAGGCCGTCGCGGTTCTCGCTCTCCAGCGAATATTGCGCCCAGGCCGAGCGGTTGCCGGCCGGAAGCTCGGGAACCTTCACCACGTCCTTCAGCGCCTCGTTGTAGCGCTTCGCGATGCGGTCGCGCGCCACCATCTCGTCCTCGAGGATGGCGAGCTTCTCCAGAAGCACCGCGGCCTGGATCGTGTCGAGGCGCGAATTGATGCCGATGCGGACATTGTCGTATTGCGTCTCGCCCTTGCCGTGGAACAGCACCGAGCGCAGCGTCTCGGCGAGCTCCGCGTCGTTGGTGAACATGGCGCCGCCGTCGCCGTAGCAGCCGAGCGGCTTGGCCGGGTAGAAGCTGGTGGCGCCGACATGGCCGAACGCGCCGCACATGACGTTGTCGCGCTTGCCGCCGACCGACTGCGCCGCGTCCTCGATCACGAACAGGCCCTCGCGCTCGGCGATCGCCGTGATGCGGTTGTAATCGGCGGCGAGGCCGAACAGGTCGACCGGGATGATCGCCTTCGGCTCCAGCCGGCCTTCCTTGCGGATGGCGGCGATGGCTTCCTCGAGCTGGACGGGGTTCATGTTGTAGCTGTCGGCGTCGACGTCGACGAAGACCGGCTCGGCCCCGACCAGCGCCACCACCTCGGCCGTGGCGGCGAAGGTGAAGGAGGGCACGAACACCGCGTGTCCCGGCCCGATCCCGCGCGCCATCAGTGGCATCTGCAGCGCGTCGGTGCCGTTGGCGCAGGCGATGACGTGCTCGACGCCCAGATATTCGCCCAGCTTCTGCTCGAAGGCGGCCACTTCCGGTCCCAGGATGTACCGGCCTTCCGCGACGACCTTGGCGATGGCGGCGTTGAGACGGTCTTCGATGCGCGCGCGCTGCGCTCCAAGATCAATGAACTGCATGGTTGGCTCCAATCAACTGGCTCGCGCCATGGTCGCGCGACTTTCTGGCGGTTGTCTATTCGCTGGCGCGGCGGCCCGCCATGGCCGCGGCGTTCAAAGTTTCGCGAAAACTGTAACACCCGTTGAACACGAAAGCGTTTTCCGCGTCATTTCGGATGATGGACGGTTCCCTCGGTCAGGATGCGCAGCACGGCGATCGCCTCCTCGCCATCGGTGCGCGGCGTCTCGCGCGTTTCGATGCAGTGGATGAAATGCTGCAATTCGCGCGTCAGCGGCATGCCCTCGGCGACCGGGACATAGACCGGCTCGGCCGAACGCGACGCCCAGTGATCGTCCTCGCGCCAGACCTCGTGCGGATAGAGCGCCAGCTTGCGCTCCCAAGGCTCGCCGTCGTCGAAGACGGCCATGCCCTTGGTCCCGACCACGCTGATCCGGCGCTCGCGATAGGGATTGAGTCGCGAGGCGAACAGATGGCCGCGAATCCCGCTCGGGAAATCCATGTGCAGATGGGCGAAATCGCTCAGATGATCGAGCAGCGCGGCGCCTTCGCCGCGCACCGCGCTGGGCGCTTCGCCGGTGATGGCGAGAATCATCGACAGGTCGTGCGGCGCGAGGTCCCACAAGGCGTCGTTCTCGGAATGGAACTTGCCGAGCCCCACGCGATGCGAATGGACATAACGGATCTCGCCCAATTCGCCGCTGCGCACCATGTCGAGGAGCTTCTCGAAGGCCGGATGGAAGCGCAGGATATGGCCGACCATGAAGATGCGCCCGTTCTCGCGCGCCGCCGCCACTTCGGCCTCGGCGGAGGGCACGTCGAGCGCGATGGGTTTTTCGACCAGCACGTCCTTGCCGTTGCGCACGGCCTCGATGGCGTAGCGGGCGTGAAACTGCGCGGGCAGGGCGAGCACCACGGCGTCGATATCGTCGCGCGTGAACAATTCGTCGACGGGCACGGCGGGAACGTTGAACTGGGCTGCGAATCGCTCGGCGTTTTCGGGCCTGGCGTCGGAAACGGCGCGCAGCGCGCCGAGGGAATTGAGGGTCCGAATATGATTGCCGCCCCAATAGCCGCAACCCAAAACCGCAATACGAGGCGCCATTTTACGAACCCTTTCTTTTAGCGGATTTATTATCCACCCCCATGACGGAAAACAAGACGAAAGCGATGCGAAGAGTGCTTGACAGCTCTGCATTCCCCACATATACCGCCGCCATTCCTTGCAGGAACAGCGGGTTGGCCGGTCGGAAACGACATGAGGCCTGCCGGTGTGGCGGAGTAGCTCAGTAGGTTAGAGCAGAGGAATCATAATCCTTGTGTCGGGGGTTCGAATCCCTCCTCCGCTACCATTCGAATAGCCCCCTTATTGAGCGCCTTTCCCTTATCTTCTTGTCGCATATCGCGATTTTCCGGCGTTTCGACCCGATATATCGGACTATATCAATTGCGCTCCGCCGGTCTTTTCAACGAGGACGAGCAATTCTCGTTCATCGGGCGTTAACCATCCGGTGGATAGTGTCCGCTCCGAAGGAGAATATCATGTTCAAAAAAGCTGTTCTGGCCGCCCTTATGTTCACCGCCATCATCCCGTTGGCGCAGGCGCAGGATTTTCAACGGCCGCGCCATCATGGCCGCGATATGGGCCGTCCCCCGATGGGCGATCACCACGGTTGGCGTGGCGGCTCCAGGCATGACGACCGGCGTGGATGGGGCCCGTATCGCGGACCGGATCGCCGCGGCTATTATCATGGCTATCGCGGTTATCATGATCGCCGTCCCGGCTATCGTCGCCATAGCGACGGCCTGTGGTATCCGGCGGCGGCCTTCGCGCTCGGCGCCATCATCGGCGGTGCGCTCAACAATTAAAGCTTACGCCGTCTCCATCAGCCCCGGCAGGTCTACGATCCGCCGGGGTTTTCTTTTGGGCGCTTCGCACCGCGCATAAGCGCGCCGGATTGGTCAGAAACGAACCACATTCGGCATGCTGGCGGCCCAGCTTCGTTCGGCTTCCCAGCAGTGCCCATGCCATCCCTCGAAGCTGAAACCGAACAATCTCAATTCCGCATCCGGATGCAGATCGCTGAACAGTTTTATGGCGAGGGCTCCGGTCGACGGGAGCACGTCGGGCTTCGAGTCGTGGAGGCGGAGAATCTTCGTCAAGGTCCGATGAATGGACGAAGGCACGATCAGGCAGGGCCTTCCCTTGCCGATCTTGCGCATGATCGTCCTTGCGTAATCTCCGGCGCCGTCCGAATAGCCGTCACAATAGGGCGGAGGCGGATCGCTCGAGTCGACCGCCAGCAGCAGTTCCTTCGCATGCGTTCTCGCCCGTTCGTTGATCAGAGCGGGCTTGCGTGCGAATGTCTTTCCGGGGACGCCATGGTTGGCGATGGCCAGGGTGTCGGTTCTGTGTCCGGCCGATCCGCAATGCCGCGCCGCGTTGAAACGCACCACCCAGTCGCTGGAATCGATCGCGCCGGCGAGTTCCGGCGCTATGTCGCCATTGCCGATCAGCGAGACCGTCCTGATGCTTCCGGCCAATGAAACATGCTCATCCGTAGAAATAGGGCGTGGAAAAAATCGTCTCCACATCGGCCCTCCTCGCAATAAATCATCAATCGATATGCTGATCTCAAATTACAATTGCCCGATGATTATGTGGGAGTGTGTCAAAATGAAGAGCTGAGGATGTCCCATTGGCGACATGGGTCATCCTCTGGCCGCGCCGTCGCGGCGGCATGGTGGCGGCGCCCGTATTCACCGGGCGCGACGCAATCAATCCAGGCTTATCCCCGGCGTCGCGCCGAGCGGCGCGATCAATCGTTGATGGACCCCGAAAGGCTTCCGGCCAGTTTGTTGGCGCGTTTTCCGAGCATGAGGACGCTGGAATCCGGGGCCAGCCTTGCGGCGATCGGCAGCATGGCGGCGCCGATGGGGGAGGCTTGCGGGCCGAACTTGCCGCTCAATATCTGCGGCGGCACGATGCCGATCGCCGAGACGCGGTCGAAATGCGCGCGGACCTGCTCCATCAGTTGCGCGTGCAGCGGGCGCGGCAGGATGCTGTCGAGGATGATCGCCTCCAGGTCGATCACCGAGGTGATGGCGATGATGGCCTCGACCAGCGCGCGGGCGCAGTCCTCCAGCCATTCGCGCACCGGCCGCACCGCGCCCTCGGGGAGGGGGTCGAGCTCGCGCACGCGGTTGATGCGGACGCCATGCGCACGCAGATGGTTGACCAGCACATAGATCGACGCCCGGTGCAGCAGGCTCGTATAGCGCGCCGGGCGCGAGGCCATGGAGTCGAGACTGGACGGCGACACCGGCAGGGGGCCGAGCGCGGCGCTGTTGCCGTGCGGGCCGGTATGCACCCGGCCCGCCTGCACCAGCCCGCCGCCGACGAAGGTGTCGACCGAAATATGCATGAAGTCCTGGAAGCGCCCGCCCGAGCCGAGCATCAGCTCGGCCAGCGCCGAGGAGGTGGCGTCGTTCTCCACGAAGACCGGCATGGTGGGGCCGATGTCGAACAGCGTCGTCAGGTCGACCGCCTCCCAGCGCTCGCCGAGATCGGCGGGAAAATCCAGCTCCTCGCTCCAGCCGCCGAGGAAATAGGGCGAGGCCAGCCCCAGCCCGACGATCTCCGTCGCCGGCGAGCGGCCGATAGCGGCCCTGAACTCGGCGATCGCCGCGTCGCCAGCCCTCGCCACCACGTCGGGGTCGGGAAAGTCGTAGCCGTGCTCCTTCTGCATCCGCACCGCGCCGGAGAAATCGACCAGAATGGCCTCCAGCGCGCGCCGGCCGATCTTGACGCCGATGCTGAACACCCGGTCGGCGTTAATGCCGTAAAGCACCGAGGGCGAGCCGCGCTGGCCCGAGCGGCGGCCGGTCTGCTGGATGAAGCCCGCGCCTTCCAGCCCATCGACGATGTCGGCCACCGCCGCCGGCGTCAGGTTGGCCGCACGCGCCAGGTCCGACTTGGACGCCTCGCGCATGCGGCGGATCGCGTCGAGCACGAATCGCTCGTTATATTGCCGGAGCTTGACGGAATTGCTGCCTTTGCCAGCCAAGTGCGTTCCTCCCTGCCTTGCGCTCTCCGGTCGAGAAACTCCGTAGCATATCGGGCGCGCCGGGGGTACGGATTCGGCTGTTGCAAGCCGGTTCGATTTAATATAGCAAATTAAAAAAATATTCATAGCGGCTCAGGGAGGAGCGCCATGGGGGAGGCAGTCGAAGCCACCAACGCCACAGCGCCGGCGCGGGACGAGACGGGCGCGCCGGCCCCGGTCGCGCTGCGCGACGTCACCAAGGCCTTCGGCGGCACGGTGGCCCTGAGAGACGCTTCCTTCGAATTGCGCGCCGGCGAGGTGCTGGCGCTTTTGGGAGAGAACGGCGCCGGCAAGAGCACCTGCGTGAAGCTGATCGCCGGCGTCCATTCGCCGACCGAGGGCAGCGTCATCCTCGACGGCAAGCCGGTGGTGTTCCATACGCCGCACGACGCGCAGGCCGCCGGCATCGCCGTCATGCATCAGCATCCCGGCCTGTTCCCCGACCTGTCGCTCGCCGAGAACATCTATCTCGGCCACATGCCGCGCGACCGTTTCGGCGGCGTCGACAACGCCGCCATGCTTGCGGGCGCGCGCAAGGTGCTGGCCACCGTCGGCCTGGACGCGCCGGCCGAAACCCGGCTCGGCACGCTGCGCACCTCCGAGCAGCAGCTGGTCGAGATCGCCCGCGCGCTGTCGCTCGACGCGCGCGTTCTCATCATGGACGAGCCGACGGCGGCGCTGTCGCAGCGCGAAGTGGAGCGGCTGTTCGCGGTCGTCGACAATCTGCGCCAGCGCAACGTGGCGATGATGTTCGTCGGCCACCGCATGGACGAGATTTTTCGCGTCGCCGACCGCATCGCCGTGCTGCGCGACGGCCGGATGATCGGCGTGCGGCCCAAGGCGGAGCTGAGCCGCGGCGCGGCCATCGCCATGATGGTCGGCCGCGAGATGAGCGATCTCTATCCCGAGCGCACCCACCAGCATGGCGAACTGGTGCTGGAGACGCGCGGCCTGACCCGCGACGGCGCCTTCTACGACATCGACCTGACGCTGCATGCGGGCGAGATCTTGGGCCTCGGCGGCCTGGTCGGCAGCGGCCGCACCGAGATCGCCCGCGTCCTTTTCGGCATCGACCGGCCGGACGGCGGCGAAATCTTCGTCGACGGCAAGCCCGCCGTCTTCCGCACCGCCCGCGACGCCATGGACCATCGCATCGCCTATGTGTCGGAGGACCGGCTCGGGCAGAGCCTGGTGATGGATTTCTCCATCCTCGACAATGCGGTGCTGCCGGTGGTCGACCAGGCCGCGCCGCACGGCTTCTACGGCAAGAGCCGCGCCATCGGGCTGGTGGCCGACTGGCTCAAGCGCATGAAGCTGCGTTTCGCCAGCTACGACCAGCCGGTCAACCAGCTGTCGGGCGGCAACCAGCAGAAGGTGGCGCTGGCCAAGTGGCTGCGCACCGAGCCGCGCATCCTGATCCTCGACGAGCCGACGCAGGGCATCGACGTCGGCACCAAGGCCGAGGTCCACGCCATGATCGCCGAACTCGCCAGCCAGGGCCTGGCGATCATCCTCATCTCCTCCGAAATGCCCGAGCTGATCGGCATGTGCGACCGTATCGCCGTGCTGCGCGAAGGCCGCAAGACGGCCGAGTTCGAGGGCCGCACCGTGACGCAGGAGAAGGTGCTGGAAGCGGCCACCAAAAGCTCCGACGGCGGGCCGGGCGCGGATTCCGAGGTCCATGCGCCGCCGCCGGCCGGGCCGTTCGATTTCTTCAAACGGCGCGAATTCGGCCTGCTCGCGGCGATGCTGGTGGTGGTCATCCCGGTCACCATCGTCAATCCGCGCATGCTGAGCGCGGCCAATCTCACCGCCATCTCCATGGATGCGGCGCTCTTGGTCATCGCGGCGCTGGCGCAGATGCTGGTGCTTCTGACCCGCAACATCGACCTGTCGATCGCGGCCGTCATCGGCCTTTCCGCCTATATGGCGGCCAGCATGGTGCACGCCTTCCCCGGCCTCGACATCGCCATCGGCCTCGCCACCGCCTGCGTCGTCGGGTCCGCGGCGGGGCTTTTGAACGGCCTCGTGGTCACCAAGGGCAAGATACCGGCCATCGTGGTGACGCTGGCCTCGATGTCGATCTTCCGCGGCTTCAACTCGCTATGGGCGGCGGGCGACCAGATCAGCGCCGACAAGGTGACGCAGGCCTGGCTCGACATGACCTCGCTCAAGATTATGGGCGTGCCGCTGATCGTCGGCATCGCGGCGCTGATCCTGGCGGCGGGCTACGTGCTTCTCTACCGCACCGCCTTCGGGCGCGAGATCTACGCCACCGGCTCCAATCCCGAGGGCGCGCGGCTGATCGGCATTCCCGCCGACCGGCGCATCGTCGCGGCCTTCGGCATCGCGGGGCTTTTGGGCGGCTTCTGCGGCGCGCTCTGGGCCTCGCGCTACGCCACCGTCGACGCCCGCGTAGCACTCGGCTTCGAGCTGACCGTCATCGCCTCGGCCGTGGTCGGCGGCGTGGCGATCCGCGGCGGCTCCGGCACGCTGCTCGGCGTGGTGTTCGGCGCGCTGACGCTTCTCGTCATCAAGAACGGGCTGACGCTGATGCGCGTCGATCCGCTGTGGCTGCAGGGCGTCTACGGCCTGGTCATCCTCGTCGCCGTCGCCATCGACGCCTTCATCATCCGCCGGGCCCAGCACGCCCGCCAGGGGAGGTCCGCATGAAAAAGCTCTGGAGCGCCATCGACTTCTGGGATCTGCTTCTGTTCGTCGCCTGCCTGGCGACGGGCCTCTACGCGGCGATCTTCATCCCCAATTTCCTCTCCGCGTTCAACCTGTCGCAGCTCGCGGCCAGCGCCTCGGAAAAGGCGCTGCTGATCCTGCCGATGACGCTGCTGATCATCGCGCGCGAGATCGACCTCTCCATCGCCTCTGTGCTGGCGCTGTCCTCGGTCGTGTTCGGGCTTCTGGTGCAGGCGGACGTGCCGACGCTGGCGGCCATCCCGCTCACCATCGTCGCCGGCGGGATCCTGGGCGCCTTCAACGGCTATCTGGTGACGGCATTCGGCCTGCAGTCGCTGGTGGTGACGCTGGGCACGATGGCGCTCTATCGCGGCATCGGCTATATTTTGCTCGGCACCGGCTCCATCAATATCCTGCCGCCAGAGGTGCTGGATTTCGGCATCGACAACGTGCCGGGCACCGAAATCCCCTGGACCATCGTGCCGTTCCTGATCCTCGCGCCGATCTTCGCCGTGGTCCTGCAAAGGACGCCGATCGGCAAGCGGCTCTACGCGCTGGGCGGCGCCCCGGAAGTGGCGCGCTATTCGGGCATCAATATCCGCCGCATGGTGTTCCGGCTGTTCGTGCTGTCGGGCGCGGTGGCGGCCATCGCCGGCGTCGTCTACACGGCGCGCCTCTCCAACGCCCGCGCCAACAACGCGCTCGGCATGGAGCTCGACGTCATCACCATCGTGCTTCTGGGCGGGGTCAGCGTGCTGGGCGGCAAGGGGCGGCTCACCGGCGTCATGCTGGCGCTGGTGCTGATCGCCACCATCCGCAACGTGCTCGCCCTTCACCAGATCGGCGGCGACGCGCAGGGCATGATCATCGGCCTGCTGCTGATCGTCTCGCTGCTGGTCGGCAATTCATGGCGCTCGACGCAGGAAGCGATCACCCGGTCGCGCGCCATGCGCAATACGCAGCGGGCGGATTCCGCCCCCTGACCCTGACCCGAACCCTATGGAGGAGACCATGAAAAGCTTTCGTCTAGCCCTTCTCGCCTCGGCGGTCCTGCTCGCGCCGATGTCCGCGGCTTTCAGCGCCGAGGAATGCGCCAAGGAGCCCGTCACCGTCGGCTTCCTGCCCAAGCTCGACACCGACCCCTATTTCCAGGTGGCCAAGAAGGGCGCCGAGGAAGCCGCCAAGGAGATCGGCGGCAAGATCATCCAGGTGGCGCCGTCGCAGGCGACCGCCGAGGCGCAGATCGACTTCATCAACAGCCTCGTCTCGCAGAAGGTCGGCGTCATCGCCATCGCGGGCAACGACGCCAATGCGGTCGCGCCCGCCCTCATGCGCGCGGCGCGGCAGGGCGTGAAGATCATCTCCTACGATTCCGACGTCTCCGCCAAGGCCCGCACGCTTTTCGCCAACCAGGCCAAGAGCGACAGCCTGGCCGAGATGATGCTGGAGAGCGCCTATAACCTGACCGGCGGCGAGGGCGAGTTCGCCATCCTGTCCTCGACCCCGACGGCCACCAACCAGAACGCCTGGATCGACTTCATCAAGGCGAAGCTGCAGGAGCCGAAATATTCCAAGATGAAGCTGGTCCAGGTCGCCTATGGCGAGGAGAGCGAGCAGATCAACCAGCAGCAGGCGCTGGCCCTCGTGCAGGCCTTCCCCAAGCTCAAGGCGATCATCGTGCCCGCCGGCATCGGCCTTCCCGCCGCCGCCCGCGCGCTGGAGGAAGCCGGCATGATCGGCAAGGTCAAGCTCACCGGCGTGGCCCCGGCGACGCTGCTCGCCAAATACATCAAGGACGGCGCGGCGCAGGACATCTGGTGGAACGTGTCCGACCTCGGCTACCTGACCTATCAGGCGGCGCAGGCGCTGGCCCAGTGCAAGATCACCGGCAAGGAAGGCGAGAAATTCACCGCCGGCCGGCTGGGCGAATACACCGTCGGCAAGGACGGCGAGCTGGTGCTCGGACCGGCGAAGATCGTCACGCCGGAGAACCTCGCCGAGTTCAAGTTCTGATCGGCCAAATCAACCGAAGGCGCCGGCCGAAGCCGGCGCCTTCTTCATTCAGGCGAGGGAGCCGAGACGGCGATGCATGTTCTGTTGGCGGGCGAAACCTTTTCCGTGACGACGATGGCCGCGGCCGGCGTCGACGTCGTGACCGGCCATTCCTGGTCGAACGGCGCGACCGCCTTCAACGCCGCGCTGGCGAAATCGGGAATCAAGGTCACGCAGATCGGCGGCGAGCGCTGCGGCGCGGAGTTTCCCTGCGACCTCGACGCGCTGGCCCGCTACGACGCGGTGGCGATCTCCGACGTCAGCGCCCTGACGCTATTGGTCACGCCCGAGACGCGGGCGGGCCGCGTCGGCGTCAACCGGCTCGAACTTCTCAAGACCTATGTCGAAAACGGCGGCGGGCTGATGATGGCCGGGGGCTATATGGGCTTCCAAGGCATGTTCGGCACGGCCCGCTATCACGACACAGCCGTCGAGGACGTCATGCCGATCCAGTGCATGCCGGTCCCGGACGGGCTGGAGGCGCCGGAAGGGCTTACGCCCGTCCTCACGCAGCCGGACCATCCGCTTCTGGCCGGGCTCGACGCGCCGTGGCCGCCGGTGCTGGGTCTCAACAGGCTGCACCTGCGCCCGGGCCATGCCGAAGGGCTGGTCGCCGCCTGCCAATATCGCGGAACGAACTGGCCGCTGCTCGCCGCCGGCGCCTATGGCAGGGGCCGCGCCGTCGCCTGGGCCTCGGACATCGGGCCGCACTGGCTGTCGCAGCAGTTCATCGATTGGCCGGGCTATGGGACGCTGATGACCAACATCGTCCGCTGGCTGTCCGGGCGGGCGGAGAGCGCCTGATCCCTACTGGTTGGGGTAGCAGGCGGTGGCCTGGAAATTGATCGCCGAGGGCAGAAGCGTCGCGATCATCGGCACGGGCGTGCTGAAACTGTAGGACAGCGTCGCCACGGTGAAGCCCGACAGCCCGCCGCAACTGGTCGAGCGCGTCACCGAGACATTGCTCGCCTGCAAGGCAAGGCCGTTGGCGCTGGCCAGCGTCGTGGCCATGGTCACGGTCCTGCCGGCGTCGTATTGCGAACTGCTGGCGCAGGCGTCCTGCGGGATGGCGGCGCAGCGCGCGGTGGCGGCCGCCACTTCCTGCAGCGCCTGCCGCGCCCAGAACATGCGGCCGAACTCGATCGCGCCGAACAGGAGCAGCAGCAGCGGAAAGGCGACCAGCGCGAACTCCACCGCCGTCACGCCCGATCGATCCCGGCAAAAACGTTTGAACATGGCCTGCTTCATTGGGTCTGCACGACGGCGAGGCTGGTCATCGCGCCGCCGAGCACGCCTTTCAGCGGCAGGATGGGCGTGAACTGGCGCGAGGCGCTGATGGCGACGAACTTGCCGGCGAGGCCGCCATTGGAGCATTGCGACGCGCAGGTCACGGCCGCGCCCCACACCACGGCCGAGCCGCTCCGGGTCGGGCAATAGCACAGGTCCGCCTGCGAGCCGGTCCCCGACGCGGCCGCCGCGCCGCCCGAAAGCGTCACGGCGGGACCGTTATTGACCGTCACCGTGGCGGTGGTGGTCGAGACGCCCAGCTGCGACGCCAGCATGTTGATCAGATTGGTCGCCAGCGCGCTTCCACCGCTCGAACTCACCGAGCCGCCCTGCGCCAGCGCATAGGTCGCCGCCGAATCGACGGCGGAATCGACGCGCATCTTGATATAGACCCCGCCGCCGAGATCCGCGACGCCGGCCAGGAGCAGCAGGAACAGGGGCGCCATGAAGGCGAATTCGATCGCCGCCACGCCGCGCTCGTCGGGGAGGGCGCGGCGCAATTTGCGCATGAGGGAGGGCATGGGAAAATTCATCGGACGATGGACACTTTGCTGGAGCCGGCGGCCGTGCTGGCGACGCATTGCGAGGCGGCCGCCGTGCCGCCCGTCAAGGTGATGTGCGTGGCGATGGGCTGGAAGCACTGGCTGGAGCTGAGCCCGCTGGCGTTGGCGCCGCCGCTCATCGTCAACGGACCGTAAGGGAAATAGAGCGCGCCGGAGATGACGCCGCCCGAGCCGCCCTCGGCGAAGATCGCGCCGCCCGTCCGCGTCGAGTCCTGCGGGCCGATGACGGCGAGGTTGGCCGTCGCGCCGCTGGTCGGCGCGGTCAGGACCACGCCGCTATAGCCCGCCGACACGCAGAAGACGGAGCCGCTGCAACTGCCCGAATTGGAGGTCTGCTTCCCCGACAGCACCAGCGTGACGTTGTTGCCGGTGACCGAGGTGGTTCCGTTGCAGGATGCGCCTCCGCCGCCGCCATTGGCGCCGAGCGCGAAATAGCCGTTGACCGTGTAGACGCCCGCGCCCATCGCGATGCTGCCCGCTGCGAGCACGTTGCCGTTGATGTCGTGATTGGTCGTCGCCGGGATGGCGAGGCAGCTTGAGCCGCCGCCGCCGTTGATATTGCCGTTGAGCTGGAACGTCGTCGCATTGAACATATAGACGGATCCGCTGCCGCCGATGGTTATGGCGTCGCCGGTGCTTGCAGGGCCGATCTGGTAGCTGTTGCCCGAGCCGGAGCCGAGCGTGAGCGTGGCGCCGCCCGTGTTGTCGATGCCGCCGGGCAGCACGAAGGTGCTCGGTCCGCCGAAGGTCAGCGTATACGTGTTGCAGATGCTGGCCGTGGGGCCGCCGTTGCAAGCCGTCGTGCCGCGTCCGATCCGGAAGGTCCCGGCGCCGAATGTCACCGAACCGCCGCCGGCGGTCGATATGCCCTGCGCTATGTTGTAGACGCCGGGGCCGAAATTCATCGGTGAGCCGCCGGCTCCGGTGATGGAGCCGGAGAAATTATAGACCGTCGTGGCGGCGCCGTTCAGGGCGAAATTGAGAGTGATGCCGCCGCCCAAGGAGATGCTGCCAAAATTGACCGTGGTTTTCTTGCTGCAATCCACGGTCCAGACGGGGCTGGACCATGTCGCGGTGCAGCCTGCGGCGGCAATAGCGTTTTTTGTGGTGTCCGTTCCTGACCAGTCGAATCTGATGTCCGTACCAGTCGGAATGGTCGGCAGCGCCGGAATGCTCTGCGCGCTGACGGTGGCGATGCGCGCGGCGGCGTTGGCGACGGCGGTGCTGTTGGCCAGCGGGTCGGGCGTCGACTGCTTGACCGGGGTGACGTTCTGGCCGGAGCTGTTCACCAGCGTGGCCTGGTAGGGGCAGACGGAGGGCGCGGCGGCGGAATTATAGGTCGCGCCAAGCGCCGTGACCTTGACGCCGCAAGGCAGCGTCAGCCCGCTATTGGAGTTGACGGTGCAGGTGGGGGCGGAGATCTGCGCGCCGCCGCTGAGGGTGACGCCGGTCTCGCTCGGGCTCAGCGCCAGGATGCAGCCCGGCGTCGGGTTGGAGGCGATCTGCGCCGTCGCGGCCGCGGTGATGGTCAGGTTGGAGGTGAAGCCTAGCGCCCGCGCCAAAAACGGCGTCTGGTTGACGCTGATCGAGACGTTGACGGCTTGCGCGCTGGCGCTTTTGGGCGAGGTGACGAGGCTGACGCCGACATTGCCCGACGCGACGACGTTGAGGCTCGCCACGTTCAGCGCCGTCGCCTGCATCTGCTGCGAGGACTTGTTGACCGCATAGGCCAGCGCGCCGGCATAGGCCGACAGGTCCGCGGTGCGCTGGAGGCTGGCCTTGGTGGCGATCGCCGAGCCGAATTCGGCCACCAGCGACGCGACGCCGATGACGATCGGCAGCGCGATCGCGCAGATGACGAGCACGCTGCCCCGCCTGTCCGACCGGAAGCCGGACGTCTTCAGCCTGAATCTGGAAATCATGCGCCACACCCTTTCGCGGGCCAGCATAGCCGCGATGGGTTAAGAATCTTGCGCGGAAGCAAGGCGGAAAGACGTCAGCGCGCGGGAAAAAACGCGTCGAATTGCGCGGTCAGATAGGCGCGGTCGAAAGGCTTGAGGATATAGCCGTCGGCCCCGGCGCGCTTGGCGCGCATGATGCGCGAAAGGTCCAGCTCGTAGAGGCACATGACGATGAAGGCGCGGTCGCCGCCGGGCAGGGCGCGCAGCTGCGTCAGGAGGTCCACCGGGGTCGCGTCGGGCAGGTCGGCGTCGAGCATCACCACGTCCGGCCGGTGATGGCGGAACAGCGCCAGCGCCTCGCGCCCCGTCGCCGCCTCGCCGAAATCCGCGTAGCGGTCCGCGAGGATGCGGCGGGCGACCTTCCGGATCACCGAGGAATCGTCCACCAGAAGGCAATAGCCCTTCGCTTCGTCGTCCGCCATGTCGTTCCCCGTCGGCGCGGGCGTGAAACCCGGCTGCATCCCTCACGGAACTGATAGCGGCTTTGGCCGCCCGGTTCCAGTGGGCAAGGCGTCATTCGGCGGCGAAAACGATGTCTTCCGCCGTGGCGTGGATGGAGATGGTCATGCCGGCTTCCTGCGCGAGCAGCAGCGTGTAATAGGGCTGCACAGAATGGGCGTCGATCGGCTCTTCCGGCGTTGCGCCCGAATGCAGCTCCAGGAACTTCGGCGGCACGCGCAGCATGCGGCCCTTGGCGGTGATGGTGAAGCGCGGATTGTCGTCCGGGTTCTCCACCCGCACGGCCAGCGAGCCGCCGCGCGGAATGGCGGCGTTGCCGATCAAAAGCAGATTGAGAAGCAGCTTCACCTTGTTCTTGGGCAGGAAGGCGCGCGGCGCGTCCCAGCTCAACTCCGGCTTCTCGTTCTTGAAATATTCGGTGGCCACGTTCTGCGCGTCGCCGGTGTCGATCTGCACCCCGGCCGAGCCGGCCGCGCCGAAGGCGATGCGGGCGAATTGCAGCCGGGCCGAGGCGTTGCGCGCGCTGGACTTGATCAGCGCCATCGCGTCCTCGTCCGCCCCGCCTTCGTCCAGCAGCTCCAGCCCGTTGTTGATCGCGCCGACCGGCGAGATGATGTCGTGGCAGATTCGGCTGCACAGAAGCGCGCCGAGATCGAGCGCGGAAAGGGTGACGGACAGCGACATGCGGGTTTCTCCGGAATAGCGGGCGAATCGCCCCGAATAGCGGGCCTTCTGGATACACGGCCTGTCCGCGCGCCGCAACCGAGGCGCGCTCCGGCCGCCATCCTATGGCCGAAATTCGGCGCATAAATATTTGCACAAGGATTTCGCGTTAACCTTGATGCGATTCGGCCAGATCGTCCGCAAGAGACGGCGGCCGGCCCTTCATAACAGGACCGTCAGACAGAGGCAGCGTAGCCAAAAGGAATAGTCAATGGCCATGCCAATCCTGTCGCGTTCAGGCTTCCGCGGCGTCACGCTTTTCACGGCGTTTCTCGCGGCCCTGATCATTTCCGCAGTCGCCGCGCCGATCCAGGCCCGCGCGCAAAACACCTATACGTCCGAAGAGATCGTCGAATCCGGCCACCGCTTCTTCGGCTCCGCCTCGGGCGGGATCGCCAGCGTCGTCGAGAAGGTTTTTCAGAAATTCGGCCTGCCCAACGGCTACATCCTGGGCGAGGAGGGCTCGGGCGCCTTCATCGGCGGCCTGACCTATGGCGAAGGCACGCTCTACACCAAGAACGCCGGCGACCACAAAACCTTCTGGCAGGGGCCGTCGCTGGGCTGGGATTTCGGCGGGCAGGGCTCGCGCGTCATGATGCTGGTCTATAATCTCGACGACGTGCAGAACCTCTACGGCCGCTACGCCGGCGTGGCGGGCTCGGCCTATGTCATCGCGGGGGCCGGCTTCAACGTGCTCAAGCGCGAGAATATCGTGCTGGTGCCCATCCGCACCGGCGTGGGCGCGCGGCTCGGCGTCAATTTCGGCTATCTGAAACTTTCGGCCGCGCCGACCTGGAATCCATTTTAGGCTTGCGGGAAAGCCCGGCCTTTTCGCATTATGACGAACAGCCGGCCATGGGGCCGGCCTTCGCTATCGCCCGTGGGAAGCCGTGATCCAGTCCGCGCTATTTTTCATTCTCGGCCTGCTGGTGGCGATCTTCTTCGTCATCCTGCTGGGGCCGTCGGTCTGGCGGCGCGCCTTCTTCCTGGCGCGGCGGCAGGCGCAGGCCGAATTGCCGATGACGCTGGCCGAGATCCGCGCCGACCGCGACGGGCTGCGCGCCGAGCACGCCGTCGCCGCCAGCCGGCTAGAGGGCCGCCTGCGGCTGGAGCGGGAGAAATCCGCCGAGCAGCAGGTGACCATCGGACGGCAATATGAGGAATTGAAGCGCGTGCCGCTTCTGGAGAACCAGCTCGCCGAGCTGGGCCGGACGCTGGGCGATCAGGAGAAGGCCGCGCAGGAGACCGCCGCCGCCCGCGACGAGGCGCTGGAGAAGGCGGCCATCGTGCAGGCCGAGCTGGAGCGGCTGCAAAGCCACCTGTCCGCCATGGAAGGGTTGACCGACACGCTGCGCGCGGAAGCGGCGGCGAGGGAGGCGGACGTCGTCCGCCTGACGAAAGAGATGAACGACATGCGCCATGACCGCAGCCAGGCCGCCACGCGCTACAACGCGCTGTCGAGCGAATTGACCGCCGCCCAGACCGAATTGAAAACCGAGAAGCGCCGCAGCGCCGATCTGCAGCAGCGGCTGGAGAAGCTGATCTCGCAATTGTCCGACGCGCAGGAAAAGGCCGAGCGCCTCGCCCGCTCCGGCGCGGCGAAAGACGACACGGCCGCCTCGGCGGAAGTGGCGCGCGAGAACGCGGCGCTGCGCGAGGAGATGGCCTCCATCGCCGCCGGCATGGTGGCGAAGACCGCCGCGCGCGAAGGCCCCGATTCGCCGCTGCGCGCCATTCTGCAGACCGGCGCGCCGACGCCGAAGACCAACGTCTTCGGCAAGCGGACCCTCGCCAACCGAATCAAGGATCTGCAGGGCGACGACTGATCGCCGTCTCGAAACGTCGCAAAAGAAAACCGGCCCTTGCGGGCCGGTTTCGCGTTTTCGGACCGACCGGACGCGCCGGTCAGTGCCGATATTGCTGTATTCTCGTGGTCCTGAGCCCTGCCAGGCCATGCTCGTCGATCGAGGATTGCCAGGACAGGAACTCCTCCACCGTCAACGTGTAACGCTGGCATGCCTCCTCGAGGCTGAGCAGCCCGCCGCGAACGGCGGCGACGACTTCAGCCTTGCGGCGAATGACCCAGCGCCTCGTATTGGCGGGAGGGAGGTCCGCGATGGTCAGCGGGCTGCCATCGGGACCGATAACATACTTTATACGCGGTCTTACCAGATCGGTCATTGTACTCTCTACACAACACTCAAGGACCTAATCGAAGACGAGACTAGCGCCACAGCTTTAAAAATTACCTAAGCCGTCGGTAACGCTCTGGTAAGACTTGAAAAAAAGCCACAAAGCCCGAGCCTTGCGCCCAGCGCATCGCGCCGATGCGCGCGGACGCCTTGGCAAAATGCCGCAGTTTGGCCTATATAGGCCCAAACGAAGCGAGATGCAGGGCGCACGCCCGGAAGCTGGACATCATGACCCTCAACAGCCTCGATCTGCCGGGACGGCCGGAAGACACCCGCGTGGTCGTCGCCATGTCGGGCGGCGTCGATTCGTCCGTCGTGGCCGGCATCCTCAAACAGGAAGGCTATGACGTCGTCGGCGTCACGCTGCAGCTTTACGACCATGGCGCGGCGGTGCACCGCGCCGGTTCCTGCTGCGCGGGGCAGGACATCGAGGACGCGCGCCGGGTGTCGGAAAGCCTCGGCATCCCGCATTACGTGCTGGATTACGAGGCGCGCTTCCGCGAGGCGGTGATCGATCCCTTCGCCAATTCCTATGTCAGCGGCGAGACGCCGATCCCTTGCGTCTCCTGCAACCAGACCGTCAAGTTCGCCGACCTTTTGCAGACCGCGCGCGACCTCGGCGCCGACGCGCTCGCCACCGGCCATTACATCCGCAGCCGCGCCAACGGCGCGCATCGGTCGCTTTACCGCCCGGTCGACACCGACCGCGACCAGAGCTATTTCCTCTTCGCCACCACGCAGGAGCAGATCGACTATCTGCGCTTTCCGCTCGGTCACCTGCCCAAGGCGCAGGTGCGCGAGATCGCCGAGGAGATGGGCCTGACCGTGGCGCGGAAGCAGGACAGCCAGGACATCTGCTTCGTGCCGCAGGGCAAATATTCCGACATCATCTCGCGTCTCAAGCCCGAAGCGGCCAATCCGGGCGAGATCGTCCATATCGACGGCCGCGTGCTCGGCCGCCACGACGGCATCGTGCATTACACGGTCGGCCAGCGGCGCGGCATCGGCGTCGCCACCGGCGAGCCGCTCTATGTCGTGCATCTCGACGCCGCGCAGGCGCGCGTCATCGTCGGCCCGCGCGAGGCGCTGGAGACGCACAAGGTGTTTTTGCGCGACGTCAACTGGCTCGGCGACGGCCCGCTCGACGCGCTGCCGCAGGGCGGCATGGAAGTCTTCGCCAAGGTGCGCTCGACGCGCCCGCCGCGCCCCGCCGTGCTGCATCACGCCGCCGGCCAGACCTGGGTGGAGCTGGTGGACGGCGAAAGCGGCATCGCGCCGGGCCAGGCCTGCGTGCTCTATTCCGACGACGGCGCCACGGCGCGCGTGTTCGGCGGCGGCTTCATCGCCCGCTCCGAGCGCGAGCCGCAGGCCGAGGAAATGCTGCGCCGCCTGGTGGCGGGCGCGACGGCGGCCTGAAAACGTTCTAGCTGAAACGGCTGAAGCGCGACAAGGCGATGCCGGAGGCGGTGGCGACGTTGAGGCTGTCGAAGGCGGCCGACATGGGGATGCGCGCGCCGTCGAGACGGTCCAGGAGCCGCTGCGGCAGGCCTTCGCCCTCCGTGCCCAGAAGCAGCGCCTGGCGCTCATGCGCCGGGCAGTCGTAGAGGCTCGTCGGCGCCGAGGGGCTCAGCGCCAGCAGGCGGAAGCCCGCTTCCTGCAAGGCCTCGACGATGCGGTCGATGGGGCCGCCGCGGAAATAGGGGATCTTCAGCGTCGCGCCGACCGAAACCCGGATCGCCTTGCGGTAGAGCGGGTCGCAGCAGGTCTCGTCCATCAGCACGCAATCGGATTCGAAGGCGGCGGCGTTGCGGAAGATCGAGCCGACATTGTCGTGGTTGGAAATGCCGCACAGCACCGTCACCAGCGCGCGGGCGGGCAGGGCAGCGATCATAGCTTCAAGTGGGACGGGCGGCTTGCGGCGTCCGACCGCCAGCACGCCGCGATGGACGTGGAAGCCGGCGACGGCGTCCATCACGCTCTGCGGAACGGAGTAGACCGGGGTCGCCTCGGGCAGGCGTGCGAGCTGGGCGGCGAGGCCGGGCAGGCGGTTTTCGAGCACCAGGACCGATTCCGTCTCGAAGCGCGCCGCCGACGAGAACAACACGTTGAGCACCACCTTGCCCTCGGCGATGAAACGCTGCTCGCGGCCGACCAGGTCCTTTTCACGGATGTCGCGATAGAGCGCCAGCCGGGGATCGCCGGCGTCGTCGATTGCGAGGACGCAGCCATGCGGTTGAGGTGTATCGTCCTTCATCGCACGGCTGCGGCCTCGTCATGCGGGTTTAAGTATGCGCCGCCACCGTGTTCAGCTCGCGTCGACGCGGCGCGGGGTCCATGTAAAGACTGGACAGCGTCGATAGCATCAACTCGATATGCGGTGAAGACACAATGTAATAAATCGTCTGCGCGTCGCGCCGGGTCGAAACGAGATCGAGCGCCCGGAGCTTGGCCAGATGCTGCGAGAGGGCCGATTAGCTGAGGTCGATGGCTTTCGCCAGCGCCCCGACCGACATTTCATTGTGAAGTAATTTGCAAAGTATAAGTAATCTTTTATTATTCGCCAGGGCGGAAAGAAAATCCGCTGCCCGATCGACGTTTTCTGTCAAATCGATAAAAGTATCATTGCTGTTCATTTGCGGCCATACCCCCGTAAGACTGCATTTGGTTGAAGACAACGCCGCCACGCTCTGTGGTTGCGCCGCTTTAAATTAATCGTCAACCGTGGGTTTGAAAAGGCCTTGCTTAAATTCACCACCGGACAAAATCGGCGTTTTGTCCCAAAAGAAATGCGGTTTTGTTTCACGCCCCCTTTTGGGCGGCGTTTTGGAGGATTTGGGCCGCCGTCTGGACGGAATCGCAGCTTGACGGAAAGTGCAGCCGCGCAACCCGGTCGCCGCTCGCGAAATCGGCGCCGTCCGGGTCGAGCCCGATCATGCGCCATGCGCCGCCGGCGTCCTTTTCGCCGGCGGCCGTGACGAGGGCCGCGAGCGCTTTCGGGTCGGCGTTGACGGCGTCGAGCGCCGCCTGTTCCTGCGCCGCGAAGACGTCGGCCGCGGCGGAAGGGGCGAGAAGGTCGGCGGGCGTCAGCGCGAAGGCCGCGCCGAAGCCGCCGTTGAGGCTGGCGGATTCGACGCCGAGCCGGAAGAAATCGAAGCCGCCGAGATCGACATAGAGCGCGCCCTTCGGATTGTGGTTGAGATAGCGGCGGCGCAGGCGGGCGTAGTCCGGCGCGTCGCGGCCGATTTTCTCGGAGCGGCAACGTATGGTGACGCGGGCGTGGGCGAGGGGGTCGCCCTTGCCGGGCTCGCCCAAAAGCAGCGAGCAGGCGGGGTGGGCGACCATCGCCGCCGTATGCGCGGCGAGGTCCGACACCAGCAGCACCGGCGATCCGTCCGTGTCGGTCGCCGTCGCCACCCGGCTCGCCAATGGCCAGCCGCCGGCGTCGAGCACGGCCAGCGCGCCGTAGCGCGCCGCGCGCAGCAGCGTCTTCGCCAGCTTGATGGCCTCGGGCGTGGTGGGGCGGATCGGATTCTGCTCTCTGGACATCGGACTCACATAACTTGATCAATAAAATCATATTTATAGTGGCGTCGGCGAGACATGGCCAGACGCCGGCCCGGCGAAATTTCCGGGATTCCTGAAGTCCTTTTGCGGATGAATGTTCTAATTCAGGAAAACTCGACGCAATTTTCTACAAAGTGTAGTATAAAAGGAAATTAAATCCATAATATAGCTTCATAAACCCGACACAAAGTAAATTTTTTCCGTATAATGCGCTTGCAAAGTGACGGCGGAGACGTTTCGATAAATTCTTCCCGCGCTATGGGAGGCGCGGCGGTTTCCCATGGAGGCGGACAAGATGAACTGCAAGAAACTCGTGGCGACGGGCCTGTTCCTCGCTTTGATGAGCGGAGCGGCCTATGCGAAGACGCTCGTCTACTGCGCGCCGGCCTCGCCGGAAGGCTTCGACCCGGCGGCCTATACCGGCGGCGACACCTTCGACGCCGCCTCGCGCACGGCCTATGACCGGCTGGTCGAGTTCAAGCACGGCGAAACCACCATCGAGCCGGGCCTGGCCGAAAGCTGGGACGTGTCCAAGGACGGGCTGGAATATACGTTCCACCTGCGCAAGGGCGTGAAGTTCCAGACCACCGACTATTTCACCCCGACGCGAGAACTGAACGCCGACGACGTCATCTTCTCCTTCGAGCGCCAGCAGAAGAAGGACAATCCCTGGCACGACTACACGGCCGGCGTCTCCTACGAATATTTCGACAGCATGGAGTTCCCGACGCTGATCAAGGAGATCAAGCGCGTCGACGACCGCACGGTCACCTTCGTGCTGAGCCGGCCTGAAGCGCCCTTCCTCGCCGACCTCGCCATGGATTTCGCCTCCATCCTGTCGAAGGAATACGCCGACAAGCTGCAGGCCGCCGGCAAGATGGACGACCTCAACCAGTATCCGCTCGGCACCGGGCCCTTCACCTTCGTCGCCTATCAGAAGGACGCAGTGGTGCGCTACCAGGCCAATCCGGACTATTGGCGCGGCAAGGAGAAGATCGACGACCTGGTCTTCGCCATCACCACCGACCCGGCGGTGCGGACGCAGAAGCTCAAGGCCGGCGAATGCCACATCATGTCCTATCCCGCGCCGGCCGACATCGCCGGGCTGAAGGCGGACGCCAACCTCAAGGTGGACGAGCAGCCGGGCCTCAACGTCGCCTATCTCGCCTACAACACGCTGGTCGCGCCCTATGACAAGCCGGAGGTGCGCAAGGCGCTCAACCAGGCCATCAACAAGAAGGCGATCATCGAGGCGGTCTTCGCCGGCTCGGGCGAGGTGGCCAAGAACCCGATCCCGCCGACCATGTGGGGCTATAACGACGCCGTCAAGGACGATGACTACAACCCCGAGGCCGCGAAGAAGGCGCTCGAGGCCGCCGGCGTCAAGAACCTCAAGATGAAGATCTGGGCCATGCCGGTCAGCCGGCCCTACATGCCCAACGCCCGCCGCGTCGCCGAGCTGATGCAGTCCGACTTCGCCAAGGTCGGCGTCGAGGTCGAGATCGTCTCGATGGAATGGGGCGAATATCTGAAGAAATCCTCCGACAAGGACCGCGACGGCGCGCTGATCATGGGCTGGACCGGCGACAACGGCGACCCGGACAATTTCCTCGGCGTGCTGCTCGGCTGCGCGGGCGTGGGCAACAACAACCGCGCGCAGTGGTGCTACAAGCCCTTCGACGACCTGATCCAGAAGGCCAAGACCGTGTCCGAGCAGGCCGAGCGCGCCAAGCTCTACGAGCAGGCGCAGGTGGTCTTCAAGGAGCAGGCGCCCTGGGCCACGCTCGACCATTCGACGGTGTTCATGCCGATGTCGAAGAAGGTCACGGGCTACAGGATGGACCCGATCGGCATCCATCGCTTCGACGGCGTCGACATCGAAGAGTGATCCGTTTCAACACCAGCGGCCGGGGGCGGCTCCGCTCCCGGCCGGAGTTTCTTCGATGTTGCGTTTTTTACTGAACAAGCTCGGCCATCTGGTCCCGACCTTCATCGGCATAACCATCGTCGCCTTCGGCTTGGTGCGGGTGCTGCCGGGCGATCCGGTGCTGCTGATGGCGGGCGAGCGCGGGGTCAGCCCCGAGCGCCACGCCGCGCTGATGGCGCAGTTCGGCTTCGACCGGCCGATCTGGCGGCAATATCTCGACTATGTCTGGAACCTGCTGCACGGCGATTTCGGCCAGTCCATCGTCACCAAGAAGCCGGTCTTGACCGAGTTCCTGTCGCTGTTCCCGGCGACGCTGGAATTGAGCGTCTGCGCCATCGTGCTTGCGGTGCTGATCGGTATTCCGGCCGGCGTGGTGGCGGCGGTCAAGCGCGGCTCCTGGTTCGACCAGTCGCTGATGGGCGTGGCGCTGGTCGGCTATTCCATGCCGATCTTCTGGTGGGGCCTGCTCCTCATCATGTTCTTCTCCAATTACCTGCAATTGACGCCGGTCTCGGGGCGCATCTCGCTCTTGTTCTTCTTCAAGCCGGTGACGGGCTTCATGCTGATCGATAGCCTGCTGTCGGGGCAGAAGGGAGCCTTCGCCTCGGCCGCGTCGCATCTCGTCCTGCCGACCATCGTGCTCGCCACCATTCCGCTGGCGGTGATCGCGCGCCAGACGCGCTCGGCCATGCTGGAGGTGCTGGGCGAGGACTATGTGCGCACGGCGCGCGCCAAGGGCTTGCCGGCCCGCCGCGTGGTGGGCGTGCACGCGTTGCGCAACGCGCTGATCCCGGTGGTCACCACCATCGGCCTGCAGGTGGGGGTGCTGCTCGCCGGCGCGATCCTGACCGAGACGATCTTCTCCTGGCCGGGGATCGGCAAATGGATGCTCGATTCCATCTCGCGCCGCGACTATCCTGTGGTGCAGGGCGGGCTTTTGCTGATCGCCGGGCTTGTCATGGCGGTCAACCTGCTCGTCGATCTCGCCTATGGCCTGATCAATCCGCGCATCCGGCGCAAGTGAGGCGACCGTCATGAGCCAAGCCATCCTTCCCACCGACGCCGACCCGAGCCGCATGGCGCGGCTGCGCGATTTCTGGTTCTATTTCAGCGTCAATCGCGGCGCGGTGATCGGCCTGTGGGTCTTCGTCGCCATCATCGTCTTGGCGGTGATCGCGCCGCTGGTCGCCCCGCACGACCCGACCGAGCAGTTCCGCGACTTCATGAAGATCCCGCCGGTCTGGGAGAGCGGCGGCAAGGCCGAGTTCCTGCTCGGCACGGACGAGCTCGGCCGCGACATTCTCTCGCGGCTTCTCTACGGCGCGCAATATTCGCTGCTGGTGGGCTTCGTCATCGTCGTCATCGCCATGTGCGTGGGCATTGTGGTCGGCGTCATCGCCGGCTTTCTCGGCGGCGCGGTCGATACGGCCTTCATGCGGCTGATGGACATCATGCTGTCCTTCCCGTCGCTGCTGCTGGCGCTGGTGCTGGTGGCGATCCTCGGGCCGGGGCTGATCAACGCCGTCATCGCCATCACGCTGGTGCTGCTGCCGCATTTCTCGCGGCTGACGCGCGCCGCGGTGATGGCCGAGAAGGAGCGCGACTACGTGACCGCCGCGCGGCTCGCCGGCGCGGGCCGGCTGCGGCTGATGTTCAAGACCGTGCTGCCCAACTGCCTCGCGCCGCTGGTGGTGCAGGCCACCATGTCGTTCTCCAACGCCATCCTGGAAGTGGCGGCGCTGGGCTTCCTCAACATGGGCGCGCAGCCGCCGACGCCGGAATGGGGCACCATGCTCGCCTCGGCGCGCGAGTTCATCTCCAGCGCCTGGTGGATCGTCACCTTTCCGGGCCTGGCGATTCTCGTCACCGTGCTCGCCATCAACCTGATCGGCGACGGGTTGCGCGACGCGCTCGACCCGAAGTTGAAGAGGAGCTGACCCATGGCCTTGCTCGAAATCAGGAACCTGTCCGTCTCCTTCGACACTTCCGGCGGCGCCTTCAAGGCCGTGGATGGGGTGGACCTGTCGGTCGACAAGGGCGAGGTGCTGGCGATCGTCGGCGAATCCGGCTCCGGCAAATCGGTCGGCATGCTGGCGGTGATGGGACTCCTGCCCAAGACCGCTACGGTCACCGCCGACCGCATGAGTTTCGACGGCCGCGACCTGCTGACCATGCCGGATTCGGAGCGGCGCAGGATCGTCGGCCGCGACATCTCGATGATCTTCCAGGAGCCTATCGCCAGCCTCAATCCCTGCTTCACGGTGGGCTTCCAGCTCGAAGAGGTGCTGAAGCAGCATCTGGGCCTCGGCCGTTCGGCGGCGCGGACGCGGGCGGTGGAGCTTCTGGAATTGGTCGGCATCCGCGACGCCGGCGAGCGGCTGAAAAGCTTCCCGCACCAGATGTCGGGCGGCCAGTGCCAGCGCGTGATGATCGCCATGGCCATCGCCTGCAATCCAAAACTCCTGATCGCCGACGAGCCGACCACTGCGCTCGACGTCACCATCCAGAAGCAGATCCTCGACCTCCTGATGCGGTTGCAGGCGGAGCACGGCATGGGGCTGATCATGATCACGCACGACATGGGCGTGGTGGCCGAGACCGCCGACCGGGTGATCGTGCAATATAAGGGCCGCAAGATGGAGGACGCCGACGTGCTGTCGCTGTTCTCCGCGCCCAAGAGCGCCTATACGCGGGCGCTGCTGTCGGCCCTGCCGGAGAACGCCACCGGCGACCGCCTGCCGACGGTGTCGGATTTCGTCCTCGAAGCGGGAGAGGCGCGATGAGCGAGATCGTTCTCGAAGCGCGCGACATCAAGCGCGATTATCATGTCGGCGGCGGGCTGTTCGGCAAGGCCAGGGTGGTGCACGCCGTCAAGGGCGTGAGCTTTGCGCTGGAGAAAGGCAAGACGCTCGCCATCGTCGGCGAATCCGGCTGCGGCAAGTCCACGCTGGCGCGCATCCTCACCATGATCGACCCGCAGACCTCGGGCGAATTGCTGATCGGCGGCAAGTCCGTGAACATCGCGCGCGACGGGCTGACGCCGGAGATGCGCCGGCAAGTGCAGATCGTGTTCCAGAACCCCTACGGCTCGCTCAATCCGCGCCAGAAGATCGGAGACGTGCTGGCCGAGCCGCTGCTTCTCAACACGAAGACGCCGGCGGCGGAGCGGCGCGAGCGGGCGATGCAGATGCTGCTCAAGGTCGGCCTCGGCCGCGAGCACTTCAACCGCTATCCGCACATGTTCTCCGGCGGCCAGCGCCAGCGCATCGCCATCGCGCGCGCCCTGATGCTGAACCCGAAATTGCTGGTGCTGGACGAGCCGGTCTCGGCGCTCGACCTTTCCGTGCAGGCGCAGGTGCTGAACCTGCTCGCCGATCTGCAGGAGGAATTCGGCCTCACCTATGTCTTCATCAGCCACGACCTGTCGGTGGTGCGCTATATCGCCGACCAGGTGATGGTGATGTATTTCGGCGAGGTGGTGGAATACGGCTCGCGCGACGCGGTGTTCGACCATCCGCGGCACGATTATACGAAGAAACTCTTCGCCGCCACGCCGCGCGCCGACATCGACGCCATCCGTGCCCGCGTGGAAGCCCGCGCCGCCGCCCGCCGGGCGAGTTGACGCCGGGCGGGATCCGGCTTCGACCCAACGACGGGCGGAACGCTTTATGTGTTATCGGCAAGAGCGGGGGAAAGTTGCGCCAGCACGGCCTCGCAGGCTTCCCGCCAGATGGCGGGTTGTCCGCCTTTGTGCAAGACGTCCAGTCCATTCGCGGTGATTCCGCCTGGCGTGCAGAGCTGTTTGAGCAGGGTCGGAATCGATTCTGGTCTTTCTGCGCCAAGGCGCCCCATCGCCGATACCGTATAAGACACCAGCGTTCGCATGGCGGCGGAATCCGCTCCTTTTTCCTCCATCCATGTGACGGTCTGGCCAATCAGATCAAGAATCCAGCCGAAAACCGCTGCGCTGACAGTGGCGATCTCAAACTGCTCCTCGCAATCGATAGCGATGGCGGGGCCAAGATAAGATAGCACTTCGCGGGCTTCCTCAAGGGGAGGATAATAGGCGGTGGGGCTGGCGTTGAAAGATGAGGCGATAAGCGGCATGGCGCGAACCACCCGCGCAGGATGGACCGCCAGCGAGGATAGCGGCACGCCGGCTCCGATCGAGATCATGATCTGGCCTTCCCGCCAGGGAAGGCCGGCGATGACCGCGACGGCGTCGGCAGGGCGAACCGCCAAAAATACGATATCAGCGCGTCGCACCAAATCCGCATTGTCCGACGCGATAGGAACGCCATGGCGCGCCGATAAATCCGCCGCAAGGCCGCGCGGCGAAAACAGAAGATTCTCAGGCCTGATTCCCGCATTCAGGAAGCCGGTGACCATGCTTTTCGAAATATGGCCGACGCCCAGAATGCCGATGATTTTCTCGTGGCCCATTATGCATTTTCCATTTCGTCTTTGAAAATCCAAAAAGACTTCTTTGTTCCTGCCCGGAACCGTTCGCTTGAGGCGAAACAGCTTACTGTACTTTCTTTATGTTCAGGTTTTTCCTTGCCCATAAACGCGAAAATCACAGCCGTTTCGATAACCATTTTTCCGATTCTCGATCTTGCCGGAGACGCTTCGGATCGTCATTTCAACAGCCTGTTTCCGCGTCTTCATTCCATAACCCAGGATCGATGAATTTGCATATAAATGTGTCGGCAGGCTCGCCAGCACAGCCCTCGCCGTTTGAGGTTAATTGCGCTCCATACTGACTACTGATTTTAACACCATCTTGTAAACAATAAAATATGCAAAAGTGCACACAATTTTCTTGAAATTTGGCGGGCTGGCGATTATAGAAATTTTGACGCCGAAGAGATGTGGAGGCTCGAGGCGTAGGTCAATGAGGCTTGGTCCCGTCATAAAACCGATCGATCCAGCTTCGAGGTCAACTTGGCCATATCGGCTTTAGCCTTAGGACGGCACGCCTGATGCAGGGCGCCGTTACGGCGGAGCGCATCAAGCGGAACAACGAATTCCACGTTTGATGCGCAGGCGGATCGGCCAATAAAAATTAAAAAAGGGGAAGAGATGAGGAATATCCTTTTATCATCTATTTTCGCGGCGCTTGCCGCGACATCCGCATTCGCTCAGGATGTACGGATCGGAGGAACCGGTCCGCTGACCGGCCCCCAAGCCCAGTTCGGCGAAGCTCTGTTCAACGGCGCGGACCTCTATCTGGAATCCTTCAACGCCGGCGGTGGATTCAAGGGGCGTAAGATCGTTCTCAATCGCCAGGACGACAAGGCGGATCCCAAGGAAGGAACGCTCGTAGCCCAGAAGCTCTGCGACGATGATTCCATCGTTGGCGTTATCGGCCCGTTCAACAGCGGTGTCGGCATGGCGAGCCTGTCGGTCTATTCGGATTGCGGTATGCCGCAGATCGTCGAAGGCTCAAACCCGCAGCTCACCGAACAGGGCGCCAAAACCATGGTGCAAGCGAATCCGAGCGATTTCGCGCAGGGGCATCTTGCGGCGGCTTACGCAAAGGACGATTTGAAAGCGACCAAAGCGGCCATCGTCCATGACAAACAGGTTTTCGGCCAGGGCGTTTCGGAAAATTTCGCCAATTCGTTCAAGAAGATCGGCGGAACGGTCGTCTCGACTTCATCGATCAATCCGACCGATATCGATTTCAGCGCCGTTATCACGCAGTTGAAGTCGCAGAAGCCGGATGTCGTTTATCTGGGCGCCGTCATGCCGCAGATCGCGCTTTTCGCCAAACAGATGAAGGAGCAGGGCCTTTCAGCGCATCTTATCGTTCCCGACGGCGGCTATACGCCCGACTTCGTCGCGCAAGCCGGGGCCGACGCCGCGGAAGGCGTAGCCGTCACCTTTGGCGCACCTCCCGGCGATTCCAGTCCGGAACTGATCGATTTCGGCAAGAAATATCGTGCGCGCTTCGGCAAGGACCCGCATCCGTTCTCGATGTATGGCTATGTCGCGGCTCAATTGATGACGGCCGCCATCACCAAGGCCGGCGACGCCACCCGTGAAGGCATTGCGCCGGCGCTCAAAGCGATCGATCTCGACACCCTGCTCGGCAAGATGCAGTTCGACGAAACCGGCAAGCTGATAGAGGCGCCTATGGCTCTCTATGTCTTCAAGGGCTCTCAGCTTGTTCTGGCCAAAAGCCAGAAGTGACGATCCACAGGCGAGGTGACGTCAACAGCGGCCGTCGCATGAAATCGCAGCGACGGCCCGCACATCATGAATTTGCGGCTCAGCCATGAATGAAATCATTCTCCAGCAGATATTCAATGCGCTGACCATCGGATCGATCTATGCGCTCATCGCGCTTGGATACACCATGGTCTATGGCGTCCTGCGCATGATCAACTTCTCCCATAGCGAGCTTTTCATGCTCGGCGGATATGTTTCGTTGCTCGTGCTGACCATGATGGCGGGGTCTTCCGGCGCTTCTGGACCGGGCGTGCTGGCGATCGTGCTTCTCGTCACTTTCGGCCTCGTCGGACTGGTGGGTGTGGCGACCGAACGCGTGGCTTACCGTCCGCTCCGGCACGGCAACCGGTTGGCCCCTATGCTGAGCGCGCTCGGCGTTTCGATCATTTTCCAGTCCTCCATGCAGCTTTTGATGGGCCCGCAGCCGATTACTTTTCCGACTGTCGTTCATTCCACCCACTACGAGATTCTCGGAGCGACCGTGACATCGCTGCAGATTTTCGTATTCATCCTCTCCATCGTTCTTCTCGTCGGGCTGGAGTTTCTCGTCGAGAAGACGCGACTTGGAATTTCGGTGCGCGCGGTGGCCGAAAATCATGTGACTGCGAGCCTGCTGGGCATCAATGTCGATCGGACGGTCAGCTTGATCTTTTTCGTGGGGCCCGGCCTCGGCGCTCTCGCGGGTTTTCTCTACGGCGCTTATTACGGCCTCGTCACCCCGACCATGGGCGTGATCGTGGGGTTGAAGGCCTTCACCGCGGCGATTCTCGGCGGCATCGGCAGCATTCGAGGCGCCGTGCTCGGCGGCTTTCTCTTGGCCTTGCTCGAAGTCGGCGGCACGGCCCTGTTGCCTGTCGTTTCCCATGGGGTGATCGGTACGGAATATCGGGACATCTTCGCCTTCAGCATCCTGATCCTTGTTCTTCTGTTCAAGCCGACGGGTTTGTTGGGCGAAAGCATCGCCGACGCACCCAGCATAACCAAGCGTGAGTTCTGATATGGCGGATACTGGTTGCAAGACCGGGGATGACACGCCCCGAACGATCTGGAGAGGCGGCGCCGGCTTCTCCGCCTATACCCCCTTGGGGGCGATGTTTCTCTTGCTGGCGGCGGTCGGCCTGCTGTTCGTGCCTTTGCTGCCCAATTACTATATTCGCGTCGTCGATCTTATTCTGATTTATATCGCGCTCGGTGTTGGTCTGAATATCGTCATCGGCTTCGCCGGGCTGCTCGATCTGGGTTACGTCGCCTTTTATGCAGTAGGCGCTTATACTTATGGACTGCTGGCGGGACCGCAATTCGGACTCCACCTGCCTTTTCCAGTCATCCTTTGCGTCGCAGCGCCCATGGGGCTGATCACGGGCATATTGCTCGGCATTCCGGTGCTGCGGCTTCGCGGCGACTATCTTGCCATTGTCACGCTTGGCTTCGGCGAGATCATCCGCGTCCTCATGAATAATGTCGACGCCGTCACCAATGGGCCGCGGGGCTTGGCCGGCCTGGACCGGATCTCGATGTTCGGCTTGAAGCTTGGAACGCCGGGTCAGATTTACTGGCTCCTGCTCGGCTTCGTTGTTGTTGTGGTCGTTCTCGTCAGCCGGCTCGAAGGCTCGATCCTCGGCAAAGCCTGGCTCGCCATTCGAGAAGATCAGGAGGCGGCGGTAGGCATTGGCATCGATAAAACCCGCGTCAAGCTGACCGCTTTCGCCATCAGCGCCACGATCGGCGCCATGACCGGGGCGATGTTCAGCGGTTTGCAACGCTTCATCAGCCCGGAAAGTTTCGGTCTTCAGGAATCGATTTTCGTGGTGCTCGTCATAGTGATCGGAGGCCTTGGGAACATATTTGGCGTGATCGTCGGCGCGGTCGTGCTGATCACCTTGCCGGAACTTCTGCGCGAATATGCGCAGTACCGCATGTTGATTTTCGGCGTGGCGCTCGTCGTCATGATTATCCTGCGGCCGAGCGGCATCGTGCCTCAAACCATGACCCTACGTCGCTTCTTCTCGCGGAGAACGGCCAAATGATTCTCACGACCGATCAGCTCAGTAAATCCTTCGGCGGCATTCATGCCATGCGTAGCGTCAGTCTCGGTTTTGAAGCTGGAGAAATCACCGGCGTCATCGGCCCTAACGGCGCGGGCAAATCGACGCTCATCAATCTTCTCGATGGCAGTTTTCGGCCGACCTCAGGGACGATCACTTTGCGAGGGCAGGCGCTCAATCGTTTGCCCCGCCACAAAGTCAGTCAAGCCGGCATATCGCGCACCTATCAGAATCTGCGCCTGTTCGATCATTTGACGGCGCTCGAAAACCTGGAAGTCTGTTTCTATCCGGTCGAGAGCGGCGGTGTTTGGAAGGAGGTGCTGTTTCCCCGTTACGCGCGCAAGCGGGACCGGCGGAGACGGGACCACTGCATGGCGATCCTGGAGAAGCTTGGCATCGCGCATTTCGCCGCCATCGAAGCGCGCCATCTTCCCTATGGACGCCAGCGGATTCTCGAAATTGGGCGCGCTGTCGTCCGCCAACCTTCCGTCTTACTCCTCGACGAACCGGCGGCGGGCTTGAATCACGAAGAAACGGCCGATCTCAAGAATCGCCTGGAGTCCTTGCGCTCCCCCGATCTCGCCATCGTCGTGGTCGAGCACGACATGGACCTGATCATGACGATCTGCCAGCGCATCCATGTTCTGAATTTCGGTTCTCTCCTGTTTTCGGGGACGCCGAAACAGGTGCAGTCCAATCCGGACGTTCTTGCAGCCTATTTGGGAACTTCAGATGAATACGACCGAATCCACGCCCTTGCTCAAGATCGCAGATCTAGTCGCCGGATACGGCCGGATAAGAATACTCGATCAGGTCAATCTTGAGCTCCATGCCGGTGAGATCGTCGTCATAGCCGGGCCCAACGGAGCCGGAAAAACAACGCTGCTCAACGCGATCTCCAACATCGTCACGATTTTCAGCGGCGCGATCACGTTCCGCGACCGCACCCTGCATACGCTGCGGCCGCATGAGATCGTGCATGCAGGCATCGCCCATTGTCCGGAGGGACGCCGTATCCTCAGCCGTCTCACCGTCGAAGAAAATCTCAAGGCCGGCTGCATCGAACGCAAACGCAAATTCGAGGAGAAGCGCGATGAGGTCTTCGCGATGTTCCCGATCCTTGCGGATCGCCGCCATACCTCTGCGCAGCGCATGTCCGGCGGTCAGCAGCAGATGTTGGCCATCGCGCGCAGTCTGATGTCGGAGCCGGACGTCATTCTGCTCGATGAACCGTCGCTTGGCCTCGCGCCCAAACTCGTGACGCAGATATTCGAGTCCGTGCTGCAATTAGCGCGGACCGGCATTTCGATCATCCTGGTCGAGCAGAATGTGCGGCTGGCGATGGAGATAGGCGACTACGCCTATTTGATGGAATCGGGTCGCTTCAAGCTGGAAGGCCATTGCCAGGAAATCCAGAGCGATCCGGCGCTTGCGGGCGTCTATCTCGGCCACGAGGCGGGAGCGGCAACGAGGCCTCATTGACGCGGCCGGTAGCTACAAAAACAAAGGAAAGCATTTCGTGAGCAAAGATCCTGCGAGCCAGCCGATACACTGGCGTAAGATTAGCCGGGAGCCGGATTTTCAAGGCGAACCGCTTGGCGGCGACATTGAGGTCGATGTCTGTATTGTCGGCGGCGGCTTCACAGGTCTCAACGCCGCATTGGTTTTGGCGCGCGGCGGCGTGAAAGCGGCTGTATTGGAGGCGGGAACGATTGGCGTCGACGGCGCATCGGGCCGCGCCAACGGCCAGGTCATCCCGCATCATACCAAAAAGAGCCCTTCGGAGGTCGTCGAATTATACGGCAAACATCGGGGCGACATCTTCAACGCGATCGTCGAGAGCGGGCCGCGTTCGGTTTTCGAGACCATCGAACGCTACAATATCAAATGCGACCTGACTAAAAATGGCTGGATCCAGCCTGCCCATTCGCCTGCGGCGCTGGAGCGCGCCCGTCTGTTCTATAAAGATTGGTCAGCCTTCGGGGCTCGTGTGGAATGGCTCGATAAAGATGCGACGCGCGCCAAGATCGGCACGGAAGCCTATCTTGGCGCATGGAAAACTTATGACGCAGGCCAGATCAACCCCTTTGCGCTGACGCAGGGACTTGCTCGCGCCGTCCTCTCGGAGGGCGCGGCGATCTACACCCAGACGCGCGCAACAGCCGTACACAAAGAGGCGGCCGGCTGGAGAATCTCGACGCCGCGCGGCGTGGTGCGCTGCCGCGTCATGTTGGCGTGCACCAACGCGCTGACGGACCGATTCTGGCCGGGGCTCCAGAGCGTCGTCGTTCCGCTCAAGACCTATCAGGTCGCAACGAAGCCGTTGCCGCCGCAATGGCGGGCGCGCATTCTTCCAGGCGGCGAAGGGGTGTCGGACAGCCTGCGGGATACCCGCGCTTTCCGCTACGACGCGCGCGGGGGCCTCGCCATGGTTGGCATTCATACGCTGTGGCACAACGCTGCGCAGCGCGGCAAAGACTATGTGACGGGCCGCTTGCGCGTTCTTTTCAAGGATTTTCCCGAAAACTTTATCGAGGAATATTGGGAAGGCACGATCGGCATTGTGCCTGACCGCCTGCCGCGTCTGATGCGGCTCGACGAAAACGCTTATTTCATCGGCATTTATTCCGGACGCGGCATCGCGCTCAGCTCTGGCTGGGGACGGACGATGGCGGAATTCATTCTAGGCCAGCGGACAGAGGCGGACCTGCCTATTCCGTTGACGGGATTGCGTTCGGTTCCGGCGCATCCCATTGCGGTGAAGGTGGCGAAATATGTGGTGCCCTTCATGCAGATGCGTGACCGGATGGAGCAATAGGATTTTCAGTCCGCAGGCGGTTACGTCAAAAACGGTTCCGGCGGCGCGCCGGAACCGTTTTATCATGGTATCGCCATTCAAGCGGCGGTCGTCTGTCGCCGGCGCCGCGGCTTTGCTTCTGAATCGGAGGTGTAGACCCGCAACAGAGCGTCCTTGAGCGCCTGTTGCGTCGAAGCGACGGTCATTTCGATATGCTCCCGCAGGAACTTGACGCCGCTTTCCGCGTCCCGCTTCAAAGCTGCTTCGACGATCATGGTGTGAAAGTCGACTTGCGCCTTGCTATGCGAGGGATGTTCGATCTGGATGCGGCGAATGAAACGAATTCGGGCGTTGATCGCCTCCAGGCGCTCCACGATCTCCATATTCCCGCAAATTTCAGCGATGAGAAGGTGGAACGCTTCATCTTCCGCCAGGATGAGATCGGGCGGATGATTGCGATATTCATTTTGAATGCTCTGCCAATAGGCGGCCAGCCTTTCAATCTCGCTGTCCTCCGCTCGCTCGCAGAGCAGGCGGAAAGCCGCGCATTCGAGAATGCAGCGCAATTCGTAAAGATCGAGCATGCCTTCCGTGCTCAGGCTGCGAACGAAAAAACCACGATTGGGCGTGACCGAAACGAAGCCTTCCGAAGCGAGGCGATTCAGCGCCTCGCGCACCGGTGTGCGGGACATGCCTAGGCTGCGCGAGAGCTGAACTTCGTTGAGACGGGAATCCGGCTTGAGTTGAAATTCGACAAGAAGCTTATGCAGCGCGTTATAGGCGAATTCACTATTATCGCCGCTGCGCCGCGTCGTTTTTGGATCGCTGGTCGTAGTCTTCTTGCGTAGTTTATCCGACGCTTTATCTGCCATTCATCCTCTGCCGGGTTGTGCCTGTTGTTGAAAAACATTATTGCACACACTTCATTCCGAGGCCAATAGCGATTAGTCGGGGCCCACCTCATATTTGTTGCGCCTTAGTCGTCACGCAGACTGCTGAAGAACCGTTTCGTGCGCTCGTTTTGCGGGTCGCCGAAAATTTGCGCTGGCGTTCCTTCCTCGACAATGCGCCCATGGTCCATCACGCAGACCCGGTCGGCCACGTCCCGCGCGAACCGCATTTCATGGGTCACCAGCATGAGCGCCGTTTCCCCTTTCGACGCTACGTCTCGCACCACCGACAGCACTTCGGAAACGAGTTCGGGATCGAGCGCCGAGGTGATTTCGTCGAGAAGCAATAGTCGCGGTTTCATGATCAGAGCGCGGGCGATCGCGGCGCGCTGCTGCTGGCCGCCGGACATGTTGCGCGGATAAGCGTCTTCCTTGTGGGCGAGACCTACGCGCGTAAGATAAGCGCGCGCCTCGACGATGGCTTCCTCGCGCTTCATTCCAAGCACGCCCACCGGGGCTTCGATCATATTCTGAAGCACCGTCATATGCGGAAACAGATTATAGGATTGGAAAACCATGCCGACTGGCGCACGGACCGCTCGCAGATGGGAAGGTATCGAGCGGGCCGGAAGATTGGCGGGCCAATAGGGCTGGCCGAAAATATGAATCTGGCCCGTCGTCACCTTTTCCAGCGCCATCGCCATGCGCAGCACCGTCGTCTTTCCAGATCCGCTTGGGCCGATGAAAGACACTTTCTCGAACGGTTTCAGGGTGAAATTGAAGTCCTTCAGAATGGTCACAGCGCCGAAAGATTTCGAGACGTCTTCAAAGCGAATGGGAATGGCGGCGTTATTCGAAGACATGGCGTTGCTCCAGTCGGCGGAAAAGCAAAAGGAAAGGAAGCGTGCAGGCCAGATAAAGCAAGGCTGTCAGCGTGTAGACTTCCAGGTAGCGAAATTGAGAATTGCCGAACTGGGCTGCTTGTCCAAGAAGGATAGGCAGGCCGAGAACAACGAGGATGCCCGTTTCCTTGAAACACATGACGCAATAATTCAGGAAAGGCGGAATGGCTGCGCGCGTAGCGAGCGGCAGGATGATGCTGCGCCATGCGTGGCGCGGACTCATGCCGAGCACGGCGCAACTTTCGAGGATGGGCATCGGGATCGACCGTACCGCGGCGCTGAAGGAGTTGGACATGAAGGATCCGTAATAGATCATAAAGGTCAGGCTACCCGTCGCGAATGCGCTGAGCCGGACGCCGTAGGGCGGCAATGCATAGAACAGGATAAACAGATGAAGAAGCAGCGGGGTGCTGCAGACGACGCTTTTGAAAAAGAGCGCCGCATTCGAGAGCATCCGACTGCGCGAGAACTCAAGAACCGAAAGAAGGATTCCGAACACCAGCGCAAGACCCATGCCCACTGCGGTGATGGCGAGGGTCGGAGCCAAACTTTTGATGAGAAGGGGCGTCGCCTCCCAGACGATGTCCCATTGCCAAGTGCTGTCGCTCAATTTCACACCTATCTGCGGAACGGCAAGCCAAGATCGTCAGGTTGCTCGCGCCTCTTGAAAAGGCTCGTCATATAACTGCCTGACTGCGGCCTCACGCCTGCGAGACGAAAGAGCCAGAAAATCGTCTGAGTGAGAATATAATAGGTGGTCAGCAGCCCCCCATAAATGAGCAGGGTCTGCCCCGTCTTGGTGCGCGCCGCTTCACCCCAGTAGATGAGGTCTGGAACGCCCACGAGGCTGCCCAGGGCCGACCATTTGAATATTTCACCCGCTAACGTCGCTAGGCTCGGCAAGGCGATGCCGAGCATCTGCGGAAAGACGATGCGGCATTCCCGCCGCCAGAAGCCAAGCCGCAGCGCCTCGCAGGCGTCGAACTGACCCTTAGGGATGGAATTGGCCGCTGAACGCAATATGTCCGCCGCGAAAGCGCCCGCCCCGATTGAAATCGCCAATATCGTGGCCGTCGGCCCGCTCAAGCTGATCTCGCCCGGCAACAAAGGAAGGGCGTAAAAAAGCCAGAACAGGATGACGATCACCGAGCTGGCACGCACCAGATCGGTCAGGATTCGCGTAAGACGCGACAGCCAGCCTATGCCCGACCGTATTCCCGCCAGCAGTATGAGGCCGATCAACATCATCAGGACGATATTGATCGTCCCGATGAGAATGGTTGTCCACAGACCTTGCAGAAGGCCGGGAATATAATGCGCGAGGCTATTCAAGGGCTTACTCGCAGCCCGGCATGATGTCTGCGCGGCGGACCGTCTTCAGTTTCTCCAACTCGTTCGACGTGCCCCATTTGGCCGCCAGTTTGGACAATTCGCCGCTCGCGCGAAGCTTGTCCAGCTCGGCGTCGAACGCGTCGCGTAAAGCTTTGTCTTTCTTGCGGAAGAGAAAGCCGGCGGCCGAGGAAGGAACATCCTCCAACTTGAGAGGCTCGACCACTTTGCTGTCGTTGTCGTTGGCCGTCATCAGTTCGATGCCGGAAAGGCCCGTCGCTCCGGCGTCCGCGCGGCCCGCGATGACAGCGTCGACGATCCCGCGTTCGGTCGGCACTTCCAGGATTTGGGCGGGCGGCACCTTGCGCACGTTGCGCGCATAAGAGGCCTGTGAGGAGCCGGCGATAACCGCCAGAATGAGGCTGGGATTCTTTACGAAGTCGTCATGGCCGTGAATATGCTTCGGATTGCCTTTCTTGACGGCGAAACCTTCCGGATTGATGACGACGGGGTGCGTATAGAGCACGACCTTGCAGCGCGCCGCCGTCATGTCGAGGCCTGCGGCCACCATATCCCAGCGGTCGGCCTGCAGGCCGGGAATCATGCCTTGATAATCGAGCACGATCGGCTCGATATTCTTGACGCCAAGCGCGTCGAAGACTTTCCGCACCAAATCTCCCGAATAGCCGGTGATCTTTCCGTCGGTTCCGAGGCCGCTCATCGGCATGCCTTCGGCCGTCGCGATGCGCACGGAATTGGCGGCGCGCAAAGATTCGAGGTCCGTGGCGTAAGCGCCCGAAACCGTCGAAAGAAGAATGCTTGAGACGAGGCACAAATTTCTCAGCTTGGCATGAAACATAACATTTTCCCCTTATTCGTTATCGTCGCCAGGATTGAGCAGAGCCTATAACGGGCCGGGAGGCCTGTCGATAAAAAAGTGAATACACATAAAAATTTTTTACTGTTGACAGTGCTGTGTGGGCGTCGGTATCGTTTCGTTCCATGCAGTTGACGCCGTTCATGAGGCGAGGGGAATAAATCTATGCTTTTTATGGTTATCGAACGGATCAAGGACGGGGACGGACTGCAATTGTATCGCCGTCTGCGCGAGAAACCGGCCGTGCTTCCCGAGGGATTGAAAGTGCATGGAAGCTGGATGGAGGCGGGCTTCGGCCGCTGTTTTCAAATCATGGAATGCGACGATCTGAAACTGTTCCAGCAGTGGGTTCTCTCCGGGCTCAGCGGACTGGTGGAGTTCGAGGTCGTGCCCGTGACCATATCCGCCGAAACGCGGCCGATCGTGGCTCCTTTCCTTGAGGCGGCATCCGGCGGGCAATGATCGTAAGCGCGGCCATCGCGTATGAATTGAGATATTTTTGGTGTTGGGAATGGTGCAGGTAGTCGACGTTCTTGTCATAGGTTCAGGATCGGCGGGGATGTCGGCGGCGCTACGCGCGCTGGATGGCGGCCTAAAAGTGTTGGTGGTCGAGAAGACGGCTTTCCTCGGCGGCACGAGCGCGATGTCGGGCGCGGGCATCTGGATTCCCGCTAATCACGTCGCGCGTGCGCGTGGTCTAGCCGACAGTCCGCAGGAGGCGCTCGAATATCTCCGGGCTGCTTCGCCGGAAGGCTGGCGGGAGGAAGAGGACGCTCTCTGGGAAGCCTTCACCAACCGCGCGCCCGATGCGCTCGCTTTCATCGAAGCGAATACGCCGCTCGTTTTCGATCATATCGACGAACCCGACGCCATGGCGGAATTGCCGGGCGGCAAGAAAACAGGGCGCATGGTGTCTCCGCGCGCCCTCAGCCGCAATCTGCTTGGCCCGCTGGAGCCGCGCCTGCGCCGTTCCACCGTTCCGCACTGGATCACCTATGGCGAACAGGTCGATTACGATCCCTATCACCATCCGATCCGCTTTTTTCTGCGCCGCTGGCCGCGTCTCCTCTATCGGTTTCTGACCAATCGGCGTGGGCAGGGCTCGGCGCTGATGGGAGGTCTCATCCGCGGTTGTCAGGATCGTGGCTGCGAATTTCTGCTGGAGGCGCGGGCGCGTTCGCTGATCGTCGACGATGCCGGCCGCGTCGTTGGCGCGCGGGTTCAAACGGATGGCCAGTTGCGTGAAATTCACGCGCGCGGCGGCGTCGTGATCGCCACCGGCGGTTTCGAATGGGACGAGGAACTGCGTCAGCGCTATTTCGGCGGTGTCGTCGACCGCCTCGGCAGCCCCCGCGCCAATGAGGGCGACGGTCAGAAGATGGCGGCCGAGATAGGCGCGCGGCTGGACCGGATGGATCAGGCGAATATTTTTCCCTGCTTGCCGACGATCTATGAAGGCAAGCCGCATGGTCTGCCCATGACGTTCCAAACTGAACAGCACAGCATGATCGTCGACGGTCGAGGCAGGCGGTTCGTGAGCGAAACCAATTTCAACATCGGCGAAGTGATGAATGGGCGTGACGCCGGCACAGGCGAGCTTCTGCATGCGCCGGTCTGGCTGATAGGCGACGTCCGCTTTTACAAAAGCTCGCTGCCGTTTCGCTGGTACGCGCGCAAGCAACCGGGCTGGATCCGCAAGGCGCGCACGATTGCAGAACTGGCGCGGCTGATCGACGTGCCGGAAGCCGAACTGGTCAAATCGGTGGAGCGCTTCAACGCCATGAGCGATCGTGGCCTGGATGAAGATTTCCAGCGGGGCCGCAGCGCTTTTGAGGGCTACAAGTCGCACGGGGCCGCCAATCCGCTCGGTCGTATTGATAAAGGGCCGTTCTACGCCATGTCCTTCAATCGCTCGATTCTCGGCACCAAGGGCGGAGCGCGCACCAATCCGCACGGCCAGGTCCTGCGTGACGACGGAACCGTTATTCCTGGACTTTACGCTGCGGGGCTGGCCATGGCCAACCCGATCGGCACGCGGGCCGTGGGCGCGGGAACGACTCTCGGACCGAACCTGACCTGGGGCTATATCTGCGCCAACACCATTCTGGACGAGCGCCGTGGCGCGCCATGTTGATCCAGCCACTGATAACGACAAAGGAGAACCGGATGACCGACACCCTCAGCACTTGCGCGCTGGATAATTGCGCCGTTATCGTTGAACAGCGCGACAAGCACGCCGTTTGGGCGCTGTTCGAGCGCATGGGCTTCAAATTGCACCCTTTGGGACGCCAGCATGGGCCGCTCGCCGATCATGGCGATGTGCAGCATGGAACCGGCTCGCGCACGATCAATTTCAAGGTTAGCGGTTATTTCGAGATGATCGGCATCGAGGAGTCCGATCGTCCGTCGCCGTCCCGCTATCCCGAGCGTCTGGCGGAGATCGGAAGCCACATGGCCAAGGTCACCATTGGCGTGCCGGATGCGGACGCCACCTGCGCGGCGCTGGAAGCGATGGGCGAGCCGGGAGCGTCGCCGAGCCATGTAGGCCGCAAGTTCGTCCGCGAGAATGGCGCGCTACAGGAATGCAAATTCTATCTGTTCCGCTATCCGGGCAAGTCCATCATGGATTTGCAGCTGATCGGCGGTCAGCATCTGACGCCCAACGTGACCTGGCAACCGGATCTGCTGGAACATGAGAACGGAACCGTCGTGCTCGCAGCCGCGGGTATGGTTTCGAACGATCCTGAAGCCTTGCGCGCAGGTTTCGCCAAACTGCTCAGCCTCGATGAAAGCAGCTATCTTCCCGATGGAGGTCTGCAACTTGGCGGTGGGACGCGGCTCGAAATTCACAAGCCGGATCATTATTCGTGGACGCAACGTCCAATTGAACTGCCTGAAAATGGCGGCGCGATGTATAGCGAGGTCGTTTTCGGCGTGGAGTCCCTCGACAAGACTCGCGCCCGTTTGAAGAAGGGCGATATCGCCTTCATCGAAGCCGACGATAGCATTTTGGTCGACCTAACCGGTTTCGTCCGAACCGTCTTCCGCTTCATCGAATGGCGTGGTTGAGGCGTTCCAAAGTTGAAGCGAACACGCCGGGAACCTCGAGTTCCCGGCGTGTTCATTTTGTGATTAGGCATGGAATAAGGACCCCGCAAATGGGGTGATCGGCGTCCAAACGGGACCCCCATCTGCGATGGGGTTACAACAGCCTCCG
>UBKJ01000009.1 GCA_900465915.1 Hyphomicrobiales bacterium
AAACCCGGCGCGGTTCAGATTTCCGTTCGTGGTTAGTCCAGAGCTTGTTCGCGTAAGCTTCGGAAATGAACATCACGGTGAAGCGAGCGCGCTTGTGATAGACTTCCGAGAGGTGCACGTAGAGATCTTTGCCCCAGAGGTCCGCCTCTTCGAAGAGATCGTAGAACACTCTCACACCGCGCTCCTTCAATAGGTTGGCAACGCGATCAACGTATTCACGTTCTTCGCCGGCGAATGATAGCGCGATGTCGTAGTCTCGATTCTCAGCCATGCCTGTAGCTTAGCCGCAAACCAGGACTGCTACCACTCACCGCAGCTAGCGGTAGTCTGCTTTTGGACAGTCGTGAGCGGCGCTGAAATGTCCGCCCCGGGCTCGAAGCTGTTATTCCCGAAGCGGAGAGCGAACATCTGGTTGGCAGTCGGAAACTGACATCGCTGTTTCTCACGATATCGCGCTGTAGAGGGCAATCGGCGGGGATGGCGGAAGGGGTGGGATTCGAACCCACGGTAGGCTCTCACCTACGCCGGTTTTCAAGACCGGTGCCTTAAACCGCTCGGCCACCCTTCCAGACGAGTGACTTCTTAGCAGCTTTTATCCCAGCGTCAACTTGACCCGCCGAGCCTGGAAAAGCCGAAAGCCCGGCAGGCCGGGCTTTCGAGAATTCTTGTGAAGGCGCTTATCAAGGGCGCCCCGGCGGCGGAGCGCCTATCCGTTCGGGTCGCTTGCGTCGTCGGGAGCGGCCTGCTCCTTTTCCTCCAGGACCTGCGTCAATTTGTTGACGCCTTCAAAACCCGCCACGGCCGCGGCCGCCTTGGTGACGAAGCCGGCGTTGGGGTCGACGGTTTCGGCCGTCTTCTCCGCCGCCACCGCGCCCGCCACTTCCTCGATCAACTTCCCGATGCCCATTTCATATCTCCCATGGTTAACCGAACCTTAACATGCGATTTTCGTCACCCGAAAATGGCCGCGATAAGGCGGCGGCGGGCGCTCGCGATGATGTGATATGCGGGGCTTGCCGCCCGCCGCCGGGCGGCATAAAGTTGAATGGAAAAGTCGGAATAACGAGGCGTCATGAGTCTGGAATCGGTAAAAGCCTTCTTCGCCGGCAAGGCCCCGGAAATCGAAATCATCGAATTGCCCACCAGCACGGCCACCGTGGCGCTCGCCGCCGAGGCGCATGGCGTCGAGCCGGGCCAGATCGCCAAGACGCTCTCCTTCGCCGCCGGCGAGCGGACCATCCTGGTCGTGACGCGCGGCGACGCGCGCATCGACAACCGCAAGTTCAAGGACCGCTTCGGGGCCAAGCCGAAGATGCTCGACGCCGAAACGGTGCTGGCCGCGACCAGCCATCCCGTCGGCGGGGTCTGCCCCTTCGGCCTGCCCGCGCCGTTGCCGGTCTATTGCGACGTGTCGCTCAACGCCTTCGACGAGGTGGTGCCGGCTGCGGGCGCGACCAATTCGGCCGTGCGCATCGCGCCCGAGCGGATGGCCGAGCTCGTCGCCGCCGAATGGGTCGACGTCTGCACCTGATCCGCCTCGCCCGGAGATTTTTTCTTTAAAGATGAGATAAGGCTTCATATATTTTAAGAATGGTTCTAAATTGGCGCGAAAAGGTCGCGTCCGCGCGTCCGTGACGCGCTGAAAGGATATTCCATGCGTCTTACCCGCCAGACCAATTACGCCGTTCGCATGCTGATGTATTGCGCCGTCAATGACGACCGGCTGAGCCGCATTCCCGAGATCGCGCGCGCCTATGGCGTGTCCGAGCTGTTCCTGTTCAAGATCCTCCAGCCGCTGGTCGAGAACGGCCTGGTCGAGACGGTGCGCGGCCGCAACGGCGGCGTGCGGCTGGGCCGGCCGGCCAAGGACATCTCGCTGTTCGACGTGGTGCGGGTGACCGAAGAGAATTTCGCCATGGCGGAATGCTTTGAGAACGACGCCTCGGAATGCCCGCTCATCGACAGTTGCGCGCTCAACTCCGCCCTGCGCGAAGCGCTGCACGCCTTCTTCGGCGTGCTGATGAAATACAGCATCGCCGACATGGTCCGGGCGCGGCCCAATGTGCGCGCGCTGCTGGGGCTGGACGAGGAAGACGAAGGCCGGCGCGCGGCGGGCTGAGCCGCCTCACGCCGCTATGTGCGGCAGCACGAAGGGCGTTCCCGCCGTCACGCCCACGCGCAGCGGGCATTCGTAGATGCGCTCCAGCCTTTCGCCGGTCAGCGCCTCGGCGGGCGGCGCGATCACGTCCACCCTGCCCCGGTGCATCACCGCGACGCGGTCGGCGAAGATCGCCGTCAGGTTGAGGTCGTGCAGGATGGCGATCACGCCGCCGCCGGCGGCGGCGAAATCGCGGGCGATCTGCATCACCATGATCTGGTGCCGGATGTCGAGGCTGGAGATCGGCTCGTCGAGAAGCAGGTAGCGCGCCTCCCCGTCCACCACCGGCGTCCAGACCTGGCACAGGACGCGCGCAAGCTGCACGCGCTGCTGCTCGCCGCCCGACAGTTCCTGATAGAGCCTGCCGCCGAAGCCGCCGAGATCGACCCTTTGCAGGGCGCGCTCGGGCAGGAAACGCTCCTCCTCCGGCGTAACGCCGCTATAGCCGCCGGTCAGGCCGAGGCGGACGATCTCATGCACGGTGAAGGGAAAGGACAGGCTGCTCGCCTGCGGCAGCACCGCGCGGCGCGCCGCCATCTCCCACAGGCGGAAAGCGGCGAAGCTGCGGCCGTCGAGCAGGGCCTCGCCCGTATAGGCGACGTCGCCGGACAGCGCGCGCAGAAGCGTGGTCTTGCCGGAGCCGTTGGGGCCGACCACAGCCGTCACCGCGCCGGCCTCGGCCGTGAAGTCGACGCCGTGCAGGATGGGCTTGCCGGACAGGCTGACGCAAAGCGCCCTGGTTTCGATCATGACGGCCTCACAGGTCGAGCAGGCCGCGCTGGCGCAGCAATATCCACAGGAAGAAGGGCGCGCCGCAGGCGGCGGTGACGATGCCGATGGGAAGCTCCGCCGGAGCCGCCACGGTGCGGCTGACCGCGTCGGCGAGCAACAGCATGATCGCGCCCAGAAGCGCGGAGGCCGGCAGCAGGTAGCGGTGGTCCGGCCCGACGCCGAGCCGCAGCATATGCGGCACCACGATGCCTATGAAGCCGATGCCGCCCGCCACGGCCACCGTCGCGCCGGTCGCGGCCGCGACGGTGAGGATGGCCACGGCCTTGATCTTCTGCACGTGCACGCCGAGATGCCCCGCCGCCGCCTCGCCCAGCGCCAGCGCGTTGAGGCCGCGCGCCAGCAGCGGCGCGGCGAACAGCACCAGCGCGATGACCGGCCCGGCGGAGGCGACCTTGGTCCAGGTCGCGCCGGCCAGCGAGCCGAGGCCCCAGAAGGTGATGTCGCGCAATTGCCGCTCGTCGGCCATGACGATCAGCGCGCTGGTGGCGGCCCCGGTCAGGGCGGAAAGCGCGATGCCGGCCAGAAGCATGGTGGCGACGGAGGTGCGCCCGCGCCTTGTCGCCACGCGATAGAGCAGCAAGGTGGAGACGGAGCCGCCGAGAAAGGCCGCCAGCGGCAGGGCGTAGATGCCCGGCAGCGCCACGACGGGCGCCAGCACCGTGCCGCCCAGCACGATGACCGACACGGCCCCGAGGCTCGCGCCGGCGGAGACGCCGACCAGCCCCGGATCGGCCAGCGGGTTGCGGAACAGGCCCTGCATCACTGCGCCGGAGACGGCCAGCCCCGCGCCGACCAGGCAGCCGAGCGCGATGCGCGGCAGGCGGATCTCCATGACGATGAGATGGTCGCGGCGCAGCGCCTCGACGCTCTCGCCCGAAAGGACGCCGCGCAGCAGCGCCAGGGCCGAGGCGTCCGACGCGCCAGCGGTGAGGCTGAAGAGCGCGGCGGCGGCGAGGCCGATCACGAGCAGCAAAAGGACGAGGCGCGCGCGCCCCGAGCGGTCGCCCTCGGCGCGAGGCCGCGCGGCGAAGCGCGCGCGCTCAGCCGCGCCGGTCTGGATGGTCATTTTCCGGCGGTCCTTCCGGTGGTCCTCATTGCGCCGCGCCATAGAGCTTCTGCGACAGTTCGCGCACGGCGGCGCCCTCGCGCGGGCCGAAGCCGAGCAGGTAGAGCGCGTCCATCGAGACGATGTTCTTCGCCTTTCCGGCGGGGGTGGCGGCCATGACCGGGTTCTTCAGGATCGCCTCGGGCGTCACGCCGCCCGCGCCGGTCTGCATCATCAGGATCATGTCGGGCGCGGCCTGCTCCACCGCCTCGTCGGAAAGCTGCTTGTAGCCGGAGAAGCCGCTGACGGCGTTGACGCCGCCGGCGAGCCGGATCGCCCCGTCCGCAGCCGTCCCCGTCCCCGACGCCATGATGCGGCCGCCGGGGGCCGACAGCACGAACAGCACGCGCTTGCGCGGCTCGTGGCCCGCCGCCAGCTTTTCGGCCGCGTCGAGATCGACCTTCACCTTCGCCGCCAATTCATGCGCGCGGTCCTCGAGGCCGAGCGCCTTGCCGACGATCTCGATTTTGGCGATCACGCTCGCCGCGTCATGGCTGTCGGGCACGATCACCATGGGCACCGAGGCCTTCTTCAGCACGTCGAGCGTGTCCTGCGGCCCGCTGCCCTCGACCAGGAGGATGCCGGTCGGGTTGACCGACAGCATGCCTTCCGGCGCGAGCTGGCGCATATAGCCGACGTCGGGCAGCGCCTTGGCCTGTTCAGGATAGGTGCTGGTGGTGTCGCGGGCGACGAGCGCCTTCTCGCCGCCCAGCGCATAGACGATCTCGGTCAAGGCGCCGCCGACGGAGACGATGCGCGAGGCGTCGGGAAAGCGTTCGACCGTGTCGGCCGGCGCGGGGGACGCGCCGACGATGGACAGCAGGGCGGCCGCGGCGAGCAGAGCGCGCCGCGTCGGACGGAACGGGGACATGGTCATGCGCGCGTCCTCAGGCGGCGGCCGATTGCGGCAGGCGCGGCAGGTTCTCCGCGATCATGCGCCAGTCGGCCAGCTCCGTCTCGCCCTCGTGCCGCTCGCCGAAGAACTGCACGATCAGGTCGCCGGCGGCGTCGAAGGCCTCGATCGAGGTGACGTGGCCGTCCTTGGTCGGCTTGCGCACCACCCAGACGTCGGCGATGTGGTCCGTGCGCAGATGCATGTGGAAGGTCGGGTCGAGCACGTTGAGCCACGGGCCCATCATCTTGGTCTCATGGATGAGGCCGGTATGGATCTGGATGCAGCCGCGGCTGCCGACGAAGCACATGATGGGGATCGCGCCCTGCACGACATGGCTCATCATCGCCTCGACGGCGCTGGTGTCCACCCGCCAGGCGAAATCGCGGCCGGCCAGATGCATGGCCTGGCGGCGGCTGACGCCGAACTCGCGCAGAAGGCCGAAGAATTCGTGCACGTCGGTGAGCCCTTCCCAGCGGCGGCGGAAGGCCTCGGCGTCGAGCGTCGAAAGGTCGGCCTCGACGCCCGGCGCGGGCGCGGCGGTCTCGACCGAACGCGACTGGTCGTCGGAGAGAAGCTCGGCCACCAGCGCGTCATAGGCCGCCACGTCGGAGGCGGCGCGCAGATGCAGCTTGAACGCCGCGTCGCCGGCGGCGTCGAAGAATTGCAGGCTGCGGCGCAGCTCCTCGCCGTCGCGCTTCTCCACCGCGAAGCCGTGCGTCCAGTGGCGCGGGAAGATGCGCAGGTCGATCTGGCCCAGCGTCAGCGAGGCGTGCTTGCCGAACATGGTCTTCTCGAACAGGCCGATCTTCTCGTGCACCACGCTGTTGTTGCGCGTCAGCGCCATGACCTCGCCCAGGGCCGGCGCGCGGGCCAGGAACGTCTCGACGTCGGCGCGCACGCGGCGGGCGCGCATCGGCGCGGCTTCGTCCGCGCCGCAATGGGCGGCGACGAAATCGGCTTCCGAAACGCCGAGCGATTCGGCGAAGTCGCGCTCGCGCGCCTTGGGGTTTTCGGCTCGGGCCGCGAGAATCCGGTCCGGTCCGGGCTTGGTCTGTATGGTCATTTCGTCAGTCGCCTATTTGTTCAGGATGAGTTTGCCCTGGCGGGTGATCTTGAGGCGATAGAGCGACCCGCCATGCTCTATGCCGACCTCGCGCGAGCCCATGAAAAGCTCGCCGCTGCCGTAGGTTTTCAGTTGCTGCATGCGCGTGACGGGCGACGGCCGCGCCGGGGCCGGGCCTTCCGCCGCCCGCTCGCGGGGCAGGTTGACCTGCATGTCGATATGGATGCGCCTGTTCATGATCCTCGCCTCGGCGTCGTGGTTCGCGGCGTCGCGATTGCGTGCAATTGATTTGTTGACACTGTTGGTCATGTTTATTAATCACTGCATTAGTGGATTAAACGAGTCAAGTTTAAAACTCTTTTTTTCCAGCGCAAGCCAGAGCCCTCCAGTCTCCAGCCAGCCACGCCCCCGTCGCCGACGGAGCGGCGATCCAACGACAAATCGTTAAGCACCGCCGCGACGGCGCGGCAGGCGGCGTTCGGGCATGCAGGAGCAAGGAAAGACCATGCGGGTGACTTATGGGGCGAACAATGGGGCGTCGCGGGCGCGTTGGGCGGGCACGGCGCTGGCCGTGATCCTGCTGGCGGCGATGCAGCCGGCCTTGGCGCAGGAGAAGAAGACCGAGGACGACAAGAACGGCGTCACGCTGAAGCCGATCGTCATCGACGCCGGCAAGAAGGGCGCCGTCGAGAAGGGCGCGGTCACCGACACGCCGCTGGCCAGCACGACCACCGCCGACGACATCCGCAAGAAGGACATCGATTCGCTCACCGATCTCGGCAACACCACCGAGCCGGGCGTGGCCTTCAACGACCAGAACGGCGTCAACATCCGCGGCCTCGAAGGCGACCGCGTGCTGACGACCATCGACGGCATCCCCGTGAACTATTTCGACGCCGAGGCGCGCGGCGACGTCAACGGCGGCGTCGACTCTTACGACTTCTCCTCGCTCTCCACCTTCGACGTGCTCTACGGCGCCGACGCCAGCCGGCTCGGCGGCGGCGCGATGGGCGGCGCGATCGTCCTGCGCACGCTCGAGCCCGAGGACCTGATCAAGGAAGGCGACACTTTCGGCGGCATCACCAAGCTCACCTACGACGGCCGCGACCAGTCCTTCATCGGCTCGGCTGCGGCGGCCAAGCGGGTCGACAACACGTCGGTGCTGTTCCAGGGCTCCTACAAGCGCGGCCACGAGATCCAGAACACCGGCGACGTCGGCGGCTACGGCGCGACGCGCACGGAAGCCGACCCGAAGGACTACAACCAGGGCAACCTGCTGTTCAAAGTCCGCCAGGCGCTGGAGGGCGGCCACACGATCGGCCTGACCGCCGAGCATTTCCGCTACAAGGCGGACACCGACGTCGATTCCTATCGGGGCACGACCTACGACAACAAGAACTATCGCGACACGACCGAAAGCCGGCGCGACCGCATATCGCTCGACTATCGCTACCAGTCGCCGAGCAAGGACGGGCTGGTCGACAACGCCTTCGCCACCCTCTACTGGCAGAAGTCGGAGCGCGATTTCGACCTCGACGCCATCCGCATCTCCAGCCTCAAAGGGCCCTTCACCCGCAACTACAATATGAGCGAGGAGCGCTACGGGACCACCGGCTACGCCAATCTCGACTTCATCACCGGGACGCTGGCCCATTCGCTGACCGTGGGCGGCGACTTCAGCCTCAGCCGCACCAAGCAATACATGTCCGGCGAGGACAACTGCACCCGCGGCACCGCCACCTTCCCCGAGCAGATGGGCGTCTGCCCCTTCCTGCACATCAACCAGTCCGACACGCCGGAGATCGACGCTTATCGCCTCGGCCTCTTCGCCGAGGACAAGATCTCGATTGGCGACTCGCCCTTCTCGATCACGCCCGGCCTGCGCTTCGACTGGTTCCATTACGATCCCAAGCTGACGGACGGCTACGCCGAGAATTCCGGCTTCGACGGCCTGCCCAGCTCCACCTCCGGCAGCCGCTTCTCGCCCAAGGTCCGCTTCTCCTGGCAGGCGGCGCCCGACCTCGAGCTGTTCACCCAGCTCTCGACCACCTACAAGGCGCCGAGCGTCGACCAGCTCTACCTCAACTACGCCTCGACCTATTACGCCAGCGTCGGCAATCCCGACCTGAAGCCGGAAACCGGCTATGGCGTCGACATCGGCGCGCGTTACGGCGACAAGCTGTCGGGCGGCAAGCTCACCTTCTTCGCCAACCAGTACCGTAACTTCATCGATACGGTGACCCTGCCCTCGGACATCTATCCCTACGGCGTCACCACCTATCGCAACCTCAACCGCGCCCGCATCGTCGGCGTGGAGGTCGAGGCCCATCACACCTTCGACAGCGGCTTCGACGTGCACGGCTCGCTCAGCTATTCGCGCGCCATCAACGAGGACGACGACATCGACCTGTCCTCGGCCCAGCCGTTCAAGAGCGTGTTCGGCGTCGGCTACAACACCGACTTCTGGGGCGTCGACGCCAGCATGGTCGCAGCCTCGCACCTCAACCAGGTCACGAGCATCAGCGGCGCCACCGACACCCGCCGCATCCCCGGCTACGGCGTCGTCAACCTGACGGGCTGGTGGGAGCCGAAGCAGGCCAAGGGCATGCGCCTGCAGGCCGGCGTCTACAACCTGTTCGACAAGGAATATTATGACGCGCTGGCGGTGAGCAACGTCGCGACCGCCGACCTGACCGAGCTTTATTCGCAGGCGGGCCGCTATTTCAAGGTCTCGCTGACGCAGAAGTTCTGACCCCCGGCCGGGCGGATGCGGGCCTCGGCCCCGTCCGCCCGGTAAGCCAATCCGAAGAAAGGATCAGCCATGTTCATCGCCATGAATCGTTTCAAGGTCCGCATCGGCGGCGAAGCGGATTTCGAAGCCGTCTGGAAGGGCCGCGATTCGCGCCTCTCCGAGCTCGCGGGCTTCGAGAGCTTCCACCTGCTGCGCGGCGACACCCACGAGGACGAGGGCTATACGCTCTACGCCTCGCACACTGTCTGGCGCAGCCGCGAGGATTTCCTCGCCTGGACCAAGTCGGAGCAGTTCCGCGCCGCGCACCGCAACGCCGGCGACAACAAGCCCCTCTATCTGGGGCCGCCGCAATTCGAGGGTTTCAGCGCCGTCCTCGGCGCCTGAGCCCTCGCCGCAGGCTTTCTCCACAAGCCTGCGGCGAAATGACGCAACGACGAATATGGGCGGCGCGGGCCGCCCGCATCCCGCCCCGCAAAGCGGATTTCCGTTTGAACATGGGCATTTAAGTCATCTTTAGAATTGCTCTAACCAATTGATTTTTAGAATATTTCAAAAACAGACAATTTGACAGGACGACCCGCCCGCGGCCATAAGTTGACCAAAGCGGGCGGGTTTTCCGTCTTGTCTTCAAGTGAAACCTTTGATGTTCGGGCCTTTAACCCTTGCAATTGGAGGAACCGTGTCTGGTTCAGTTCGTCCGCGCGCGAGCGCGCAAGTCTTGCAGAAGCATTCCGCCGGTCTTTCCCGAGCCGGAGCCCCGAACATCTCCATCAAGACAGGTTTCATCCCGCTTTCCGCCCCTCGTCAGGGCTATTCCTGCATGAAGGGCGGCTTCTGATGCTGGTGTGCAGCTGCAATTTTATTACCGAAAAAGACATCGAGGAGGTCGTCGTCGAGTTGCTCGACGAAGATTGCTGGCGCCTTATCGTGCCCGGCACCGTCTACAACGCCATGAACAAGAAAGGCCGCTGCTGCGGCTGCTTCCCAAACGTCGTGGAAACGATCATAAGGGTGACCGAAGAGTACCATCTTCGTCGTAACCATATGGACGAAAACGTGATTCAGTTCATGGATCGCGTGCGTTCCCTGCGAGACAAATTCGGGAGTTCATGGAATGAAAGGCGAACCAAAGGTCATCGAGCGGCTTAACGAGGCTCTGTTCCTCGAGCTCGGCGCCGTCAATCAGTACTGGCTGCATTATCGTCTGCTGGACGATTGGGGTTTCAAGCGGCTCGCCAAGAAGGAGCGCGCCGAATCCATCGAGGAAATGCAGCACGCCGACAAGCTGATCGAGCGCATCATCTTCCTCGAAGGCCATCCCAACCTGCAATCGGTCGCCCCGCTGCGCATCGGACAGAACGTCAAGGAAGTGCTGGAGGCCGACCTCGCCGGCGAATACGACGCCCGCACCTCCTACAAGAAGTCGCGCGAAATCTGCGACCAGCTCGGCGACTACGTCTCCAAGCAGCTTTTCGACGAGCTTCTGGCCGACGAGGAAGGCCATATCGACTTCCTCGAAACCCAGCTCGACCTGCTCGCCAAGATCGGCGAGGAACGCTACGGCCAGCTCAACGCCTCGCCGGCCGACGAAGCCGAGTAAGCTTTCCCCATCCAATCCGAGCCGGGGCCGTTCGCGCGGCCCCGGCTTTTTCGTTGCGGCGGAGGGCTTTGCCTTTTCGCCGCCGCCGTGGTAAAGCGCGCGCAATTTCCGACAATTCCAAGGTTTCTCCCCATGAGCGCACCGCGCGTCAGTTTCGTTTCACTCGGCTGCCCGAAGGCGCTGGTCGATTCCGAACGCATCATCACCAGCCTCCGCTCCGAGGGTTACGAAATCTCGCGCAAGCATGACGGGGCCGACCTCGTCATCGTCAACACCTGCGGCTTCCTCGATTCCGCCCGCGACGAGTCGCTGGAGGCGATCGGCCTCGCGCTCAACGAGAACGGCAAGGTGATCGTCACCGGCTGCCTGGGCGCCGAGCCGGAGGTGATCCGCGAGCGCCATCCCAACGTGCTCGCCATCACCGGCCCGCAGGCCTATGAAAGCGTGATGAGCGCCGTGCATGAGGCGGCGCCGCCGGCGCACGATCCCTTCGTCGACCTCGTGCCGCCGCAGGGAGTGAAGCTAACCCCGCGCCATTACGCCTATCTGAAAATCTCCGAGGGCTGCTCCAACCGCTGCTCCTTCTGCATCATCCCGGCCTTGCGCGGCGACCTCGTCTCGCGGCCGATCGACCAGGTGCTGCGCGAGGCGGAAAAGCTGGTCAAGGCAGGCGTCAAGGAAATCCTGGTCATCTCGCAGGACACCAGCGCCTACGGCCTCGACATCAAGTATCAGGAGGCGATGTGGCGGGACCGCGCGGTGCGCACCAAGTTCCTCGACCTGTCGCGCGAATTGGGCGAGATGGGCGTCTGGGTGCGCATGCATTACGTCTACCCCTACCCGCATGTGGACGAGGTCATTCCGCTGATGGCGGAAGGCAAGATCCTGCCCTATCTCGACATCCCCTTCCAGCACGCCTCGCCGGCGGTGCTCAGGAACATGCGCCGCCCGGCGCATCAGGAAAAGACCTCGCGCCGCATCCAGGCCTGGCGCGAGACCTGTCCCGACCTCGCCGTGCGCTCCACATTCATCGTCGGCTATCCGGGCGAGACGGAGGAGGATTTCCAGATCCTGCTCGACTGGCTGGACGAAGCCAGGATCGAGCGCGCCGGCTGCTTCAAATACGAGGCGGTCAAGGGCGCGAAGGCCAACGATCTCGGCCTCGACCCGGTGCCGGAAGAGGTCAAGGAAGCCCGCTGGCGCCGCTTCATGGCCAAGCAGCAGCAGATTTCCACCAATCTTCTCAAGAAGAAGGTCGGCAAGCGCCTGCCCGTCATCATCGACGAGGCCCACGGCATGACCGGCAAGGGCCGCACCCGCTACGACGCGCCGGAGATCGACGGCGCGGTGCATATCCAGTCGCGCCGGCCCTTGCGCGCCGGCGACATCGTCACGGTCAAGATCGAAGCCAGCGACGCCTACGACCTGCACGGCGTCGCGGTCTGAGCCGCGCATAAATCGAAATATGAAAAAGGGCGCTCAAAGCGCCCTTTTCATTGTGTTATCACGGGATGAGGATGCTGGCGCCCGTGGTGCGCCGTCCCTCCAGGTCCTCATGCGCCTTGCGGGCGTCCTTCAGCGCATAGGTCTGGTTGATCTCGATCTTCACTGCGCCGCTCTCCACCACCTCGAACAGCTCGGCGGCGGTCTTCTCCAGGTCGGCGCGCTTGGCGACATAGTTGAACAGCGTCGGCCGCGTGGCGAAGAGCGAGCCCTTCTGCGCCAGAAGGCCGAGGTCGAAGGGCGGGATCGAGCCGGAGGACTGGCCGAAGCAGGCGAACATGCTGAGCGGCTTCAGCACGTCGAGCGAGCCCATATAGGTGTCGCGGCCGACGGAATCGTAGACCGCGTCGACGCCCTCGCCGCCGGTCAGTTCGCGCACCCGCTCGACGAAATTCTCGGTGCGGTAATTGACGACATGGTCATAGCCGTGCGCCTTGGCGAGCGCGATCTTCTCTTCCGAGCCGGCGGCGCCGATCACCGTCGCGCCGAGGTGCTTGGCCCATTGGCCAGCGATCAGCCCGACGCCGCCGGCGGCGGCGTGGAACAGGATCGTATGGCCGCGCTCGACCCGGAAGGTGCGGCGCAAGAGATATTGCGCCGTCATGCCCTTGAGCATCATCGCCGCCGCCGTTTTGAGATCGACGCCGGCCGGAACCTTGACCAGCCGTTCGGCGGAAAGCACGCGCTCCTGGGCGTAGGAGCCGGGCGTCGTCACATAGGCGACGCGGTCGCCGGGGCGGACATGGCCGACGCCGGCGCCGACCGAAACCACCACGCCCGCGCCCTCGTTGCCGGGCGTGAAGGGCAGCTGCGCCGCCTTATAGAGGCCGGTGCGGAAATAGACGTCGATGAAATTAAGGCCCACCGCCTCGTGGCGCACGCGCGCCTCGCCCGGACCCGGCTCGCCGACCAAGACCTTCTCGAACTTCAGGACTTCCGGGCCGCCGGTCTCGTAAACGCGAATGGCGTCGATCATTTTGCTTCTCCGCTCTTCTTCCTGCCGCGCGCGGGCGGCGGGGCGCTTTCGGCCGCAGCCACCGCCGCCGTGCGGCCGAGCTTCGGGAAAAGCTGCATCACCGCGCCGATGCAGTAAATATACAATCCCGTGACCGAGATGCCGACCCGCACCCAGAGCGGCGCGTCGAGCGTGTAATAGAGCGCCGTCACGCCCAGCGCGCACCAGAGCAGGAACACGGTGAGGTTCAGCGGCCGCAGCCGCACCACCCGCACCGGATGCAGGAAATGGATCGGCAGGAAGGACAGGATCGCCGAGACGACCACCGTGCCGAAGGCCACCCATTCGCCCGGCCGGACGATGAACAGGGTGAAGACCACCATGTTCCACACCACCGGGAAGCCCTTGAAGAAGTTCTCCTTCGTCTTCATGCCGGTGTCGGCGTAATAGATCGCGCTCGACACCACGATGATCGCGCCGGAAATGAAGGAGAGATAGGTGCCCATGAAGCCGCTCTGGTAGAGGGCGAAGGCGGGGATCAGCACATAGGTGACGTAGTCGATGATGTTGTCGAGCAGCTCGCCCGACCAGTTGGGCAGCACATATTTGACTTCGAGCTTGCGCGCCATCGGTCCGTCGACGCCGTCGACGAACAGGGCCAGCCCCAGCCACCACCACATTGCGGTGTAGCGCCCGTCGCTGGCCGCCACGACCGACAAAAACGCCAGAAACGAGCCGGACGCCGTCAGCAGATGCACCGAGAACGCCTTGGCCTGCGGGGCCGTCACTTTCTTGGCCTTGAGTTTTCCGGTCAGTCTGCTTTTCACGCCGTTCGCCAATCCGTCTGTCGCCGCGCCGGACGCGCGCGGGCTCGCTTCAGCTTTTCCTGAATATGCTTAAAAGAGCAAGCAAGTCATGCGAGAAATCGCCTCTCAGTCCACGGAAGATTGGCCTTCGGCCGCAATTCGGTTTAACTGTCGCGGTAAATCGATGCGGCGGAATCGGGACCTTTCCCGGCGAGGATCAGGCCAATGCGTGACGTGGATATGAACAAGCCGCTCGACGGCGTGCTGGTCAGCGGCGGCGGTCCGGCGGGCATGATGGCGGCGCTGGCGCTGGCCGCGAAGGGAACGCCGAGCGTGCTGGCCGGGCCGGAGACGGCGGCCGACGACCGCCGCACCACCGCGCTGATGATGCCGGCGATCCGCTTCCTGGACGATATCGGCGTCTGGGCCGACGTGGCGCCCGAGGCCGCGCCGCTCGCCTCCATGCGCATCGTCGACGCCACGCGCCGGCTGATCCGCAGCCCCGCCGTGACCTTCCGCGCCGTCGAGATCGACGAGGAGGCCTTCGGCTACAACATTCCCAACGCCGTCCTCAACCGCAAGCTGGCCGAGGCGGTGGCCGCGCAGGCCGCCATCCGCCGCGTCGAAAAGCCGGTCATCGAATATCGCCACAATAGCGACCACGTCACCGCCACGCTTTCCGGCGGCGACGTGCTGCATGCGCGGCTGGTGGTCGCCGCCGACGGGCGCAACTCGCTGGCGCGCGAGGCGGCGGGGATCGCGGCGCGGCGCTGGTCCTATCCGCAGACGGCGGTGGTGCTGGCCTTCGCGCATAGCCTGCCGCATCACGACATCTCGACCGAGTTCCACACCGAGGAGGGCCCCTTCACGCAGGTGCCGCTCAAGGGCCGGCGGTCGAGCCTGGTCTGGGTGGTCAGCCCCGCCCACGCCGAGGCCCTGCTTGCGCTCGACGACAAGGCGCTCGCCGCCCGCGTCGAGGACCGCATGCAGTCCATGCTCGGCGCGGTGACGCTGGAGACGACGCCGCAGGCCTGGCCGCTGTCCGGCCTCGCGCCGCACGCCTTCGCCGCCCGGCGCACCATCTTGATCGGCGAGGCGGCGCATGTGTTTCCGCCCATCGGCGCGCAGGGGCTGAACCTCGGGACGCGCGACGTCGAGACCCTGCTCATGGCGATCGGGAAAGACCCCGCCGATCCCGGCTCCGACCGCGTCATCCGCGCCTATGACCGCGCGCGGCGGCCCGACATATTGGCGCGCACCGGCTCGGTCGACGCGCTCAACCGCTCGCTGCTGTCGCCCATGCTGCCGGCGCAGATCGCGCGCAACGCCGGGCTCGAAATGCTGCGCGCCTTCGCGCCGCTGCGCGCCTTCTTCATGCGCGAGGGGCTGCGGCCCGGCTCCGGCTTCGCCCATTTCCTGCCGCGGCCGCCCAAGTCCGGCCAAGCCCGCTCCGGCCCGGCCCGCGCGCGTGACTAAACCGCGCGCCCGCTTCCATTCGCGGGCGCTTGCGCTACATATGACGCATGAGCATGACCGAGATCAAACACGCCAAATACCCCATCGGACAGGTGGTGCGGCACCGCACCGCAGCCTTCCGGGGCATCATCTTCGACGTCGACCCGGAATTCGCCAACACCGAGGAGTGGTACGAGAACATCCCCGAGGACATGCGCCCGCGCCGCGACCAGCCCTTCTATCACCTGCTGGCCGAAAACGCGGAAACCGAATATGTGGCCTATGTTTCCGAGCAGAACCTCGTGCCCGACATGAGCGGCGAGCCGCTGCGCCATCCGAGCGTGGCGGAGATCTTCGACGCCCTGCCCGACGGCAGCTACCGCGTCAAATCCGAACATTCCAACTGAAAAGGGGCGCTCGAAGCGCCCCTTTTCTTTCGTCCGGTGGTCGGCGGCCGAAGCCGCCTTCCGATTAGTTGGCGGCCGGAGCGGCCGGGGCCGGCGCGGCGCCCTTGGCCTTGTCCTGCTCGGCCTTCATCTTGGCCTCGAATTCCTTCTGGCGCTTCTGGACGGCGTCCTGAAGCTCCTTCTGGCGGGCTTCCAGGTCCGACTGCTTGAGCGCCGGGCCGGTCAGGGCCTGCGTGAAGCCGCTCAGCGCCACCGGGATCGGATTGGGCTTGTTCTGGTAGTTGACCGAGATCAGCGTGATCTTGGTGCCCTTCTGCAGCGACTTGACCAGGTCGTCCGTCAGCGGGGCCTCGGCGATGCAGCGGTCGGGGAAGCAGATGCCGTATTCGAGCTTGACCGGCTTGTTGTTGTCGATCTGCAGGCCGACGCCGGCGGGGATCAGACGGCCGATCGGCACGGTGACCTGGAAGATCTTGCGATTGATCTTGCCCTTGATCTCGATGAGGTTGACGGCGGTGAGCAGCTGGCCCGAATCCGCGGTGACGATGTTCTGCGTGTTGCAGATGTCGTTGTCTTCCTGCTTCGAGCAAACCTTGAACCAGCCCTGCGGCGGCTGCTGTGCGGATGCAGGCATCGTCGCGGAGGCAAGCAGGGCGACCGCGCCGGCGAAGGCGGACGCGGCGGCGATAGTCTTGGTTCTGGACATGATCAACAGGTTCCTTTCAACGCTCTGATCCGTAATTCCCGATTTCCGGCGTAAGTCAGCGAATAGACCGTCACTGATTTCCAAATGCGGCGACACCGTGACTTTTGGGATTTTCATCCCGTTCGGGGCGGTGTTACAACGCCTGCACATGCGAATCCAGATGGCTTTCCCTCCGGCGGCGCTGGAATCCGCCGAATTTTTTATTTTAACCGGCACTGTCGCATGCGGGTCACGCTCTCGATGCGCACATATTGTACGCTCATGCTGGTTCCGCCGCGCGAATCGGACATTCCGGCCCCGAAAGCCGCGGCCATCGACAACGGACGCACGACATTGAACGGATCGACAGGCTTTTTCCGCAGTCTCGCTTTTCTTCTCGCGCTCGGCTGCGCCGCCCTTGCGCCCATGGCGGCCCCGGCGGGCGAATCGCCCGATTACGCGCTGTCCATGCATGGCGACGTGGCGCTGCCGCCCGACTTCACGCATTTCCCCTACGCCGATCCCGACGCGCCCAAGGGCGGCGCGCTGACCTTCGGCGTGGTGGGAACCTTCGACAGCCTCAATCCCTTCGTGCTCAAGAGCATGCGCACCACGGCGCGCGGCCTGTTCGGCGACATGGACCTCGGCAACCTGCTCTACGAGACGCTGATGCTGCGCTCGCGCGACGAGCCCTTCACGCTTTATCCGCTGCTGGCCGAGAAGGTCGCCATCGACCCCGACCGCAAATGGGTAGAGTTCACGCTCAACCCGCGCGCAAAATGGTCGGACGGCCAGCCGGTGACGGTGGACGACGTGCTCTTCACCTACGACATCCTGACCGAGAAGGGCCGCCCGCCCTACAGCGCTCGCAGGAGCCGGATCGAAAAGATCGAGAAGACCGGCGAGCGCTCGGTGCGCTTCACCTTCAACGAAAAGTCCGACCGCGAATTTCCGCTGCTGATCGCCTCCTCCATGCCGGTGCTGCCGAAACACGCCATCGACCGCGTCCGCTTCGGCGATTCGACGCTGAAGCCGCCGGTGGGCAGCGGCCCCTATCTGGTGGCGGGCGTCCAGCCGGGCCAGCGCATCGTCTATAAGCGCAACCCGGATTATTGGGGCAAGGACATTCCGTCCATGCGCGGCTTCGACAATTTCGACACGCTCACCATCGAATATTACCGCAACGAGACCTCGCTGTTCGAATCCTTCAAGAAGGGGCTGCTCGACGTCTTCATCGAGGCCAATCCGACGCGCTGGGAGAAATCCTACGATTTTCCGGCGGTGAAGGACGGCCGGGTGATCAAGGAAAGCTTCGTCAAGGGCACGCCGGCCAACATGCTGGGCTTCGTCTTCAACACGCGCCGGCCGGTCTTCGCCGACCGCCGCGTGCGGCAGGCGCTGAGCCTGATGTTCGATTTCGAATGGACCAACCGCAACCTGTTCGCCGGCCAGTACAAGCGCACGGAAAGTTTTTGGCAGGGGTCGGAACTGTCCTCCGTCGGCCGCCCCGCCGACGCGCGCGAAAAGGCGCTGCTCGCCCCCTTCCCCGACGCCGTGCGCCCGGACGTGATGGCCGGGACCTGGCGACCGCCCGTCACCGACGGCACCGGCCACGACCGCGAGCCGGCGCGCGAGGCCTACGACCTTCTTCGCCAGGCCGGCTATCGCGTCAAGAACGGGCAGGCGCTGGACCCGACCGGCAAGCCGCTCGCCTTCGAGATCATGACGCGCTCGCCCGACGAGGAGAAGGTGGCGCTGGCCTATCAGCGCTCGCTGGCGCGGCTAGGGATCGCCGCGACCATCCGCAGCGCCGACGACGCGCAATACCAGCAGCGCCTGCAGACCTACGACTACGACATGATCCTCGGCGCGCTGACCGGCTCGCTGTCGCCCGGCAACGAGCAATGGATGCGCTGGGGCTCGGCCTCGCGCGACACGCCCGGCAGCTTCAACTACGCCGGCGTGGCCGACCCCGCCGTCGACGCCATGATCGAGGCGATGCTGGCCGCCCGCACGCGCGCCGATTTCGTCGCCGCCGTGCGCGCCATGGACCGGGTGCTGATCTCGGGCGATTATTACGTTCCGCTCTATCACCTGCCCGACCAGTGGGTGGCGCGCTGGAGCCGGATCGGCCATCCGCAGAAAACCTCGCTCTACGGCTATCAATTGCCGGCCTGGTGGCGCGCGAAGCCGTGACGGGGCTTTGATTCCGCCGCAATCCCCCCTACATGCTGCGATGGACAAGGTTGCAAGAAATCGCGGGCCGCGGGAGATATTCATGGCATCGAGACCCATCACCATCGACGTCGTCTCGGACGTCGTCTGCCCCTGGTGCTTCCTGGGCCGCAAGCGGCTGGAGCAGGCGCTGGAGCTGGTCCCGGAGGTGGAGGCGCAGATCCGCTGGCGGCCGTTCCAGCTCGACCCCAACCTGCCGCCGCAGGGCAAGGACCGCGCCGCCTATCTGCGCGAGAAATTCGGCGCCGGCTCCAGGATCGACGACGTCCACAAGCAACTGACGGAGCTGGGCGAGGAGAACGGGATCGTCTTCGATTTCGAGGCCATCTCCGGCGCGCGCCCAACACGCTCGACGCGCACCGGCTGATCCACTGGGCGGCGCAGGCCGCGCCCGGCACGCAGGACCGCGTCGTCGGCATGCTGTTCTCGCTCTATTTCGAGCAGGGACAGGACATCGGCGACCACGAGGTGCTGGTGGACGCCGCGGCGAGCGTCGGCATGGACGCGGCCGTGGTGGCGCGGCTCTTGCAGAGCGACGCCGACAAGGCGACCATCCGCGAGGAGATCGACACCGCCAACCGCATCGGCGTGCGCGGCGTGCCCTGCTTCATCGTCGACCAGAAATACGCCGTCATGGGCGCGCAGACGGCGGACGTGCTGGCCGACGCCATCCGCCAGACGGCGGAAGGTTTCGAGCCCGGCATCGCCGAAGACCGCTAGGCGGTCACGCGCCTTCCATGAGCAGGAAATCGCCGCTGGCCGCGCCGGCGCGCAGCGCCTTGGCCTCGGCGTATTCCGGGCTGTCCCAAAAGGCCTGCGCATCGGCGAAGCCGTCGAACTCGAAGATCGCCGTGCGCGCTTCCGGCGCGCCTTCCTTGACGATCAGGCTGTCCGGCCGCACCAGAAGCCGCGCGCCGTGGGCTTTCAGCAATTCGCCGGCCGCCCTGGCATAGCGGCCATAAGCCTCGGCGTCCGTAACGGTGACCTGCGCGATCAGATAGCCTTTGGCCATGACGGTTCTCCCTTGAAGACGTCCCATCCTATCCCTTCGCACGAGACTCGGAAATTATCCGATTGCGCAAGCTGATATACAGAAATTCTATGCCGTTCCGGCAGGAAACGGGTGTAAGCATCGCGTCCTGTCATGGCCGAGGCCAGTCCACCGGAGAACAAAATCGTGCATGTGCTGATCGTCTACGCCCATCCCGAACCGAAATCCTTCAACGGCGCGATGAAGGACGCGGCGGTGGAGACGCTGACCGCCGCCGGCCACGAGGTCGTGGTCAGCGACCTCTACGCCATGGGCTTCGACCCGGTGGCCGGGCGCGGCGACTTCGATGGCGATCCGGTCGACGCCGAGTTCTTCAGCCTGCCCAAGGAGCAGACGGCGGCCTATGAGACCGGCCGCACCGCGCCGGACATCGCGGCCGAGATGGAAAAGGTGAAGCGCGCCGACCTCGTCATCTTCCAGTTCCCGGTCTGGTGGTTCGGCATGCCGGGCATCCTCAAGGGCTGGGCCGACCGCGTCTTCGCGCGCGGCTTCGCCTATATCGCCGGGCGCAAATACGACACCGGCATGTTCAGGGGCAAGCTCGCCATGGTGGCGACCACCACCGGCACCTCGGCCGACACCTATGCGCCGGACGGGATCGACGGCGACATCCTCACCGTGCTGTGGCCGATCCATAACGGGCTGTTCCGCTATAGCGGCTTCGACGTGCTGCCGCCCTTCGTCGCCTATATGGCGGGCCGCGTCGGCGACGACGGACGCCAGGCCTATCTCGACGCCTATCGCAAGCGGCTGCGGGACATCGACGCCACGCCGCGCCTGTTCTTCCATCCGGCCGAGGATTACGGCGCGAACGAGCGGCTGAAGCCCGGCGTGCTGGCGCGCTCGGGCGTGCAGCGCAATCCCTGACGGCGCGCGGTCGCGGCGGTCAGGCCGCCGCGATCTTCGCCAGTTGCGTCATGACGACGGCGGAGCCGTTGAGGCGCTTTTCCGGCGTCGGCCAGTCGCGGATGAAGACGATGCTCTGGTCCTGCCGGATCTTGGCCATCGAGCCCTGCTCGCCGATCATCTTCACCAGCCCGACCGGGTTGTTGAAGGTGGCGTTGCGGAACTGGATCACCACGCCCTTCGGCCCGGCGTCGAGCTTCTCCACATTGGCGCGGCGGCACAACGCCTTGATATAGACGATCTTCAACAGGTGCTGCACCTCTTCCGGCAGCGGGCCGAAACGGTCGATCAGCTCCGCGCCGAAAGCGTCGATCTCCTGCGGCTCCTCCAGATCGGCGAGGCGGCGATAGAGGCCGAGGCGCAATTGCAGGTCGGGCACGTAAGCCTCGGGGATCATCACCGCCGTGCCGATGGCGATCTGCGGCGACCATTGGCTGTCCTCGACCTCGACCGAACCCTTGAGCGTCGCCACCGCTTCCTCCAGCATCTGCTGGTAAAGCTCGAAGCCCACTTCCTTGATATGGCCGGACTGTTCTTCGCCTAAGAGATTGCCCGCGCCGCGAATGTCCATGTCGTGGCTCGCAAGCTGGAAGCCCGCGCCCAGCGTGTCGAGCGATTGCAGGACTTTCAGCCGCCGCTCGGCCATCTGCGTCAGCATCTTGCCCGCCGGCAGGGTGAACAGCGCGAAGGCGCGCTGCTTGGAGCGCCCGACGCGGCCGCGCAACTGGTAGAGCTGCGACAGGCCGAACATGTCGGCGCGATGCACGATCATGGTGTTGGCGGTCGGAATGTCGAGGCCGGATTCCACGATGGTCGTGGACAGAAGCACGTCATATTGCCCGTCATAGAAGGCGTTCATGATGTCGTCGAGCACGCCCGGAGCCATCTGCCCGTGCGCCACCGCGACCTTCAATTCCGGCACGTGATTTTGCAGGAATTCCTGTATCTCGCCGAGATCGGAAATGCGCGGGCAGACGTAAAAACTCTGCCCGCCGCGATAGCGCTCGCGCAGCAGCGTCTCGCGGATCACCAGCGGATCGAAGGGCGAGACGAAGGTGCGCACCGCCATGCGGTCCACCGGCGGCGTGGTGATGAGCGACAGTTCGCGCACGCCCGTCAGCGCAAGCTGCAAGGTGCGCGGGATCGGCGTGGCCGACAGCGTCAGCACATGCACGTCGGATTTCAGCTCCTTCAGCCGCTCCTTGTGCTTGACGCCGAAATGCTGCTCCTCGTCGATGATGAGAAGGCCGAGATTCTTGAACTTGATCGAGCTGCCGAGAAGCGCGTGGGTGCCGACGACGATATCGACCGTGCCTTCCTCCAGCCCCTTCTTGGTGGCGGCCAGCTCCTTCGCGCCGACGAGGCGCGAGGCGTGCGCGACATGGATCGGCAGGCCGTGGAAGCGCTGGGAGAAGGTCTTGAAATGCTGGCGCGACAGCAGCGTGGTCGGCACCACCACGGCCACCTGTACCCCGCTCATGGCCGCGATGAAGGCGGCGCGCAGCGCCACTTCCGTCTTGCCGAAGCCGACGTCGCCGCAGATGAGGCGGTCCATCGGCTTGCCCTCGGCCAGATCGTCGGCCACGGCCTCGATGGCGCGCATCTGGTCGTCGGTCTCGTCATAGGGGAAGCGCGCGGCGAATTCGGCGTAAAGCCCGTCCGGCGGCGTCATCACCGGCGCGCCGCGCATCTGGCGCTCGGCGGCGATCTGGATCAGATGGCCGGCGATTTCCAGGAGCCGCTTCTTGAGCTTGGCCTTGCGCGCCTGCCATGCGCCGCCGCCGAGCTTGTCCAGCACCGCGTCGGAGCCTTCCGAGCCGTAGCGCGACAGAAGCTCGATATTCTCCACCGGCAGGAACAGCCGGTCGTCGCCGGCATAATGGATTTCAAGGCAGTCATGCGGCGCGCCGGCCGCGGTGATGGTCTTGAGGCCGACGAAGCGGCCGATGCCGTGATCGACATGGACGACAATATCGCCCGCCGTCAGCGAGGCGACCTCAGAGATGAAATCCTGATCGCGCTTGCGGCGCTTGGAGCGGCGGATGAGGCGGTCGCCCAGAATGTCCTGCTCGGCCACCACGACGAGGTCGCCGGCGTCGAAGCCGCTTTCCACCGCCAGCACCGCCGCCGTGATCTTGTCGCGCGACAGCGCCTTGACCATGGAGAGGCGATCCACCGTCTCGATGCGTTCGAGGCCGTGCTCGTCCAGCACCTGACACAGCCGGTCGAGCGAGCCTTCCGACCACGCCGCCACCAGCACCTTCTTGCCCGAGGAACGCAGCTCCGCGATGTGCTTCACCACCGCCTCGAAGAGGTTCACGTCGGTCGCGGCGCGCTCCTCGGCGAAGCTGCGGCCCTTATGCGCGTCGGCGTGGACGACCGTGCGGCCCGGCATTTCCGGCGCGCCGAAGGGCGTGAGGTCGACGCGCAGGCCCGTGGCGGCTACGGCTTCCTCCACCTGCGCTGGGGTGAGGTAAAGCGTCTCCGGCTTGACCGGCTTGTAGGGCACGGCGTCGCCGCCCGGCTCTTTGCCCTCGGCCTGCCTCAGCCGCGCCTCGTAATGGTCCACGACCATGGTGTGGCGCTCGGTCAGCGCCTCATGCACCAGATGATCGAACACCACCGGCATGGCACCGGCATGGTCGAACACCGTCTCCAGCCCGTCATAGAACAGCGGTAGCCAGTGCTCCATGCCGGCGAAGCGGCGGCCCTCGCTGATCGCCTGATAGAGCGCGTCGTCGCGCTGCGGCGCGCCGAACATGGCGACGTAATTCCTGCGGAAGCGGCTGATCATGTCCGGCGTGAGCGTGATCTCGCTCATCGGCTGGAGCACGAATTCCTTGCGCGTGCCGGTGGTGCGCTGCGAGGCGGGGTCGAAGGCGCGGATCGTCTCCAGCGTGTCGCCGAAGAAATCGAGCCGCAGCGGCTCGTCCGCGCCGGGCGCGTAGAGATCGAGAATGCCGCCGCGCACCGCATATTCGCCGATGTCGCGCACGGTCGAAACGCGCTCGAAGCCGTTGCGCTCCAGCCGCGCGGCGAGGTCGTTCATGTCGAGCTGGTTGCCGGGCCGCGCCGAAATCACCTGTTCGGCAAGGGCTGCCTGCGGCGGCAGCTTCTGCAAAATGGCGTTGGCGGTGGTGAGCACGATGGCCGGATGCGGCGACTTCTTCAGTTCCGAAAGCGCGCTGAGCGCCGCGAGCCGCCGCGCCGAGGCGTCCGCGCCCGGCGACACGCGGTCATAGGGCAGGCAGTCCCAGGCGGGCAGGTGCAGCACCGGCAATTCCGGCGAGACGAAGCCCAAGACCTGCTCCAGATCGGCGATGCGCTGCCCGTCGCGCACGATATACATGATCGGCCCGCGCTCGCCGACCTCTTCCACCAGACGCGCGAGGCAGAAGGCCTCGAAACCGTCAGCGACGCCGTCGATCACCACATGGCGGCTGCCGCCGGGCTTGAGGCCGATCTTGCTGAAAACGGGCATTGTCTATCTCAGAATTCGATGCGGTCGCGGAAGGCGACGATATCGCGGAAAAGCGGCGTGTCGTATTCGGGCGGGGTCGCGCTTTCGCCCGTCACCCATTTGAGAAGATCGCGGTCGAGCACTTCGAGAATCCGCTCGAATTCGTCGAGCTGATCGTCGGTGAAGCCGGCGATATAGGCGTCGGCATATTGGCCCAGAATCAGGTCCATCTCGCGCATGCCGCGATGCCACGAGCGGAACAGCAGCTTGCGGCGGCGCACGTCCAGATTTTCCGTCGAACAGGTGCTGCCAGTCATCGCCGTCTCGCTTTCGGTGGGTTCGGATGCCGGTATATAGCATCTCACGCGTCGGTGGGAACCCGTTTCCTGACCCGGAACAAAAAGAGCACAGAAACTTTATCGCTTACCCTTGCCAGGGCTTGCTTGTGACAGCGAAGCGGTTAATGCTCGCCGCCATGCGCCCGTCCTTGCTCGATCCCTTCTTCGCCTCCGTCCGCTCGCTTTCCGGCATCGGCCCGAAAGTGTCGGTCCTGCTCGGCAAGCTGCTTGGGACCGACGCGCCGGGCGCGGAGCCGAAAGTGGGCCAGCTCCTGTTCCTCGCGCCGCACAGCGTCATCGACCGGCGCAACCGTCCGGGGATCGCGAACGCGCCGGAAGGGACCGTCGTCACGCTGGAAGTGATGGTGGACCAGCACCAGCCCGCGCCGCCCGGCCGCGGCAACGTCCCGCACCGCGTTTTCGCCCATGACGAGACGGGCGAGATCGCGCTGACCTTCTTTCACGCGCAATTGCCGTGGCTGCACAAAAACCTGCCAGAAGGCGAGACGGTGATCGTCTCCGGCAAGGTGGAATGGTTCAACGGCCGCGCCTCCATGGTGCATCCGGATTATATCGCCAGCCTCGAAGACGCGGCCAGCCTGCCCATGGTCGAGCCGGTCTATCCGCTCACCGCCGGTCTTTCGCCCAAGACGCTGGCGCGCGCCGTGCGCGAGGCGTTGAGCCGCGCGCCGCGACTGCCGGAATGGATCGACGCGCCGCTGCTTGCGCGCGAGCGTTTCCCAGCCTTCCACGAGGCGATGCAGATTCTGCACCAGCCGCAGGAACCCACTGATATCGCGCTCGAAAGCGTCGCCCGGCGCAGGCTCGCCTATGACGAATTTCTGGCCGGGCAACTGGCGCTGGCGCTAGTGCGCGCCAAGACCAAGCGGCTCTCCGGCCGTCCGCTGGAGGGCACGGGAAAAATCGTCGCGGAAATCCTGCGCCACCTGCCCTATCGGCTTACCGGCGGGCAGGAGCAGGCGGTTCGCGACATCGTCGCCGACCTCAAATCGCCGCAGCGCATGTTGCGGCTTTTGCAGGGCGACGTGGGGTCGGGCAAGACGGTGGTGGGGCTTCTGTCCATGGCGCATGCCGCCGAATCCGGCGGGCAGTCGGCGCTGATGGCTCCGACGGAAGTGCTGGCGCGGCAGCATTTCGCCACCATCGCGCCGCTCGCTGAAAAGGCGGGGCTGAAAGCCGCGCTTCTCACCGGCCGCGAAAAGGGCAAGGAGCGCACCGCCGTTCTGGACGGCTTGAAAAGCGGCGAGATCGACATCGTCATCGGCACCCATGCGCTGTTTCAGGAAAAGGTGGAATATCACGATCTGGTCTTCGTCATCATCGACGAGCAGCACCGTTTCGGCGTGCATCAACGCCTGATGCTGACCGCTAAGGGGGCCGCGCCCGACATGCTGGTGATGACGGCGACGCCGATCCCGCGCACGCTGGTGCTGACCGCCTTCGGCGACATGGATGTGTCCAAGCTCACCGAAAAGCCCGCCGGCCGCCAGCCGATCACCACCGCGATCATACCCATGGAGCGCATGGGCGAACTGGTCGAGCGCATCCGCAAGGCGGTGGCGGAAGGGCAGAAGATCTACTGGATCTGCCCGCTTGTGGAGGAATCCGAGGTTGTGGAGCTGACCTCCGCCGAGGAACGCTTCGAGAGCCTGAAATCGGTCTTCGGCGACCGCATCGGCCTGATCCACGGGCGCATGACGGCGGCGGAGAAGGACGAGGCCATGCGCGCCTTCAAGCAAAGCGAGACGCGGCTTCTGGTGGCCACCACGGTGATCGAGGTCGGTGTGGACGTGCCGGACGCCACCATCATCGTCATCGAACATGCCGAGCGTTTTGGCCTCGCGCAATTGCACCAGTTGCGCGGGCGCGTCGGGCGCGGCGACAAGCCTTCCACCTGCCTGCTGCTCTATAAGGGCCCGCTCGGCGAAGTGGCGCAGGCGCGGCTGAAAGTCATGCGCGAGACGGAGGACGGTTTCCGCATCGCCGAGGAGGATTTGAAACTGCGCGGCGAAGGCGAGCTTCTCGGCACGCGCCAGTCCGGCACGCCGGGCTTCCGGCTCGCCTCCATCGAGGCGCATGCCGACCTTCTGGAAATCTCGCGCAAGGATGCGCGTTATGTGCTGGCGAGCGATCCCGATCTCGAATCCGAACGCGGACAGGCCCTGCGCGTGCTGCTTTATCTGTTCGGACGCGACGAGGCGATCCGGCTTTTAAGGGCTGGATAGCAAAATGGCCGCATCACTGCGGCCATCTTACATAACGTTTTATCCGTAACGATCTGATTTTACTCGACCGTCACCGACTTGGCGAGGTTGCGCGGTTGGTCCACGTCGGTGCCCATCAGAACGGCGGTGTGATAGGCCAGCATCTGGATCGGCAGCGCATAGACGAGCGGCGTGATGAATTCCGGCACGTCCGGCAGCACGATGGTTGCCATGGTGTCGATGCTGGCGCTTTCCGCGCCCTTCTTGTCGGTGATGAGGATGATGCGGCCGCCGCGCGCCGCCACTTCCTGCATGTTGGAGACGGTCTTGTCGTAGAGCCGGTCGGAAGGAGCGATGACGATCACCGGCATGGTCTCGTCGATCAGCGCGATGGGGCCGTGCTTCAACTCGCCGGCGGCATAGCCCTCGGCGTGGATATAGGAGATTTCCTTGAGCTTCAGCGCGCCTTCCATGGCGAGCGGATAGGAGGTGCCGCGACCGAGATAGAGCACGTGATGGACCTTGGACAGGTCGTGGCAGACCTCGGCGATCTGGTTCTCCAACTTCAGAACCTGGTTGATGAAGCGCGGCGCTTCGGAAAGCTGGCGCACCAGCTCCTTCTCGCGCTTGGCGTCGATCGTCCCGCGCGCCTTGCCGGCGGCGATGGCGAGCGAGGCCATGGCCGAAAGCTGGCAGGTGAAGGCCTTGGTCGAGGCCACGCCGATCTCCGGCCCGGCGAGGATCGGAAACACGGCGTCGGATTCGCGCGCGATGGTGGAGCCGGTGACGTTGACCACCGAGGCGATTTTCAGCCCTTGCGACTTGCAATAGCGCAGCGAGGCGAGCGTGTCGGCCGTCTCGCCCGACTGCGACACGAACATGGCCAGCGTGTTCTTCGACAGCGGCATTTCGCGATAGCGGAATTCCGAGGCGATGTCGCCGTCGACGGGTAGGCGCGCGATCTGCTCGAACCAGTATTTGCCGACCGAAGCGGCGTAGAAAGCGGTGCCGCAGGCGGAGATGGTCAAGCCGTCGATGGCGCTGAAATCGACGCCGATGGCGTCGGAGCGCACTTCGCCTTTGTTGAAGTCGAGATAGCGGGCCAACGTGTGGGAAATGACTTCCGGCTGCTCCCACATCTCCTTCTGCATGAAGTGGCGGTGATTGCCCTTCGAGACGACGAAATTCGCCGCCTGCGACTTCTGCACCGGGCGCTTCACCTCGTTGTTGCTCTCGTCATAGATGGTGACGCCCTTGCGCGTCAGCACCGCCCAATCGCCGTCTTCGAGATAGGCGATGGTGTCGGTGAAGGGCGACAGCGCGATGGCGTCGGAGCCGAGGAACATTTCGCCCTCGCCATAGCCCACCGCCAGCGGCGGCCCCTGACGTGCGCCGATCAGCAGTTCATCGTCGCCCTCGAACAGGAAGGCCAGCGCGAAAGCGCCCTGCAACAGCGGCAGGCAATCGCGCACGGCCTCGACCGGCGACTTGCCCTTTTCCAGTTCGCGCGTGACAAGATGGGCGACGGTCTCGGTGTCGGTTTCCGTCTCGAATATGACGCCCTCGGCTTCGAGCATTGCGCGCAGCTCGGCGAAATTCTCGATAATGCCATTATGGACCACGGCAAGACGCGGCGTGATGTGTGGGTGCGCGTTGCGCTCCACCGGCTTGCCGTGAGTGGCCCAGCGGGTATGGCCGATGCCGATGACGCCCGGCAGCGGCTCGCCGGCGAGCCGCTTCTCCAGATTGACCAGCTTGCCCTCGGCGCGGCGGCGGTCCAGCCGGCCGTTTTGCAGCGTGGCGATGCCGGCGGAGTCGTAGCCGCGATATTCGAGCCGCTTCAGCGCGTCCACCAGAAGCGGCGCCACCTCGTCCTTGCCGATAATGCCGATAATTCCACACATATGACTGCTCCAAATCCCTTTCTTGCCGACGACCGGCTTATATCACTTGGTTTTCGCCGCTTTCATGGCGGCGTATTTCTCGCGCAGGACCCTGGCGCGGCCTTCCTTGTTCTCCTGCCGCGCGCGTCCGAAAGCCAGCGCGTCGGCGGGAACCTCCGCCGTGATCACGCTGCCCGAGGCGACATAGGCGCCGTCGCCGACGCGCACCGGCGCGACCAGCGACGAGTTGGAGCCGATGAAGGCGTTCTCGCCGATCTCGGTCCGCGACTTGTTGTAGCCGTCGTAATTGCAGGTGATCGTGCCCGCGCCGATATTGCTGCCGGCGCCGATGGTGGCGTCGCCGATATAGGTGAGATGGTTGATCTTGGCGCCCACGCCAACGTCGGCGTTCTTGACCTCGCAGAAATTGCCGACCTTGGCCCCCTCGGCCAGCCTGGCGCCCGGACGCAGGCGGGCGAAAGGCCCGATCTCGGCCTGCGGGCCGACCTGCGCCCCTTCGATATGCGAGAAGGCGTGGATCACGGCGCCCGAGGCGACATGCGCGCCGGGGCCGAAGAACACGTTGGGCTCGATCGTCACGTCGGCCTCGACCAGCGTGTCGTGGTGGAAGAACACCGTCTCCGGCGCGATCAGCGTCACGCCGGCGAGCATCATGTCGCGGCGCTTGCGGTCCTGCCAGATGGCTTCGGCCTCGGCCAGCTCGGCGCGATTGTTGATGCCGATGACGTTGTCGACCGGAACCTCCACCGCCGTGACGGCGAGGCCCCTGGCGTCGGCCAGCGCCACGATGTCGGTGAGGTAATATTCGCCCTTGGCGTTGGCGTTGCCGACCGCGTCGAGCAGCGCCAGCGCATGGTCGCCGCGCACCGCCATCAGGCCGCCGTTGCAGAAGCCGATCTTCTTCTGCGCCTCAGTCGCTTCCTTCTCCTCGACGATGGCGGTCAGCCGGCCGCCTTCCTCGATCAGCCGGCCGTAGCCGTGCGGATTTTCCGGGCGAAAGCCGATCACCACGATATCCGCGCCCTCGGCCAGCCGCGCGCGGGCGGCTTGCAGCGACTGCGCCTCGACGAGCGGCGTGTCGCCGAACACGATCAGGAGGTCGTCATAGCCGCGCGCGATGGCCTCGCGCGCCGCCAGCACCGCATGGGCGGTGCCGAGCCGCTCGGTCTGCTCGAAGGCCGAGACGGGGCCGGCGAATTTTTCCACCGCGCCGCGCACCTGCTCCGCGCCGCGCCCGACCACCAGCGCCACGTCGCTCCTGCCCGTGCCTTGTACGGCCTTCACCACATGGCAGACCAGCGGCAAGCCCGCCACCTTGTGCAGCACTTTCGGCAGGCTCGATTTCATGCGCGTGCCTTCGCCGGCGGCGAGCACGATGGAGAGGCAGGTGCGTTCGGTCATGGGATCGGTCTCTGATGGAAGATTCGAGGATCGGCGGCGTCAGCGCCTATATGGACGATTGCAGGTCATCGGGGCAAGCCTATCCGAGCCGCCCCAGTATCGGAAAAGTCTCCAGAAGCCAGAAGGAGAAGGATTGCATGCCGCCGGTGAGGAACAACACGCCCGCCGCGATCAGCAGGCCGCCCATCACCTTCTCCACCTTGCCCAGATGTACGCGGAAGCGGGTGAGGAAGCGCATGAAAGCTCCCGAGAACAGGGCGGCGATCAGGAAAGGCACGCCCAGCCCCAGCGAATAGACGCCGAGCAGCGTCGCGCCCGCGCCCACCGTGCCGCTGCCGCCGGCCAGCGTCAGGATCGGCCCCAGCACCGGGCCGATGCAGGGCGTCCAGCCGAAGGCGAAGGCGAGGCCCATCACATAGGCCCCGAGCGGCGAGGCCGGCGCGTTGCGCGCCTGGAAGCGCGCCTCGCGCGACAGCACCGACAGGCGCAACACGCCAAGAAAGTTCAGCCCCATCAGGATGATGACCACGCCGGCGGCGACGGCGATCTCCTGCTGCCAGGCGCGCAGGAAGGCGCCGATAGACGAGGCCCCTGCCCCCAGCGCCACGAAGACGGTGGTGAAGCCGAGCACGAAGGAGATCGCGGCCAGCACCAGCGAGCGGCGATGCGCGCTCATGCCGACGCGGGCGGCTTTCTCGGCGCGGAAATCCTCGACGCTGACGCCGGCCATGTAGCACAGATAGGGCGGCACCAGCGGCAGCACGCAGGGCGACAGGAAGGACAACGCCCCCGCGCCCGCGGCGGTCATATAGGAGATATCCAGCACGATTATGCTTTCCTTGCTAAAGACCGGCTTTGCAGAAAACCGGGAACGGCGGTCGCGGCCCGTGCGTTAGAGGTCGCCGCCGGTGGTATATAATTCAAGTCTTTCATATATTGAATATTCCAGTCGAAATATCTCCGGCTGCGACGAAAATCGCCATATCCATTGTTTTCGAGGCATGATGCGCGTTTCGATGTTTTCGCCGCGTCGCAAAATGCTTCGAGAACACAAGTTCGCCCAAAATACGGAGCATGCCGCGCACGAAATTCCGCCGACCGCACCAGATGAACGAAGTCCAGATGAGTCTTACCGATAAAGAGAGCGCGCCTCAACCCATGCCGACCCTCGCCCGCCTCGTCGGCGCGCTGCGCGGGCGGCGTCATGCGCTGATTCCGCTCGCCGGCGTCGCCATCGCGCTTCTCGCCGTCTATGTGCTGGCGACCATGCTGCAGCACACCTCGCGCGCGCAGACGATCGAGGCCTTCCACAACATCTCCTGGACCACGCTCGGCCTCGCCGTCTTTTTCACGCTCGTGAGCTACGCCGCCGTGGCGCTCTACGACGTGGTGGCGGTCGACACCATCGCGCCCAACCAGATCCCGCGCCGCATCGCGGCGCTGGCCGGGGCGGCCGGCTACGCCATCTCCAACGCGCTCGGCTTCTCGCTGCTCACCGGCGGCGCGCTGCGCTACCGCATCTACGCCGCCGAGGGCGTCAGCCTCGCCGATATCGGCAAGATCGTCGGCACCTCCTGGTTCGCCATCTGGTTCGCGCTCGTCATCATGGTCGGCGCGGCGCTGCTCATCGACCCGCACGACGTGCCGTGGCTGTCCACCGTCGATCCGCGCATCGACATCGTCGCCGGCGCGGTCATCCTCGGCGCTGTCGGCTGGCTGATCTACTGGCTGTCGCATGGCGAGCGCAGCCTGACCGTGGGCGCCTTCAGCCTGCGCCTGCCCAATTCGCGCGGCGCGCTGATCCAGATCCTCGCCGGCCTCGTCGACGTGGGCGCCGCCGCCGCCACGCTCTACGTATTGATGCCGTCGGCGGCGGTCCCGAGCTTCGCCGTCTTCGCGCTGGTCTACGTCATCGCCATCGTGCTCGGCATCGCCAGCCACGCGCCGGGCGGCCTCGGCGCCTTCGAGGCCACCATCATCGCCGGGCTGGGGCTGGGCGACAAGCCCGAAGCCATCGCGGCGCTGATCGCCTATCGCGTCGTCTACACGGTCATGCCGCTGGCCGTCGCCACGGCGGGCGTTCTGTTCTGGGAGGCGCTGCGCCGCCGCCACAAGCTCGGCAAGCAGGCGCGCTTCGCCAAGCGGCTGGTGGAGCCGCTGGCGCCCGGCCTTTCGGCCAGCATCATCTTCCTGGGCGGCATCATCCTGCTCGTCTCCGGCGCCACGCCCGACCTGCGCGAGCGCGCCGAGATCCTCTCCGACGTCATGCCCGAGCCGCTGATGGAAATGTCGCATCTGGCCGCCAGCCTCGTCGGCGTGACGCTGCTGATCGTGGCCCGCGGCCTCGCCCGCCGGCTGGAGCGCGCCTGGATCGCCGCCATGAGCCTGCTCCTGTGCGGCGCGATCTTCTCGCTCACCAAGGGGCTCGACTGGGAGGAGGCGGTGACGCTCTGCGTCTTCGCCGGCGCGCTGTGGGGCTTTCGCGATTCCTTCTACCGCCGCCCGATCTCCGAATCCTTCGAGCTGAGCTGGAACTGGATCGCCACCGTCGCCGTCACCGTGCTGGTGGCGACCTGGCTCGGCTTCTTCGTCTATCGCCATGTGGAATATTCGAGCGACCTGTGGTGGGACTTCGCCTGGAACGGCAACGCGCCGCGCTTCCTCCGCGCCACCGTGCTGGTCTTCGCCGTGGTGGCGGCGGTGGGGCTGCACTCCATCATCAACCGCCACACCCACGGCCGGCGCAAGGCCGACTATAGCATCCCCGACGCCGTGCCCTATCTGGTCGCCCGCTGCCCGCACACCGACGCCGCGCTGGCGCTGCTGGGCGACAAGCAGTTCCTGCTCGCGCCCGACGACAGCGCCTTCATCATGTACGCTCGGTCGGGCGGCAGCCTGATCGCGCTGGGCGAGCCGATCGGCGACCCGCACACCACCAAGGACCTCGCCTGGGCCTTCCGCTCCCGCGCCGACAGGCAGGCGCTGCGCACCGTCTTCTACGGCGTCGGCCCGCAGAGCCTGCCGCTGTTCCTCGACATGGGGCTGATCGCGCTCAAGCTCGGCGAGGTGGCGCGGGTGGACCTGACGACCTTCTCGCTCGACGGCCCGCGCCGCCAGCCCTTCCGCTACGCCGACCGCAAGGTGGACAAGGACGGCCTCGTCTTCGAGATCGTCCCGGCGGCCGAGGTCGAGCCGCTGCTGCCGCGCCTGCGCGTCATCTCCGACGCCTGGCTCGACTTCAAGTCCGGCAGCGAGAAGAGCTTCTCGCTCGGCTATTTCGACGAGGACTATCTGCGCCGCTTCGACATGGCGGTGCTGAAGAAGGACGGCGAGATCGTCGCCTTCGCCAATCTGTGGCGCGGCGCCGACAAATACGAGATCACCGTCGACCTGATGCGCTACATGCCCAACGTCCACAAGCTTCTGATGGACGCGCTGTTCGCCAAGCTGCTGATGGCCAGCAAGGCGGAAGGCTACAAATGGTTCAACCTGGGCGCGGCGCCGCTGTCGGGCCTGTCGCGCAGCCGCCTCGCCTCGCGCTGGAACCGCTTCGGCTCCTTCCTCTACCGGCGCGGCGCCGACCTCTACCATTTCGACGGGCTGAAGGCGTTCAAGGAAAAGTTCGACCCGGTGTGGACGCCGCATTATATGGTGTGTCCGGGCGGGCTGGACACGCCGCGCGCCCTCATAGACGCCACGACGCTGATCAACGGCAGCCCATTGGAGTTCATCCGCAAATGAGAAAAGAACGGGTCTTCTTCATTCTGGCCGGGCTGGCGCTTCTGGCGGCGGCCGGCGCCTACGCCACCTTCCATTCGGGCCGGATCGCGCGGCTGTGGGCGCAGCTCTACAGCGCCGACGAGCCGGTCATCCACGCCAGCGCCGAGCGGCTGTCCAACATTCCCGTCTACATGCCCAAGGGCGACCCGGCGGGGCTGGCCATCCTCATCACCGACGAGGGCGGCGTCGCCGACCGCGAGCGCAGCTACATGGACGCCCTTCTGGCGCGCAACATCATCGTGCTGCCGGTCGATCTCGGCCCCTGGCGCGCCGCGCTCGACAAGGAGGACGGCGAGTGCAACTACCTCGATTCCGATTTCGAGGCCATCGCCAAGGAGGCGCTGCGCGGGCTCGACCTCGACGTCTACCTGCATCCGGTGCTGACCGGCGTCGGCCAGGGCGGCACCATCGCCTACGCCGCCGTGTCGGATTCGCCGGCCGCGACGGTCGCCGGCGCGGTGGCGCTGGACGCGACGCCGGCCAAGACCCGCCTGCCCTCCTGCACTGAAAAGGCCGAGGCGACCAAGGCGCCCGACGGCGGCTTCACCTATGGCGTCGACGCCGAGCTGCCCGCCCCGGCCACGCTGATCGCCGCGCCCGGCGCGCCGGTCAACGACCCGGCGGAGGCGCATAAGAAAAACGTCGCCGCCCTGCAGACCGGCCCCGACTTCAACGCGCGCATGAAGATGGCGGTCGACGAGGTCGTGGCCATGGCCGACCAGGACGCCAAGAACAACGCACTTCCCATCGTCGACCTGCCGGCCAAGGACGGCAAGGCCGAGATGGTGGCGGTGTTCTATTCCGGCGACGGCGGCTGGCGCGATATCGACAAGTCCATCGGCGAATGGCTGCAGGCCCATGGCGTGCATGTGATCGGCGTGGATTCGCTGCGCTATTTCTGGTCCGAGCGCACGCCGGAGGAGATCGCCGCCGACACCACGGCCATGATCAAGAAGGCCGACCCGACCGGCAAGCTGCCGGCGGCGGTGCTGGGCTATTCCTTCGGCGCCGACACCTTCCCCTTCGCCTGGAAGCATCTCGATCCGGCGCTGCGGGACCGCATCCGCATGGTCGGGCTCCTGGGCGTGGAGACGACGACCACGTTCCAGGTCTCGATCGAGGGCTGGCTGGGCATGGAGGGCGACAAGGACGTGGTTCCGGCCATCGCCGACATCCCGCTCGACCGCGTGGTCTGCGTCTATGGCGAGGAGGAGGAGGACACCGCCTGCACCGCCGACAAGCTCAAGGGCATGGACGTCATGAAGCTCGCGGGCGGGCATCATTTCGACGAGAATTACGAGCCGATCGCCGCCGCCCTCCTCGACAAGATGCGCGCCCGCGCCGGCCTGCCGCCGCGCCCGGCGAGCTGACGGGTCAGCCCTGCCGCCGCGCCAGCTCGGCGAGGGTCGGCGTCTGCGCCGGCGTCCGCCGGGGCGCGGTCGCGCTGCGGGGCCAGACGCCGTAGCGCTCCCGGAAATAGTCGATGACGAGCAGGTCGGCCCGCATGCGGTCATGCGCGCCCTCGACCAGGTTCTCCAGCGCGTCGACCTGCCCCACGCCGGTCCCCCGCAGGCGATAGCCCGCGCCGCTCATCCAGATCGGCACGCCGCGCCGCTCCAGATGGCCCGACAGCCATGGATCGTCGACGGTCCACATCACCTCGGGAATGTCGTAGAAGGCCTCGTCGAACCATTCGGGGCGCACCAGCACGCCGGCGAAGCCCGCCAGCATGTCGACATAGCCGGCCGTGGTGAGATAAGGCTTGCGCCGATAAAGGCTCAGCAGGCGCTGGAGCCGATAGCGAAAATCCCGGCGGCGCGGCAGCCCGCGCGGCAGGCGATCGGCCGGCCGGTCCTCGTCGGCGATATCGGGAAAGCTGTAGCCGATCTCGACGATGCAGGCGTCGGGCTTGCGCCGCGCCGCCTTCTTGAAGCGGCGATGCCAGCCGGAATCGTAGGCCTGGTCGTCGTCGCAGAACAGGATATCGACCGCCTGCCCCTTCAGGTCGCGCGCGGCGGGCAGGATCTTGGTCGCCGGCCCGTAATCGACCTCGCAGCGATGGATGGAGACGCCGTCCGGGACTTTCGGCAGGCTTCCGTCCCAACCGGGGAAACGCCGATAACTCCGGGGAATATAAAGCCTGACCTCCCGCGCCGGCGGGTCCTGCGCCAGGAGGCTGCGCAGCGGACGCTCGATCAGGCCGAACCGCGAGGGAATGGTCGAAAGGCTGATGACGGTCGGCTTGTCCAATTGCGCCCCGGGAAACTGCGGCCGCCTTGTGCGGCCGATACCGGCGCGACTGTGTCCGAAACGGCGGCTATTTTCCAGCGGCGATTTACGGAAAAAACACGGCGCGACGTCCGCCCCGCCCGGCCGCTTTTCAGTCGCCGCGGCGCGAAAATCCGCGCTACGCGGGACGCCCGCAGCTTTTTGAATTTATGTTGGAGAAACTTGATTTTATGGTGTTGACCATTGCGGCCGCCGCCCTTATGGTCCGCCGCACTTCCGGGGCCGTCCAGCCCCTTGGGAGCGCGTAGCTCAGCCGGTAGAGCAACTGACTTTTAATCAGTAGGTCCAGGGTTCGAATCCCTGCGCGCTCACCAACAAATCCAATCCCTTATGCCTTGTCTTTCAAGTTACCGGCGATACGAAAAAGCCGCCCCGAGGGGCGGCTTCGTCATGGTCGCGCTTCGCCTCAGCGATAGGGCGAATAGCACTGCTGGCGCGGGCCGTAATTGGGCTGGAACGTGTTGTCGTAAGCCCGGTAGGACCGATAGCGGTTGTAGCACCACTGCACATGCGCGTCGCTATAGCCCGGACGGTAATAGGCCGGAGGCGGCGGGGGCGGCGGCGGAGCCGCGAGCGCGCCGCCGATGACGGCGCCCGCGCCGAAGGCCGCCAGCGGATACCACCAGCCGTCGTCATAAAGGCGATAGCCGGGCCGGTAATAGCGATAGCCGTGATGGCCGTTCCAGAAGCCGGGGCGATAGCCCGGACCCGGGCCGCGCCAATGGCCGCCGCGTCCGCCGCCCCAATGGCCTCGGCCCCAGTGGCCGCCGCGGCCGCGCCAGTGGTCGTCGACTTTCAGGACGTTTTCATTGGAGACGGCGGGCGCCGTCGTCGCCATCGGCGCGGCCGCCACGGGGGCGATCGCGCCCAACAGAACACCGCCGCCGACAAGCCCGATCAGCATTTTTCTAAAGGTGTCGCTCATCATGGTTCTCCCTATCAGGTGAAGCCATCATGATACAGCTCAGATGAACGCTCCCTGAATGATGGGAGGCGGGGGCGCGGCGATTCCGGTTGAGTTCCCGCGCCGGCCCTTATAGACCGGAGCCGCAGCGCTTTGTGGAGACTGGGAATGGACGACGCGACCGGGGATGCGCAATGGGGATCGAAGACCGGGCTTGGCGCGACCGAGGCCGAATGGGCCGAGCTGGTCGCGGCCCTGCCCGAAGCGCAGTCGCGCTTCCTCGCCGACCTCATGGCGGCGCGCGCGCCTGAATTCGTCGGCGTCTTCTACCACCGCTTGATGCAGAACGGCGAGGCCTCACCCTTCCTGTCGCAGAAAGTGGTGCAGGAGCGGCTCAACGGCGCGCTGGCCGCTTGGCTCGCCAACCTGTTCCGGCGCGGCGCCAGCGACGTCGCCGCCTTCATGGCCGAGCAGCGCACCATCGGCGCGGTGCATGCGCGCATCGCCGTGCCGATCCATGTCGTCATGCAGGGCGCGCGGCTGTTGAAGAACGAGATCGCCCGCCGGCTGGCCATTGAGGTCGCCGACCGCGACGCGCTGTCGCGGCTGACCCTGCACGTGGACAATCTCATCGACATCGCCATCGAGGTCATGAGCCAGGCCTTCGTCAAGGACGCCGGCGCGCGCGTGCGCAACGACGAGGCCTATCGCGCCTTCGCGCTCAGCCACGATTTTCCGCTGGAGCGCGAATCCCAGCGCGCCGCGCTGATGGAATGGAGCCAGTCGCTGCTGTTCAACCTCTATGGCGACATGGCGCATCCGCTCGCCCCGCTGTCGGGCTCGGATTTCGGCCTGTGGCTGCAGCACAAGGCCGAGCTGATGTTCGCCGGCGCGCCGGCGCTGGAGGCGATCCGCCGCAAGGCCGCCGATGTCGACGCGGCGCTGCTGCCGGCCGTCGACGGCGCCCGCCGCGACGACCCCGCCGCTCTGCCGGCCGCGCTGGCGCAGTTCCAGGCCGCCATCGGCGAGATCAAGTTCCTGCTGTCGGAGCTGTTCCAGGCGGCGGCCACCATGGAGGCCGGGCGCGACCCGTTGACCCGCATGCTCAACCGCCGCTTCCTGCCCTCGATCCTCAGCCGCGAGGTGCGCATGGCGGCGCTGAAATCCATGGATTTCAGCGTGCTGATGATCGACATCGACCATTTCAAGCGCATCAACGACCGTTTCGGCCATGGCGGCGGCGACGCCGTGTTGCAGCAGGCGGCGGAGACGATCCTGTCGCTCTGCCGGGCGAGCGACTTCGTCTTCCGCTACGGCGGCGAGGAGTTCCTGATCGCGCTTGTGGAGACCGACGAGGATGCGGCCATGGCCATCGCCGAGGAGCTGCGCCAGCGCCTCGCCGCCCAGAAGCTCAAGCTGCCGGACGGCACCGAGCAGAGCGTGACGCTCTCCATCGGCGTGTCGTCCTTCAACGGCCATCCCGATTACAGCCATCTGGTCGACGCCGCCGACCGCGCGCTCTACCGCGCCAAGCAGTCGGGCCGCAACCGCTGCGAGAAGGAAGCGCCGCTCGCGCCGCATCCCGACCTGCCGCCGCAGGCCGCCGCCTCTGGACGCAGCGCCTGAAACACCCCATATGGCCGCCATCATGACCGAGCGCAATCACATCGAGGCAAGCTTTCTTCCCGCCGCCGGCGCGCCGCCCGTCGAATGGCTGGTCGCCGAGGGGCTGACCGACTATCCGGCGGCGCTGGCCTTCATGGAGGCGCGCGTGCAGGCGATCCGCGAGGGGACGGCGGGCGAGCTGGTCTGGCTGGTCGAGCATCCGCCGCTCTATACGGCCGGAACCAGCGCGCGCCCGCAGGATCTGCTCGCGCCCGACCGCTTCCCCGTCTACGACGCCGGGCGCGGCGGCGAATACACCTATCACGGCCCCGGCCAGCGCGTGGCCTATGTCATGCTCGACCTCAAGCGCCGGCGCGAGGACGTGCGCGCCTTCGTGGCGGCGCTGGAGGCGTGGATCATCGAGACGCTGGCTGAGTTCAACGTCCGCGGCGAGCGGCGCGAGGACCGCGTCGGCGTCTGGGTGGCGCGGCCCGACAGGCCGCCTCTGGCCGACGGCTCGCCCAGCGAGGACAAGATCGCGGCCATCGGCGTGCGCCTGCGGCGCTGGGTCAGCTTCCACGGCGTCGCCATCAATGTGGAGCCGGAGCTCGGCCATTTCGGCGGCATCGTGCCCTGCGGCATTTCCCGCTACGGCGTCACCAGCCTGGTCGATCTCGGCCTGCCGGTGACCATGGGCGACATCGACGTAGCGCTGGGCCGCGCCTTCGAGACGGTGTTCGGCCCGCGCGCCTGATCAGCCGCCGGTCTTGACCTTGCGCTCGCGCAGGAAGACGTAGAAGCCCGAGCCGACGATGATGAGGATGCCGAGCCATTTGGACGGCGTCGGAAAATCGCCGAACACCAGAAGCCCCACCAGCACCGCGTTGACGATCTCCAGATACTGGAACGGCGCCAGCATCGAGGCCGGGGCCAGCTTGAAGGCGTGCACCACCATGAGGTGGCTGACCGTGCCGATGGCGCCGAGAAGCAGCAGCAGCGCCCAGGGAAAGCCGCCATGCGGCAGGCTGAAGCGCAGATCCTCCAGCCCCTCCGCCTGGCCCGCCAAGCGCGCCGCGAGCATGATGGCGCCGACGCAGAGCCAGCCGCCCGCGCCGGCGTAGAGCTGCATGACCAGCGGGCTTTCCTTGGCGCCGAGCTTGCGGTTGAGGATGAGATAGAAGGCGAAGGTCACGGCGGTCAAAAGCGGCAGCAGCGAGACGGGGCCGAAGATCTCGAAGCTCGGCTGGATGACGATCATGGTGCCGACCAGCCCCACGCCCACGGCGCTGAAACGCCGCCAGCCGACCTTCTCCTTCAAAAACAGCGCCGAGAACAGCGTGAGGATCAGCGGCTCGGCGAAGAACACCGCCATGGCGTCGGCCAGCGGCATGTATTTGACGGCGGTGAAGAAGCACAGGCCGCCGCCGCCCATCAGCGCGCCGCGGACGAGATTGGCGGTCAGGTGCCGGGTGCGCAGCGCCGCGCGGCCGCCGTCGGCGGCGACGATGGCCAGCATCAGCCAGAACTGCACGAAGAAACGCATGAAGGTGACGGTGGCCGGCGGCATGGCGTCGGCCGTGGCCAGCCATTTGCCGATGGCGTCCATCAGCGGCAGCATCAGCACGGAAAGGACCATGATGGCCATGCCCTTCACATGCGGCTCCAGCTTCAGCGCGACCGCCGCTCTTTCCTCCACCGTCCCTCTCCCGAATCGGTTCTCCAGCCCCCGCTTTAGCTTGAATGCGCCGCGCTTTCCACTACAGTCGCGGCGCATGTCGCCGCCCGCCCCGGCGCGGCCGCTCTTTCCGGTGGAAAACGGAACGGAAGGCGAACTTCTGTCGCCTTTCGGCGGCGAACGTGACATGATCCGGGTGATTCGCCGACGCCGTTTTCCGGGGCTCGGCCGCGCAAGACAGAGAGCCTTTGGGACCGATGGACGACAACGATCTCTTTTCGAGAGTGGTGAGCAACGCCCGCGAGCGCCAGGCCGCGAGCCCCGCGCCGGCCGCGCCCGTCCAGCCGGCCGCCGCCCGGCCCGCGCCTGTCCCCGCTGCGGCCCCCGTTCCGGCGAAGGCGCCGCCCGCCGCTTCCGGCGGCGACGACTACAACGCCTCCTCCATCCGCGTGCTCGAAGGGCTGGAGCCGGTGCGGCTGCGGCCGGGCATGTATATCGGCGGCACCGACGAGAAGGCGCTGCACCATCTCTTCGCCGAGGTCATCGACAATTCGATGGACGAGGCGGTGGCCGGCCACGCCAATTTCATCGAGGTGAGCCTCGACGCGGAGGGCTTCCTCACCGTCAGCGACAACGGGCGCGGCATTCCGGTGGACGAGCATCCGCAGGCGCCCGGAAAATCCACGCTCGAAGTCATCATGACCAAGCTGCACGCCGGCGGCAAGTTCGACGGCAAGGCCTACGAGACCTCCGGTGGCCTGCACGGCGTCGGCGTGTCGGTGGTCAACGCGCTGTCGGACGTGCTGGAAGTGGAGGTGGCGCGCAACCGCCGCCTTTATCGCCAGCGCTTTTCGCGCGGCGTGCCGCAGGGCGGGCTCGAGGACGCCGGCGAGGTGCACAACCGGCGCGGCACGCGGGTGCGCTTCCATCCCGATCCGGAGATTTTCGGCAAGAACGCCCATTTCGACCCGCACCGGCTCTACCGCATGGCGCGCTCCAAGGCCTATCTGTTCGGCGGCGTCGAAATCCGCTGGGTCTGCGACCCGTCGCTGCTGGACCCGAAGAAGGAGACGCCGGAAAAGGCCGTCTTCCACTTCCCCGGCGGGCTCAAGGATTATCTTCAGGCGACGCTCAAGGGCGAGAACCAGGTCACGCGCGAGATTTTTTCCGGCCGCACCGAGAAGCAGGGCGGCCACGGCGCGGTGGAATGGGCGGTGTCTTGGTATGGCGGCGACGGCTTCGTCAATTCCTATTGCAACACGATCCCGACCGGCGACGGCGGCACCCACGAGGCCGGCCTGCGCATCGCGTTGACGCGCGGCCTCAAGGCCTATGCCGAACTCACCAACAACAAGCGCGCCTCCGTCATCACCACCGACGACGTGATGGTGTCAGCGGCGGCGATGCTGTCGGTGTTCATCCGCGAGCCGGAATTCGTCGGCCAGACCAAGGACAAGCTCGCCACCGTCGAGGCGCAGCGCATCGTCGAGAACGTGATCCGCGATCCCTTCGACCATTGGCTCGCCGCCTCGCCGCAGGAGGCCTCGCGCCTGCTCGACTGGGTGATCGACCGGGCGGAGGAGCGCCTGCGCCGCCGGCAGGAGAAGGAGACCGTCCGCAAGAGCGCCACGCGCAAGCTGCGCCTGCCCGGAAAGCTCGCCGACTGCACGCAGAACGCCGCCGCGGGCGCGGAATTGTTCATCGTCGAGGGCGATTCGGCCGGCGGCTCCGCCAAGCAGGCGCGCAACCGCGCCATGCAGGCCATCCTGCCTTTGCGCGGCAAGATCCTCAACGTCGCCAGCGCCGGGCGGGAAAAGCTCACCGCCAACCAGCAGATCGCCGACCTCATCCAGGCGCTCGGCTGCGGCACGCGCAAGAATTACCGCGAGGACGACCTGCGCTACGACCGCGTCATCGTCATGACCGACGCCGACGTCGACGGCGCGCATATCGCCTCGCTGCTCATCACCTTCTTCTACCAGGAGATGCCGGAGCTGATCCGCAACGGCCATCTCTACCTGGCCGTGCCGCCGCTCTACCGCCTCAGCCAGGGCGGCAAGACCGCCTACGCCCGCGACGACGCGCATAAGGACGAATTGCTGCGCAACTTCTTCACCGGGCGCGGCAAGGTGGAGATCGGCCGCTTCAAGGGCCTGGGCGAGATGCGCGCCGAGCAGTTGAAGGAGACCACCATGGACCCCGCCCGCCGCACGCTCCTGCGCGTGCAGGTCGACGAGGACTATGTGGACGAGACCCGCAACACGGTGGACGAATTGATGGGCACCAAGCCGGAAGCCCGCTTCCGCTTCATCCAGGACCGCGCCGCCTTCGTCGAGGAACTCGACATTTAAGGCGACCGGGACGATGGCCTGACGCCGAGTTGCCGAGGTCGCAAGTTCTTTTCTTAGGTGAAGGCGGCCGTGCGCTTTTCCGCGAGCGGCGGCGCCGTCAAAGACAAGCTGCTGCGGCCTTCTAACCGGGCATGCAAGCCCTCCCGGCTATTTTCGACTACGTCCCGCAAAGCGTAGAATGGGCCTGCGAGCTATGTCTCGGCGGGTAAAGAATGCTTCACCGGCGAGATCGAGAAACTCGACATAGGGAGCGATGAGCGAGCGGCCAAGCGCTCCTTCATCCAAGAACGGTTTGGATCAGATGGCGGCGAAGCGCGCTTCACAGGCGAACCCGCATATGGACTTTCTCCACCCGGCGCGCGAGGCTTTCGGACCATTCCATCTCGCGCCGGTCGATCCTGAACCCCGCCTTTTCATAAAGAGCGATGGCCGGGGCGTTGTCGGCATGGGTTCCGACAAGCGCCTCGCCGAAGCCGCACAGCAGGATCTGCGCCATCAGCGCGTCGAGAAGGCGCGCGCCGACGCCTTGGCGGCGGAAGGCCGGATCGACCCAGAGATCGGAGATGAGGTTGCTGCGCGGGACCTGCGCGCCCCAGCCGCGAAGGACGCCGAAACTTTCGGCCGCCAGCACGCCGGCGGCGTTTTCGTGCAGCTCATGCAGGAATTTCCGCTCCAGCGCCGCGCGGCTTTCCGCGTCGGGATCGACGCCCGTCGCCGTCGCCCACGCCCGCGCCGCCAGGCCGGCCATGAAAACGAATTCGCCGGGCAATGCCCGGCGAATGATCGTTTCGGCTATCACCACCACTTTCGCGGGGTGAAGCGTCCGGCGGCCTGCTCGATGACATGGGCCGCCTGGAACAGCGTCTCCTCCTCGAAGGGACGCCCGATCAGCTGCAACCCCAGCGGCAGGCCCTGCGCGTTGAGCCCGGCCGGCACCGAAAGGCCCGGCAGGCCGGCCATGTTCACGGTGACGGTGAAGATGTCGTTGAGATACATCTTGACCGGATCGCTGGCCAAATCCTCGTCGGCGAGGCCGAAGGCGGCCGAAGGCGTGGCCGGCGTCAGGATCGCGTCGACGCCGAGAGCGAAAGCGTCCTCGAAATCCTTCTTGATCAGCGTGCGCACCTTCTGCGCGCGCAAATAATAGGCGTCGTAATAGCCGGCCGACAGCACATAGGTGCCGATCATGATGCGGCGCTTGACTTCCTTGCCGAAGCCGGCGGCGCGGGTCTGCTCGTACATGTCGGCGATGTCGCGGCCGGGCACGCGCAGGCCGTAGCGCACGCCGTCATAGCGCGCGAGGTTGGACGAGGCTTCCGCCGGGGCGACGATGTAATAGGCGGCGAGCGCATATTTGGTGTGCGGCAGCGAGATGTCGACGATCTCCGCGCCGGCGTCCTTGAGGAAGGCGACGCCCTTGCGCCACAGCGCCTCGATCTCCTCCGGCATGCCCTCGACGCGGTATTCCTTCGGGATGCCGATCTTCATGCCCTTGACCGACTTGCCGAGCGCGGCTTCGTAATCCGGCACGGGCAGGTCGACCGAGGTGGTGTCCTTGAGGTCGAGCGAGGCCATGGATTTGAGCAGGATGGCGGCGTCGCGCACGTCGCGGGCGATCGGCCCGGCCTGGTCGAGCGAGGAGGCGAAGGCCACCGTGCCCCAGCGCGACACGCGGCCATAGGTCGGCTTGATGCCGACCGTGCCGGTGAAGGCGGCGGGCTGGCGGATCGAGCCGCCGGTGTCGGTGGCGGTGGCGCCGGCGCAGAGATTGGCGGCGACGGCGGCGGCCGAGCCGCCCGACGAGCCGCCGGGAACCAGGTCGGCGTTGGAGCCTTCCGCCCGCCACGGATTCTTCACCGCGCCGTAATAGGAAGTCTCGTTGGACGAGCCCATGGCGAATTCGTCCATGTTGAGCTTGCCCAGCATCACCGCGCCGTCGGCCCAGAGATTGGCGGTGACGGTCGACTCATATTCCGGCTTGAAACCGTCGAGGATGTGCGAGCAGGCCTGCGTGTGCACGCCCCTGGTGGCGAAGAGGTCCTTGACGCCGAGCGGGACGCCCTCCAGCGCGCCGGCCTCGCCTTTCGCGATGCGCGCGTCGGAGGCCTTCGCCATGGCGCGCGCCTGATCGTGGGTGACGGCGACATAGGCGTTGATCGCCGGATTGGCGGCGTCGATGGCGGCGAGATAGGCCTCGGTCAGTTCGGCGGCGGTGATGGCCTTGGCCTTCAGCCGGTCGCGCGCCTCGGCGATGGTGAGTGCGGTCAGTTCGCTCATGATCAAATCCTGTCAATCCGCCTATTCGACGACCTTCGGCACCACGAAGAAATTCTCCTCGGTCACCGGCGCGTTAGCGACGATCGCCGAGGCGATGCCGCCGTCCGTCACCTTGTCCTCGCGCAGGCGCATCTTCATCGGCGTCACCGAGGTCATCGGCTCCACGCCCGTCACGTCGACCTCGTTCAACTGCTCGACGAAGCCGAGGATGGCGTTGAGTTCGCCGGTCATGCGCTGGGCGTCGTCCTCGCTGACGGCGATGCGCGCAAGATGCGCGACGCGCTTCACGGTGGTGAGATCGACGGACATGTTCTTCTCCGCAAATGCTGATCGGCCGCGGTCGCCGCGGCCAAGCCTCGTTGACACCGGCTATAACGGCGCGCGCCTGCGAGCGCAACAATTTAGCTCGCCCCGGATCGATTTGGCGAAGGCCGCCGCCGTCCCCACGAAACCGCCATTGGCGGCCTTCGTCAGACGGTCGTGGGAAATCCCGCCTTCCTTACGTCTCAGGCCGCGAAATCGTGCGCCTTGCCCGGCGACAGCACCAGAACCTTTGTCTCGTCCTGGTCGGCCATCGCCTCGACGAACTTGTCGGCCGTGGCCTCGATCATCGGGAACGAGCCAAAATGGCACGGGATCGCCGTCTTGAAGTTCAGATAGCGCCGGCAGGCCAGCGCCGCCACCGCGCCGCCCATGGTGAAGCGGTCGCCCACTGGCACGATGCCGATCTCGGGCTGGTGCAATTCGTCGATCAGCGCCATGTCGGAGAAGATGTCGGTATCGCCCATGTGATAGAGCGTCGGCGCGTCGTCGAAATGGAACACCAGCCCGTTCGGATTGCCGAGCGAATGGGTGATCCCGTTCTCGTCCGTCGCGGCCGAGGAATGCAGCGCGTTGACGAAGGTGACGGAAAAACCGTCCTGGAACAGCGTGCCGCCGGTGTTGCCCGGATCGATCTTCTCCACGCCCTGCCGGCCGAGCCAGGCCGCCACTTCCGGGTTGCAGATGACCTTCGCGCCGTGCTTTTTCGCGATGGCCGCCGTGTCGCCGACATGGTCGGCGTGGCCGTGGGTCAGCGCGATATGCGTGGCGCCGGCGGTGGCCGTGTCGAAGTCGACGCCCTTCGCGCCCGGATTGCCGTTGAGGAACGGATCGATCAGGATGACCGCCGAGCCGGTCTCGACCCGAAAGGCCGCATGGCCAAGCCAGGTGATTTTCATTGGAAATTCTCCTTCGACATCGCTTTTATTCCCTGCAACAGATATGAGCCCAGGCAATCGAAGGCAATATAACAACCGTTCAAAATCGGATGAGGCGCCATGGCCGTCATTGAAATCGAAGAGGTTCCGGCCCTGCTGCCGCCGGGGCGGACCGTCGCCGGGCTCGACCTCGGCACCAAGACCATCGGCCTCGCCGTCTCCGACGCGGGCCTCTCCTTCGCGCATCCGCGTCCGGTGCTGAAACGGGTCAAGTTCACGCTCGACGCGCAGGTCCTGCTCAAGGCGCTCGACGCCGAGCGGGTCGGCGCGATCGTCATCGGCCTGCCGATGAACATGGACGGCAGCGCCGGCCCGCGCGTGCAGGCGACGCGCGCCTTCGTGCGCAGCATGCAGCCGCTGACCGACCTGCCCTTCGTCTATTGGGACGAGCGGCTGTCGACGGTCGCGGCCGAACGGGCGCTGATCGGCATGGACGTGTCGCGCGGCAAGCGGGCCGAGCGCATCGATTCGGCCGCCGCCGCCTTCATCCTGCAAGGCGCGCTGGACCGGCTGCGCACGCTCCGCGATCAGGCCGCCGGATAGAGCGAATCGAGGATGCGGGCCGAATCGTGGCGCGCGTCGAGCATGCCGTAGGTGGTGCGCCACTGGCCGCCGAGCCGCGTGTCGACGAAGGCGTCGGCGATGTCGTCCGCGCCGATGCGGCGCAGTTCCGCCGCCGCCGCCGCGAAGGCGAGCTGCTCGGTCAGGAGCCGCGCCACGCCGGGGTCGCTCTGCGTCAGTTGCAGGGCGGCGCGCAGCACCTCGATGGTGCCCTGCCCGCGGGGGCCGAGTTCGCCGCCGATCCATTCCAGCACCTCGTCGAACAGCGCCGGCGCGCGGCCGAGGACGCGGGCCACGTCCAGCGCCATGACGTTGCCGGAGCCTTCCCAGATGGCGTTGACCGGGGCCTCGCGATAGAGCCGCGCCAGATTGCCCTCCTCGATATAGCCGTTGCCGCCCAGGCACTCCATCGCCTCGTAGAGCAGCGCCGGGGCGATCTTGCAGGTCCAGTATTTGACCACCGGCGTCATGGCGCGGGCGAAGGCGGCCTCGGCGCGGTCGCCCGCCGCCATGTCGAAGGCGCGCGCGAGCCGCATGGACAGCGCCGTCGCCGCCGCCACGTCCAGCGCCATGTCGGCCAGCACCCGGCTCATCAGCGGCTGGGCGATCAGCTTCTCGCCGAAGACCGAGCGGTGGCGGGCGTGGTGCACGGCCTCGGCCAGCCCGGCGCGCATCAGCCCGGCGGAGGCCACCGCGCAGTCGAGCCGCGTCAGCGTGACCATGTCCATGATGGTCTTGACGCCCTCGCCCGGCGCGCCGACCAGCGCGGCCAGCACGCCGTCGAACTCCACCTCGGCCGAGGCGTTGGAGCGGTTGCCGAGCTTGTCCTTGAGGCGCTGGAACAGGAAGCCGTTCGCATCGCCCTCCGCCGTCAGCCGCGGCGCGAGGAAGCAGGACAGGCCCTCCCCGGTCTGCGCCAGCGTCAGGAACGCGTCGGACATCGGCGCGGACAGGAACCATTTGTGCCCCGTCAGCCGCCATGCGCCGTCGGCGGGCTCGGCCCGGGTGGTGTTGGCGCGCACGTCGGTGCCGCCCTGCTTCTCGGTCATGCCCATGCCCAGCGTCACGCCGGCCTTGGCCATGGCGGGGCGCTGCGCGGAATCGTATTTGCGCGACAAGATCTGCGGCGACCATTCCTTGTAGAGCTCGGGCGCGGCCATCAGCGCGGCGAGCGAGGCGTTGGTCATGGTCAGCGGGCAGAGATGCCCGGCCTCGAGCTGTGCGGTCAGGTAGAAGCGGCTGGCGCGGGCCTGGTGGCGGCGGCCGGCCTCGGCGGCGTTGTCCTCCCAGATCGAGCAATGCAGCCCATGCGCGATGGAGCGGCGCATCAGCGCGTGATAGGCGGGGTGATAGTCCACCACGTCGAGGCGGCGGCCCTGCCGGTCGTGGGTGCGCAGCTTCGGGGTCTCGCTATTGGCCAGCCGCGCCAGGTCCTGCGCCTCCGCCGACAGCACGAAGCGCCCCGCCTGCTCCAGCTCGCCATGCAGCTCCTTCGGGAAACGCGCCGTGATCTGCATCATCAGCGGGTCGCCCAGATAGGCGTTCTCGCCCGTCAGCGGCGGCGTCTGGTTGGTCACGTCATGGGTTTTCACAGGCGGGATTCCGTATTGGCGTTCGGGGCGGAGGTTCGGGTCACTCTAAACCTCTTGCATTGCATTTGCTAAAATTTTCCCACCCGCGCCGATTTCGCGCGCGGCTCAGCAGGTTTTTCTTTGGGATTCGACGCGCGGCATAGTAAGGACGGTTGCGGGGCCGACGCTCCAGTCCTATAGGGGTGTCTTGCCATGACAAAACAACCGGCCTCTCCGCTTTTCCCCCACCGCCACCTGCTCGGCATCAAGGGGCTTTCGCCCCTGGACATTCTTCATCTGCTCGACCTCGCCGATCAGGAGATCGCCGTCTCGCGCCAGTCCGAGAAGAAAAAGTCCGTGCTGCGCGGCCGCACCCAGATCAACCTCTTCTTCGAAGCCTCGACGCGGACGCAGTCCTCCTTCGAGCTGGCCGGCAAGCGGCTCGGGGCCGACGTGATGAACATGTCGGTCGGCAATTCCTCGGTGAAGAAGGGCGAGACGCTCATCGACACCGCGATGACGCTCAACGCCATGCAGCCCGACATATTGGTCATCCGCCACGCCTCCGCCGGCGCCGCGGCGCTTCTCGCGCAGAAGGTCGGCTGCTCGGTGGTCAACGCCGGCGACGGCGCGCATGAGCATCCGACGCAGGCGCTTCTCGACGCGCTGACCATCCGCCGCGCCAAGGGCCATATCGAGGGCCTGACGGTAGCGATCTGCGGCGACGTGCTGCATTCGCGCGTGGCGCGCTCCAACATCCTGCTGCTGAACGCGCTCGGCGCGCGGGTGCGGGTGGTCGCGCCCTCGACGCTCTTGCCCTCCGGCATCGCCGACATGAGCGTCGAGGTGTTCAACACGATGGAGCAAGGGCTCAGGGACGCCGACGTGGTGATGATGCTGCGCCTGCAGCGCGAGCGCATGGCCGGGGCCTTCGTGCCCTCGGTGCGCGAATATTTCCGCTTCCACGGCCTCGACCGCGACAAGCTGAAATACGCCAGGCCCGACGCGCTGGTCATGCATCCCGGCCCGATGAATCGCGGCGTCGAGATCGCCTCGGACGTCGCCGACGGGCCGCAATCGATGATCCAGAACCAGGTCGAGATGGGCGTCGCCGTCCGCATGGCGGTGATGGAGGCGCTGCTCGATCCGCGGCGCGCGGGAGAACAGGCATGAGCGCGATCCTTTTTGAAAATGCGCGGATCGTCGATCCCTCGCGCGGCCTCGACGAAACCGGAAGCGTGCTGGTCGAGAATGGTAAAATCGTCGCCGCCGGGGCCGACGCCCGCAACCAGGGCGCGCCGGAAGGGGCGGAGGTCGTCGACCTGCGCGGCCTCGCCGTGCTGCCGGGCCTGGTCGACGCGCGCGTCTTCGTCGGCGAGCCCGGCGAGGAACATCGCGAGACCATCGCTTCCGCCAGCCGCGCGGCGGCGGCCGGCGGCGTCACCTCCTTCATCATGATGCCCGACACCGACCCGGTGATCGACGACGTGGCGCTGGTCGAGTTCGTCAAGCGCACGGCGCGCGACACGGCCATCGTCAACGTCCATCCCGCCGCCGCCGTCACGCGCGGCCTCAAGGGCGAGGAGATGACCGAGTTCGGCCTCTTGCGCGACGCCGGCGCGGTGGCCTTCAGCGAGGGCCGCCACAGCATCGCCAACACGCAAGTGATGCGCCGCGCGCTGACCTATGCGCGCGACTTCGACGCGGTGATCGCCTGCGAGACGCGCGATCCCTATCTCGGCGCGAACGGCGTCATGAACGAGGGTCTGTTCGCAAGCTGGCTCGGCCTGTCCGGCAGCCCGCGCGAGGCGGAGGTGATCCCGCTGGAGCGCGATTTGCGGCTCGCAGCCCTCACCAACAGCCGCTACCATGCGGCGCAGCTTTCCTGCGCCATGTCGGCCGACGCGGTGCGCCGCGCCAAGGAGCGCGGCGTCAAGGTCACGGCCGGAATATCGATCAACCACCTGTCGCTGAACGAGAACGACATCGGCGAGTTCCGCACCTTCTTCCGCCTGTCGCCGCCGCTGCGCTCCGAGGAGGACCGGCTGGCCATGGTGCAGGCGCTCAAGGACGGCGCGCTCGACATCGTCGTCTCGGCGCACGATCCGCAGGACGTCGACACCAAGCGCCTGCCCTTCGCCGACGCCGAGGCCGGCGCGATCGGGCTGGAGACATTGCTGGGCGCGGCCCTGCGCCTGCATCACAACGACAGCGTGCCGCTGCTGCGCCTCGTGGAGGTTCTCTCCACCGCGCCGGCCAAGATCTTCGGCCTTGACGCCGGCACGCTGAAACCCGGCGCGCGCGCCGACCTCGCCGTCGTCGACCTCGACGAGCCGTGGGTGGTGCGCGAGCAGGACCTGCATTCGCTGTCCAAGAACAGCTGCTTCGAAAGCGCGCGCTTCCAGGGCCGCGTCGTGCGCACCATCGTCGGCGGCAAGACCGTCTATTCGGCGTAGAGGGAAATCCATGGGCGGAACGGACCTTTTCACTCTCGCGGCCCTCGCCGCCCTGATCTTCGGCTATCTGCTCGGCTCGATCCCCTTCGGGCTGCTCCTGACCCGCATGGCGGGGCTGGGCGACGTGCGGTCGATCGGCTCCGGCAATATCGGCGCCACCAACGTGCTGCGCACCGGCAACAAGAAGCTCGCCGCCGCCACGCTGATCCTCGACGCGCTCAAGGGGACGGCGGCGGTGCTGATCGCCGGGCGCTACGGCGAGCCGGCGGCGCTGGCGGCCGGCCTCGGCGCCTTCCTCGGCCATTTGTTTCCGGTCTGGATCGGCTTCAAGGGAGGCAAGGGCGTCGCCACCTATCTCGGCGTGCTGATCGGCCTCGCCTGGCCCGGCGCGCTGGTCTTCGCCGCCGTCTGGATCGTCTCGGCGCTGCTGACGCGCTATTCGTCGCTGTCGGCGCTGATCGCCTGCGCGCTCGTGCCGGTGGCGCTTTATTTCAAGGGCGACCACGCCGTGGCAGGGCTGTTCGTGCTGCTGTCCGTGCTGGTCTTCGTCAAGCACAAGGCCAATATCGCCCGGCTCATCAACGGGACCGAAAGCCGGATCGGGTCCAAGGGATGACGCGGGGCGCGAATTCTGGATCGGGAATTCGCCTCACCGACCGCCAGCGGCTCAACTGGCTGCGCCTCATCCGCACCGAGAATATCGGCGCGGCGACCTTTCGCGACCTCATCCTCTTCTGCGGCTCGGCGGCCAACGCCATCGACATGCTGCCGGAACTGCACATCCGCGGCGGCGCGAACCGCCCCATCCGCCTCGCGCCCCTGCACGAGGCCGAGCGCGAAATGGAGGCCATCGCCCGCAGCGGCGCGCGGCTGGTCGGCATGGGCGAGCCGGACTATCCGCCGCAGCTCAAGGCCTGCGAGACCCCGCCGCCGCTCTTGATCGTCAAGGGCGGGGCGGAGGTGTTCCGCAAGCCGCCGGTGGCCGTCGTCGGCTCCCGCAACGCCTCCGTGGTCGGCGCGCGCTTCACCGAAAGGCTGGCGCGCGACCTGGGCGAAGCCGGCTTCGCGGTGATCTCCGGCCTCGCGCGCGGCGTCGACGCGGCGGCGCACCGGGCGAGCCTCGCGACCGGCACGGTGGCGGTGCTGGCCGGCGGGCTGGACCGGCCCTACCCGCCCGAGAACCTGCCGCTCTACCGCGCCATTCCCGAGGCGGGCGGCGCGCTGGTCACCGAAATGCCGATGGGCGCGGAACCCCGCGCCCGCGATTTTCCGCGCCGCAACCGAATCATCGCCGGCCTGTCGCTCGGCCTCGTCGTGGTGGAGGCGGCCGAACGCTCCGGCTCGCTGATCAGCGCCCGCATGGCCGGCGAGATGGGCCGCACCGTCTTCGCCGTGCCGGGCTCGCCCATGGACCCGCGCGCCCGCGGCGCGAACCTGCTGCTGAAACAGGGCGCGACGCTGGTGACCGGGGCCGAGGACGTGATCGAGGCGCTGAACCCGCTGATCGCGCCGCAGCGCCCCGCGCCCGATCAGCCGGATTTGCTTACGGCGATCGAGGAGGAAGCGGCGCTGGCCCCCATCGCCACCGACCGGGACCGCGACCGCGTCGTCGACGCGCTCGGCCCCGTGCCGGTCGACGTCGACATGCTGACGCAGCATACGGGCGTGGCGCCGGCCTCGATCCAGCTCATCCTTCTGGAGCTGGACCTGGCGGGCAAGCTCTCGCGCTATCCGGGGAACCGCGTCGCGCTCAGCGAGACGCCCGATTGGACATAGGAATTTCGTCGGCGCCGGGCGAATTCTCCTCCAGCCGGTCGCTGGCCTCCTCGCGCGCCATCTCGATCATGTAGGCGAGCAGCGGATTGTCCGTCTCCTTCGCCATTTTCGTCAATTGTCCCAGCATCTGCTTGATATAAAGCAATGTCTCGCGCTTGTTCATTTCCGGTTGCGTCATCTTCGCCCGTCCGTTCCTGAAAACCGACATGCGCGGCGGAATCACGCGCATGCTCCCCATCGCAACTCTACCAAAGGATTTAAGTTTCTCAATAGCAATTTATAGTTGTATTTGGGGAATTTTATCCGCGCGCTCTTGACCAAAGCCCGCCCGCTGTTCATGTGGAAGGCAATTTGTTCCCGCGCCGCCCGCCCTTCCGGCGGCCGAACGGCGCGAATTTAGGCTGCCTTACATGAACGTCGTCGTCGTCGAATCGCCTGCCAAGGCCAAGACCATCAACAAATATCTCGGCTCGAACTACAAGGTTCTGGCCTCCTTCGGCCATGTGCGCGACCTGCCGGCCAAGGACGGCTCGGTGCGCCCGGACGAGGATTTCGCCATGTCGTGGGAGGTGGACAGCAACTCCTCCAAGCGGCTGTCCGACATCGTCAAGGCGCTGAAGGAGTCCGACGGCCTCATTCTGGCGACCGACCCGGATCGCGAGGGCGAGGCCATTTCCTGGCACGTGCTGGAAGTGCTGCGGCAGAAGAAGGCTCTCGCCGGCAAGACCGTGCAGCGCGTGGCCTTCAACGCCATCACCAAGAAGGCGGTGCTCGACGCCATCGCCCAACCGCGCGATATCGACGAGCCGCTGGTGGACGCCTATCTGGCGCGCCGCGCGCTCGATTATCTGGTCGGCTTCACGCTGTCGCCGGTGCTGTGGCGCAAGCTGCCGGGCGCGCGCTCGGCCGGCCGCGTGCAGTCGGTGGCGCTGCGCCTCGTCTGCGACCGCGAGGCCGAGATCGAGCGCTTCGTCCGTGAGGAATACTGGAACATCGCCGCCATCCTGAAGACGCCGCGCGACGACGCCTTCACCGCCCGCCTCACCGCGCTGGACGGCAAGCGCCTCGGCAAGCTCGACATCAAGAACGGCGAGCAGGCCGGCTCCATCAAGGCGATGCTGGAGAGCGCCAGCTTCAAGGCCGTCTCGGTCGAGGCTAAGCCGACCAAGCGCAATCCCGGCCCGCCCTTCACCACCTCCACCTTGCAGCAGGCGGCGTCGGGCCAGCTCGGCTTCTCGGCCTCGCGCACCATGCAGGTGGCGCAGCGGCTCTATGAAGGCGTCGACATCGGCGGCGAGACGGCTGGCCTCATCACCTATATGCGTACCGACGGCGTGCAGATGGCCCCCGAGGCGATCAACGCCGCCCGCGACGCCATCGGCAAGAGTTTTGGCGCGAAATACGTGCCGGAAAAGCCGCGCTACTATTCCAGCAAGGCCAAGAACGCGCAGGAAGCGCACGAGGCGATCCGCCCGACCGATTTCTCGCGCCATCCCAAGGACGTGCGCGGCTTCCTCGATCCCGATCAGGCGCGGCTTTACGAACTGATCTGGAAGCGCGCCATCGCCAGCCAGATGCAGGCCGCCGATATCGAGCGCACCACGGTCGACATTGAGGCGACCAGCGGCTCCCGCACGGCCATGCTGCGCGCCACCGGCTCGGTGACGAAATTCGACGGCTTCCTCGCCGCCTATATGGACCATCGCGAGGAAGAGGACGACGACGAGGACAGCGCCAAGCTGCCGGAAATCCGCTCCGGCGAGGCGCTGGCGCGCGAGAAGATCGACGCCACCCAGCACTCGACCGAACCGCCGCCGCGCTATTCGGAAGCCACGCTCATCAAGAAGATGGAGGAGTTGGGCATCGGCCGGCCGTCCACCTACGCCGCCACGCTCGCCACGCTGCGCGACCGCGAATATATTATCATCGACAAGCGCAAGCTGATCCCGGAGGCCAAGGGCCGTCTGGTCACCGCCTTCCTCGAAAGCTTCTTCGAGCGCTATGTCGAATACGATTTCACGGCGGATCTGGAGGAGAAGCTCGACCTCATCTCCGACGGCAAATTGTCGTGGAAGGACGTGCTGCGCGATTTCTGGCGCGACTTCTCCGGCTCGGTCGACGACATCAAGGAATTGCGCGTCACCAACGTGCTCGACGCGCTGAACGAGGAACTGGCCCCGCTGGTGTTCCCGGCGCGCGAGGACGGCGGCGATCCCCGCGCCTGCCCCACCTGCGGCACCGGCACGCTGTCGCTCAAGCTCGGCAAATACGGCGCTTTCGTCGGCTGCTCCAACTACCCGGAATGCAAATACACCCGGCAGCTCGGCGGCGACGCCAATGGCGAGGCCTCGGCCGCGGACGAGCCGAAGTCGCTCGGCAAGGACCCGTTCACCGGCGAGGAAATCACCGCGCGCACCGGCCGTTTCGGCCCCTATATCCAGCGCGGCGAAGGCAAGGAGGCCAAGCGCGCCAGCCTGCCCAAGGGTTGGACGCTCGACACGATCGACCATGAAAAGGCGGTGGCGCTCTTGTCGCTGCCGCGCGACATCGGCCAGCATCCCGAGACCGGCAAGATGATCTCCGCCGGCATCGGCCGCTACGGTCCCTATGTCAGCCATGATGGAACCTTCGCCAATCTGGAGAACGCCGAGGAAGTGTTCTCCGTCGGCCTCAACCGCGCCGTGTCGGTGCTGGCCGACAAGCAGTCGAAGGGCGGCGGACGCGGGCGCTCCACGCCGGCGGCGCTGGCGACCTTGGGCGATCATCCGGACGGCGGCGCGATCACCGTGCGCGACGGCCGCTACGGGCCCTATGTCAATTGGGGCAAGGTCAACGCGACGCTGCCCAAGGGCAAGGACCCGGCCAGCGTGACCATGGAAGAGGCGCTGGCGCTGATCGCCGCCAAGGGCGGTTCGGCCAAGGCCAAGAAGGCCCCCGCCCGCAAGGCCGCTACTGAAAAGAAGACGGCCGAGAAAAAGGCCCCCGCGAAGAAAGCCACCGCCAGGAAGCCGGCGGCGAAATCGAAGGCCAAAGCCGAGGCGGCAGAGGAGTAGCAATTGGCGCGCCGTTTTTCCAAATCCGATACCGGACGGTCCGCACGGACCGAACGGCGTGCAGCCGCAGCAACATCAGGCGATAGAGACGCCTATCTGCCGACCCGCGAGGAAGTCCTCAAATATATCGAGGAAAACCCCGACCGCGCCGGCAAGCGCGAGATCGCCAAGGCCTTCAACATCAAGGGCGACGGGCGCATCTATCTCAAGCACCTGTTGCAGGAGCTGGCCGAGGACGGGCTGGTGGAGAAGCGGGCGCGAAAACTGTCGCGGCCCGGCTTCCTGCCGCCGGTGGCGGTGCTGGACATCACCGGGCGCGACGAGGACGGCGGGCTGATCGGCCGGCCGTCCGAATGGGACGAGGCGCAGCATGGCGGCGCGCCGCAGGTGCTGATCCGCCGCAAGCGGCTCGACAAGGCCTCCGACGGCGGCCCCGCCGTGGGCGTCGGCGACCGCGTGCTGGCGAAGATCTTCCGCAACGACGACAACCACGGGCCGGATTATTCCGCCCGCGTCATGAAGCGGCTGGAGCGCCGCGCCGACGCGGTGCTGGGCGTGCTGCGTAAGCTTGCCAGTGGCGAATGGCGGCTCGAACCCGTCGACCGCAAGCAGGCCGAGGTGCAGCTCGACGCAAGCGCGCTGGGCGACGCCAAGAGCGGCGATCTGGTCGAGGTGGAGCTGACCTCCTCGCGTCGGCACGGCCTGCCGCATGGCCGCGTGCGGCAGGTGGTCGGCTCCATCGACAGCGAGAAGGCGCTGTCGATGATCGCCATCCACGAGCACGAAATCCCGCATGTCTTCCCCGACGAGGCGATCCGCGAGGCGGAGGAAGCCAAGCCCGCGACCATGGACCATCGCGAAGACTGGCGCGATATCCCGCTCGTCACCATCGATCCGGCCGACGCCAAGGACTATGACGACGCGGTCTACGCCGAACCGGACACCGATCCGAACAATCCCGGCGGCCATGTCGTCATCGTCGCCATCGCCGACGTTTCGGCCTATGTGCGCCCCGGCTCGGCGCTCGACCGCGAGGCGCTGAAGCGCGGTAACTCGGTCTATTTCCCCGACCGAGTCGTGCCGATGCTGCCCGAACGCATCTCCAACGACCTCTGCTCGCTGCGCGGCCATGAGGACCGCCCGGCCATGGCGGTGCGCATGGTCTTCACCGCCGAGGGGCGCAAGACGTCGCATAAGTTCCACCGCATCATGATGCGCTCCGCCGCCCGCCTCGCCTACCAGCAGGCCCAAGCCGCTATCGACGGCGCGCCGGACGACGCCACCGCCCCGGTGCTCGACCGCGCGCTGAAGCCGCTCTGGGCCGCCTACAAGGCGCTGAAGCGCGGCCGCGACGCGCGCGAGCCGCTGGAGCTGGACCTGCCGGAGAAGAAAATCCTGCTGACGCCGGACGGCAAGGTGGACAAGGTCATCGTGCCGGAACGCCTCGACGCGCACAGGCTGATCGAGGAATTCATGATTCAGGCCAACGTCTCGGCCGCCGAGACGCTGGAGGCGCATCATCAGCCGCTGATCTTCCGCATCCACGACGCGCCGGCGCTGGCCAAGCAGGAGAGCCTGCGCGAGTTCCTGCGCACGCTCGACATGAGCCTCGCCAAGGGCGCGCAGTTGCAGCCCGCGCAGTTCAACCGCATCCTTTCGGCGGTGGAGGGCACCGACCATCAGGAGCTGGTCAATCAGGTGGTGCTGCGCACCCAGAGCCAGGCCGAATACAGCCCCGACAATATCGGCCATTTCGGCCTGCACCTGCGCCGCTACGCGCATTTCACCTCGCCGATCCGCCGCTACGCCGACCTGATCGTTCATCGCGCGCTGATCAAGGCGCTGCGGCTCGGCCCCGACGGAATCACCACGGACGAGGAAGCCCGGCTCGGCGAGATTTCGGCGCTGATCTCCTCCACCGAGCGCCGCGCCATGCTGGCCGAGCGCGAGACGGTGGACCGGCTGATCGCGCATTTCCTCGCCTCGCATCTGGGCGACGAATATGAGGGCCGCGTCACCGGCGTCACCCGCGCCGGCCTGTTCGTGAATCTTGCGACATATGGCGCGGACGGGCTGGTGCCGATTTCGACTTTGGGCCACGAATATTTTCTATATGATGAGGCCAACCACGCCATAACCGGCGAGCGGAGCGGAAAAGGGTTCCGGCTCGGCGACACGGTGACGGTGCGGCTGGTGGAGGCGCTGCCGGTGGCGGGCGCGCTTCGCTTCGAGATGGTTTCCGAGCCGCGCCCGATGCCGCGATCGATGCTGTCGCATCACAAGGCCAGCCGGGCGACGCGCGACCGCAAGGGCCGGCCGGCGGGGATTCCGCGCGCCAAGAAGGGAAGACGCAAATGAGCACTGGGGCCGAACCCGCGCGCGACGTTCAGGTTTTCGGAGGCGCCGCCGCCGACCTGACCAAACGCCCGCTCGGCGAGGCCCTCGCCCGCGGCTTCCGCGGGCGCTGCCCCCATTGCGGCGAGGGCAGGCTGTTTCGCGCCTTCGTCAAGCCGGTCGACCGCTGCGCCGTCTGCGGCGAGGACTACACCGCCCAGCGCGCCGACGACTTGCCGGCCTATATCACCATCGTCATCGTCGGCCATATCGTGGTGGGCGCGCTGATGACGGTGGAGGCCAATTTCGACCTGCCGCTCTGGGCGCATCTGTGCATCTGGGGGCCGCTGACGGTGGTTCTGGCGCTGGGCCTGCTGCAACCCATCAAGGGCGCGGTCATCGGCCTGCAATGGGCGTTGCGCATGCATGGCTTCGGCGGCGAAGGCGACGACGGCGAAGCGACGTGAACGGCCCCATGACCATGCTTCCCGACAGTCCGGCCGCTCAGCCGGCGCAGCGCCTGCGCCCGCTCGACGCGGCCTCGCTGCTGCTGATCGACCGTTCGGGCGGCGCGCCGCGCGTGCTGATGGGCCGCCGCCATGCCGGGCTGGTCTTCATGCCCGGCAAATTCGTCTTTCCCGGCGGCCGCGCCGATCCCGCCGACCGCCGCATGACGGCTGCGAGCGAGCTGCAAGACGCCGACCGCGAGAAGCTTCTCGCCGGCATGGGCGCGCGCCCGTCGGAAAGCCGCGCCCGCGCGCTTGGCCTCTGCGCCATCCGCGAGACTTTCGAGGAGACCGGCCTGCGCATCGCCCTTCCCGGCGCGGCGCCCGCCGCCACCGACCACGCCGACTGGCGCGCCTTTCTCGGAGGCGGCCTGCCGGCCTTGGGGCATCTGCGCTATTTCGCCCGCGCCGTCACCCCGCCCGGCCGAGTGCGCCGCTTTGACACGCGCTTCTTCCTCGCCTTCCGCGATTCGATCCCCGGCCTCGCCGACCAGGCGCTGGCCCCGAGCGGCGAGTTGGAGAATCTCGACTGGACGCCGCTCGACAGGACCCATGAACTCGACACGCCGCGCATTACGCAATGCATCCTGCGGGAGGCGCAGGCTCTCCTCTCCGGCGCCGGCGGCGACCTTCCGGCCGATCTGCCGGTGGTGCAATATAGCGAGCGGCGCGGCCGCTTCCTGCGCGAAGTGATCTGACCATCATGAACCAGCATAAAGACATCGCCGCCGATCCGAAGCCGGAAGGCGTGCAGGCGGGCCAGATGCACTGGCGCTCGCTGGCGGCGGCCATCGCCACCATCAGCGCCGTCGGCGCGGCCATCGGCCTCGGCGTGCCGCTCTTGAGCGTGCTTCTGGAAAGCCGCGGCCATTCGGCCAGCATGATCGGCGCCAACACCGCCATCGCCGGCCTCGCCTCCATCGCCGCCGCGCCCCTCGCCGCCCCCATCGCGGCGCGGCTCGGCGTGGTGCGCGCCATCTTCCTCATGCTGCTCATCGGCGGCGCGGCCTTTCTCGGCTTCCATTTCCTGCAATCGCTGACGGCGTGGTTCGTGCTGCGCGCGGTGCTGCATTTCGCGCTGACGGTCTTGTTCGTGCTGTCGGAATACTGGATCAACGCCTCCGCCCCGCCGGAAAAGCGCGGGCTGGTGCTCGGCATCTACTCCACCACCCTCTCGCTCGGCTTCGCGCTGGGGCCGTGGCTCTTCGCGCGCATCGGCTCGGGCGGCGGGCTGCCCTTCTTCGTCGGCTTCGGCATCATCATGCTGGCGCTGCTGCCGGTGCTGTTCGCCTGGCGCGACAGCCCCGACTTCGAGGAGGGCGAGCACGTGCCCTTCCTGCCCTTCATCTTCGCGGTGCCCACCGCCACCATGGCGGTGTTCGTGTTCGGCGCGGTGGAGACGGGCGGCTTCGCGCTGTTTCCGGTCTTCGGCGCGCGCATCGGCTATCCCGAGGCCGACGCGGCGCTGCTTCTGACCATGATCGGCCTCGGCAACGTGCTATTGCAGATCCCGCTCGGGCTGATCAGCGACCGCGTCGCCGACCGGCGCAAGCTCCTCCTGTTCTGCGCCTTCACCGGCCTGTGCGGCATGGTCGCCCTGCCCTGGCTCATGCATCACTGGTATCTGATGGCGGGGATCTTGTTCCTGTGGGGCGGCGTGGTGGCGGGGCTCTATACGATCGGCCTCGCCCATCTCGGCTCCGAACTGACCGGGCGCGAGCTGGCCTCGGCCAACGCCGCCTTCGTCTTCTGCTACGCCATCGGCATGCTCGCCGGCCCGCAGGCGGTGGGCGTCGGCATGGACGCCTTCGGCCCGACCGGCTTTCCGATGGTGCTCGGCGTTTTCTTCGCCGTCTACGCGGTTTTCGCCGCCGTCCGGCTTCTCGTCCGCCGGCGGCGCGCCGGGCGGTGAGCTTCACTTTGACGCTTGACTTTTCGCGGCCAATCCGTAGTGTCGCGCCAAATTCCGCTGCCGGATGAAATCGCCGGACTCGCTGGCGGTTTCAACCCAAAGAGCATGATCCCGGCTGGAAGTCTTTCACGCAAGATCATGTTCCCGCAAGGATAGAGCAGGTATTTCGATATGGCCAAGGCTACGACCATCAAGATCAAGCTTCTGTCGACGGCTGATACGGGCTTCTTCTATGTCACGAAGAAGAACAGCCGCACGATGACGGAAAAGATGAACAAGACCAAGTACGACCCGATCGCGCGCAAGCACGTCGAGTTCAAGGAAACGAAGATCAAGTAATCCGTTTCCGGTCCTGGACCAGACGAAAACGCCGCCCTTCGGGGCGGCGTTTTTGTTTCAAGGCCCAGGGCCTTTTGCCGGAAATGTTCAGGCCGCCGCCCGCACCACACGGTTGCGGCCGTCCCGCTTGGCCTGGTAGAGCGCGGCGTCGGTGCGGGCGAACAGCGCCTCGGCGCTGTCGCCGACCAGGCGCAGGCCCGATATGCCGATGCTGATCGTCAGATGCACGCGGTGCTGGCCGCCCGAGACGGTGAAGGGCGCCTCGGCCACCGCGGCGCGCACGCGCTCGGCCACCGCCGAGGCCGCTTCCATGTCGGTGTCGGGCAGCACGACGACGAATTCCTCGCCGCCATAGCGGCACATCAGGTCGACGTTGCGAATCGTGCGCCGCAGCCGCGACGCGAATTCGCGCAGCACGTCGTCGCCGGCGTCGTGACCGTACTGGTCGTTGATGCGCTTGAAATGGTCGAAGTCGATCATCACCAGCGTCAGCGCCCGCTCGCGCCCGCGCGCGCGGGTCAAGAGCACCGGCAGATGCGCGTCGAGATAGCGGCGGTTGTAGAGCCCGGTCAGGCTGTCGGTCACCGCCATGGCGATGCTGCGCGCGAGGCTCTGGCGCAGGAGGTCGTTGTAGCATTTGCGCTTGATCTGGGTGCGCAGCCGCGCGAACAGCTCCAGCTTTTCGAGCGGCCGCATCAGATAGTCGTTGACGCCCAGCTCCAGCGCCCGCACCACCAGCGCGCCCTCGTCCTCGCGCACGATCAGCACGATGGGGATAAGCCGCGTGCGCTCGATGGTGCGCAATTGCGAGCAGAGCCGCAGCGGATCGTAGAAGGTGAAGGCGGCCGAGACCAGGATGCAGTCGTAATCCGTGTCGATGGCGCGGGCCAGCGCCGCCTCGGCGTCATGCGCCAGGTCGATGGCGTAGAGATCGCCCAATATGGCGCGCAGCCGATGCGCCGCCGGCTCGTCCTCGTCCACCACCAGGATGCGGGCGATCTCGTCGGGCCGGCCCGACTTGCCGGCCATCTTCGACGCCAGCAGCGCCTCGACCTCGGTGTCGGCCACAGCCCCGGAGCGCTGGAACAATTCGTCCGAGACGAGCTTCAGCCGCGCCAGGCTCTTCACCCGCGCCAGCAATTGCAGGTCGCCGACCGGCTTGGACAGGAAATCGTCGGCCCCCGCCTCCAGCCCGCGGATCTTGTCCTGCACGCCGCCGAGCGAAGTGATCATCACCACCGGGATATTGGCGGTGCGCGGATCGGCCTTGAGCCGCTTGCAGACCTCGAACCCGTCCATGCCCGGCATCAGCACGTCGAGCAGCACCATGTCGATCTGGCCGCCCAGGCACAGTTCGATCGCCTCCTGCCCGGTGGCGGCCGAGATCACCTCGTAATATTCGCTGAGCAGCCGCGCCTCGAGAAGCTTCACGTTGGAATCGACGTCGTCGACGACGAGAATGCGTGCAGTCATTGCTTCCCCCGCCCCCCGCGGCGCTTCAGGCGTCGCCCAGATAGGATTTTATCGTCTCTATGAATCGCGGCACCGAGATCGGCTTCGAGATATAGGCCTCGCAGCCGCCCTGCCGGATGCGCTCCTCGTCGCCCTTCATGGCGAAGGCCGTCACCGCGATGACCGGAATGCCGCGCAGCTCGTCGTCGTCCTTCAACCACTTGGTCACTTCCAGCCCCGACACTTCCGGCAGCTGAATGTCCATCAGGATGAGGTCGGGCCGGTGCTCGCGCGCAAGGTCCAGCGCCTCCAGGCCGCTGCGCGTGCGGATCGTCTCGTAACCGCTGGCCTCGATCAGATCGCGAAACAACTTCATATTGAGTTCGTTGTCTTCAACGATCATTACGCTTTTCGTCATCGAAACTTTCCTGCCTGCCCCGTTCTTCGCGGCCTTGAGGCGGGGCGAAGACCGGAAGGAATTTAAACGCCTTTCATTGATGAAATGTTATGTCGGAAAACCGTCAATGATTTCATCGCCTTGCCGCGGGTTCTCGCCGTCGCGCCCGAAGTCCCCGATCCCGTCTTTCATCCATCGCTTAAGATAGGCGCCGCCGCCGTCTCTTGTCCATCGCGGATTTAGGGCGCGGGGCGGCGGAAGCAAATTGACGGCCCGGCCGCCGGTTCCTATTGTCCTGCCGGAAAAGAGGCCGGCGATGCAATCCTATCTCATCAATCTCGACCGGGCGCCGGAGCGCCTGGCGCGCATGCGGGCGCTGCTGGAGGCGCGCGGCGTGGCCTTCGAGCGCGTGCCCGCCATCGACGCGCGCGCCTTCACGGCGGAGGAGCTGGCGCTCTATCGCGCCCAGTGCCTGCTGCCCGAGGCGATGGCCCCCGGCGACATCGCCTGCGGCGCGACGCATCTGAGCATCCTGCGCCGCATCGCCGAGGGCGACGAGGAGTACGGCTTCGTCATGGAGGACGACATCCATCTCGCCGCCGACATCGCCGCGCTGCTCGGCTCCACCCACTGGATTCCGCCCGATGCCGACCTGGTGAAGCTCGAAACCTTCCGCGCCCGCACCGTGGTGGGCGGGCCATGGATCAGGCTCGCCAACGGGCGGCGGCTGGCCAAGCTGCGCAGCCTGCACGCCGGCGGCGCGGCCTATATCGTCAGCCGCGCGGCGGCGCGGCGCATCGTCGGCGACTTCGTCGCCGGGGCCATGCTGATCGACAATTACATGTTCGGGGAAAGGCTCGGCGACCTCGGCGTCTACCAGCTCTATCCGGCGGCGGCCGTGCAGGATTTCCGCACCAAGGCCAGCCTCGGCGCGCATCTCGAAAGCGACATCAACCCGCAGCGCGCGCCCGCCGCCGGCAAGCCGAAGGGCGCGGCCAAGTTCGCCCGCGAATGCAGGCGGCTGGGCGTCGCCCTCGCCGACCTCTGCTCGCGCCTCGCCGGCCGGCGCGTCACCGGCAAGGTGCCCTACAAGCCCTAAACAGGAGAAGCCCCATGAAGACGCCGATGAACGAGGCCGAGGCGCAGGGACTGGCCATCGAGGCGCTGGCCTGGCTGGCGCAGGACAAGGACCTGCTGCCGCGTTTCCTCAGCCTCACCGGCATCGAGGCCGCGTCGATCCGGCAGGCGGCGCGCGAGCCGGGATTCCTCGCCGGCGTGCTGCAATTCTATCTCGGCCACGAGCCCACGCTGATGCGCTTCTGCGAGGAGACGGGCCACGACCCGGCCCGCATCGAAAGGGCGGCCGCCCTGCTGCCGGGCGGCGCGCCGCATCCGTGATCAGGCCGCGCCGCTCACCGCCGCTTCCTCGTTGACCACCGCCAGCACGCTCAATTCGTGCAGCTTGCCGTCGCGCGCCGTCCACGACATGGACTGGCCCGGCGCGAGCCCGATCAGCGCCGCGCCGATGGGGGTGAGAATCGAGATCTTGCCCTGCGCGATATCCGCCTCGCCGGGATAGACCAGCGTCACGCGGCGCTCGCGCCCGTCATTGGAGCGGAACTCCACCGTCGAGCCCATGCGCACCACGTCGGCCGGCAGGCGCTTGTCCGGCTTGACCTTGGCGCGTTCCAGCTCGGCCGTCAGTTCCTCGGCGGCGTCGGCCAGATGCTCCGGCGCGCCCTCGGCGAGCGCGGTCAGGCGATCGTAATCGGTCTGGCTGACGACGATGGTGGGCTTCCTGCGATTCTTTCCGCTCATGGCGATGGCTCACTGCTTGTCTAAACGTGTCTGGATACATGGGCGCCGCGCCGAAACCGGCCCGCACGCTCTGGCTTGAAATGTGGTGAAAGCGCTTGTCAGATCCGCCCGCAGGCGACGTCCCATCCCCCGGAGTCCACCGGCGCTGGGCGGGACTCGAGGGTTGCTATCCCGCGATCGGTTGGACCCGATGGGGTATGGAAGCAAGACGATGGCTCATACCGATAGACTTGGGGATGGCGCCGCGATTGTCAAGAGCCGCGCGCCGCAAAGGGCGGCTTCGGCTGGCGAACGCGCCCGGACATGCTATAAGCATGTTCCTTTTATGTTCAGCGAATCCGCGCCATGGCCGACCGCTCGCCCGCCCACGATCCCGAAAAGGGCTTCTGCCGCGACTGCCTGTCGCCGCAGAAGGCGGCGGCGGCGCGCCGCTGCCACGCCTGCGGCAGCCCGCGCCTCATTCGCCATCCCGAGCTCTACGCCCTGTCGCTGGCCCATGTCGATTGCGACGCCTTCTATGCGGCGGTCGAAAAGCGCGACCGTCCCGAATTGCGCGACAAGCCGCTGATCATCGGCGGCGGCAAGCGCGGCGTCGTCTCCACCGCCTGCTACCTGGCGCGCATCCACGGCGTGCGCTCGGCCATGCCGATGTTCAAGGCGCTGGAGGCCTGCCCGCAGGCGGTGGTGCTGAAGCCCGATATGGAGAAATACGCCAGGGTCGGGCGCGAGGTGCGCCGCATGATGCTGGACCTGACGCCGCTGGTCGAGCCGCTCTCCATCGACGAGGCCTTTCTCGACCTCTCCGGCACCGAGCGGCTGCACAAGGCCCCACCGGCGCTGGTGCTGGCGCGCTTCGCCAAGCGGGTGGAGGACGAGATCGGCATCACCGCCTCGGTCGGCCTGTCCTATTGCAAGTTCCTGGCCAAGGTGGCGTCGGACCTGGAGAAGCCGCGCGGCTTTTCGGTCGTCGGCGCGGCGGAGGCGCTGGATTTCCTGCGCGACAAGCCGGTGGGCATGATCTGGGGCGTCGGCAAGGCCTTCGCCGCCAAGCTCGAAAGCGACGGCGTGCGCAACATCGGCCAGCTGCAGACCATGGAGGAAGGCGCGCTGATGAAGGCCTACGGCGTCATGGGCCAGCGCCTCTACCGGCTGTCGCGCGGGCAGGACAGCCGCCGCGTCGAGCCGGACCACGACATGAAGAGCATCTCGGCCGAGACCACCTTCAACACCGACCTCTCCACCGCCGCCGACCTCACGCCGGTGCTGCGCGCTTTGTCGGAAAAAGTCTCCCGCCGCCTCAAGGCCGGCGGGCTGGCCGGGCGGACCATCGTGCTGAAGCTGAAGACGCAGGATTTCAAGCTGCGCACGCGCAACCGCCAGCTCGCCGACCCGACTCAACTGGCCGACCGCATCTTCCGCAACAGCCTGCAATTGCTGGAGAAAGAGCTGGACGGCGCGCGCTTCCGCCTTCTCGGCGTGGGCGTCGGCGACCTCTCCTCCGCCGACCGCGCCGACCCGCCCGACCTGATCGACGCCCAGGCCGCCAAGCGCGCCTTCGCGGAAAGCGCCATGGACCGCCTGCGCGGCAAATTCGGCCCCAAGGCGGTGGAGACGGGCTACACCTTTTCCAAGGGCGCGCTGGCCCAGCCGCAAACCCCGTCCGACCGCGAAGAGGAGCCGTGAGCCCCCAGGATTTTTTCCGCCCGCGCGCTTCATGACTTGACGAAGGGGACGGGTATCAATATTGGAACAGCCCAGAGACGGGCGGACTGATTTGGTTCCGCCTGCGGAAGGCCTCGTGGCGGAGTGGTTACGCAGAGGACTGCAAATCCTTGCACCCCGGTTCGATTCCGGGCGAGGCCTCCAAAAAAATTACCAATAAAATCAATCAGTTATGGTGGAATGCGCAAAATCTGCTGCGCAATCCTTGTTGCGCCATGTCGCAAATCGATTCCTATAAATTACAATGGCTTATAAAATTGGCTGGCGAATCCATGCGACATGGAATGCAACATAAGGATGAGCGGCGTGAAGGCCATCTTTGATCGTGTCGCGCGCCGTTGCTGAGCCGCGCGACATGCTCTATCCATTCGTTGGGGGAGTACGAATTCATGAAATATGCTTCGCTCGCGGTTTGCGTCGCGATTGCTCTATCGGCTCTAGCGCAAGAAGCGTCGGCGAAGCCTGAGCGGCTTTGCGCGCAGATCGACTATTCGACGGAGCGCGACAAGCTGGAGAAACAGCTATCGAGAAACGGCTATACGCCGGAACAGAAGCGTTTTCTCCTCGCCGGAATAGATGATCGCGTTAAAGAAATAAAATAAGGCCGGTTGAACAGACGCGGATCGGCTTGCGGCGTCCGAGCGATCCGCTCCCACATATTGGGCTGCGTGAATTATCAATTGCCAGCGGCGCTCAAAGCGACATCCGGCTTGAATCTCCCTACGGGCAAGCCGTTGTGGCGCAAAGGTAACGTTTCCCGCCGGGAAAGCCTGGTGATCGGCCTCTTCCACGCATGTCGCGGCGCTGCAATGAAGACCTTTACGACCGTCGATTGACCGGGATCGACCTCGATATGTCACCGGTCCCGGATCGGCCTCCAATCGAATTTTCATAAAATTTTACAATCTATTTAAGCGCTTGGAGCGCGCGGCGCCGACGCGCGCGCCTAAACTTTCGGCCGATCCCAAAACCAAAGCCGTAAAAAGCCGCCCTTCCCCCGACGAAAGTTGATGATCCAGATCAAAACCGGAAAACGGCGTAAACCTAATCAATATGAATATATCGAAGAAGCATATTCATAATCTTCCCGTCCCATCTATGCTTTCGTCGTGCATCTTGCAAGCAACATGCAGAAGAAGATAACGGCGCTTTTATCGAAATGGGAACATCAAGAAACAGATGGTAAAAGGGAAGGGGTTAGCTATGTCTAAACTAGGTATCCTTTATTTTGCTGGGGCGTTCCTTTTTGGCGTGAGCGGGGCTTTGGCCCAGACCGCCAACAGCAACAACAATGCGTCGTCGGGTTCGCAATCGGGCGCGACGGCCATCGCCATCGGAAGCTCCAACACGTCGCCGAACAAGATCAAGACCACGGTTCCGGCCTTCGCGCCCGGCCTGGTGGCGGCGGGGGTGCATTCCTGCGCCGGCTCCACCAGCGTCGGCGTCGGCGCGACGGGCTGGGGCTTCGGCTTCGGCAACACCTATGAAATGCGCGAATGCAACCGCCGCGCCTATGCGGCGGCGCTGCTGGGCATGGGCCATCGGGCGGCGGCGCTCGACCTCATCTGCCTCAACGGCGAGGTGCGCTCGGCGCTGAACGCCACCGGCGTCGTCTGCCCGTCGCAGGGCGTCGCCTATCGCTCGGCGCCGCAGCGGCCGGTCAAGCAGACGCTGTTCGCCTCGGCGCCTGCCGCCGCCCCGGCGGCCATCCCGGTCAGCGCGCCGCGCATGGCCCAGGCGCAGGCGAGCGGACGGCGCACCTACTCCGCCAAGGCGCTGGGGCTTTCGGCCTCGGACCTGCGCGCCAAGGGCTGCGTCCTGCGCGCCAGCGCTTCCGGCGGACGCGCCTGGCACTGCTCGCAGCCGGTGATGTGAAACTGCGTGGAGGCCGCAAGCCTCCACGGCGCCCTCGGCGCGATCGCCGCCGATGCAGCCTTCTGCCCATGGTCGTTTTTCCGCAAGGCGCTTCGTCCATGGGCAGCGGGGTATATCGTCGGGATATGCCGCAAAATGGAGGAGTCAAATCATGAAAAAGATTCTCTTTGCAACCATCGCCCTCGTCGCAGCCAGCGCCCTGCCCGCAGCAGCGCAGACCGTGAGCTGGGGCGGCAATTATGGCGGCAACAGCAATGCGGGTTCGGCCGTCGGCGGCTTCGGCTTCGGCGCCGGATCGACGGCGACCGGCAACGCGGCCACCACCGGCTGGGCCAACGGCGCAGGCACGGTCAATGGCGGCGCCATCAATATCGGCGGCCTCGGCGGCATCAGCGCCGGCGTGGCCAGCGGCACCATGTCGACCGGCTCCGGGGGCTTTTCCTCCGCGACCGCGCAGTCCGGCAGCGGATTCGGGGGCATGGCGTCCGGTTCCGCCTACGGATCCACGTCCGGGGGCTCTTCAGGGGCCATCAGCCTTCGGCCGTGAATATCTATGGATAGGCTATCTGATGCGCGAGGCCATGCGGTTCAAACGCTCCACGGATGACCCGGGCCCGCCTGACGACGGCCGCGGAAAGCGCGTCTTTCCGCCGGGCATAGAATGAGAGTCCCGCCCTGAAGGATACCTGCTCTCATTCTGGTAGGGGCGGATGAAAATCCGCCCCTACGCTTGACTGCCATAAGGAAAGGGAGATTTCAGTTGTCGACCAGCCGGCCGCCATACATGCGGTGCAGCTTGCAGGCGACCTCGGTGCGGTTGGCGGCGCCGATCTTCTTCATGATGTTGTGGACATGCGCCTTGACGGTGCCCTCGCTCATGCCCAGCTCGAAGGCGATCACCTTGTTGGACTTGCCGATGCGGATGGCGTGGATCACCTCGATCTCGCGCGCGGTCAGGAGTTCGCCCAGCATGTCGTCGCAGGCGGCCGCCGGCGCGGGCTTCGTCACCATGGAGGCGGGGAAATACATGCCGCCCGCCGCCGCCAGATGAATGGCCTCGACGCAGACGCGGATGTCGACCGAGGTGGGAATATAGCCGCGCACGCCGATCTCCATCGCCCGCACCACCTGCGGCCATTCCTCGCGCTCGGCGAGCAGGATGACCGGCGCCGGGCGCCAGGCCTCGATCACGTCGCGCAGCTCCTCGCAGAAGAACGGGTCCGACAACCGCCTGGGGCCGATATGCAGAAGCAGCATGACCGACCCGTCCGGCGCGCCGGCGGCGGAAAGCGAGGCGTGGCGCTCCACCGGCAGCTTCAGCCCGTTGACCACCAGCCCGTTGAACAGGCATTCGCGCTCCAGATTGCTCTTGCAGACCAGAAGGATGCGCTGCCGCGCCATCCCCGGCATGGCGCAGGCGCCGTCGCCGTTCCTGTCCGAGGCCATCCAAAGGCCTCCTCCCCCCGCCTCAAGCATTGACCCCTCCACAAAGCCGGCGCGGCTTGCGAAAATACAAAACGACCCTGTACTCGCACAAGGCGGTCCTTTATTGTTTCACTATGGTAACGAAGCGTTTTTATTGCGGAAAATATTGCTATCCGCCAATATCTGTGTCATTAACTTATGTTAGCGAGTTCGAAATTTTCAACTGGACTGGAGCCGCTCGGGCAACCGAAAGTCATTGTTTCTATGACTTTCGTTGAGCGATGGGTATATGAGCACCGGCAGGCAACCCGCCGACCGCACGGTCGACGCCCTGATCGGCCTCCTGAAATCCGCGCCGATCCTGGCGCGGCTCGAGGCGCAGGAGACGATTGCGCTGACCATGCTGACGGTGGCGCAGAACCAGTACCCGCCCAATACGGTGCTGATCGAACAGGGCGCGAGCGTGCGCAGCATGCATCTGGTGCGCTCGGGCTGGGGCTGCGTCTATCGCGACCAGCCGGGCGGCGAGCGGCAGATCATCGATTTTCCCATGCGGTCGGACTTCATGGGGCTGCGCACCGCCGACGGCTACAGCTACAACACCATCGCCACCATCACGCCGATGGAGATCTTCGAGATCCCCCTCGCCTCGCTGGAAGGCGCGGTGCGGCAGGCGCCGCAGCTGGGGCTGGTGCTGATCGAGCTTCTGTCGCGGCAGCGCTCGCTGCTGATCGAGCACCTGACCAATCTGGGCTGCCGCAGCGCGCTGGTGCGCACGGCGCATCTTTTGCTGGAGCTGTCGGACCGGGTGCGCTCCTGCGGGGTGGACGATCCCGACTGCTTCTATTGCCCGCTGACGCAATATCAGCTCGCCGAGGCGCTGGGCCTGACGCCGATCCACCTCAACCGCATGCTGCGCGAACTGCGCGAGGACGGCTTGCTTCTGTTCCGCGCCAACCGGGTGGAGGTGCTGGACCGCGACAGGGCGGTGCGCCTGGCCAATTACGACGGCGATTTCCTGCGCATGTCGGTGTTCGGCGAAAGGGAGTGAGGGGGAAAAAGGGGGTCCGCATCGCGCTTTGGGCGGGGGGCTTGGGTACGCGATGCGGGCGCTCTCAAAAAAGGGAGCACCGGTCGAAAATGCGCGTAAAAATCGGATTCGGGAACTAACAATGCATTTCAATGTGAAAACTATCGTCATCAAAATGCAATCGCCTCAGCTGCGACTGGTGCGCGCTGAGGCGAGAATCTCATCCAAAGCCCCCAATGGTGAGACGCCTTATTTATAGCATAAATCGCGGATTGATAAATAGCCGTGGCGGCCTCCGACAACCAAAAGGCGAACCACTATGTCAAATCGGCAACAATTTTTCGCGAGCTGCGTTAACAAGAGGCGAATGGATCGTCGGGAAAAAGGAAGCAAGGCCAGTTACTTGGAAAGTAAGTGGCTCCCCGGGCCGGATTCGAACCAGCGACCAACCGGTTAACAGCCGGTTGCTCTACCGCTGAGCTACCGGGGAACAGGTGCTCGCTGCGTCAGCGATGTGGCGTATAGCAAAAGGAATTTCGGTTTGCAAAGGGCAAAATCGCTTTTCTTCCAACTTTTTGCCTGCGGTTCGGAAAATCCGCTATTCTGGCCTTGGCCCGCAAGGCTTCGCTCATGGGGAAACAGCATCGCGTGACCGAAAACACCGCCGAGACCGCCAAAAACAGCACGCTGGTGATTCTGGGCCGGCGAATCCCCCTGCCGAAATCCGTCTTCATGCGCCGTCTTCTCGGCGGAACGCTGGTCGCCGGCGGCTTTCTCGGCTTCCTGCCGATCCTGGGCTTCTGGATGCTGCCGCTGGGACTGATCGTGCTGTCGCACGATTCGCATCGCGTGCGCCGGCTGCGCCGCCGCAGCGAGGTGCATATCGGCCGCAAATGGCGGCGGCGCAGGACGCCCGCGCCGCCGGCCTGACCGTCAGCGCATCTCCGCCGCCATTTCTCGCTCGCGTTCCGAGGCGCGCGGCCGCGGGCTGCGCGCGCCGCGCCGGCGGCGGATTTCGCCGGGCGTGAGCTGGTGATGCTTGCGGAAGGCGGTGGTCATGTGGCTCTGGCTGGAAAAACTCAGCCGCGCCGCGATCTCGCTGATCGGCATGTCCGTCTCGCGCAGGCAGCGCTCGGCCTCGTCCAGCTTCAGCTTCATCAGATATTGGTGCGGCGTGCGCCCAAAGCTCTCGCGGAAACAGGTGGCGAAATGGCCGGCCGATATGCCGAGCAGCCCCGCCATGTCGTTGACCGACAGGGCCTGGCGAAAATTCTCGCGCAGATAGGCCTCGATCTGCCGGGCGGCGAAGGCGCTGAGGCCGGACTGCTGGCCGCCGCCGGCGCCGGCGGTGCGCGCGTTGCGGTTGACGAGGTTGACCAGCACCGAATAGAGCGCGCCGAGATAGGCGTCGTTGCGCCCCACCGCGCCGCGCAGCTCCTCGCGGATCATCTGCGCCATCTGCAGGCATTGCTTGCTGGTGAACCTGACGGCCCTGACAGGCGCGTCGGCGGCGCCGGCCGGTATATGGTCCAGGACGAGCGGCGACGCCTCGCCGAGCCGGACCACCAGCCGCTCCGCCGGCTGCGGCCATTGCACCGTCAGCGTCGCCTCCGCAGGCACGACGAAAACCGTCCCCGCCGGACAGGCGGAGGCGTTCTCCTCGACGCCGGCGCATTTCCACCTGAGATTGCGCACCGCCTCCAGAAGCACGATCGCCAGCCCCTGCGAAGCGCCGTGCTCCGCCGCGCCGCCCGGCGTGAAGCCGTAATCCAGTCGCTGATCCAGGCCCATATGCGCCCCCCTCATATCCCCGACATTCATCCGTAAAACCCCATCTTTGAATCTAATAATATATTGAATATGAATAATAATATGGCATTTCATCCGCCGCGTGCGGCGGCGCCCCTTCCCGATGCGGAAGCCCGAGCCCGTTTTACGCCTTCCGAACAGGCCGGCGACGGGCGCGGCAATTTCTACACTACACAAAAATCAGCCATATGCAATTTATACGTGTATATGTTTTTGCGTTTCGAAAACATTCATTTCCGCGCATGAACGCATGAAATCCGGGGGCAAGAATCCGGGCGCGGGAAAGCGGGAGGCGAGACGCCCGTTACGGCGTTCGACGGCGTAAGAAACTGATATGTCGCGGAAGATGATGATTTTCACGGAGCGTCTGTCGGCGCGCAATCCCTGTCTGAAGGCGACGCCGAGGCGGCATTTCAATCCGGCGCTCCGGCTCCGGTATTTCTGCAACCGGAATGGACAGGCCCGCGGCCCGGAAGCCGCCGGCCATATCCGCGACGGAGACGCAGGCAAGACCGGCGCGCCTTCGGAGCTTTAGCTCAAAAGTCTGAGCCGCCGGCGGCTTTATTTTCGCCGCTGGAATCAGCCTCAGGCGTTTCCCGCGACTTCCGACGCCTCGCCGAACGACGAGGCGGACGGGTTCGACGCGGAGGAAGACGGGAATGGCCGCGTGGCGGCGGCGAAGCGCAGGCCGTCCTTGCCGGCGTGCTTAGCCGCGTACATGAGCCGGTCGGCCTCGCGCAGCAATTCGTCGAGGTTGGCGCCGCGATCGGGCGGGATGGCGAGCGCGCCCATGCTGCAGGTCACCTCATGCGCCGCATTGGCCAGCGCGGCCGTGAAGCGGCGGTGCAGCCCTTCCGCCATCTTCTGCCCGTCCTGGATCGTCGCCAGCGGCATCAGCAGGGCGAACTCGTCGCCGCCCATGCGGCCGAAGCAGTCTTCGCGCCGCAGCGCGCCCCTGCCCTCCATGCCGAAATGCTTGAGCACCAGGTCGCCCGCTTCGTGGCCGTGACGGTCGTTCACCACCTTGAAGCCGTCGAGGTCGAGATAGGCCAGCAGCAGCGGCCGGCCCTGCTGGGCTGCGGCCGCGATCATCGCCCGCGCCCGCTGGTCGAAGGCCAGCCGCGTCAGCGCGCCGGTCATCCGGTCGCGGCGCGCGGCGCGCCCGGCGCAATCGTAGCTGCGGCGGAAGGCCAGTATGATCGCGGTCAGCAGGGAAAAGGCCAGCGCCCGCATCACGCCGTTGTAGATCGTCGTGAACACGTCCGCGCCGGCGTGCAGCAGCGGATATTTCAGGAAAGCCGTGAACGTCACCAGAGCCGTGACCCACATCGCGGTGCGCGCGCGGAACATCCATGTCGCAAGGCAGATCGGGACGATATAGAGCGTGGCGATGCAAAGCTCGAAGGGCTGGGTCGAGAAATCGAGCGTCGCGACCACGGCCATGGAGCCCAGGACCAGGCCCCAGGCCTCCACAGTGCTGCGTCGGTCCAGCCAGGCCGCGACATGGTCCATTTCGTCGGCGACAAAGCCTGTCTCGGGGTCTGTATCGAAATTCCGCATTACGACTCCTTCCTGAACAGGCCCGCGCGCATCGCAACCGGGGATGGAAATCCAGGCTCGGCCGGGCATGGGCGACCGCCGAGGGTCCTTCCGTCCGGCCTTCCGAAAATTCCGCGTCCCGGCGCGTCTTCACAGACAATATGCAATATAACTCAAAAACCTTAATTGTCGCTGCCGTCAATCGATAAAAAGCTACACGCTTGGTAAGTACACTACCGTTGCGGCCCGGCCCTTGAAGCGCGGGTTTCGGTCTCGCTTACGCCGGACGCCGCCTCAAGACTGCGGACGGAACATCATTCTTCTTCCCGATGCGGCGCGATATTCAACGAAATTGCGCCGGCGGCGCGCCGTCAGGATAAAAGCTTCTCCAGCGCCTCCAGCCGGTCGGCCTCGCGGGGCGGCTTGTCCCAGCGCAGGCGCGAGAAGCGGGGGAAGCGCATGGCGACGCCGGATTTGTGCCGCGTCGAGCGGTTGAGACCTTCGAAGGCCACTTCCACCACCAGGCCGTGGTCGGGCTCGGCGCGCACCGCGCGCACCGGGCCGAAGCGCTCGGTGGTGTTTTCGCGCACGAAGCGGTCGAGCAGCTTCAATTCCTCGTCGGTGAAGCCGAAATAGGCCTTGCCGACCGGCGTCAGCACCGGATCGTCTTCCGGCCCGGTCCACACCGCGAAGGTGAAATCCGAATAATAGCTGGAGCGCTTGCCGTGGCCGCGCTGGGCGTAGACGATCACCGCGTCCACCGTGAAGGGATCGCGCTTCCATTTGAACCACGGCCCCTTGGGTCGTCCGGCGAGATAAAGACTGTCATGGCGCTTCAGCATCACACCCTCGATGACCGGATAGGGCGGGTCGGCGCGCAATTGCGCGAGCGCCTCGGCATCGGCGAAGGAAAGCGCCGGCGACAGGTCGAAGCGGCGCGGATCGAGCTTCGACACGAAATCCGCGAGCCGCGCGCGCCGCTCGGAAAAGGGCAGGCCGCGCAGGTCCTCGCCGTTGGCCTGCAGCAGGTCGTAGGCGCGGACGAAGGCCGGATAGTCGCGCAACTGCCTGGCCGTCACCGTCTTGCGGTTCAGCCTTTGCTGGAGGTCGGAGAAGGTCGCCGTCTCCAGGCCCGTCTCGCCGTGATGGCCGACGAGCAGCTCGCCATCGATCGCGCCGTCGAAATCCATCGCCTCGACGATGTCGGGAAAGGCGCCGGAAACATCGTCGCCGGTGCGCGAGTAGAGCCGCCGCACGCCGCCTTCCGAGACCGCCTGCACGCGGATGCCGTCCCATTTCCATTCCGCGCTATAGGCCGAAAGGTCGAGCGCGGGGATCTCCGCCTCGTCCAGCGCGGTGGCCAGCATGACCGGGCGGAAAGGGGCGGCGGCGCTCGACGCCGGCCTGTCGCCGCGGCCTTCCAGCCAGGCGAACAGCGCCTCGTAGGGCGGGGCCTGGCCGTGCCACAGCTCCTCGATCTCCACCACGTCGACGCCGCCGAAATCGGCCAGCGCCTGCTTGGCGAGCCGCGCCGAGACGCCGATGCGCAGGCCCCCGGTGACGAGCTTCAACAGCGCGTAGCGCTCCGAAACGCCGAGCATGTCCAGCCAGCCGGCCACCAGCAGCGGCCCTTCGCGGCGCGAGGCGCGCTGGAGCTCGTGCACGATCACGCGCAGCGGCAGGTCGGTCTCCGGCGGCGTCTCGCCCGGCCCCGGCCAGATCAGCGAGATGGTTTCGGCCAGGTCGCCGACATAGTCGTAGGAATAGGCGAACAGCGTCGGGTCGGTGCGCTCGGCGATCAGCGCGCGCAGCATGGCGGGCTTGACGCTTTGCAGGTCGAGATCGCGGGTGATGGCGGCGAGCCCCAGGCCGCGATCCGGGTCGGGCGCGGCGCGGAAATAATCGGCGAGCAGCCGCAATTTGCCGTTGCGCTGCGGCGTCAGCACCAGCCGGTCGAGAAGTTCGGCGAAAGCCCGCATCAGTCGCCCTCGTCCTCATAGCCGACCAGGTGCAGCGGCCGCGCCGGCAGGTCCCGCATGGCGCACCAGCGCACCAGCGCCTCCTCGCGGCCATGGGTGACCCAGACTTCCGCCGGCGCGATCTCGGCGATGGTGGCGGTCAGCTCGTCCCAGTCGCAATGGTCGGAGATGATCAGCGGCAGCTCCACGCCGCGCTGCCGCGCGCGCTGGCGGATGCGCATCCAGCCCGAGGCGAAGGCGGGCAGCGGATCGGGAAAACGCCGCGCCCAGCGGTCGGAAAAGGCCGAGGGCGGGCCGACGACGATCTTGCCGGCGAAATCCGGCGCTTCCTCGCCGCGCTCCAGCGTGGCGGGTTCGAGCCGGCCGAGATCGATCCCTTGCGACTGGTAATAGTCGCAGAGCTTCTGCAAGGCCCCGTGGATGAAGATCGGTTCGTCGTAACCCGCCTCGCGGATGAGACGGATCACGCGCTGCGCCTTGCCGAGCGAATAGGCCCCGACGAGATGGGCGCGCTCGGGGAACTGCGCCAGCGACTTCAGCAGGCGGGCGATCTCGTGCGCCGCTTCCGGGTGGCGGAAGACAGGCAGCGCGAAGGTCGCCTCGGTGATGAACACGTCGCAGGCCACCGGCTCGAAGGGCGCGCAGGTCGGATCGGCGGCGCGCTTGTAGTCGCCGGAGGCGACGATGCGCGTTCCGTCCTTCTCCACCGCGATCTGCGCCGAGCCGAGCACATGGCCTGCGCCGTGGAAACGCACCGCCACGCCGTCGATCGCAAGCGTCTCGCCCAGCCGCATGGCCTGCGTCGAGCCGGCGAAATCCGCGCCGTAGCGCAGCGCCATGATGTCGAGCGTCTCCGGCGTCGCCAGCACATGGGCGTGGCCGGCGCGGGCGTGGTCGGAATGGCCGTGGGTGATCAGCGCGCGCTCCACCGGGCGCACCGGATCGATGTAGAAATCGCCGGGCGGACAATAGAGCCCTTTCGGGGAGGGACGGAGCAGCTCGTTGAAACGCATGCAGCCAAGATAGGTCGCGGCGAGCCTTCCGAAAAGAGCGGCGCGCGAATCCGCTACAGCCGGCTCGCCAGCGCCTGGCCGGGATGGCGCAGGGCGGGGTCGAAGGGATTGAGCTTGCGCGCGATCGCCGCCGCCTCGCTGCGCAGCAATTCGACCACGGTGCCGAGGCGCTTTTCCGTGAGCCTTGTGGCCAGCGTGCCGACGCTGAAGGCCGCCACCGTCTCGCCGTTGCGGTCGAGGATCGGCACGCCGACGCCGGCCATGCCGTCGATCATGTTGAAGTTATAGGTCGCGGCCCCTTCCCTGCGCACGTCCTCGATGAGGATGCGCAGGTCCACCTCGTCCACGGCGCATTTGTCGAGGATGCGCGGCATGTTGAAACGGATGATCGCCTCGCGCTCCTCCTCCGGCAGGAAGGACAGGATGGCGAGGCTGCCCTGCCCGATGCCGAGCGGCACCTTGCCGCCGATATCGCCGGTGAAGGAGCGGATCGGGAAAGGCCCCTCGACGCGGTCGAGGCAGACCGCGTCGAAGCCGGAGCGCACCAGCAGGAAAACGGTGTCGTTGAAAGTGGCCGAAAGCCGCAGCAGCGAGGGGCGCGCGATGCTCAATATGCCGTCGCGCTGGCGCGCCTGCGCGGCGAGCGCGAAGAACTCCAGCGACAGGCGATAGGCCTTGCGGTCGGGAAGCTGCTCGACCAGCTCCTCCGCGATCAGCGTCTTCAGAAGCCGATGCGCCGAGGGCTGGCTCATGTCCAGTTCGCGCGCCAGATCGATCAGCCGCACGCCGTCCTCGGGGCTGGCGGCGAGTCCCTTCAATATGTGGATGGCCTTGAGAAGGCTTGAACTTGTCGCCGCGGATTTTGTGTTTTCGGTCGTACCGGCCATGGGATTTCCCGTGAATTTCGTATTCTGGAATTATTATAGAATTTATTCCAGATTTGAAAATTAGAATTTGTCTCGAAAGCGATTTTCCTGACAGTTTGAGGCGCAAACCGAAATTGCGGAGCGGCTTTCGGACGGAAGCGCGTCGGCCCCGCCGGCGCGAACGCCGTTCGGACCACGCCCCGGAGCGGTCCTCCGGCGATCCGCATGACGGCGACGAACCAACCGCAGGCGCTTCGCCGCCGCCCGGAGGAAAACGGCCCGCAACCGGGGCCAATAGGGAAACGAGATGAGCTTTCTGATTCTGTCGGGCATCACCCGGCGCTACAGCAATTTCACGGCCGTCGACGATTTCAATCTCGAAATCGAGAAGGGCGAGTTCATTTCGCTGCTCGGCCCTTCCGGCTGCGGCAAGACCACCACGCTCCAGATGATCGCCGGCCTCGTGCCGCCGACCAAGGGGACGATCACGCTCGACGGGCGCGACATCACCAAGCTCGCCCCGGCGAAGCGCCAGCTTGGCGTCGTGTTCCAGAGCTATGCGCTGTTTCCGCACATGACGGCCGCGCAGAACGTCAGCTTCGGCCTCGAAATGCGCAAGGTGGCCAAGGCCGAACGCGAGAAGCGCGTGCGCGAGGTGCTGGAGCTGGTGCATCTCGGGCCGCTCGCCGACCGCTATCCGCGCGAAATGTCGGGCGGCCAGCGCCAGCGCGTGGCGATTGCCCGCGCGCTGGTCATCAACCCGCCGGTGCTGCTGCTCGACGAGCCGCTCTCCAATCTCGATGCGCAGTTGCGCGAGGAGATGCAGTTCGAGCTGCGCCGCATCCAGCGCACGGTGGGCATCACCACCATCATGGTCACGCACGACCAGGCCGAGGCGCTGTCGATCAGCGACCGCATCGTGGTGATGGAGAAGGGCCTCGTCACGCAGGTCGACGCGCCCTATCGGCTCTACGAATATCCGCGCAACCATTTCATCTCCAACTTCGTCGGCAAGTCCAATTTCCTGAAGGGCCGCGCCGAGGGCGACGCGATCCTGCTCCCCGGCACGCCGCTGCGCCTGCCGGCGGGCGAAAGCCGCGCCACGGGCGACGTCTCCGTCTTCATCCGCCCGGAAAAGGTGCGGCTGGTGGAAAGCGGCGCGGGCCTCGTCTCGGGCGAGGTGGCGACGCGCTATTTCATGGGCAGCCAGTGGCTGCTCGCCGTCACCACGCCGGCGGGCGTGCTTTCGGTGGCGCTGCCCAATCTCGGTTCCCCGCCGCCGGCCGAGGGCGCCGCCGTAGGCCTCGCATGGGACGACGCGGATTGCCGCATCCTCGAAGCGGGAGCGCAGTGACATGGCCGCCGTCACACCAGTCCTCCAGACCGACGACACGCCGCGCGCCCGGCGCAGCCTCATGCCCTACCTGCTCTCCGGGCCGGCCGCGCTGCTCTTCACCGGAATGGTGCTGCTGCCGCTGCTGCTCACGATCATCCTGTCCTTCAACGGCTATAATTACGACAAGGGCATCGAAAGCGACGTCTATACCGTCGGCAATTACACGCAGGTCCTGAAGGATCCTTATTATCTCTCGATCTTCTGGCGCACCCTGCGGCTCGCCTTCCTCACCACCGTCATCGCGGTGCTGGTCGGCGTGCCGGAAGCCTATATCCTCTCCAACATGCGCAAGCCGTGGCGCTCGATCTTCCTGCTCGTCATCATCGGGCCGCTTCTGGTCTCGGTCGTGGCGCGCACCTTCGGCTGGAGCATGCTTCTCGGCCGCACCGGCCTCATCAACGGCGCGCTGCAAACCCTCGGCCTGCCGGTGGCGCAGATCCTCTACAGCGAGACGGCCATCGTCATCGGCCTCGTCCATATCATGCTGCCCTTCATGGTCATTCCGGTCTGGACGGTGCTGCAAAAGCTCGACCCGGCGGTGGAGGCGGCGGCGCTGACGCTCGGCGCGTCGCGGCTGACCGCGCTGCGCCGCGTGGTGTTTCCGCAAGCCATGCTCGGCATCCTGTCCGGCAGCCTGATCGTCTTCGCGCTTTCGGCCAGCTCCTTCGTCATTCCGGGCCTGCTCGGCGGACGGCGGCTGAAAATGGCCGCGACCATCGTCTATGACGAGTTCCTGACCGAGCTGAATTGGCCGCTGGGCGCGGCCATCGCCATCATCGTGCTGGTCGCCAACCTCGCCATCATGATCGCTTATAGCCGCCTGCTCGAAGGGCAGGCCAAGAAGAAGCTGGGGTAAGCGCCATGGTGAAAAACGGTCCCTTCGCGCTTGTCTTCCACACGCTGGTCGTCATCTTCATGCTCGCGCCGATGGTGGTGGTGTGCCTCGTCGCCTTCACGCCGGAAAACACGCTGTCCATGCCGTGGAACGGGTTTTCGCTGCGCTGGTTCGAGGCGGTGTTCGCCCATGCCGATTTCATGACCTCGTTCGGCACCAGCATCAAGCTGGCCATCGCGTCGGCCACCATCTCGACGCTTCTGGCGGTGCCCTCGGCGCTGGCCATCGCGCAATACGAGTTCCGCGGCCGCGAGGCGCTCAACGCGCTGTTCCTGTCGCCGCTGATCATCCCCAGCCTCGTGCTCGGCGTGGCCTTCCTGCGGCTGTTCTCGCTGCTCGGCTTCACCGGCTCCTTCGGCTGGCTGGTGGCGGCGCATGTCATCGTGGTCACGCCCTATGCGCTGCGGCTCATCCTCGCCTCGCTGTCCGGCATGGACCGCAACGCGGAAAACGCCGCCCGCACGCTCGGCGCGGACGAATGGACCGTTTTCCGCCGCGTCACCCTGCCGCTGCTGTTGCCGGGGCTGACGGGCGGCTGGCTGCTCGCCTTCATCAACTCCTTCGACGAACTGACCATGTCGATCTTCGTAACCTCGCCCGCGACCGTCACCCTGCCGGTGCGCATGTATATGTACGCGAGCGAATCCATCGATCCGATGATGGCCGCCGTCTCGGCGCTGATGATCCTCGTCGCCGCCGTCACAATGCTGGTGATCGACCGCCTGTTCGGCCTCGACCGGCTGCTGGTCGGCAAGGGGTGAGCATCATGGGCGAAACCCTTTCCCTTCCGGCGCAGTTGCGCCGGCGCTACCGGCAGGCGGAGCCGCCGATAGGCTTCCTCATCGACGGCGTGCGGCACGAGGGCCGGCGCGGCGATACGGTGCTGACCGCCATCCTGTCGGTGCAGGGCCGGCTGCGCCACACCGAGTTCACCGGCGAGCCGCGCGCGGGCTTCTGCCTGATCGGGGCCTGTCAGGACTGCCTCGTCATGACCGCCGAAGGCGCGCGCCTGCGCGCCTGCACCACGCTGCTTATGGAAGGCATGGAATTCGTGACGGAGCCGCAGAAATGACCGATGCGCTCCGCCCCGTTATCGTCGGCGCAGGGCCGGCGGGCGTCCGCGCCGCAGAAATTCTGGTCGCAGCCGGCCTGCGCCCCGTGCTGCTGGACGAAGGCTTTCGCGCCGGCGGGCAGATCTATCGCCGGCCGCCGCTCGACGACGGCCGCAGCTATCGCAGCCGCTACGGCTCGGAGGCGGCGAAGGCCGAAGCCCTGCACAAGACCTTCGACCGCCTGCGCGGAGCGGTGGACTACCGCCCGGAAACGCTGGTCTGGAACATCGTGCGCGACGCAAGTGAGCAGGGCGGGCGGCTCGACCTGATGACGAACGGCGCGCACAGCCAGTTGCCCTACAGCCACCTGCTGCTCGCCACCGGGGCCACGGACCGGGTGCTGCCCTTCTCCGGCTGGGCGAAGCCCGGCGTCTATACGCTCGGCGCGGCGCAGACGGCCTTGAAGGCGCAGGGCTGCACCATCGGCGAGCGCGTGGTCTTCATGGGCTCCGGGCCGCTGCTCTATCTGGTGGCGTGGCAATATGCGCATGCCGGCGCGAAGGTCGCGGCGGTGCTGGACACGGCTCCCCTCGCGGCCAAGTTCCATCTCGCGCGTCTCGCCTTCTCCGCGCCGCGCATCGTGGCGCTGGGAATGCTCTACGCCGCGCGGCTGAAGCTCGCCGGCGTGCCGATCCATTACGGCGTGCGGCCCGACGAAGTGCTGGGCGAAAGCCATGTCGAGGGCCTGCGCTATCGCAAAAGCGGGCGCGGCCATGACATCGCCTGCGACGCGCTGGCCTATGGCTTCGCGCTGCGGCCCGAAACCCAGCTCGCCGATCTCGCCGGCTGCGATTTCCGCTTCGAGGAGCGCGATCGCGCATGGCTGCCGGCGGCGGACCCGCTCGGGCGCACCAGCCGCGCGGGCGTCTATGTGGCGGGCGACGGGGCCGGCATCGCCGGGGCCGACGCGGCGGAAATCCGCGGGCGGCTCGCCGCCATAGCCATGCTCCGCGATCTCGGCCTGCCCTTCGACGCCAGCGAGGAGCGCCGGCTCACCGCCGCGCTCGACCGCATCTATCGCCAGCGCCTGACGCTCGAAAAGGCGTTTCCCTTCCCCGCCGACTGGTTCGAGACGGCGGCGCGCGACATGACCCTGTGCCGCTGCGAGGAAATCACGCTCGCCACGGCGCTGGAGGCGATCAGGACCAACGACGTGCGCGAGATCAACCGGCTGAAGGCGCTGACCCGCGTCGGCATGGGCCGCTGTCAGGGCCGCATGTGCGCGGCGGCGGCGGCCGAGCTTCTGGCCTTCGCGCAGGGACGCGGCCCCGCCGCCGCCGGGCGCAGCCGCGCGCAGGCCCCGGTCAAGCCGATCCCGCTCGGCTTCGGCGCGAGGCAGGATAGTGTCAGGGAGGACGTTCCGGCATGAGCGAGCGTCTCGAAGCCGATGCGGTCGTCATCGGCGGCGGTATCGTCGGCGGTTCGGCGGCGCTGTTCATGCGCCGGGCCGGGCTGTCGGTGGTGCTTGTCGACAAGGGCTATTGCGGCGCGCAGGCGAGCGGCGTCAATTATGGCGGCGTGCGCCGGCAGGGCCGCGCGCCGGAGCAGATTCCGCTCGCGCAGCGCTCGCACGAACTCTGGGGCCGGCTGCCGGAACTGATCGGCGTCGACGGCGAATATATGCGCTGCGGCCATCTGAAGCTGGCGCGCACGCCGGAGCAATTCGCCAAGCTCGAAGCCTATGCCGCGACGGTGCGTCCGCTCGGCCTCGAACTGGAGCTGATCGGCGGCAACGCGGTCAGGGCGCGCTTTCCATGGCTGACCGGCGACGTGGCCGGGGCCTCGCTCTGCCGCGACGACGGCCACGCCAATCCGCGCCTCGTCTCGCCCGCCTTCGCCCGCGCGGCGAGGGCGGCCGGCGCGATCGTTCTGGAAAACACGCCCGTTCTGGAGGCGCGGCACACGGGCAACGGCTTCGCGGTGCTGGCCGGCGGGGGCGTCGAAATCCGCAGCCGGCTGCTGTTCAACTGCGCCGGCGCATGGTCGGACCGCTTCGCCGCCGATTTCGGCGAGCCGGTGCCGCTGGAGCGCATCTATCCGTCCATGGTGGTGACCGAGCCGCTGCCCTTGCGCCTGCCGATGAGCCTCGGCGAGGAAGGCGGCGGCTTCTACGGGCGGCAGGTGACGCGCGGCAATTACGTGATGGGTGGCGGGCGCGGCATTCCGCTGGAGAACCCGGATTATTCGCGGCCCTCGGTCGACGCGGCGTCCTCGGTGATGCTGCGCGCCATCGAGCTTTTCCCGCATCTGAGGCACGCGCAGGTGATCCGCTTCTGGTCCGGCACCGAATCCGAAATGCCCGACGGCAATCCGGTGATCGGGCCGAGCAGCCGCGTCAGCGGCCTTCACCACGCCTTCGGCTTCTGCGGCGCGGGCTTCCAGACCGGCCCGGCCGTGGGCGCGATCCTCGCCGATTTCGCCCTCAAGGGAGAAACGGAAACGCCGGTCGGAGCCTTCGCCATCGACCGTTTCGCGCATGAGATCAACCCAGCCTCGAAACAGAAAAGGGGAGTAGCATGAAAAACCAAAGCATCGTCAGGACCACTATGGCCGCGCTCGGCCTCACGGTCGCCTTCGCCTCCGCCGCCTCGGCCGAGACCAAGACGCTCTATATCGGCATGAACGGCGGCAATATGGAGCGCGCCTATACCGAGCACGTCCTGCCCGATTTCGAAAAGGCCAACAATGTCAAGGTCGTGGTCGTGCCGGGCACGTCCTCGGACATTCTTGCCAAGGCGACCGCGCAGAAGGACAATGCGCAGATGCACCTCATGATGCTGGACGACGGCGTCATGGTGCGCGCCATCAATTCGGGCCTGTGCCAGAAGATTTCCGACGACCCGGTGATGAAGGACATTCCGGCCACGGCCCGCCTCAAGGGCGACATGGCCGTCGGCGTCGACATGGGCATGACCGGCATCGGCTACAACAAGAAGCTGTTCGACGAGAAGGGCTGGCCCGCGCCGACCTCGTGGATGGACATGGCCGATCCGAAATTCGCCAATGCGGTGGTGTTCCAGTCGATCCCGGCTTCGACCTTCGGCCTGCACGCCTTCCTGATGTTCAACCGCATTCAGGGCGGCGACGAGAAGAACGTAGAGCCGGGCTTCGAGAAGTTCCCCGACACGATCGGCAAGAACGTGCTGGAATATATCCCGTCCTCGGCCAAGATTTCGGAAATGATCCAGACCGGCGAGGCCGCGCTGTTCCCGATGACGCCGACCGGCGTCAACAACATGAAGGAGAAGGGCATCCCGGTCGAATATGCGCAGCCGAAGGAGGGCTCGGTCGTGCTCGCCGTGACCGAATGCGTGCTGGCCGGCAATAGCGAGCCGGAACTGAGCCAGAAGCTCGCCCACTACCTGCTTTCGCCCGAGGCGCAGGGCAAGGCGCTCGATTTCGGCAACGTCATTCCCTCGAACGAAAAGGCCAAGGCCGGCACGCCGGAGGCGCAGGCCAAGCTCGACGCCTTCCGCGACTATATGAAGACGGCCAAGACCGTCGATTGGGACGCGATCAACGAGCAGCGCCAGAAGTGGAACAGCCGCTGGAACCGCTCGATCGAAAAATAAGAAATATAGATGCTGATACGGGCTCGCGCGCCCC
>UBKJ01000039.1 GCA_900465915.1 Hyphomicrobiales bacterium
CGTTACGACGCCGATTGACATCTATGCGGTCTTTCATCCGGCCCTTACCTGTCTCAAGCATTTCCTTCTCTAGGGCTACCTGATCTTCCCACCTGTCGTAGTGGATGGCCGGGGGCGATACGTGCTGGTTCATTCTGGCGTCCCTGTGTAATGACATAGTGTTTGGGCGGAGCGGTGCCGCTTAGTCGATCCTTCGGGTCTGTCGGATGATGATGCCGGTTTTAGTGCACTGACGTGTTTCCCTGACCCACAGGCCTCCGGCGTCAACGAAGCTCTCCCACTTCAGAAGACGCATGAACTTGAAGTTCTCTTCCGGCGTTCGGTGACAGGCTGGAAACTGTGTGGCGCTCCGTGGCGGAACATTCCGCACGAAGGCAAGGACCGACTGTAATGACGTAGAAAGGAGTGCAAAGGCGCGCGTTGATACCTTTGGAGTTTTTGCGGCTTTTCGTGTTTTGGTGGAGGATTGGCGCTTGCTTTTGAGTCCGGCGCGTCTACCAGTTCCACCACACCCGCACGTCGCCGCCGAGGCGGCTCGATATGGTCCTGAAACGGACAGCGGAGTGGGATATACCGGCTAAACGGAGCAAGGTCAATCGCCCGTCACGGCCGCCGCGATCCCGCCTGCGGTCAATGTCGATGCATGGTCGCGTCGATCAGATTCCAGAACACCAGCAGGGCGACCAGGCCCAGCAGGACGTAGTCCAGAGTGCTGACATAATAGAAATATTCCATCACGAACCTCCTTCCCTCGGGGAGGGGCCGCTTCGTCCCGAAACCGCCCCTTTCCCGTCTCGCGCCCGCCGTTCCTCACCGCCGGACGCGCTCCCGGAAATCATGATAGCACGCTTTTTCGCCTTCTCAAAACGCGGCCGGCGCGGGCCGCTCAGCGCCGTTCGCGCAGGCTTTGCAAGCGGTTGCGGACGATGCGGGCGAGGTTGCGGGTGCGCTGGTGCAGCTGGATGCGCGACGCCGTCTGCTGGGCCAGCCTGTCCGTCCCGGGCGCGAGCCCGATCACCAGCGTCTCCATGGTCTCGCGCTCGCGGAACAGGCGCGTCATCACCGGATGGTCCGGCACGGCGCAGGAATCGGTGCGCTGGATATCGGGATCGGCGAGATGGTCCTTGACCACTTCAATCATCAGCAGCACGCCCGGCGAGAAGGCGTGCAGGCTTTCGTCATAGGCCGTCTTCCAGGTCCAGGCCTCGCCGGAGACGGTGAAGACGATCAGCACCGCGACGATGCGCCCGTCCAGCTCCAGCGTGTGGATGCGCACGCAGTCGCGCTCGGCCAGGTTGTTGACCGCCTCGCGGGCGAAGGCGGCGCGGAAGCGGTCGACCGCCATGGCGCTGCCGCGCCGGCCCTTCCAGCCGCCGGCCTCCAGCGTCAGGAAATGCTCGAAGGCGTAGCGCACCTCGTCAGGCGTGCGGGCGACGCGGTGGCGCAGCTCGCCCTGCTCGGCGAGCCTTCGCCACAGGCGGCGATAGTCGCGGCGATGATGCGCGCCGATGGCTTCCTGGATATAGGCGTCGCCGTCGAGGCCGCTTTCGAGGAAGGGGCGCTCCTTGCGCTCGATGGAGACGACCGGCAGGCCGCGCGCCTCGGCCACGGCGCGCATGAGCTGCGCCGCCGGACGGTCGGCGCGCATTTCCGGCAGCACCAGGGCGTTGGGCATGTTGAGATGCTTGCGCGCGAGAATGTCGAACAGGTCCTCGACCACGCCCTGCGGGTCGTCGCGGTCGATCAGCGGCGTGCCCTGCGGGCCGAAGGGCGTCGCCCAGGCGCGGATCACCGGCGCGGAAAGCGGCAGGCCGGGGCGCTCGATCGTATAGGGCATGACGAAGCGCAGCCGGCTGCGGATCTCGTTCTCGTCGCGCATGACCATGAAGCGCACCTCGCGGTCCTCCAGCCGCGGCATGGCCGGGGCGAGAAAACGGGCGCTGAAGAAGACGTTGGGCTCGATGGTGCGGTTGCTGAGATGATCCAGCTCGTCGCGCAGCTCGAAGCCGGCCGCCGCGCCGTAGATGGCGAGCTTGCGTGGAATGTCGCGCCCGTGCAGGCTTTCCTCGAGCTTCTTGGCGGCGTCGGACGCGGCGCCGGCGTCGGAGAGTTCGGAGACGATGCGGGCGGCGCTTCCGCCGACGGACTCCTCGAGCAGGGGTTTTGCGGCCATTACAACGCTCCTTCGGAAGGCTTACCGGCATGGCGCGGTGTGAGGATGAACATGGCGATGCGCATGGTGCGATAGACGGCGGTGGACAGGAGCGCCGCCTCCATCACCATCGCGGCGGCGGTGGAGACGGCGGCGCCCGTCAGCCCGAAACGGGGGATGAGCACGAGATTGAGCGCGACGTTGACGCCGAGCGTGGCGGCGTAGAGCAGGGCGCAGATGTTCTGCTTGCCCGTCATGTTGAGAAGCGTCTCGGCCGGGCCGACGCTGCCGCGCGCCACGACGCCGACGATGAGGATGAAGAGAAGCGGATAGGCCGCCGTGAAGGCGGGGCCGAACAGGCGCAGCAGCGGCCAGCCGATGGCCAGCACCACCAGCCCCAGAAGCAGCGTCGGCCAGAAGGTCCAGCGCGCCGAGGCGCGGACGAAATCCTCGAAGGCGGCGCGGTCGCCGCCGTGCAGCAGGTCGGAATAGCGCTGGGCGACGCTGGCCTTGACCGAGAAATAGACGAAATGGGCCAGCGCCATGATCTTGGTGGCGGCGAAATAGATCGCCACCTGCTCGGGCGGCAGCACATGGCCGACCATCAGCACGTCGACGTTGATGAGCAGGAAGAAGAAGCCCTCGACCAGGAAGATCGGCAGCGCCACCTTCATCCATTCCGCCAGCCGCTGGTCGCGCGGGCCGGCGGGGATGTCGCGGCCGAGCGCGCGGCCGACGACCAGGAACTGGCCGGCGGTGGTGAGCCAGGTGGCGGCGATGGAGAGCGCCAGCGCCACGTCGGCGCTGGCCGGCAGGCCTGCGGCGTGGGCCACGGTCATGAACAGGAGCACCAGCAGCGGCCGCACGATATAGCTCGGCGTCAGCGCCAGCATGGTCCAGGTGCGCGAGCGGGCGATGCCGTCGAGCATGGCGCCGAGCGCGATCATCGGCAGGCAGACGAAGCCGAGGATGAAGGGGATGAGGTAATAGGGCTCGACGCGGTCGCGCAGCAGCCACAGGGCCGCCATCCCCGCGAGCGCGATGACGGTGGCGGAGAGGAAGGCGAAGAGCCGGCCGGCGAAGAGGATGCCGCGCAGCGGGTCGTAGAGCCGGCGCTGGGCGTATTCGGGCACGTAGCGGATGATGGTGGTGTGCAGGCCGAAGCAGGCGAGGTCGCCGATGATGATCATGGTCAGCCAGACCAGCACGAAGACGCCGTACTGGAACTCGCCCATCCAGCGCGCCAGCACCACCTGCGAGATCAGCGCGATGGCCGCGCTGCCGACGCGCACGCAGAAGGCCGTGACGGAGGAGCGCTGGGCGCTGGCCTGGTGGCCGTCGTCGAGCGCGACGGCGTCCAGCCGCTCCGTCACCGGACGAAGCGCTGCTGCGATCCTGCCGGGAAGAAACCGGCTCGCGGCTCGAGAGGCCGAAAAACGCACTTCCGCCAACCCTGTTCCGTCTCGCCCTGTCGCGAGGTTTCGTGTCCGCCGGTCTGCGCCGGCGTTGTGAAATCATGGGCGCCGCGTGAAGCCGGGACCGTCGGGAGCGGTCCGCCCCTGAATTGGCCTTCGCGAATTCACGCCGTCGCGAGAATAAAACCTATGGCGAAGTCCTTTATAAAGCGAAAAGGAAAAAGTCCATTTGCCGTTGGGGCGGGCTATTTCAATGAATGGTGATTAAATCCTGAATGCAGGCACTATATTCTATTTTTCTAAAATAGAAAGCGCAGCCGGGGCCACGCTTTTCGGGTTCCGGTCGTAAAAAACCCGGCGTCTCCGCCGGGTTTCAAGGTCTTATTCGAAGGCGCCGTGGCAGTGCTTGTATTTCCTGCCGGAGCCGCAGGGGCAGGCCTCGTTGCGGCCGATCCGGCCCCAGGTGCGGGGATCGGTCGGGTCGCGCTCCTCGGCGGGCACGGCGCGGTCGTCGCGCTGGTGCTCGGCCCAGGCGTCGGGGTCGAAGTCGTTCTCGCCCGTGGTCTCGTCGATATGCACGCCCGTCATCGGCGGCAGGGTCGGCTCGGCCGGGGCCTCGCGCATGATCTCGACGCGCATGAGCTGCGAGATGACGATCTCGCGCAGATTGCCCAGAAGCGCCTGGAACAGCTCGAAGGCCTCGGACTTGTATTCGTTGAGCGGGTCGCGCTGGGCGTAGCCGCGGAAGCCGACCACCGAGCGCAGATGGTCGAGATTGACCAGATGCTCGCGCCACAGATTGTCGAGCGACTGCATGATGACCGACTTCTCGACATAGGTCATGATCTCGGGGCCGAAGCGCTCGGCGCGCTCGGCCGCGGCCTTGTCGGCGGCTTCCTTGATGCGCTTCTCGAACTCCTCCTCGGCGATGCCCTCCTCCTTGGCCCATTCCTCGACCGGCAGGTCGAGATTGAGCTTGGAGGCGACGTCCTCCTTGAGGCCGGCGATGTCCCATTTCTCCGCATAGGCGTCCTTGGGGATGCGCAGCGCCACCATGTCCTCGACCACCTCGTGGCGCATCTCGGCCACGGTCTCGGTCAGGTCCTGCTCGTCCATCATCTCCAGACGCTGCTCGAAGATCACCTTGCGCTGATCGTTCATCACGTCGTCGTATTTGAGCAGGTTCTTGCGGATTTCGAAGTTGCGCGCCTCGACCTTCTTCTGCGCCTTCTCCAGCGCCTTGTTGATCCAGGGATGGACGATGGCCTCGTCCTCCTTGAGGCCGAGCTTCTGCAGCATGCCGTCCATGCGGTCGGAACCGAAGATGCGCATCAGGTCGTCCTGCAGCGACAGGAAGAATTTCGAGCGGCCCGGATCGCCCTGGCGGCCGGAGCGGCCGCGCAGCTGGTTGTCGATGCGGCGGCTTTCATGGCGTTCGGTGGCGAGCACGTAGAGGCCGCCGGCGGCGAGCGCCTGCTCCTTCAGCCGGGCCACGTCGGCCTTGATGGCGGCGATCTTCTCGTCGCGCTCGGGGCCGGCGGGGATGTCGGCCAGCTCCTGGCGCACGCGCATCTCGACATTGCCGCCGAGCTGGATGTCGGTGCCGCGGCCGGCCATGTTGGTGGCGATGGTGATCGCGCCCGGCACGCCGGCCTGGGCGATGATATAGGCTTCCTGCTCGTGATAGCGGGCGTTCAGCACCTGGAAGCTCTTGACGCCTTCCTTGCGCAGGCGCTCGGCGAGCTGCTCCGACTTCTCGATCGAGGTGGTGCCGACCAGGATCGGCTGGCCCTTCTCGTGCGAGGCGCGGATGTCGCGCACGATGGCGCGGTATTTCTCCTCGACGCTGCGATAGACTTCGTCGTCCTCGTCGAGGCGCATGACCGGCAGGTTGGTCGGGATCTCGATGACTTCCAGCCCATAGATGTTGCCGAACTCCTCGGCTTCCGTCGCCGCCGTGCCGGTCATGCCGGAGAGCTTGGTGTACATGCGGAAATAGTTCTGGAAGGTGATCGAGGCCAGCGTCTGGTTTTCCGGCTGGATGGTCACGTGTTCCTTGGCTTCCAGCGCCTGGTGCAGGCCTTCCGAATAGCGGCGGCCCGGCATCATGCGGCCGGTGAACTCGTCGATGATGACGATCTCGTCGTTGCGGACGATATAGTCCTTGTCGCGCTGGAACAGCTTGTGGGCGCGCAGCGCGTTGTTGAGATGGTGGACCACCGCCACGTTCTCGATGTCGTAAAGGCTGTCGCCCTTGAGGTGGCCGGAGTCCTTGAGGATCTGCTCGACCTTCTCGGTGCCTTCCTCGGTGAAGATGGCGGTCTTCTGCTTCTCGTCGACCTCGTAGTCCTCCGGCGCCAGCGGCGGGATGAAGGTGTCGATGAGGTTGTAGAAGTCGGAGCGGTCCTCGAGCGGGCCGGAGATGATGAGCGGCGTGCGCGCCTCGTCGATGAGGATGGAGTCCACCTCGTCGACGATGGCGTAGTTGTGGCCGCGCTGCACCATCTGGGCGCGCTCGTATTTCATGTTGTCGCGCAGATAGTCGAAGCCCAGCTCGTTGTTGGTGCCGTAGGTGATGTCGCAGGCGTAGGCCGCGCGGCGCTCGTCGTCGTCGAGGCCGTGCTTGATGACGCCGACGCTGAGGCCGAGGAAATTGTAGAGCTGGCCCATAGTCTCGGCGTCGCGGGTGGCGAGGTAGTCGTTGACCGTCACCACGTGCACGCCCTTGCCTTCGAGGGCGTTGAGATAGACCGGCAGCGTCGCCATCAGCGTCTTGCCTTCGCCGGTGCGCATCTCGGCGATGCCGCGCTCGTGCAGCACCATGCCGCCGATGAGCTGCACGTCGAAGGGGCGCATGCCGAGCACGCGCTTGGCCGCCTCGCGCGCGGTGGCGAAGGCGTCGGGCAGAAGGTCGTCGACCGACTTGCCCTCGGCCAGCGCCGCGCGGAACTCGGCGGTCTTGGCCTGGAGCTGCGCGTCCGTCAGCGTCTCGTAGTTCTTTTCCAGCGCGGTGATCTCAATGGCCCGCGAGCGCAGGGTCTTCACCCGGCGGTCGTTGGAGGAGCCGAAAATCTTGCGGGCGAGGCCGCCAAAGCTGACCATCCCTGGTCCTTTCCTGTCCGTTCGGCCGGAGCGGTCCGGCGTGTCGCATGCTTTATTCACGCCTGTGGCGACAATTGCAAGGAATGCACGCAGGAAAGCAGCCCTTCAAGGCGCAATTTCAGCGTAAATCTCCCCGCCGCTTACTGGACGCAAAGCCGAAGGACAGATAAGAGGGGGCCGGGGCGATGTCAACGCCGCTCATCCAGCCCGAAAACCTGCTCCATCCCCGATTTGCGGGCTGCAAGGGCCAAATTCCGCCGCATTCATCGGGCCGGTAAGCGGTCCCGAAGGAGAGAAGTCCATATGAAAGCCATTCTCAACGCCTCCAGCCGCAAGGTCCTCGCCGCGCTCGCCGCTTCGGTCGCCCTGACGGCCTTCTCCGGCGCCGCCGCGCTGGCGCAGGACGCCGCCAAGCCCGCCGACGCGCAGGCCGCCCCGGCGCCCGCGCCCGAAAAGGTCGACCCGGCCAAGGTGCTCGCCACCGTCGACGGCAAGGACATCACGGTCGGCGACGTCGATCAGGCCGCCGGCGACCTCGATCCGCAATTCGCCCGCCTGCCGGCCGACCAGCGCCGCCTGGCCGCGCTCGCCGCCCTCATCGACATCAAGGCGATGGCCGGCGAGGCCGTGAAGGAGAAGCTCGACCAGAGCGACGACTTCAAGAAGCGCATGGCCTTCCTGCGCGACCGCGCGCTGCACAACGAATATTTCAAGGACGCCGTGGTCGACAAGATCTCCGACGCCGACGTGCGCGCCCGCTACGACAAGGAAATCGCCGCCATGCCGCCGCAGGTGGAAGTGCGCGCGCGCCACATCCTGGTCAAGACCAAGGAAGAGGCCGAGGCCGTCATCAAGAAGCTCGAGGGCGGCGCCAAGTTCGAGGACCTGGCCAAGGCCAGCTCCACCGACGGCACCGCGTCCAACGGCGGCGACCTCGGTTATTTCAGCGAAGGCCAGATGGTGCCTGAATTCGAGAAGGCCGCCTTCGCGCTCAAGCCCGGCGAATACACCAAGGAGCCGGTGCAGACCCAGTTCGGCTTCCACGTGATCCAGCTCGAGGATCGCCGCACCAAGCAGCCGCCGGCCTTCGACCAGGTCAAGGACCAGATCCGCTCCATCATCATGCGCGAGCGCTATGTGGAGACGGTCAAGAAGCTGCGCGCCGGCATGAAGATCGACTACAAGGATCCCGCCGTCGACAAGGCGATGAAGGACGCGGCCGCCGCGCAGGACGGGGCCAGCGGCAATGGCGGCGCCGCCGACGCGCCCGACGAAGACGAGCAGCAGTAAGCCGTTTTTACAAACGCCCCGGTGACGGGGCGTTTTTTTATGCCTGTTCCGTTTCCGCTTGATTTTGCGCCGCAAACCTTTCCAATGCGGCGGGAATCATTTCAGCATCCGAGGCCACCATGTCCGCGACCGTCTCTCCGCTCGCCCCCAAGCATTATCCCGCCATGCCGGCCATCGACGGCGTGCGCATGGCCACCGCCGCCGCCGGCATCAAGTACAAGGGACGGACGGACGTGCTTCTGATGGTGTTCGACCGTCCGGCGGAAGCGGCGGGCGTGTTCACCCGCTCGCTCTGCCCCTCGGCGCCGGTCGATTTCTGCCGCGCCAACCTGGTCCACGGCAAGGCGCGCGCGGTGGTGGTCAATTCCGGCAACGCCAACGCCTTCACCGGCAGGAAGGGCGCGGCCGCGACGCTCGCCACGGCGGAAGCCGCCTCCAAGGCCGTAGGTTGCGCCGCGACCGAAGTGTTCCTCGCCTCGACCGGCGTGATCGGCGAGCCGCTCGACGCCAGCAAGTTCGCGCATCTCCTGGGCGACATGGACAAGGCGGCGAAGGCCGATTTCTGGACCGAGGCCGCCAAGGCCATCATGACCACCGACACCTATCCCAAGGTGGCGACCGAGACCGTGCTTCTGGGCGAGACGCCCGTCACCATCAACGGGATCGCCAAGGGCGCCGGCATGATCGCGCCGGACATGGCGACCATGCTGTCCTTCGTCGTCACCGACGCGCCGATCAAGGCGGCGGTCCTGCAGGCGCTTCTGTCCAGGGGCGTCGGCCCGACCTTCAATTCCGTGACGGTGGACAGCGACACCTCCACCTCCGACACGCTGATGCTTTTCGCCACCGGCGCCGCCGCCGGACGCGGCGCGGCCGAGGTGACCGACGCCGCCGATCCGCGGCTGGAGCCGTTCCGCCAGGCGCTCGACCGCGTGCTGAAATCGCTGGCGCTGCAGGTGGTGCGCGACGGCGAGGGCGCGCGCAAGATGATCGAGGTCGAGGTGACGGGTGCCAAGTCGGACGCCTCGGCCAAGAAGATCGCGCTCTCCATCGCCAATTCGCCGCTGGTCAAGACGGCGGTGGCGGGCGAGGACGCCAATTGGGGCCGCGTGGTGATGGCGGTGGGCAAGGCCGGCGAGCCGGCCGACCGCGACCTGCTGGCGATCTGGTTCGGCGACATCCGCGTCGCGCATCAGGGCGAGCGCGACCCGGCCTATTCGGAGGCGGCGACCTCGGCCTATATGGCCGGAGAGGACATCCGCATCCGCGTCGAGATCGGGCTGGGCGAGGGTGCGGCGACCGTCTGGACCTGCGACCTCACCAAGGAATATGTCGCCATCAACGGCGATTACCGGAGCTGACCGCGCCGATGCAGAAGACGCCGCCCAACCTCGCCGTCGTCCGCCAGCTCGAAGCCGTGGGCTTTCGCGCCTGGCCGGCGAGCAGCGTGCATTATGACGGGACATGGGCGATCCGCATGACGGCGGCGCATCCGTCGAAGCGGCTCAATTCGGTCAATCCGCTCGATCCCGGCGATACGCGCGACATTCCCGCGCGCGTCGAGCGGGCGGCGCGGCGGTTCCGCGAGCAGGGCCGCAAACCCTGCTTCCGGCTGTCGCCGCTCGCCCCCTCCGCGCTGGAGGAGCATCTCGAAAAACTGGGCTGGACGCGCCGCGACGAGACCATCGTCATGGCCGTTGCGCTTCAGGACGTCGATCTTTCGGCGGTCGCCGATCTGGCCCCGGTCGAGGACGTGGAGACTTACGTTTCCGCCTCGCTCGCCGCGCATGACCGGCCGGAAAGCATGCGGGCCGGGCTCAAGGCGCTGCTCGAAGGCATCCGGCCCGACAAGGGCCTGTTCGTGCTCACGCGCGACGGGCGCGCGGTCGCCAATGCGCTTTGCGTGCGGGACGGGCCGATGGCCGGCCTGTTCGACGTCGGCGCGCTGGCCGCGGAACGGCGACGCGGCCATGGCCGCGCCGTGGTGGACGCGGCGCTGACATGGGCGGCGGCGCAGGGCGCGCGGACGGCCTGGCTGCAGATCGAGGCGGCCAATGTCGCCGGCCTAGCGCTTTACGAGAAATTCGGCTTCCGCGAGGCCTATCGCTACGCCTATCGGGAAAGCGAGGAAGCATGAGCCGGCGTCTTCTTCTGGTCGCGGCCTGCGCGCTGGTGGACGCCGACGGGCGCGTGCTCCTGGCGCAGCGCCCCGAGGGCAAGCAGTTGGCCGGCCTGTGGGAGTTTCCCGGCGGCAAGGTCGAGCCGGGCGAGACGCCCGAGGAGACGCTGATCCGCGAATTGCAGGAGGAGATCGGCGTGACGACGAAGGCGGCCTGCCTCGCGCCGCTGACCTTCGCCAGCCACACCTATGACGATTTCCACCTCCTGATGCCGCTCTATGTCTGCCGGCGTTTCGAGGGCGTGGCGCGCGGGCTGGAGGGGCAGGCGCTGAAATGGGTGCGGCCAAAAGACATGCGCGATTATCCCATGCCGCCGGCCGACGAGCCGCTGGTCTCTGTGCTCATCGATCTCCTGTGAACAAGGTTGGCGATTTCTTAGGAATTGGCCGTCGAATTAATTTCTGATTCACTCGATTGCGGCATTGTTGGGCAAGAACCGTCCCGGAGTCCGCGTCATGACCATCGACAGTAACAGCTTCAGCGCCGATCATAACGAATATATGCCGGGCCCGCTGTCGAAAGCCGGCAGCGGCCTGCTGCGGCTGGTGCTGCTGTTCGGCTCGGCCGTGGCGGCGCTGACGCTGATCATCGTGCCGGTGCTGAACCAGCAGGCCAACAAGGTGGCGGCGCAGTCGGTGCTGCCCGACGGGCTGGACCGCATGGCGACCGGCTCGATCAGCCATGAAGCGCCCAAGGCGAGCTACATCATCCGCAAGAGCGTGCTGCAGAAGGACCCGCATTCGGTCTGCATCATCGAGCCGAACGGCGCCCGCCACGGCGACTGCTGATCACTCCTCCTCCGCCTTCCTCAGCGCCTCGGCCAGCGAGGTCTTGGCCGAGCCGGGCTTGAGCGGCTTCTGCTGCGACTGGTGCGGCGCCCAGCCCGATAGCCAGACGATCGAGAAGGTGGCGCGGACGCGCCCGTCGGGGTCGGCGAATCGCTCGGCGCAGATTTCCGCCGCGCGCAGGAACACCCGTTTCGACAGCGGCTTTTTCGAGCGGTCGCGCAGCGCGTTGCGCATGCCCATGGCGCGCAGGTCGGCCATGAGGCTGAACAGCGAATCGTAGCGCACCGTCACGTTCTCCACATCCGTCACCGGCAGGGCGAAGCCGGCGCGCTGCAAAAGCCCGCCCATGTCGCGCACGTCGGGGAAGGGGTAGACGCGGGGCGCCGCGCCGCCGGTCAGTTCGATCTCGGCCTGCAAGAGGCTCTCGCGCAATTCGCCCAGCGTGCCGGCCCCGGCCAAAGCGGCCAGGAACAGCCCGTCCGGCTTCAGCGCGCGGGCGATCTGCGTGAGCACGCCCGGCGTGTCGTTGGTGGCGTGCAGCGACAGCAGCGACACGATCAGGTCGGCCCCGCCGGATTTCAGCGGCAGCGCCTCCATATCGGCGACGGCGGCGGGGAAGGGGCCGCGCAGGAACGCCTCCTCCTCCTCGATGCGCATCACCCAGTCGGCCTTGCCCGAACGCGCGATCGCCTCGGCGGCGAGCCCGGTATGGCCGGCGAGATCGACCGCCACGGGAAAGCGCCGCTCGACCGTCTCCAGCCGCTCCTGCAAGTCCTCCGCCGTGCGGCGCAGCAGGAAATCCACGCCCGGCTCGGCGCGGGCGAAGGCGCGGCGGCGGAAGGCGCGCAGGAGATCGCGGTCGAAGATCGCGCTTTCGGAGGCAGGCATGGAATCCGTCTTTTCTTTTCAAGGCCGGCAGATACAATCGATGTCGGGCATAGATGCATTCGGACGGGGGCGAATGCAATGGGCGAGCATGAGGGGACGGGTCAAAGCTTCGTGCGGCGGGGATTGCTGCGGCGGCTGCTGCGCGGCGCGGCGGACATGCTGTTTCCGGCCGCCTGCGTCGGTTGCCACATGCGCGTCTCGGAGCCCGGCGCGCTCTGCGCCGATTGCTGGCGCGACCTGCGCTTCATCGAGAAACCCTATTGCCCGGTGATGGGAACGCCGTTCAGCCACGATTTCGGCGAGAATTTTCTATGCGCGGAGGCGATCGCCGATCCGCCGCCCTTTCACCGCCTGCGCTCGGCCGTGCAGCATCGCGGCGCGGCGCAGCGCATGGCGGTGTCGCTGAAATTCTACGACCGCACCGACCTCGCCCCGTGGATGGCGCGCTGGATGGCGCGGGCCGGCCGCGAGCTTCTGGACGAATGCGAGGTGATCGTGCCGGTTCCGCTGCATCGCCGGCGCTTTCTGCAGCGGCGCTTCAACCAGTCGGCGGAGCTGGCCCGGGCCCTGGCCGCGACGAGCGCCAAGCCCTTCGCGCCGCAGGCGCTGGTCCGCTTCCGCGCCACCGAGCGGCAGGTGGGGCTGGGCGTCAAGGAGCGGCGGCGCAACGTCGACGGCGCGTTCCGGGCGCCGGAGGCGGAGGAAATCCACCTGCGCGGGCGGCGGGTGCTGCTGGTCGACGACGTCTACACCACGGGCGCCACCGTGCGGGCGGCGACGCGGGCGCTGATGCGCGGCGGGGCGAAAAGCGTCGACGTGCTGACCTTCAGCCGCGTGCTCAACGAGCCCTGACGCGCGCCGCGGGGCTTCCAGTGCGGGCGATTGGCGCTTATATAGGGGCGAGAACGGAGTTTTTTCATGGTTGACGTCACTATCTACACCCGCACCGGCTGCCCCTATTGTACGCGCGCCAAGGCGCTGCTCGCCCGCAAGGGCGTGGCCTTCCACGAGATCGACGCCGGCGCCGCGCCGGAACTGCGCGCCGAGATGCAGCAGCGTTCGGGCCGCAACACCTTTCCGCAGATCTTCATCGGCGCGGTCCATGTCGGCGGCTGCGACGACCTGCATGCGCTGGAGGACCAGGGCAAGCTGGACGCGCTGCTGAAGACCGGCGAAGCGGTCTGAGTCGGGGAGGAAGCGATGGGCGCTTTCCGTGTCGCGGCGGTGCAGATGCGTTCGGGCGTCGACGTCGCCCGCAACATCGAGGCCATGGAGCGGCTGGTGGCGGACGCCGCCGCCCGCGGGGCCGTCTATGTGCAGACGCCGGAAGTCACCGGCCTGATGCAGCGCGACCGCGCCAAGCTGGCGCTGACGCTGCGCGACGAGGCGGAGGACCCGGTCTTCGCCGCGGCCTCCGCGCTCGCCCGCAAGCACGGGATCTTCCTGCATCTGGGCTCCAGCCTGGTCAAGGCGGAGGGGGGCAAGTCCGCCAATCGCGGCGCGATCTTCGCGCCGTCGGGGCGCAGGCTGGCCGCCTATGACAAGGTCCACATGTTCGACGTCGATCTCGACAATGGCGAGAGCTGGCGCGAATCGGACGCCTGCGCGCCGGGCGCCGAGACGGTGTTGGCGGAGCTGCCCTTCGCCAGAATCGGCATGGCGGTTTGCTACGACATCCGCTTTCCGCAGCTTTTCCGCGCCCAGGCGCTGGCCGGGGCCGACGTGATCACCGCGCCGGCCGCCTTCACCCGCCAGACGGGCGAGGCGCATTGGCACGTCCTGCAGCGGGCGCGCGCCATCGAGAACGGCGCCTTCCTGATCTCCGCCGCGCAAGGCGGGCTGCACGAGGACGGGCGCGAGACCTACGGCCATTCGCTGATCGTCTCGCCCTGGGGCGCGGTGCTGGCCGAGGCCGGGCACGACGAGCCCGGCGTGATCGTCGCCGATATCGACGCGGCCGACAGCGCCGCGGCGCGGGCCAAGATTCCCAATCTCAAGAACGCGCGCGAGTTCACGCTGCGCCGTTTTTCGGCGGAAGCGGACGCATGATCCGCTTCTCGCTGCATTGCGACGGAGGCCACGATTTCGAGGGCTGGTTCCGCGACAACGCCGATTTCGACCGGCAGTCGGCGCAGAAACTCGTCGCCTGCCCGGTCTGCAACTCGTTGCAGGTCGGCAAGGCGCTGATGGCGCCCGCCGTCTCCATCAGCCGGGGCAAGGAGAAGATGGCGCTGGCGCTGGGCGAGACGCAGAAGAAGATGCTCGAGGACATGCGCGAACTGAGCCGCAAGCTGCGCGAGAACGCCGATTATGTCGGCGACAAATTCGCCGAGGAGGCGCGCAAGATCCATTTCGGCGAGGCGGACGCGCGCGGCATCTATGGCGAGGCCTCGCGCGACGAGGTGCATGCGCTGGTCGAGGACGGCGTCGACGTGCTGCCGCTGCCGCTATTTCCCGAGGACAAGAACTAAATTCAGGCCGGGCGTTCGGCCAGCACCATGTAGTTGACGTCCATGTCGCGCGAGCGGTTCCAGCTGTCGGCGAGCGGGTTGTAGGTGACGCCCAGCCGGTCGACCATGCGCAGGCCGGCCTTGGTCAGGCCGGTTTCCAGCTCCTGCGGGCGCACCAGCTTTTCATATTGATGCGTGCCGCGGGGCAGCCAGCGCAGGATATATTCCGCGCCGAGGATGGCGAGGCCGTAGGCCTTGAGCGTGCGGTTGATGGTGGCGACGAACATCAGCCCGCCCGGCCGCACCATCTGGCTGGTGGCCGACAGGAACAAGTCCACGTCCGAGACGTGCTCGACCACCTCCATGTTCAGCACCACGTCGAAGGTCTCGCCGGCTTCCGCCAGCGCCTCGGCCGTGGTGGCGCGGTAGTCGACCTCGACGCCGCTCTGCGCGGCGTGGATCTTCGCCACCTCGATATTGGTGGCGGAGGCGTCGGCGCCAACCACCGTTGCGCCCAGCCGCGCCATCGGCTCGCTCAAAAGGCCGCCGCCGCAGCCGATGTCGAGAAAGCGCAGGCCCTCGAAGGGGCGGGGGGAGAGCGGGTCGCGGCCGAACGTCCCGCAGACCTTCTCCTTGATATAGGCGAGCCGCGTCGGGTTGAACTTGTGCAGCGGCCGGAACTTGCCTTGCGGATTCCACCATTCGGCGGCGATCCGCGAGAAATGCTCGATTTCGGAAGCGTCGATGGTGGTGCGGGCGGTTTCGGCCATGATTGTCTCCTGCGGCGGGTCCGGCTTTTCCAGGGCGTAAGATAGGGCGCCAGGGCGGCCCGGACGATTCCGCTTTCACTGGAGCCGCTCTTGCGCCGGAAAGTCAAGGCTGCAATGGAATTCGCCGCTTCCTATGGCGCTCCGTGAGCCGGCGCGCGAATCACGGTCTTGCGGAACACGGGCAATTTGGCTATGTGACCCCCGGTCCGCTCGCAAGAAAACGTCTTTCCGGCGGGCGCAAGTGCAATTTTCAAGAACAGCGGGACTTGTCCTTCAATGGCGCGCATCGTGATGAAATTCGGCGGCACCTCGGTGGCCGATCTGGAACGCATCCATAACGTGGCGCGCCACGTCAAACGCGAGGTGGACGCCGGCCATCAGGTGGCCGTGGTCGTCTCCGCCATGTCCGGCAAGACCAACGAGCTGGTCGGCTGGGTGCAGAACATGCCCAAGGTCTGCGGCGCGTCCTCGCCGATCTACGACGCGCGCGAATACGACACCATCGTCGCCTCGGGCGAGCAGGTGACGAGCGGCCTTTTGGCCATTGCGCTGCAGTCGATCGGCGTCGAGGCGCGCTCCTGGCAGGGCTGGCAGATCCCGATCCAGACCGACAACGCCCATGGCGCGGCGCGCATCCAGGAGATCGACGGCTCGGAGATGGTCCGCCGCATGGAGATGGGCCAGGTGGCGGTGGTCGCCGGCTTCCAGGGCCTGGGCCCCGACAACCGCATCGCCACGCTCGGCCGCGGCGGCTCCGACACCTCGGCCGTCGCCGTCGCCGCCGCCGTCAAGGCCGACCGCTGCGACATCTACACCGACGTGGACGGGGTCTACACCACCGATCCGCGCATCGAGCCCAAGGCGCGCCGCCTGCCGAAAATCTCCTTCGAGGAAATGCTGGAGATGGCCTCGCTGGGCGCCAAGGTGCTGCAGGTGCGCTCGGTGGAGCTGGCCATGGTGCACAAGGTGCGCACCTTCGTGCGTTCGAGCTTCACGGATCCCGATGCGCCGGGCATGGGCGATCCGATCAACCCGCCCGGAACCCTTATTTGCGACGAGGATGAAATCGTGGAACAGCAGGTCGTCACAGGTATCGCCTTCGCCAAGGACGAGGCGCAGATTTCGCTCAGGCGCGTCGCCGACCGGCCGGGCGTCTCGGCAGCCATCTTCGGCCCGCTGGCCGAAGAGCACATCAATGTCGACATGATCGTGCAGAACGTGTCGGAGGACGGCTCCAAGACCGACATGACCTTCACCGTGCCGACCGGCGACATCGACAAGGCGGTGCGCGTGCTCGAGAAGGTCAAGGGCGAGATCGGCTTCGACAATATCCAGTCGGAGACGGGCTTGGCCAAGATCTCCGTCATCGGCATCGGCATGCGCAGCCACGCCGGCGTCGCCGCCACCGCCTTCAAGGCGCTGGCCGACAAGGGCATCAACATCCGCGCCATCACCACGTCGGAGATCAAGATCTCGATCCTGATCGACGGGCCCTACGCGGAGCTCGCCGTGCGCTCGCTGCATTCGGTCTACGGCCTCGACAAGCAGTAAGCTTTCGCGACCGCGCTTCGACGCCGCGTTCCCGGGCCGGGGGCGCGGCGTTTCGCATGCGGCGAAAGATTTCGCCGCCGCCGCAGATTGCGCTGGACGCGCGCGGCAAAAATGCCCACAAAGGAACGAGGCGCAACGCTTCGCAGGCGGGTAATTCGGAATCGGCTGGCGGAGACTCGCCACGATACCGAAAGGAGCGTCTGACGACGATGCGAGAACAGACAACCGGCCCCCGCGTGCTGCTTCGGCGGCTGCGCGAATTGATGGCGGAGTCGCTGGACCCGCAGGCCCGGCTCGACCGTATCGTCCGTGAAATCGCCCAGAACATGGTGGCGGAGGTCTGCTCCTTCTACGTGCTGCGCGCCGACGGCGTGCTGGAGCTTTACGCCACCGAGGGCCTCAATCCGCAATCGGTGCATCTGGCGCAATTGCGCCTCGGCCAGGGCCTTGTCGGCACCATCGCCGCCAGCGCCCGCCCGCTCAACCTCACCGACGCACAGAGCCATCCCGCCTTCGCCTATCTGCCGGAGACGGGCGAGGAGGTCTACAACTCCTTCCTCGGCGTGCCGGTGCTGCGCGCCGGGCGCACGATGGGCGTTCTCGTGGTGCAGAACCGCACCAAGCGCGCCTATCGCGAGGACGAGGTCGAGGCGCTGGAAACCACCGCCATGGTGCTGGCCGAGATCATCGCCTCGGGCGACGGCATGCGCATGTCGCGCCCCGGCATGGAGCTGGACCTCGGGCGGCCGATGAGCGTCTCGGGCCAGGCCTTCAACGAGGGTATCGGCCTCGGCCATGTGGTGCTGCACGAGCCGCGCATCGTGGTGACCAATCTTTTCAACGAGGACAGCGAGACGGAGCTGAACCGGCTCGACGAGGCGCTGGGCTCGCTGCGCATCTCCATCGACGACATGCTGTCGCGCCGCGACGTGGCGGCGGAGGGCGAGCACCGCGAGGTGCTGGAGGCCTATCGCATGTTCGCCCACGATCGCGGCTGGGTGCGGCGGCTGGAGGAGGCGATCCGCAACGGCCTGACGGCGGAAGCGGCGGTGGAGAAGGTGCAGAGCGACACCCGCGCGCGCATGGTGCACCTGACCGACCCCTATATGCGCGAGCGCCTGTCGGATTTCGACGATCTCGCCAACCGCCTGCTGCGGCAGCTGATGGGCCGCGACATCAAGACCATCGCCGAATCGCTGGTCAAGGACGCCATCATCGTCGCCCGCTCGATGGGCGCGGCGGAGCTGCTCGATTATCCGCGCGAACGGCTGCGCGGCGTGGTGCTGGAGGACAGCGCCGCCACCAGCCATGTGGTGATCGTCGCCCGCGCCATGGGCATTCCCGTGGTCGGCCAGGCCAAGGGCGTCGTCTCCATGGCCGAGAACAACGATTCGGCCATTGTCGACGGCGACGACGGCACGGTGCATCTGCGCCCGCAGCCGGAGCTGGAGAACGCCTACGCCGAGAAGGTGCGCTTCCGCGCCCGGCGCCAGGCGCATTACCGCGAATTGCGCGACCGGCCGGCGGTGACCAAGGACGGCGTCGCCATCTCGCTGCTGATGAACGCCGGCCTGCTGGTCGACCTGCCGCAGCTCGCCGCCTCCGGCGCCTCGGGCATCGGCCTGTTCCGCACCGAATTGCAGTTCATGGTGGCCTCCACCTTCCCGCGCGCCGAGCAGCAGGAGCGGCTCTATCGCTCGGTCATCGAGGCTGCGGGCGACAAGCCCGTCACCTTCCGCACGCTCGACATCGGCGGCGACAAGGTGCTGCCCTATTTCAGCTCGACCACGCAGGAGGAGAATCCGGCGCTGGGCTGGCGCGCCATCCGGCTGACGCTCGACCGGCCGGGCCTGATGCGCACGCAATTGCGCGCGCTGCTCAAGGCCGCCGGCGGGCGCGAGCTGCGCGTGCTGCTGCCGATGATCACCGAGGTGGCCGAGGTCAAGGCGGCGCGCGAGATCATCGACCGCGAGGTGCGGCACCTGTCGCGCTTCGCCCATGCGCTGCCCATGTGCCTGAAGCTGGGCGCCATGGTCGAGGTGCCGTCGCTCTTGTGGCAGTTGGACGAGCTGATGGCGCTGGTGGATTTCGTCTCCGTCGGCTCCAACGACCTGTTCCAGTTCCTGATGGCGACGGATCGCGGCAATTCGCTGATGTCGGGCCGTTTCGACCAGCTTTCGCCGGCCTTCCTGCGCGCCCTGCGCCATATCGTGGAGGCGGGCGAGCGCCATGGCAAGTCGGTGACGCTGTGCGGGGAAATGGCCAGCAAGCCGCTGCCCGCCATGGCGCTGGTGGGCCTGGGCTTCCGCTCCGTCTCCATGTCGGCGGCGGCGATCGGCCCGGTCAAGGCCATGCTCTCCGCGCTCGACGTGGACAAGCTCAAGGTCCTGCTGCGGCAGGAATTGGACAAGCCCAACCCGGCCCATTCGCTGCGCGACATGCTGGAAGCCTTCGCGCGGGACAACGACATTCCCTTGTAGCGGCGCGGCGTCCCTTCCGGCGGCGGGAGCGCGGTTTCGCGCGCCCGCCGGTTTTCGCGTTTTTCTTTCACGACAGGATTTTGCATGATCGCCTTGCCGCAGGACCGGATGGACCAGCTCTTGAAGCGGTTCTCGATGATCGAAAGCCAGATGGCCGGCAATCCGGATTCCGACACCTATGTGAAGCTCGCCTCCGAATACGCCGAATTGCAGGAAGTGGTGGGGAGCATTCGCGAACTGACCGCCGCGCGCGCCGAGGCGGCGGACCTTGCGGCGCTGCGCGACGATCTGGCCACCGACGCCGAGATGCGCGCGCTGGCGCTGGAGGAATTGCCGGCGGTGCGGGCGCGGATCGAGCAGCTGGAGCAGGCGGTGCAGATTTTGCTCCTGCCCAAGGATGCGGCCGACGAGAAGAACGCCATCCTCGAAATCCGCGCCGGCACGGGCGGGCTGGAAGCGGCCCTGTTCGCGGGCGACCTGTTCCGCATGTATGAGCGCTACGCCGCCGAAAAGGGCTGGCGGGTGGAGCTGGTTTCGGCAAGCGAGGGCGACGCCGGCGGCTACAAGGAAATCATCGCGCAGATTTCCGGCAAGGGCGTGTTCTCCAAGCTGAAATTCGAATCGGGCGTGCATCGCGTGCAGCGCGTGCCGGAAACGGAAGCCGGCGGGCGCATCCACACCTCCGCCGCCACCGTCGCCGTGCTGCCGGAGGCCGAGGATATCGACATCGAAATCCGCAACGAGGACATCCGTATCGACACGATGCGCGCCTCGGGCGCCGGCGGCCAGCACGTCAACACCACTGATTCGGCGGTGCGAATCACCCATATCCCGACCGGAATCATGGTGGTGCAGGCGGAGAAGTCGCAGCACCAGAACCGCGCCCGCGCCATGCAGATATTGCGCGCGCGGCTTTACGACATGGAGCGGCAGAAGGCCGAGAGCGAGCGCTCGGAAAGCCGGCGCAGCCAGGTCGGCTCCGGCGACCGCTCCGAACGCATCCGCACCTATAATTTTCCGCAAGGCCGCGTGACGGACCATCGCATCAACCTCACCCTCTATAAGCTCGACCGGGTGATGGAGGGCGATCTCGACGAGCTGGTCGACGCGCTGATCTCGGACCACCAGACCGCGCTTCTGGCCGAACTGGGCGACCAGGCGTGAGCGGCGAGGAACTCGGCCGGCTGGCGCGCGCGGCCCGCGACCGGCTGCGCGCGGCGGGCGTGGAGACGCCCGACCTCGACGCGCGGCTTCTGGTCGAATGGGTCACCGGCGCGACGCGGCTCGACCTGATCGCCGCGCCGGACCGGATCGTGGCGGCGGAGGACGCCGAACGGCTGCGCGCGGCCGTCGAGCGCCGCGCCGGCGGCGAACCGACGCACCGGATCATCGGCGCGCGCGAATTTTACGGCCTCTCCTTCCGGCTGTCGCCCGACACGCTGGAGCCGCGCCCGGACACGGAGGCGCTGGTGGAGCTGGCGCTGCCCTTCCTCGAACAGCTGACGGCGGACGGCGCCCGCGCCGACCTCCTCGACATGGGCACGGGGACGGGGGCCATCGCCGTCGCGCTGCTGCATCGCTGTTCCGCCGCCTGCGGCGTGGGGGTGGACATCGCCGAGGGCGCGCTCGCCATGGCGCGGCTCAACGCCGCCGCGGCCGGCGTGGCCGGCCGTTTCGCGGCGCTCCGCAGCGACTGGTTCGCCGCGGTCAGCGGGCGCTTTCACCTGATCGTCTCCAACCCGCCCTATATTCCGCATCGCGACATCGCCGGACTGTCGCGCGAGGTGCGCGAGCACGACCCGCTGCGGGCGCTCGACGGCGGGGCGGACGGGCTCGATTTCTACCGCGCCCTTGCGCAAGGGGCGGGGGAGCACCTATATGACGGGGGTCGCGTCGCCGTGGAAATCGGCGTGGGCCAGCATGAGGACGTGAGGCGGATTTTCGAAGCCGCCGGTTTCATTCTCCATGGCGCGGCGGACGATCTGGGCGGCCATCGCCGCGCGCTGATCTTCGCTCTCGGAACCGCCTGAGGCCCCGCGAAAAAATTGGCTAAAAAAACGCTTGGAATTTGCGGCGAAGCCGTTTAATTTCCGGCCACCGTACAAAGCCAACACGGTTTCGCCCATTTGAGGGCGGCAGCGGGATTCTCCATGACGGTTTGCAGTCATGCCCTGAAATGGGGCTTCGAGGAGTGGTCTTTACGGAAGTACGCGATTTTCAGGCATGGTCCCGGAAAGCGAGCGCTTTTCGCCCCGGACCGTGCATGACGCCAGGCGCAGGATTTTCGGCTGTCCTTGAGTTCAGCGAATTTTCCCGATCGCCGATGTGTGGGAAGCGCAGGGCGTGCTCCCCGCCATGGCTTGACGATGCGAACGCCGTCGGTCCGTCCGGGTCGCGGTGTTTTTGACGCCCTTTATCTGAAAAGAGATGAGTATGAGGCCAGCACAGCAGAACAGGCGCATGCGCGGACGGGGGAACAACAATAACCGCAAGGGCCCCAATCCTCTGTCGCGCAATTACGAGAGCAACGGCCCGGATGTGAAAATCCGCGGCAACGCCCAGCATATTGCAGAAAAATACACGGCCCTGGCCCGCGACGCGCAGGCGTCCGGCGACCGCGTGATAGCCGAGAACTATCTTCAGCACGCCGAGCACTATAATCGCATCATCATGGCTGCGATGGCGCAACAGAACATTCCGTTCCAGCGCGAGGAAAGCTTCGACGACGACGGCATGGACGACGACGAGGCGGGCTTCGCCCCAGCCGCCGCGCCCCAGCCGGTCAACGGCTCCGGCCCGCAGCCGGTGATCGAGGGCACGCCCGCCGAGCTCGCTTTCGGCGATGAAGACGGCGAGCCGGTCAAGGGCGACGACCGCCAGCCGCGCGAAGGCCGCGACCGCCGCTTCGGCCGCAACCGCCGCCCGCAGCGCGAGCGCTTCAACGCCGGCGGCGAGAACGGCGCGCCGCAGCCCGAGGAAGCCGCCGCTCCGGCGCCGGCCTCCGTCGCGGAAGCCGTGGCCGAACCCGCTCCCGTCCCCGCCGCCGAGCCGGTGGTGGTCGCGGGCGAGCCTGCCGAGGAAGCGCCGCGCCGCGCCGCTCGCCGTCCGGGCCGCCCGCGCCGCGCCGCCAAGGACCAGGAGGCCGGCGAAGCCGCGCCCTCCGCCGAGCCGGCGGCCACGGAAGGCTGAGTTTTTCGGACATCGGAAATTATGAGAATGGCGCGGTTTTCCGCGCCATTTTTATTTGCGCCGCCTCGCCCGCGCGCCCTTGCCGAAGCGGAAGCCGCCTCCCATATGGCTGACGAAGGGAGCCCGCCGAAATGGGGGCTTCGTCACCCAGAATCTTCCCGCGCCGCCTGGCGGGCCGGAAGGAAAAGGAGACGCCATGAATATCGAAAAATACACCGAACGGGTGCGCGGTTTCATCCAGTCGGCGCAGAATTACGCGCTGTCGTCCGACAACCAGCAGTTCACGCCCGAACATCTTCTGAAAATCCTTGTCGACGACGACGAGGGGCTCGCCGCCTCCTTGATCGAACGCGCCGGCGGCCGCATCGCCGACGTGCGCGCGGGCCTGCGCGCGGCGCTGGACAAGCTGCCGAAAGTGTCCGGCGGCAACGGCCAGCTCTATCTGGCGCAGCCGCTGGCCAAGGTGTTCACCACCGCCGAGGAACTGGCGAGCAAGGCCGGCGACAGCTTCGTCACCGTCGAGCGGCTTCTGACCGCGCTCGCCATGGAGAAATCGGCCAAGACCTCCGAAATCCTTTCGCAGGCCGGCGTCACCCCCACCGCGCTCAACAAGGCGATCAACGATATGCGCAAAGGCCGCACCGCCGATTCGGCGTCCGCCGAAAGCAATTACGACGCGCTGAAGAAATATGCGCGCGACCTCACCGAGGACGCGCGGGCGGGCAAGCTCGATCCCGTTATCGGCCGCGACGAGGAGATCCGCCGCACCATCCAGGTCCTGTCGCGCCGCACCAAGAACAATCCAGTGCTGATCGGCGAGCCGGGCGTCGGCAAGACGGCCATCGCCGAGGGCCTGGCGCTGCGCATCGTCAATGGCGACGTGCCCGAATCGCTCAAGGACAAGCAGCTGATGGCGCTCGACATGGGCGCGCTCATCGCCGGCGCGAAATATCGCGGCGAGTTCGAGGAGCGCCTCAAGGCGGTGCTGTCGGAAGTGCAGACGGCGGCGGGGCAGATCATCCTGTTCATCGACGAGATGCACACGCTGGTCGGCGCGGGCAAGAGCGACGGCGCGATGGATGCGTCGAACCTCTTGAAACCGGCGCTGGCGCGCGGCGAGCTGCATTGCGTCGGCGCGACCACGCTCGAGGAATACCGCAAATATGTCGAGAAGGACGCCGCGCTCGCCCGCCGCTTCCAGCCCGTCTTCGTGGAGGAGCCGACCGTCGAGGACACGATCTCGATCCTGCGCGGCCTGAAGGAGAAATACGAGCAGCACCACAAGGTGCGCGTGTCGGACTCCGCGCTGGTCGCGGCGGCCTCGCTGTCGAACCGCTACATCACCGACCGTTTCCTGCCCGACAAGGCCATCGACCTCGTCGACGAGGCGGCGTCGCGTCTGCGCATGCAGGTCGATTCCAAGCCGGAGGAACTGGACGAGATCGACCGCCGCGTCATGCAGCTCAAGATCGAGCGCGAGGCGCTGAAGGTCGAGACCGACGCGGCCTCGAAGGACCGTTTGCAGCGGCTGGAGAAGGAGCTTTCCGACCTCGAGGAAGAATCGGCGGAGCTGACGGCCAAGTGGCAGGCGGAGAAGCAGAAGCTCGGTCTCGCCGCCGACCTCAAGCGGCAGCTCGAAGAGGCGCGCAACGCGCTCGCCATCGCGCAGCGCGGCGGCGAATTCCAGAAGGCGGGCGAACTGGCCTATGGCACGATCCCGCAGCTGGAAAAGCAGCTCGCCGAATCGGAAAGCCATGAGAGCAAGGGCTCGCTGCTGGAAGAGACCGTCACGCCCGACCATGTGGCGCAGGTGGTTTCGCGCTGGACCGGCATTCCGGTCGACCGGATGCTGGAAGGCGAGCGCGAGAAGCTTTTGCGCATGGAGGACGAGATAGCCAAGCGCGTCGTCGGCCAGGGCGAGGCGGTGCAAGCCGTGTCCAAGGCGGTGCGGCGCGCCCGCGCCGGCCTGCAGGACCCGCACCGGCCGATCGGCTCGTTCATCTTCCTCGGCCCCACGGGCGTCGGCAAGACCGAGTTGACCAAGGCGCTGGCCGGCTTCCTGTTCCAGGACGACACCGCCATGGTGCGCATCGACATGTCGGAATTCATGGAGAAGCATTCCGTGAGCCGGCTGATCGGCGCGCCTCCCGGCTATGTCGGTTACGAGGAAGGCGGCGTGCTGACCGAGGCCGTCCGGCGCAGGCCCTACCAGGTGATCCTGTTCGACGAGATCGAGAAGGCGCATCCGGACGTGTTCAACGTGCTGCTGCAGGTGCTCGACGACGGTCGCCTGACCGACGGCCAGGGCCGCACGGTGGATTTCCGCAACACGGTCATCATCATGACCTCGAATCTCGGCGCGGAATATCTCGTCAATCTCGGCGAGAAGGACGATGTCGAGAGTGTGCGCGACGAGGTGATGGGCGTGGTGCGGGCGGCGTTCCGGCCGGAATTCCTCAACCGCGTCGACGAGATCATCCTGTTCCACCGCCTGCGGCGCGAGGATATGGGCGCGATCGTCGACATCCAGATGCGCCGTCTGCAGAGCCTGCTCGTCGATCGCAAGATCGTGCTGGAGCTGGAGGACGACGCCCGCGAGTGGCTGGCCGACAAGGGCTACGATCCGGCCTATGGCGCGCGCCCGCTCAAGCGCGTGATCCAGAAGGAGGTGCAGGACCCGCTCGCCGAGCGTATCCTGCTCGGCGACGTGCTCGACGGGGCCATCGTCAAGATCCTGGCGGGTTCGGATCGGCTCAACTTCCGTCCCGTCAACGGGGCGCTGGAAGCCGAAGCCGCGCAATAAGCCGCGACCCTATGACGGAACGCCGCAACCCGACGGTTGCGGCGTTCTTTTTCCTGCCGCGGCCATTTTCATGTCCAGTTCCTCTGTCATCTGGCATGGACACAAGCATTGATTAACTATATTCGCGACAATCAGGGCTGCTCGGTCGTTCAGGGTTTTCTCATGGCGCATACCACATACATGCTTCGTTTCGCCCTTCTCGCCGCCGCGACGGGCTTATCCGCCGGCGGCGCGCTGGCGGGCGACCTGGCCGCGGCGCGGCCGGTGCAACTGGCGCAGCTCTACGATCCGGGCGACGAGGTCTATAGCGACGGGCGCGTGCGCGTCTATATCGATCCGTCGGGCCGACGCATCACCATGGACCGGCGCGGCCGCATCATCAGCGTCGAGCGGGCGGGCGATTACGACCGCAACGTCCGCGCCGCGCCGCCGCCCGCCGACGAAAACAACTGGGGTCCGACCGGCGGCGGCTCGCCCTATGACGATTTCAGCGACGTGCCGGAAGACCCCAATTATTACCCGGCGCCGCCGTCGGACCGTGACTATGGCTACAATCGCGACGGCCAGGTGCAGCGCTCCGAGCTGCCGCCGGCGGGCGACGAGGCCAGCCTCGGCAACCAGGGCCAGCCCGGCTACGGGCAGCAGCCGTCGGAGCCGCCGCGCGCCACGCCCAATCCCGACGACATGACGCCGGCTGTCGAAATGCCGAAGGGGCCCGGGGCCAAGCTGAAGATCGCGGCCTATGAGGTGCTGCTCGACCGCGCCGGCGCCTCGCCGGGCGTGATCGACGGGCGCTCGGGCAGCAATGTCGACAAGGCCGCCGCCGCCTATGGCGAGCTGACTGGCAAGTCGATCAGCCCGAAGGACGAGGCGGCGGTCAACGCCGAGCTGGAGGCCACCGGCGGCCCAGCCTTCATCGACTACACCATCAGCAACGAGGATGTGGGGCAGCAATATGTGGCCTCGATCCCCGAGGACTACGCCCACAAGGCGCAATTGCCGGCGATGGCCTACACCTCCGTCACCGAGATGCTGGGCGAAAAATTCCACATCGACGAGGCCTATCTGAAGGAGATCAATCCGGGCGCGAATTTCAACCAGCCCGGAACGGTGATCAAGGTGCCGAATCTGGGCCAGCCGGTGCGGGGCAAGGTGGCGCGAATCATCGCCGACAAGGGCCGCAAGCAGGTGCGCGGCTATGACGAGAGCGGCAAGCTGGTGGTCGCCTATCCGTCCACTATCGGCTCCTCGGACACGCCGTCGCCGTCCGGCACGGTGGAAGTGGTGCGAATCGCGCTCAATCCGAGCTACACCTACAATCCGAAGATCAATTTCAAGCAGGGCAACAACGACAAGATTCTCACCATCCCACCCGGCCCCAACGGCCCGGTCGGCTCGGTGTGGATCGCGCTGTCCAAGCCGACCTACGGCATCCACGGCACGCCGGAGCCGTCCAAGATCGGCAAGACGTCGAGCCATGGCTGCGTGCGCCTGACCAATTGGGACGCGCAGGAACTGGCGAAGCTGGTGAAGCCGGGCGTGACGGTGGAGTTCACCGAATAGGGCGTCTTGCAGCCGAACGGAAACGTTCGACGTCGCACGAATGCGGTGAAAAACAAAGGTGCGGGTTCCGCGCCGCCATTCTTGTCTGAATTAGCTTTTGGCCGCGCCGTTCGCGGCCACTTTCGTATCCGAATCGTCGCTGTCCAGCAGCGCGTCGATGCGGTCGCGCTCCTGCTTGAAGGCTTCCAGCTCCTTGCCTTGCAAGGCCTTGTTGTCGGGTAGCCGGATGCGCATCGGATCGACCTTGGTGCCGTTGACGATCAGCTCGAAATGCAGGTGCGGCCCGGTGGACAGGCCCGTCGAGCCGACATAGCCGATGATCTGGCCCTGGCGCACGCGCGCGCCGACCGTCACGCCGCGCGCGATGGCGTTCTGGTGGTTGTAGCTGGTGACGTAGCCGTTGGCGTGGCGGATCAGCGTCTGGTTGCCGTAGCCGTTGGTCCAGCCGGCCTTCTCGACCACGCCGTTGCCGGCGGCGATGATCGGCGTGCCGCGCGGCGCGGCCCAGTCGACGCCGGTATGCATGCGGCTATAGCCGAGGATCGGATGGCGGCGCATGCCGAAGGGCGAGCGGAAGATGCCGTTCGGCACCGGATTGCGCAACAGGAACTGCTTGGCGCTCTTGCCGTCCTCGTTGAAATAATCGACGCTGCCGTCCGGGGCCTGGTAGCGGTAGAATTTCCGCGTCGTCCCGCTGAAGGTGGCCGCGACATAGAGCAGTTGCGAATCGCTGTCCGCCTTCTCGGTCTCGTCGGAGATGGAGAAGAAGGCGTCGATCTGGTCGCTCGGCGACAGCCGCGCCTGAAGGTCGATGTCGGTGGCCAGCGTCTTGATCAGTTGCGCCCGCATCGGTTCCGACATTCCATAGGCCAGCGCGGCGCGGCTGACGCCGTCATAGACGGTGGGCAGGTCGCCGCGAATGGCCGTGGGCGCGGCGTCGCCGTCGAAGGCGGTTTTCAGGAGCGGCGTCTCCTCCGGCTCGTCCGACGGCACATATTGCTGGCGGTCGTTCAGCGCCACCGTCACCAGATGGGTGACGCCGTTATAGATGCTGGCGCGCACGATGCGGTCGTCGCCGTCGCGGGATTCGGTGCCGACGCGTAGGACGCTGCCTTCCTTGAGGCGCGGCGAATTCATCAGCTTGGTCAGGGCGTCCGCCATCTGCTCGGCGTCGTCGCCGTCATAGCCGGCGTCGGAGAGCGCGTCCTTGATGTCGGTGGTCTGGCGGAAGGGAATCAGCTCTTCCGAAAAGCCCTCATTGGCCTGCTCGTCGTCGGCGCGCTGGGTGACGCTGACGTTTTCCTGCGTGATCTTCACCGCGGTGGGGCTGAGCGCGAAGGGCGAATCGGCGCCGCCGAAGCGCGCCGGATCGACATAATGCAGCGAGGCCACCTGCACGTCGCCGTCGGTAAGAAGCGCGCCGGTGTCGCGCACCACCTTCTCCACCTCGTCGACCGTCAGGTCGTTGGCGGCGTCGAAGGCGGCGTTGAGCGGAAAGTCGATGACGTGCAGGCTGACTTCGCTCTCCACCTTGGCACCGTAGATCTGGCCGGTATCGGCGACCGGGGCGGGGGCGGGGCCGTCGGAAAACACGGCCATGGCGTCGAAAGCGGGATATTTGCGGCCGTTGGGGTGGTCCACCGCCAGCGCCATATGCACCAGCTCGAAGGGACGGGTGCGGATCACCTCGCGCTCGCCGACCTTCTGCATGGTGGAAAGGTCGAATCGCCGCCGATCCTTCGGCTTCTGCTGCGAAATCGTGCTGACGAGGCGGCCGCCCTTGGTGACGGCGCTTTCCTGGTCGGCGGCCGACATCTCGTTGCGCGCCAGGATTTCGGGCGGGGTGGCGAGCTGCTCGCGCCCGTCGAGCGCCGCGAACAGGGCCACGCCGATCAGCATGCAGGAGGTGACGCCGGTCAGGAAGGTGCCGGCGAGCCAGCGGGCCGAGACCTCGCGCCGATCCGGCGGCCTGCGGCGTCCGCCGACGGTCAGTGGCGGCTCATCGCCCGGATCGAAACTGTTCGGCCCTATTTCCTTCATACCGCCGCTGTCGGCCTTTCTACATATATGTCGTTCGAGGCTCGCTTGAGCATGCGGATAGGGCGGGACGCCGCTCGGCCGCGATCGCGCCATCCTTCTATATATAAAGGGAGGCTCCGCGAAACCGGAGCCAAGTTTTGCCCGCCGCGACCGCGTAAGTCAACGCGAAGGCCGGTCCGGTTCGTTATCCACAATGGGCGCGGGCGGAAGCTAGGCGCTTATTGGGGCCGGTTTATGACTCGGGCGCGGGGCGGGTGGTGGGGCGAGGGCCGCTTTAATAGGCGGAAAACCCGCTTTTTAGGCGACTTGTCAAAAAATCTTCAAGAAGGCAGTAGAACGTCGTTGACAGTTTGTGCCTTGGGGTCCTATATAGCGC